>CAYRZQ010000133.1:0-1525 GCA_964428835.1 uncultured Comamonadaceae bacterium | reverse complement strand
CCCGGCCAACACAAGGGCGACCTTTATTACGAGGGCAAGGTTAAGGATTTTGTTGGAGGTTGCGCGCTGAATTTTCCGCTGCAGGTGGAGGTTTTGTAAGTCTTAAGTATTACTTTAAACTTCTCAAAATATTAATGAATTGATGAGGGCTTTATGTCTGCTTCTTGGAGCTTGAAGGATCTACGTGACTTTATAGTGTTCAACAGAAATAAGGATCAATATTTGCTTGATGTGGTTTCATCTATAGATCGAGGTATCTTTATATTTCGGTATCATTTTTCCACGGCTAGGGATTCACTGACTTCTTTTCATAGTTCTAACGAAAATGTAGATCCAATTCAGTTAAGGCGCATCCTTGGTAGTTCAACTGATAATGAGGAATATCAAATTGCAAAAATTGTAAACGAAGCAAACACTGTAGCTGCCATTTACACAGTGAGATCTTTGTATGATTTGTTTTCCCAACTGGTTAGGGGGCTATTACTCGAAAAAGATTTGAGTGAAGAAGCATGCAACATTCATAGGGTTGGTAAAATATTACCGGAAGGTGAATTAAAAAGTGCTATAAATGAAATTATAAATGGAGATGGGTTTTCTTATATTAATGCTTTTGCGAATCTCTCTAAACATCGATCTTTGGTTAAATTCAAGTCACAAGTTGATTTTTTTGAAGACAGGTCTGGTGTCAAGTTCAGTGCTTTTGAATACCGTGGTAAGACATATCAGGAGCAATGGTCAGAGGAAATTTTAGAAAAAATTCTCAAGACAAAAAATGAGATAGTTACAGCAGGCATTGCTCTTAATGCGATGCTTTTTAAAAAATAAACTATCGAGATTTAGATTATGTTTAGAGCTTCAAAATTCCGACTCCCATGCACCACCGTGACTATTTCTATTTGCGCTGTTTTTACACGGTAAACAATTCGATAGTCCTGAAAAAGTAATTCCCGGATATCAGGCTGTTGAGCTTCAGGCATAACCCTGCCGCTTAGCGGAAATTCTGGTAGGTGGCGAGTGGCTTCCAGCAGCCGAGTCACAAATACTAGAGCATAGGGGGCGTTGTGCTGTGCAATGTAGGCTTGAATATCTTCCAGATCCATCACCGCTCTTGCGGACCAAATGACTTTCATCCTTGTTTTTATCCTTAAGGGTTAAGCGTTCTTAGCTAAAAATTTCTGTTCAACTTCCTCTTGGGTGAACATTCTGCCTTCATCCAGGTCGCTTAGTCCTTCGGCTATTTTTTGACGCACGTAGAGTGAATAAATAGCGTCGGTTAGTGTCGCTTGCTCCGGAAGTTGCTCAGCAACCTCATGGATGATTTGTTTGAGTGTTTGCATATTGTTGGCTCGGCTGTCGTACATCTTTCATACAGTCTCTCAATTTGACCTCCTGCGTGCAACCTTTGGGTGACCATCAACTACAGCCTTTCAGTCTTTATTCTACGTGTACCCGGATCTGCTCTAAAAACCTCTTTCATTAAAAACCATAAATTATAAGATAATAATAAATTATTATTGATAGTTGT
>CAYRZQ010000132.1:0-1539 GCA_964428835.1 uncultured Comamonadaceae bacterium | reverse complement strand
AAACGGTCTGCGCACAGCAATTGGTTCCAGTTCATGGTCATATGGGAATCCCTAAAAATATTTAAGAAATCCAGTTTTTCTGGATGTCTTGTTTATCACGCAATGAATAAATCCACTCTTTGCCATCTTTGTGTTTATCAAAGAGATTTAGTTCGACCAAACCATTTAAAACAGTAGCTGCTGTGTTGTAAGAGCAGTGTAATTTTTCTTCTACATATCGTGCTGTAAAAATGGTATTCGGACTGCTTTTTGCAACTTGAAAAACAATTCTTTGTTTCCCACTGAGTTTTCCATAAACGCCGCTGTTAAATAACCATGTATCAAATGACTCAATACTTTCAACGGTTTTTTGGCAGTGAATTTTGAACGCAGCAACCGCACGCAGAATCACCGAACATTGATAATCAATGAAATAGGTCATATCCATCTCATCAGTTTCAGTATACAAATAGGATTTTCCGTATTGTGTAGCCGCTTCTTTTAATAGATTACTAATCGATATATAGCGGAAGGCACCATAATCTTTTTTAAACATAAACCAGTAAAACAATGCCCGCGCAACCCTGCCATTACCGTCATTAAATGGATGTTCGTATCCTATTGCAAAATGAATGCAAATCGCTTTTACCAAAGAATGAATATAGCTTTGACTTTCAATATCGTCGTGATCTGTATTCACCCAATGACATAATAACTGCAAGCGCTCCTCAAGCCCTGCAGCTGGTGGTGGCTGATGAACTATATTTCCATCGCTATCCTCGACAACCACATTATCCGTCACGCGAAAAATTCCCGGGGTGTATTTCCCGTCATCTATACCGCCAACGCCAATTGCATGAAGCTCTTTTATTAAATCAGTCGTGAGCGGAAGCAGTCGTTTATCCCATACAAAATGCATCATTTTAAAATTACCAATAATCATGCGTTCATCCATGCTGCGCGGCTCACGCTTACGCTTGATCATCTCTTTCGCTACCAATGTAGTGGTAGCCGCGCCCTCTAGCTGGCTACTACTTATCGCCTCGTCTTCAATCAAATCCTCTAGCATGTAAGCGATGTTCTGCCCTTCGCCTACTTTTTTGTTAGCCCACTCTAATGCGGCGGTAGTGGCAGATTGATCGACTAAAGTTTTGGTTTTTTGAATGAGGGAAGTCTCAACATACTTACTTATATTTGAGCCTTCGCCAAAATCAATAAGAAACTGCTGAGTTGGCTTGCGCGCCTTTTTTGTTAAAGCCCATGCTAAATCTGGATTTAAATGCTTGGGGATGCGATATCGGAATTCATCGTAATGGAGATATCGCCCTTTCAGGTCTACAACTTGCCAAAAGTTCAGGTAATCGAGAATTTCGGCTTCAAAATGCTCACAAACATATGCCCACAGATCTTCAGGTAGCTTACTGGTATCAGGCGGCCGCTTGATCATCTCAATTCATCTCAAAAAATCAAAATATTGAGATGAAATATAGAGCAGATCCACCCACATCTCAATATTTTTAAATTTTGAGATGAAATGAAATATCCAAAACAACGCCAATC
>CAYRZQ010000131.1:0-1583 GCA_964428835.1 uncultured Comamonadaceae bacterium | reverse complement strand
TGAGAGAAACGATCCAAAGCTTCGCTCCGGTACAAGTACTAGTCGAAAAATTTGAAGCTCACTCTGGTTTAGACATTTTGAATTCGGAAAACGAAGTCAAGTTGTAGTAATGCTTCTATACTTTTTCCTGCTACTAGATTTTCACAAAATTATATTTAAATAAGAAGAAGTTATGCGGTTTCAAAGTTTTGGAGTATAAAGCTTTTCGATTTTGAATATTTTAAAGGAGAAAACCATTTTTTTGTCTGTGAAAATCAGTCATACGTGAAAAAGGAACGTTAGATACGAATTGTTTGCGTCAGATAAGGACCACACATATCGTAAAAATTTACACAATAAGGTGGCTGTGATCGTCGATATTGCTATTCCAGTCACCCTTCATTGAATCTTATTTGGATGTACAATGCCTTTCGGAATTGCGATGAATAGACTCTAGTATGGTATGATCCCTTTCGGGAAAATCCATAAAAATGTAACTGGTGGCCACTCGGGACAATATTTGCGAAATTGGCAAACTTACTATGAATTGACAATTATTATTCCGCAGAGATTTGTCTATATAACCTCTACGAAGAGATATCTCATAAACTCTTTCGAGCAACTAAATTAACGCACTGGTACTCGGTATTCATCATCGATCGTCGATCTGCCGTGTACATGGCCGCATGTCCTGGACTGCATTCAATTATTTCGAAACCTATATTAACCAGGATTTCTTTGATGTCTTCCAGATTGAAGTCAACAGAATGAAGGTACTTCGGATCTAAATGACGATACCGATTCTGATACTCCTGGAGGGACTGATCCATCATGACAGGGCCTGACCAATGCCACAGCAAAGGGCCAAAAGAAATTAGGTATCCGTTGGGACGAAGCATTTGATAACAAACTTGAAGATATTCAATTACGCAAGGGCTAGCATCCAGGAAAAAGCATGCTACAACACAGTCCCACATAGCGAATTCACTCGGCGAACTGTACACAGTAGCGAAATCACCAGCAGCCATACTAAAGTCGGGATCCTCAGCAAGTTCATTATCTCTACTAATGATGTGCGCGCTCGATGAAATAATCTCAAAAGCATCTCTGTCTGGTATTGAAACCGTCCGGAATTGATCTACTGACGAGTGCGAGTTTCTGGTCTCCAGTAACCACGGAGAGATTTGTAAAGGCTGATCGGCCCTCACAGAGCCATTCAAAATAAAGTCTGACGCAAGAAGCATATGTAAACTGAATTCATTGCCTTGAACAGTGTACCCAAGTGCAGAAAGCTCACACATAAGTCTACCAACCCCAGCCCCGGGAACACAAATTCGCGAAGGTTTGCGAATACCGCCTACCGATGGTGATTGTATCCTCGATACATATTTCCTAACGGCATTGATAATCGGCACATAACACATATTCCGCTCAGCTCGACCCTCGAAAGACCAATCACGTGCCAGACTTTTCAAAACGGATGACACCTTGGAGATCTGCCCTTCTGTTGATGTGTTATAGTTTGTTGGAGCATGCTGTTGGGAATGCGGTTGACCGGCATGACGAAGTATGCAGTCAAGTCAAAACTGATTGAGAATTGCGTA
>CAYRZQ010000130.1:0-1612 GCA_964428835.1 uncultured Comamonadaceae bacterium | reverse complement strand
AGGTTCATCAAGGACTGTAATTGAGTCTTTGAAGTGCAAATTTTCCAAATAAGATAAAATAAAAAAAGCTTGATTCTCACCGGAGCTAACAAACTCTCGATCATCATCGTTGGAACACCAATGTAAATTCCCATCTACTCCTCTTTCAGCCTGACCAGTTCGCAATGGGTGATTATCAGAAAATACTCTTTTCCAGCGATTTATTACGTCGTCCTTTCTTTGTATAGGGAACTTATTTGGCGGCCGCTTGAGTAATTCGTGAGATACTGGATACGAATTGACATTCGACGTTTTTATTATTTGAAGTCTATCGATTATCGTCTGGGTCATGTGTTTTCGCAGCTCTTTTGGGCTTTCTCGGATGTCTACCCCCGCTCCAAAATCATACATATCTGTGTTCACATACCCCACCAATCCCGGGGTTGTGAATCCATCGGGGTCGACCGTTACAGACCGCGCTGGATCAATACCCAATTGAGAAAGCAAGAACCTTGGAGTCAGTGCCCATTTCAGTTCGGAATGCTCCGTCTTAGATTTCTCGCTAACAATTCTCGGTCGGTTCCAAGCAATCAGCGCCTGAAGAACTGACGAAACATCCTCACCACCCACCGAAGCTGAAAAACCGATATGCTGCTCTAGAAGCTCATCCTTCGCCAAAATCTCTTTAATATCCAGCGGTTTAGTTCTATCTGTGTCGGAAAATACTCGGTAGAAATTGACAGTTATCTCTTCGTTCGAAGCTACAAGGCCTATCTTGTCGCTGTCTACATTCGAAAAGGCAGCTTTGAATAAGCTGGAAATGGTATCAGACGATGCTTGGGTGGGCAAAAGGACGTCCTCTTGATTTGTACCCGACAGTCTTCTTTCGAGCCACGATGAGGATGGGTCGGCTAGAGCATCAACAACAACTTTTAAGGCCTCTATGTCGTTTGTACCCAGCTCGATCTTGAGCACGGCAAGGGGATCACCAAGAGAGGCCTCATAGGCCCTATCGCGGATGACTTGTAAAATTGAGAGGTGGCCAAGCAGTGAAACCAATTCTGCGACGATCGTTTTGCCGGAGCCGTTTGCGCCCCGTACTATGGTAACGCCTGGTCCAAAACGTATTTCTTTTCCTTCTAGACCTAAGGATGACGATGTAAGGGAGCGTATTTTCATTTTGCAGCCTCTTCATTCGAAGTACCATGCGGAATGAACTGCGGATTGAAAATTAAGTAAACCACAAGCCACGATATTGCGATCTCCAGCAACATAACTAATTCGTAATACTCAAAGAAGCTCTTGACAAAAGAGAACGCAATTGAAGCCAAGGTCAGCGCGGCGAGCGCCCTTGGATTTGGATGATGTGACATTTCTGACTTTGGAATTTGATCTGATACCGATTCATATATATTTGCTTGATATCGTTCCAATATATACAGAGTAAAAAATGCCGTTGGCAGTGTAATGGCAGATAGAAATATAACAACAATCTTCACAAATGTTGATTGATACTGATAATAATTAGAGTAATGAAAAATTTCTGCGTGCCCCGCTATTTGAATAGCTATAAGGCCAAAAACAAATATAAAGAAAGCTTTAAGAAATGAAAATGGAGCTGAAACTGATATGT
>CAYRZQ010000129.1:0-1622 GCA_964428835.1 uncultured Comamonadaceae bacterium | reverse complement strand
TTCAAGATAAGAACGCTTTGGGTGGTAAAGGGCGTGAATACGATATTACCCTATATTCCATCGTAAAATATTTTCGACTTTTAGCAGATTGTAATCCCAATATTATTGATTCACTTTTTGTTCCGCGCCGATGTGTACTTTACACAACTGCAGTCGGTGAGATGATTCGCGAGAGAAGAAAACTGTTTTTACATAAGGGTTGCTGGGCTACTTTCAAAGGTTACGCCTACACGCAAATGCATAAAATGAAAACCAAACAGCCCGAAGGCAAGCGTGTTCATTTAATTGAAGAATTCGGATATGACGTTAAATTTGCCTATCACGTCGTGCGTTTGTTAAATGAAGTTGAACAAATCATGGCAGAGGAGAATCTGGAGTTGGATCGAAATAGTGATCAACTCAAGGCCATTCGTCGTGGTGACTGGAGTCAGGAGCAAGTCGAAAACTATTTTTTTGAAAAAGAAAAACATTTGGAACATTTGTATCTTCAAAGTAAGTTGCCAGCGCAACCGGATACAGCAGCAATCAAAACCTTACTGCTGAGTTGTCTTGAGCAGCATTACGGATCTTTGGATGCTGTTATTCAAGTGGCTGATAAATATGCGCAAGCCATAAAAGATATTCAACGAATTGTCGATAGACTTTAAATAAGGAGATTCGTAATGAGTGTTATTTCTCAAGAAAAAACAGAAGCTATTCTTTCACTGCTTGCTAATATTGAAACCGAACGAAATGTAAAAATTATTCATGCCGTCGAAAGTGGTAGCCGCGCATGGAGATTCCCTTCGGTTGATAGTGATTATGATGTTCGGTTTATTTATTATCATGAAAAAGATTGGTACATAACGCCCTTTGATCGAAAAGATACCATCGATATTTCCATGCAAGGCGATCTGGATGCAGGGGGTTGGGATATAGGAAAATGTTTAAGTCTTTTATACAAAGGTAATGCAGTATTACAGGAATGGTTAAATTCCCCAGTTGTTTATCGGTCACATATTGAAAAACATTTTGCTTTGAGAAATTTCGCTGCGCAGGAATTTAATCCCGCCGCCGCTTTTTATCACTACATCTCTCTTGCTAAACGTAAATTTTTAGATGAAGCAACGGCTAGCAATGCAAAATATTTTTTATATGGCCTACGCGCTGTACTCTGTGCACAGTTTATCTGCGACCAAAAACAAGTTCCACCAGTGTTATTTGATATTCTGGTGAAAGCTTATATACCCGTTGAAGAGATTACAGCATTGAATCAGTTGCTTGAATATAAATCGCTCGGTGGTGAGGAAGATAAGTTGGTTATTTCTTCAGGCCTTTGGAAGTTTGCGATTGATACATTTGAGCGATTGCAAACAGTGAGTTTTGATCGTTTTCGGCATTCAGGTTCTGAAGATTACGAAAGAATAATGCGGTCGATTGTTTTGAATAGGTAAAGGCGCCAATCTCAAATTATTATGCGCTACCTAAATACCTGCCTGTGTGATCTATACTCGTTCTGCTGTTTAGATTAATTTAATTGTCTTCCAAATTTTTTCTCGACAACTCGGCGTAGTAGCTGCAGTTTGCCAATAGTTGCTGATGTGTACCACTGGCAATTACATTTCCCTGATGCATGACGTAAA
>CAYRZQ010000128.1:0-1654 GCA_964428835.1 uncultured Comamonadaceae bacterium | reverse complement strand
CTAGTCCTGCATTTCCACAGAACTTCAATGTGGATTCACTTGTAGAAAATGAAAAGTTAAACTTCATACGTGGAATATTAACTTTCAATTTTGGAAACTGGAAACTAATTCCTCGTTCACTAAATGACATCTCAGGTTTCAGTTCTGGCAGTGGCTCCTCGGTAATGCCTGTTAACAGTAACGTTAGAAGCTTAAGGATATACCCTAATCCTAATTCAGGCAACTTTACCTTGGATTTGAATCTGGAGACTGCTGAAAAATTAGAATTGTCAATTTCTGATATGACAGGGCGAATTATCCAAAGAGAATTTATTCATTTGGAAAAAGGGAACCAACGCCACCCCATGAACATCACAGGCTTAATGCAGGGAATGTACTTCCTCAAAGTCCAAGGAAATGGTAGTTATGTGGTTGAACGGTTCATTGTAAGGCAATAATCTTCAGTCCTTAAAAGAGCCTCCTACGGGAGGCTCTTTTCATTTTGGAGCTTTTGTTGAACCATTCAAGTAGTTGTTCGTTTATGGAATAAACAGTTGTGGAAAATAGCTTTAAGTCGGATGCAATTTTTTGCGTTACAAACTTGTTATTTTAGCACAACGCGAATGTTAATTTGAAAGGATATCAGATGGATGCTAAGTTTTCACCCAAGGTTAAAGATGTAATCTCTTACAGTAGAGAGGAGGCAATCCGTCTAGGTCACGATTATATAGACCCCTGTCATTTATTATTGGGGTTAATAAGAGAAGGAGATGGTCAAGCAATAAAAACACTCAAAAGTTTGGGGGTTGATTTAAATCGTCTAAAAAAATCAATCGAAGATGCTATTAAGGGTACTACTTCGGTAAGTATGGTAAATGCCGAAAATATTCCTTTGACCAAACAAGCTGAAAAAATATTGAAGATAACTTTCTTAGAAGCCAAAATATTCAAAAGTGAATTGATAGGAACTGTTCATTTACTTCTCTCAATTCTGAGAGAAGAAGATAGTTTGGCAACAAGAATTCTTGAGAAGTTTGACATTACTTATGAAATAGTGAAAGAAGAGATGGATGCTATGATAGATGGCAGAGAACGTCAAGAAACCCCAAAAGCTTCTTTTGATGAAACCTATGGAGAAGACGACAAAAAGTCGTTTGACCAACCTCGAAAGCCAGGTGCGTCCAAATCACGCACACCAGTATTAGATAATTTTGGTCGAGACTTATCACAATTAGCTGAAGAAGGTAAACTTGACCCAATTATTGGAAGAGATGAGGAAATCGAACGCGTTTCTCAAATCTTAAGTCGTCGAAAAAAGAACAATCCCATTCTAATAGGTGAACCCGGGGTGGGTAAGACAGCTATTGCTGAAGGCCTTGCTCTACGAATTCATCAGAAAAAGGTGAGCAGAGTTTTGTTCAATAAAAGAATCGTAACGCTCGACTTATCGTCATTAGTTGCTGGAACCAAATATCGGGGACAATTTGAAGAGCGCATGAAAGCGGTTATGAGTGAGCTCGAAAAATCACCAGAGGTAATTTTGTTTATCGACGAAATCCATACTCTTGTGGGTGCTGGTGGGGCAAGTGGCTCGCTTGATGCCAGTAATATGTTCAAACCTGCTTTGGCAAGAGGTGAAATACAATGCATTGGTGCCACCACGCTCAACGAATAC
>CAYRZQ010000127.1:0-1859 GCA_964428835.1 uncultured Comamonadaceae bacterium | reverse complement strand
TACATTTTCATGATGTCGCCAACCTGCGGCGCGCATTTAAAAAATGGACGGGGCTGACACTGCTGGCGGTACGCAATTAGCAGAAAAGGAAATACTTACTGTCGATCCGCCGGATGATTAACACCATCATTAACCGGCACATTGGGAATAAGAAAAGGATTAACCCCTTCCAAACATCCTACATTGTATCCGTAAAGCTCTGGATTAGATCGACGCTGGTGGTGGGTATAGATACCACACACAGAACAAAAATAGTGTTTCGCTTGATGCGTGTTGAATTGGTAAAGCCTTAGCACATCCTCACCTTTTATAACCCTAATTCCCGACAACAAGGCAGAAGCAACGACAGCACCCTTTCGCCGACAAATAGAACAATCACAACGGCGCGGATCAACAATGCCATCAGGCAAATCAATCTCCAATTCCACCGCACCGCAGTGACAACTAGCTTTGTGTTTTGCCCTGATAATCGTTTCACCAACTTGTTTTATCATAATTTTTCCTTGGCTAAATTCACTTACCGAGATTTTTCAGCGACAACAAAAACATAATCACCAATATTATTTTCATATTGTTGAATAAGCTTATGGATGGTTCCAGAATAAATATCCATAGAAAGCCGCTGCAACCCCTCTATTAACTCTTCGTCTGAGCAAAAATTCCGAAAAGATGAAACTCCCGCTCTTACCGATGCGGACAAATATATTTCAGGTTTAAATTTACCGCTATAGAGAAAAAGGTCTTTTAGCTCCTTGGATACACCATATGTTTCATATCCAACCAACTCTAGCTTTGCTTGGACCAGCGCTTGCTCAATTTTACTTTTGGATGGCATTTGCGCCATTGACCGCGCAAGCATTTGAGGAAAATAATGGTTAAGCCAATACCCCTGCATTTGTTCAGGCGTAGATGTAAAAATAACAAATCGCCCTGAGGGATATAGTATTCTGTCCACTTCTGAAAATGCGGATTCCAAATTTTGAAAGTGATGAATTGCTAAAGAACAAAGTGCAGCGTGGAAGCTATTTTGTTTATAAATAGTCCGTTCAACATCACATACATCCCACCCAACACCGGAACTCTTTAGTTTAGCCTCCGCAATCATTAGCTCAGACTGATCAAACGCACTCCATTTACCCCCCAAACGGGAAAGCTCAACTGTATAGTTTCCAGTACCGCAGCCTATATCTACATATGCGCCACCTTCTCTCAACATCAACAAACGAGCCATAATATCGAGCAATTGTGGGTCAGCCTGGCGCGAGAGGTCATAACCAACGCCAATTTGATTGTAGATAGCCATTAATTAATTCCGCATCGTTCGATTAAGCTCAATTTAGCCACACCAACCCCTGATAGGAATTTTCACGCAATGCAGCTAATCGACTTGCCAAGGTACCGCAATGGGCTTCAAGCTTATGGCCGTCAGGATCAAGGAAATAAGCGGATTGACCTTCACTTTTATTCTCTTTCCATTCTGTAACACCCGCTGCGCGCAACTGGGACACAAAAAGAAAAAAATTTTCTTCCGAAATACTTAACGCGATATGACTGTAATCTTGACTTGGCTTCGGGGTGTCACACGATAGGCAAAACCAAGTTCCGCCCAAACTCAAATAAGCACCGCGATTCCAACGAACATGCGGAGTCATACCCAGCATTTGTGTATAGAAATCGAATGATTTATCTAAATCACTGACTGCAATCGTGATGTGATTTAACCCATCCAACATACTAAGCTTCTCTTTGGTAAATAAACGATAAATTATGGTCTTGCCAACTCAACCAAATCCGTTGTAAAACAATAAAAATCCTGCCCCATTTTTCCCACACTATTTAATTGCGCTTGATTGATAAAA
>CAYRZQ010000126.1:0-1909 GCA_964428835.1 uncultured Comamonadaceae bacterium | reverse complement strand
CTGGTTATACCCAGCAAAGCATTGACGAGACCAGCAACATGAAGGAATACCGCACACGTATTGTGACTACCGCGAATAAAGCGAACTTGAAGCTGGAGGAAGCAGCTCCTCTCATTTATTCAAAAACTGCATCTGCAATGAGTGGCTTTTTTTGATCGCTGGCGTGATCGCTTTTGGCCACTCATGTGGTGGCCTTTTTTAGTTTTAGAGGGATGAATTATGAGTGGCTCGGCCGTAATGATGATGTTATGTATTCTGCTGGTGGGAGTAGCGTTTTGGCAGAATAGCCCAGCATCCAGTGACGATATACAAATGCTGGTTTCTAGGGTTGAACAGTCTTCATCAGAAGAAGTGAAATCAAAACTGGTCAATTTCTTGAAGGAAACCCCGAATCCAAGTCGCCAAGAATTGGCCGAATTTAAATCAGAGGTAGATCAGATTCTGGTTATTGATTTGTCCAGAAAGACTACAGGTGATAGCACATTGCAGGCAAAAGTATCTAATGTGCCCGAGTCACCCAAAGAACAAACTTTCATTGCGCGCCTCGTTATTTGGTGGGTGTCGCTTGTGATTGGCGTTTATGCTGTTTCGTCACTATATCGTGTCTTCCGCCGCAAGAAGGAAGACCAACTATGATCACTCGTCCTCTAAAAAACCGGATAATGGATTTCCTCTTTAATGGTGTCATCGCTGTAGTCGTCGTTTCATTTTTTGGTGCTTATGTCTATTACGGATTTTTTCGTGATGATCGCGTAAGGGATGAAAGTGTAGAAACCAGCAACACGGCCATTCGACAATACATTGCTAATCAAACAATGGAAAACGCCAAATTTGCACTGGATAAGCTAGCCGAATGCTATGCATTAGTTAATACATGGGATTGTCCCAGCGATAACGAGCAAATATTTATTGAAGCACTTGCGACTAACAATCATGTTGACCTTTTGTTTTCTGAGGGTTTTTCTGCAGCATCCGATTTGAAGCGTGGTTTGGATTTAAAAGTGTCTTCAGTGATGGTTCTTTACACGGGACAAGTCCCTGAAGCTTTATTTCTCAAAGCCAACGCAATGACCATGCAAGGGAATATCCAAGAGGCGCTTCCAATTTATAAAGCTTTATTTTTGCAGGGTGAGCAATGGTCAGTTGCGACCAGCTTACGGAGCGTTTTCAAACATTACGGATGTATCGAGGATGTTGAGATCTGGGGCGAGTTTACTGCTGAAGAAGTATCACGAAATACCCAACCTCCTGGAACTGCCTACCCTGAACAGCCCAGAATTTATTCTATGGATGAGTTAGTGGATCGTCGAATTCGCTTGCGTAATGGCGAATTCATCAACCCATCCCGAAATTGCCCCATAAATCTATTGATTGAAAAAAATGCTAACGCTCCTGAGGCATCGGCTCCATGAAGAACACAATTAAAATACTACATCCAACGTTAATCCTATTTTCATTTCTGCTTTTAATTGCTGCAATCGCCACTCATTTTTCGCCTCTTAATCAAGGAATGCGTGACATTGCCTCTGTTACATCACTTCTTGCGACAGGATTTGCATTGCTAGGAATTGTAATTGGACACTCATAAGCTTCGCTCTATGGAGCAACAATTTGCTGAAAAAGAGCAGATTGAGTCAGCAGCACTTCTTCTTCGAAGGGCAATAAGTGATGCGGAAATTAATGGAATGCTGCGAGAATCCACAGCGCTGGACTACACAATAGTGATTAATAACATTGAGCGTGATCTGGTTGCCTATTCTCTGAAGGAATATAACAACATAGGTTGCAAATAATTCTGTGCCACGTTTAAAAATATCTAATGGCATATTAGGTAGTTTTTCTTAGTAACCTAGTAAATAGGCTTGAGATTTATGGTGAGTCGATTATTATTAATTTGCTTGATTCGTCG
>CAYRZQ010000125.1:0-2016 GCA_964428835.1 uncultured Comamonadaceae bacterium | reverse complement strand
TGGTTGAGCAACAGCGATTAAGCGCTGAGGCGGCAGGTTGTGACTGCGCATTGCTTTACTTGGCTCTCAACCTAAAAACTGGCCGTGATCGTGTGGAAGCTGAAAAGATCAAGTCGATGGGATTGGCCGAAATTCTACTGAATCACACCCGCAGTGCAGCTGCGTTGGAGTGGCGTAGTGGCAAGGTGTTTTCTCAGGTGTATCAAATGACACACTTAACGCGCATTCATCCTTTCAGTGCAGGGCATGAGCACAATCGGATGGTGTTGGATTATGTGAAAAAGGTCGCGCCTGATTATTACCCTGTGTTAGCGGGATACGATGGAATACGTCTTTCTCTCAATGCGGCGTTTAAGACGTTGAGAAAGATGTTGGTTGAATTACATGAACTGCATAAGGAAACGTTTTATGGTGAATCCTATGGTGAGTCAATCGAGCGGGAAGCTGATGCCATGGGCAAACGAATTTTCAAGACATTACCGGATAGTGAATACGTTGCTCACATCCTGAATCAGTTGTACGGGACGTAAGGAGTATTAAATGTCTTTCACTCTGCGAACCAAAGCCGAGCTGAAATTTAAAAATAAAGACGATGGCAAGAAAATTACTTATCAGTTCGATAGATCACTGGAACCCTTTGAAATCGCAAAAGCCATGATGGTGCTCCATGCTAGTAATCATGGAATCGTTAAACTCAAAGATGATATGGGAAACTTCCTGACTCAATTCTTGAGGAACTCAAGGCTGAAAAAATCAAGCGGGAGAATGCGCAGTAAATACTGGGTGCAGAACGCACCGGCGGCTGCAAAGATGACAGCCTTAAAAAAAGGGGGGTAAAAAACATTATAGAGATTGGATAGAAAACGTGTCACGGGACAAGAATAAATCGTTTTTTATAGGTTGATACTTTCGGATACTGAATATCAACATGCAAACAAGAAATTTGTCCGTTGAGTATGGGAGGTGAGTCTGTGAATAGATCTTTAATTTTATCAGTTCTGTTGCTTATTTCGGGCTGTGGAAAAACGACACCCACGCACGAGATGACTCTTGATGGAATAAATATGTCATTCACCTACGAGGGGTATGTCGTCGATATGGGAGAGGCCAATTGGATTTACATGTTATACGGTAAATCTGATGGTCATAAAGTAGCTGTAGAGGCAAAGCTATTGGAGCCTGGAGATATTTTTGGATGCCCAACCCAGATGAACGTGGAGGTCAATAAGGGATTAGTTCGTTACACATTGATTGAGGGTGCCGAAGCAACTTATAGCCGCCTGCAATCTGAGAGGTGTATTGCGCATTACACACACTTATTTGCTGAGCGTGCGCTTGAACAAGCAAAGAATTTGGAAACTTATTGATCATTTGAATCTGGGCTGAAAGTAGATGAGCTCCTATATTTTAAAACTAATTCAACAGTTAAAGGAGGAGCAGGATTCTGTTAGTCAATTTCAGCTCATTAGTGAATTATTGAATGAAGGATTTCGTCCAATTGAAATCGCAAGGCGATCAGATCTAAAGGATTACACCGTTCGTCACCATGCTCGATTAAATGCCAAACTCAATGAGTCAGTTAAAGACTTATTCCTCTCCCGAAAAATTTCCTTCTCATTAGCTCGTGCTATTGCAGGGCTACCATCCAAACAACAGGAATCAGTTGCCCGAAAAGCGATTGCCAAGCACGTTAGTGTTCAAACATTTCGGAAAAGTTTAAAAGAAAATAATGATGCTGGACTGTTACGAGAGATGGAGCGACTCTCAGACCAGTTATCGCAATTGTCGGGACTTGATATAAAAATACAGCCAGACAAGCACAATGCCCAGGCTGGTGTGTGGATTGTTCGCTATGCGGATCTCACAATGTTTGATGTGATATGTGAACGATTTACCGGAAGTAAATCACTCGACGATTATTGAACACACCTTATACAAATTGATTGCCGAAAACATTTACCTTTCTTAATACACTGCAATTGTTGCAGGACTTTCAACTTCCCGAGCAACGACATC
>CAYRZQ010000124.1:0-2067 GCA_964428835.1 uncultured Comamonadaceae bacterium | reverse complement strand
TGTCGGGTAGGTTGGCGGTGAGCTTGCGAACCCCAACATAGTGAAGGACGGTAATGTGCCCAAAGCGGACGTTTAATTTTTATCTGATTAAAAATATCAAAGGACGAAATCTATGCATCTTATTAGTGAATTGGAAATAATCAACTTTAAGTCTTGTAAAAATCTAAAAATTAAATTGGAAGGTTTTTCGCCTCTTGTTGGATACAACAATGCAGGAAAGACAAACATACTTAAGGCAATAGATACCTTGGTAAAAGGAAAAGCCATTGGAGAAGATAGCTTTAATGACATAACGAAACCATTAATAATCATTGCAGTGCTAACAGGTCTCAATGATGAAGTTTTGTCTCATCTGTCTGCACCTCAGAAAGCGAGTTTGCAGCCATACATCGAAAATGGTTGCATTCATATTCAATTTAGGCAGGAAGGGATAGGCAAAACTGCCTCAACTCTTGGTGTTAGAGCTCCTAGTAATGAATTAGGCGAGTGGGTTAACCCAAATGGTATTCCACAAGCTATTTCGACTCTATTTCCTGAGCCAACTTTTATAAATTCAATGGAGGATGCGGCAGAGGATGTTTCTAAGTTCAAAGCAGGAAACACTATTGGAAAGCTTATCGCAAACTTGCAAAAAGAAATCTTGAAAACTAAGTTGGATGAGCTCTCTACCGCATTATCTGCTGTTGGTAATAAATTAAATCTAAATGGTAGTGAACGCCTTAAAGATTTATCCGATTTTGATGACGCGATTAACGAGAAGGTTAGTGATTTTTTTCCTGGCATTGAATTGCACGTTGATATACCTACACCAGAAATTTCTGATCTTTTTAAACAGGGTACTATCAAGGTTTCCGAGAAGGGAAATATTAAAACACGTGATTTTAGCAGCATGGGGCACGGCGCACAGCGTGCGATTCAAATGACATTAATTCGACATTTGTCAGAAATCACAAAAGATGTCACAAAAGAAGGGAAAACCAATCTGCTACTTATTGATGAACCCGAGCTCTTTCTTCATCCACAAGCTATAGAGCAAATAAGATCATCGCTCAAAACTCTTTCCCAAAAAGGGTATCAAGTAATATTTTCTACGCACTCTCCTTTTATGATCGAGCCGGAAGATATCCCCATAACAAACATTGTGCGAAAACACGATGTGGGGACTAAAGTTGAAACAAGATTGGCTGATGCAATAAAAAAAGTACTAGGCAATCATGATGCGCAGGCAAGATTGCTATTCGATACATATAATCTTGGGCAAATATTGTTCTCCGATATGGTTTTAATTGCAGAGGGTGATACGGAAAAACACGTGTTACCATCGCTTTTTAAAGCCGTCAGTGGAAAATCTCTCGGTGAAGCAAGGCTTGCATTGGTAATTGCTACAGGCGCAGGAAATATTCCCGGGATGTTAAATATTCTAAAAGAGATGAATATACCTGCTAAGGCGCTGGCAGATCTTGACTTTGCATTTACTGCTGCGAAAAAACAAAAATTGATTGACGCTGATAACGTAGATATAAATGCATGCTTGGATATCATAGAAAAAATTCAACCTATCCATGGTTTTGAATTGCAAGACCGATTACCAAAAAAATCTTCGAGTCATCGTGCATCGGAAGTCTATGAGCTACTTGCTGCTGAGAATGAAGCATTACATCACCTATGCTCGATCCGAGATGAATTAAAAAGCAAGTCGATTTGGATTTGGGCGGCAGGAGCAATCGAACCCCACTTGTGCCTCGAAGCTAAAAGTACAGGTGAATGGTTCAAGTTTAAGCAAAAACTCGCTTCAAACCCTGTTGAAGATGTCGTCCACGATGTCGATTACATAACTGATTTTGTGAGTTGGTGCCAACAGCCGTAATTGCTCTTTCTAAGTGTTTTTGTAGGGAGTAGCTCACAGCCATTATTGATTTGGTGCGTAACTATTTTTCGTTGAAGGGGAGTAGCACGTAGGTTGGGTATTACTACCCAACCTACATTAAGTGCCAACGTCCGCTCTTGGCCGTTAGCCGCCCAAAATACCCAAGCATCGCTTGGGTATTTTTTTATTGCATCTCTCAT
>CAYRZQ010000123.1:0-2123 GCA_964428835.1 uncultured Comamonadaceae bacterium | reverse complement strand
TTTTCCAATACCAATGCGGCAAATACAGCCACCAAAGCAGCCAGCAATATAACGATGACCAGTGGATACCAATTAATGGATTTATTGTTCATAGTATTATTTTTCGTTTACCAAGGAGGTTTTTGTTTCTATTATTTTCCACAATGCTTCAGCTTGAATGATGCATTCATTCACTACAGCATCCGTTACCAAATCACCGGAATAATCCGCAACATTTCGCTGCTTACGCAAAGCGTCTAAAACAATTATCTGAGTGTGAGAGATATTCAGCGTCTTTGGTAAAGTCTGAATCATGGTTTGATGATGCACCGGCTTACTGGTCAAGGTGCGATAACCTCGACTTTGAAGAGCCGCATTGGCCATTTGCATTATCGATTTATAAGCCACATCGAACCGGTTTTCATTACTCAGTTGGATCAACTTTGCATCCTGCAAATTACGCTGTGCCGCTTCCAGTAACCGCCGAATCGTTAACGGGTCTGGTGCTATTATTTCCAGGCTCATCCCTACCAAATTGTCCAATGTCATGCATGTCTCCTGACTTGGTTCCTCGTTCCAATAATTTCAATAACCGGTTTTTCAAACAACTCCCGAATGAACACCGAATTCTCACTGAGAGTTTTACTCCACTCGTCGGGAGAATAAAGCTTGGGATTTATTTCTCGCCCCAATAAGGTTTGGCAGGGGTAAAGGGCACTGACCAGTTCGCTAAACCCCAAGTTTCCCACAACCAGCAAATCAACATCGCTATGTGACTGCACCTTGCCACTGGCAACCGAGCCGAACACCCACGCTAATTGGATTTGCTCCGCGATAGGGGCCATAGCTTGCGCCAACACATCGGCCAACCCCGAAGTCTTGCGCACTATACTGGCCAGCTCTTCAAATACCAACGACTGCCGGTTAGCCCGGTAGCTGACCTGATTTCCTTGGGTCATCTTTTCCAGAATCCCTACCTCAGCCAAACGGCTCAGCTCCTTATGCAAGGTGCCCGGTTGGGTTTGGGTAAGGCGCGCTATCTCGCGCACATGGTAAGCCTGCTCGGGTTGCATCAACAGCAACCCCAGCACACGACGGCGATAGTCACTAAAAAGAAGCTCAGCGATAGGGGAGGCCATATGAACGCCCTCAGAATTCAGGTGTAGCCTATTTTGCTACATTTGTAGCTTTTTTTGCTACACGCACTATTCCTTTATATATTTGTATTTTTGATCAATTTTATGATGCTGCCTATCAAACTCAGCCGCAAAACCGAGCAAGTTGTTATTTAAATAACTGGTATTACTGTATGTGCTTAACGCAGGGAGGTCAGCATTACCTGAAAATTCACGAAACGCATTTATCGTCCGCTCTATTATCCTTAGAAAAAAATCTTGGTTTTTAGAATTGAAGACTATTTTGTCGTTATATAAAAAATCCCCTACTTGAGGGGAACGTCGTATAAATATGCCAAGTCGATAGAGCAAGTCAGCAACATCTCTTATGAGATATTGAACTTGGCAACTGCCGTGGTTTTCAGTCTTATCCTGGTTTTTTAATTTTTCTAGAAATTGATTGTACTTAAAACTCAAATCAGCTAGATCATAAGCCTTGCATTCATTATCTAAATTAATTTGATAAGAAGTTGCATCGAAACTATTCGAAGGAAATATATCCTTATAAACCCTGCCTCGATCAATAAACCTTACTTCGTCGTTGAAGCTGGACTCTAGGCTGTCGAGTAACTCATTAAATAATTGCTTATGAATTTGATATTTTTGAAAGTTAATAACTTCAATATTTCTGTCTAATAACTCTTTTTGCTTAAAAAAATACTGCCAAATCAAAAATCCCAACGTTGCAGCAGTGGCGATTGAACCTACAGCACCGAAAGCGGCACTCCAAACAGCGGCAAATTCACTCCATTCTCCTTGGCTGCTAACACTGTAAGAACCCATGTAATACCAATAGGCAATTAGCGGAATGCTGCACATTCCTACAATTAGCAAGCCTACTAATACATATGTAAGTTTTTTCAATTTTATTTCCTTTAAAACTAATTGATCAGAACAGATTACAATCCAGTCAACTTCGCATACTGCATCACCAGGCGCTTAATACCGGCTTCGGCGAATTTAATTTGA
>CAYRZQ010000122.1:0-2202 GCA_964428835.1 uncultured Comamonadaceae bacterium | reverse complement strand
TTCTTGTGCCAAATTAGCTGCAATTGAGTGTAGCAGAGGGTAGCGGATTTCACGGGCAAGCCCCCCTTGAGCCTTTTTAGGGAAAAACTAAACAAAACTCCATATCTACCGTAGGTTTTTTACGGACCAAACCAAGTCTGTTATGCTGAGCCCTGAATTTAATGAGGTAAGCATCATGCTGCGCAAATTTTCCGTCAAAAACTTCCGGAACTTCTCCGACTGGCTGACTTTTGACCTGTCTAGCCAGCAATACGAATTTAATGAGCATGCTGTGAGGGACGGGAGCATTCTGCATGGAATGGTATATGGCCCCAACGCCGGTGGAAAATCCAATCTCGGCTTAGCCATGGCTGACCCAATAATGCACCTCATCGACTCACCCAGCTTCCTCAACTCACTAGACTATAACTACCTTAATGGCGGCAGCGGTGTTCAGCTGGCTGAATTCGCTTTTGATTTTCGTATTGAGGGAATAGACATCATTTACCGTTACGGTAAAAAATCTCGTGTGCAAATGGTTTACGAAAACTTAACGATTGATGGAAATAAAGTTCTACATATAGATCGTCGCGAATCGGTACATGCCAGTATTCATCTGCAAGGGGCAGAATCGCTTAAAACAGATGTGGGCAATTCTGAAATTTCTCTGCTTAAATATGTTCGCAATAACGCTCTTCTAGATGAAACACCAGTCAATCAAGTGCTGACCAAACTATTCGAATTTATTGAAGGCATGGTTTTTTTCCGATCACTGGACTCCACTCGAACCGGCGAATACGTAGGAAGAAATATTGGTGTGAAACGCTTATCACAAAGCATTATTGAGAGTGGATCATTAACAGACTTTGAAGAATTCCTTAATGAGGCAGGCATCAAATGCTCACTCTTTGTTGATCTAAGTAACAAAGGCGAAAAAAGTATTTATTTTGACTTTGGCGACAAGAAGCTGGAGTTTGCTTCAGCCGCGTCTACCGGCACACTGTCACTGGGTATTTTTTACTTTTGGTGGCTGCGCTTTCAAAGTAAAGAGGTCACATTTGCCTACATGGATGAGTTCGATGCGTTCTATCACCATGCGCTAGCGTCTAATATCCTCGACAAAATTGCCCATTCCAACTGCCAAACCATTATGACGACTCACAATACAGGCGTAATGAGCAATGATCTCTTGCGGCCGGATTGCTATTTTATTTTGGATAAAACTATAAAACCCATTACCGCACTGACTGGCAAAGAGCTTCGCAAAGCGCACAACTTGGAGAAGATCTACAAAGGGATGTCCAGCTAATGGAGCGCACACTGTTTGTATTTGAGGGTGAACGCCTAGAAAAATTATACTTCCAAAGCCTGGAGAGTGCCTTCTTTGACGGTCAGCAGAGCCGCATTCTGGTGAGCTTTAAGAATGATATTTACGAGTTGTACAAACAACTGAATGCAGAAGATGATTTAGATCCCTTCGATCTAATAAAAGAGCTCAATCCTCTGGCCAAAAACATTGAGTTACTCGCCGATCTGAGGCGTGACCAGATCAGCCAAATTTACCTATTTTTTGACATGGAGCCACGCGATCAACAATTCGATCCACAAAAACTTTTAGACATGCTTGCCCTGTTCGATAACGAGACAGAACAAGGCAAACTTTTTATCAGCTACCCCATGATCGAAGCCATAAGAGACATTAACGACCATACAGAGTATCTCATGCGCACAGCAAGACTGGCTGATTGCGTAGGAAGGTATTACAAACCGCTATCGGCAGAGCGTGGCCACCCTATCTATCAAGATGCTAGAAAAATTAATAAACCTCTCTGGCAAAGTTTGATAAGCGCCAATTTGCAAAAAGCCAATTTTTTAATTAACGGCAGTTGTAACCAAACCCCAGTCATTGACCAACAGCTGATTGCCCGCGCTCAACTTGACCAATTTTTACCGAGGGGGGAAATATCTATATTGGCTGCCTTCCCGATATTTTTAGCGGACTATTTCGGCAGCAAAGTGTTACCTCACGAAGAATAAACATCAGAAAAACAGGGTTTTACAGCCGGCTGTTCAATCAGACCGGTGTAACGTAGCTTCAACCACAAGCACCAACCTTTTACTCAACCTCCGCAAACTGACAACGGTGCGCTATGACCAGATCCATTACTCCAGCCTATCTACAGCGCTTTAGTGGCTTGGGCCGACTTTATGGCCAAGCTGCCC
>CAYRZQ010000121.1:0-2243 GCA_964428835.1 uncultured Comamonadaceae bacterium | reverse complement strand
GAGCAGCTTCTACGGCTGCATTCAGTGCAAGAATATTAGTTTGGAAAGCAATACCATCGATCACACCAATAATGTCGGAAATTTTCCGTGCCGACTCATTAATAGCGTTCATGGTAGTAACAACTTGCTGAATCAAAACACCGCCATCCACGGCAACTGCAGACGCTTGTTCCGCCAGTACATTTGCTTGCTTCGCATTATCGGCATTTAATTTCACTGTAGAAGTGAGCTCCTCCATAGAAGAAGCCGTTTCCTCCAGATTCGCTGCCTGCTGCTCAGTACGACTGGAAAGATCTGCATTACCTTGAGCAATTTCACTTGCTGCAGTAAAAATCGTTTCAGCTGCTGTTCGAATCTCGCCGAGCATATTAGTCAGGCTTGCAGTTGTCTCATTGCAATAATTTTTTAAGTCTCCAAAAGTGCCAGAGTACTCAGCATCTACCGTCTCTGTTAAATCACCACGAGAAATAGCACCTAACACACGAGCAACATCAGTCAATCCCTTCTCAGCGGTCATAGTTAACTGATTCAGTCCTTCAGCTAACTTCAAAATAAACCCTTGCATTTCATCAGTTTTTATACGCTTACTGAAATCACCAGCTACCGCCGCAAGCACCAATGAATTAACTTCAGTTTCAACAGCTACTTCAACAGTTCGGTCTAACCATTCAACTACTGAGCCTAAACGCACACCTTTTTTGGTAAAAATAGGGTTAGCAACAAGCCGGAAATGTCTTTTACCAACAACGATATTGGAAGTGAAACTAGTAGTAAGGTTATCCAACAGTTTCATTTGATGGACAGGATTTTTATGAAACTGATCCATAGAGTTTCCAACAATTCTATCAACAGCGAAATGTGGTAGAACTGCTCGAATATCTAACTCGGCAGCGCGTAACATTGCCTCTACCGATTTATTCATATAAATAATTTTTCTATCTGGATCTGCGATCATCACATTTGTCGATGTTGTATCGAGGGCACCTAATAGCCGGGCCATTTCATTTTCAGCTTCAACCTCTTTGGTTCTATCAATCCACTCAACAACAGATCCAAGTCTTTCACCGCCTGCAGAAAAAATTGGATTGGCAATCAAACGAAAGCTGCACCCAGCAACGACAATATTACCTATATAAGTATCTTTGAGATTTTCTAGTAGATGAGTTTGATGAGCTGGATTTCGATGAAAGATATCCATGCTACTACCAAGAATTTTATCAACAGAGAAGTGGGGTAGCGCATTACGCAATTCAGATTCAACTCCCCTCAACATTTTCTCAACTGCTTTATTCATATAAACAATAATGCGGTTATTATCAGCCACCATGACATTGGATGAAGTCGAATTTAAAGCGCTATAAATCCGATTCATCTCCAACTGACTATTAATTGATTTAAGGGTTTTCTCAGTAATATCAGTTGCATACTTTACGACTTTTATTGGTTTCCCCTGTGAGTCTAGAATGGGGTTGTAGCTTGCTTGAATCCAAACCTCCTTACCTCCTTTACCAATACGTTTATATTGGCCAGCCTCAAAATCCCCCCTAGCCAACGACTGCCAAAAACGACGATATTCGTCACTAAGACGATAAGAATTCTCGACAAACATTCCATGATGATGACCTCTAATTTCATCGATACTGTAATCCATCAAACGTAGGAAATTATCATTTGCAGATAAAATTGTTCCATCCAGCGAGAATTCAATAACAGCCTGAACACGATCAACGGCAGTTAATTTTCCCTTTAGTGCTTCCCATTCCTTAGCATCCACTTTAACTAAATCTTTATTGGTGCCCAGTAATTCTGACAGTTTCATTGTGATAACTCCTAGACAGTTTTTTGTTGCGTTGTAACATCATCAAAAAGCCCCAACTCATCGCTGGAAACCAATTCATTAATATCAACCAAAACAATCATTTGCTCGTTGATACTCGCGAGCCCCAGTAGATAACGACTATTAAACGCAACACCAAAATCGGGCGGCGGCAGCACCTGTTCTTTTTTCAAGCTAACCACATCAGAAACACCATCGACCACCATACCTACTATGCGATTATCAATGTGTAAAACTATGACAATAGTAAATTCGTCATAAGTTACCTCACCAACATTAAATTTAATTCGCAAATCAACGATCGGGACTATATCTCCACGCAAATTGATCACACCTTTTATAAAAGGTGGAGCATTCGCAATCTTGGTTACCGATTCGTATCCGCGAATTTCTTTCACCGTCAATA
>CAYRZQ010000120.1:0-2289 GCA_964428835.1 uncultured Comamonadaceae bacterium | reverse complement strand
CCCCGCCCTCTGTTTCTCCCTTGATCCTCACTGGTGATCGGGGAGTTAGTAACCGCACAAGGTCGGCCCCATGGCCTTTAGGCAAGCCCTGGACATACGCCACGGGCTCCCCGACCATAAGGTCAAAGGAGTGTGACGCTGATACGGTCAGCATCAACCGCCATTGTGCGAGGTTACTAAGCCCCAGCGCCGCGCGTGACGACGCCTAGGACGTTATGCGAGGGAATGGGGATGGATGCAAATGGTGAATGGAAGGACAGTTACCAAAAATAAGGTACGACCTACCTCGCTAACCATTAATTGGTCGCGGAGCATATAACTTATTCAGAGTTGGCGAATGACGAATATCGTAAGGCATGAATACACGCATGACCAGTTAAGGTATTGACAATAAAAATTAAATGCAGATCATGTCGCAAAATCTTCAGTTACGAATTCCAGAAAATGGAGCGTGCAATGACATACGTCGAATTCAGGCATAGTGGAATTTCCTATGATATTAAAACTCAGATGGAAATAATCCCAAGAATTGGTGAGATTGTTGATTTTCGAGATAATGAAACACATCACATATTTATTGTAGATCGAATTGTTCACGTATACGAAGATCAAAAACTGAGTATGATATATATTTCAGGTCAAGAGATGTCAGATTGGTCATTAAAATAAGTAATTAGATTTTTATTATCAATGTAGGGGAAATTAGAATGCGTCCTATCCTTTTTTCTACTTACTTTGATATCGAACCGATTGAGTTTGATAAATCTGGGCTTTTGGACCCATATGTAAACACAGATACTCCTTTATTTATTGATCCTTTACTAATAGATAAATCTGCAAATAAGATATTGGCGAGTGCTGGTATTGAACAGTTCCGAGCGCATTTTGAAAAGTTGGTTCGACTTCTTGCAATTGTTGAAGAAGAGGGCGATCCCGCTTGGAGAGGTGCTGAACGACTTCTTAGTCTTAGTGAACCCGCAGAAAATGGATTGGGCTACAGCCGCAAAGCTAGAGCTGGCACATCTCGACCTAGAGAAATTCGACGCCAATTGCTTAGGACTACAAGAAAAATAATATCTTTAGGGTCCAAAGATCCAGAAATGCTCTCCTTGATGGGATTTCTAGAGCCCGGTGTTGGGTCGGACACAATTAGCGATTTCACGACTAAAGCTATGACAGACGCGCTTGCTCAAATCACGAACGACTTCTGTAAACTGCATGGTGTGAATTTGTTTCAGAACTCGCTGTCTCCCATTAATCTTCCGATGGTAAAACGAAATGGTGAAGACAAGCCTTTTGTCCTTATTCCTCGCGATGTTCTTCGCGATCTTCCAGTTACCGACAGTTGGCAAGATGTCTGGGAAGCGACAGCTCATAATCAAGCACTTAGAGATAAAGTGAGTGTAATGCTCGCAGGCATCACGGAGCCAACAATTAAAGAACAGAAAGAAGCTATAAAACGCTCCGTAACTCAGTCGGGTGAGATTTTTGATGAATTCCTGAATGTAGTGAAGTCATCAGCAACCTCGTATGATCAAAATGCGGATATTATGGGATATTATACATTCCGTAAGATTCTTGCTGACTATCCAGTTTTGAAGAGTACCCAGCAATACGATACTCGAAAAGGACCAGAAGAAGTATATAGAGTAATCGTCGATGCGTTAAACGTCTTTAAGCATCACGTCGAAGACGGCAATCTCTGGGAATCCCTTTGGGCAGGGTCACAACCTAAACGTGAGAGAGCATCGCAATTAATCTTTTTTGCAATCGCCGACGCCTATTGTCGCGCGCATAATGTCGATGTCAGTGGCGAGCCCAATATGGGAGGTGGGCCAGTAGATTTCAAATTTTCAGACGGATATCATTCAAAAGTCATCGTCGAAATGAAGAAGTCAACAGGACAGGTGGAGCATGGATACAGTGGCCAGTTAGAAAGATACAAAAAAGCTTCGGAAACGGATTTCGCTTTGTTCGTTGTTATAGATTATGGTCAAGGCGCTCACAAAATTCGTCGTATCCTACGACAAAGGGAAACAATTATTTCCCAAGGTGGAAGGGCATCGGAAATTGTTGTTATAAATGCCCAAAAAAAGCAATCAGCTAGTAAGGAGCGAAAAAATTTGATCTGAGTCTTCTCCTAGTTACAACATTATGGGTTCATACCTTTCTCGAATTCTAGACCCACCAACCACCCAAAATCTTAATCATTCCCCCTGCATCATAAACTTCCACCTCCCCTATCAAAGATAGGCGCGGGCGGTCGTTTATAGGCTTTATGGATGAGAT
>CAYRZQ010000119.1:0-2484 GCA_964428835.1 uncultured Comamonadaceae bacterium | reverse complement strand
AAGGATTCAATTGCGGAACTGCAGCATTATCGCGCTACGTTTTTTAAGATGGAGTAAGCTTCGAGAAATTGAAAAAATAAAGGCGACTTTTTTGGTCGCCTTTATTTTTGATAGGGTTTTAATTTTAGGTGCCGATCACACGCAGAGTTCATTTATATAAGGGCAGTAATGCCCTGCGGTTTGATACTTGAATAAAATTTTGGGTATGACTGCCTAAGCTACTTACTAATTATCCAATGTAAACACCAGTCCCCGAATCCCCAAATGAGAGTCCCTAAAACTACCATAAGGTGGGCTAAGGTTTGAATTAGAGGATATGGGGTAGGAACTGCAAAACTATCAATTTTTCCACCGCTGAGCGCACCAACACCATGATAACGATTTGAAAGATATTTTGTTTGTATTTGTATTAATGAATACTCTGCCGCAATTCCAAATAATGTCACTAACGCACCTCCTCGACTAAACCATTCATATGAATTATTTAGACCGAGAATCAAAAAAGTTATGACACATAAAACAGAGAGCCACAAGCATATGATCGGATATTTAAAGCTCACTACTTTCCAATTCCTTTAATGTTTTCCCTTGTTTATTTTTCCACAGCACAGTTCCTTGTGCCGTCCCGCCTTGAACAACTGCCGCTGCCGCGCTTGGGCTTCCGAATTCCACATCTTCAGTAAATTTTAGGCAGTCCGCAGATTGAATTAACGCACCTTCTGAAATCAACTTTTGCCTCAAAGAAACAACCCACATACCCTGTGTATGAGCGGAGTCGCGTTCCTTTAGTACCGCAGAAGAACCCTTCGTAATTACAAATCCATTCGGAGAGCGAAAGCCCGTTGCTGTTACATTCTTTGTGGAAAAATATAATAAATCAATAGACTTCTCCGGTAAAAGAGAGGCAATAGGTGTTGTCAATTCAGTCCCAAGGATTGGAAGGAGCTGCAGTATTTTTGAGAGGAACACTTCCATATCATGCTGATCTGACTCTGGAAGATGAGCACCGCTTTGTACTTTGTTAGTAATTTTATATCGACCAACTTTTGAAGAGATATCTATCAATCTTCCTTCTAAATATCTTATGTGAGACTTGGTTAGATTTTCGTCTTTACTAAAGAATACAATTACGGAATTCCAATCATCCTTGAATTTATGTTGCTTGATTCTTTCTGAGAGAACTTCTGCCTCTCCGATATATGCGATAGGGTCGCCGCTTTCTGGATCAATTCCTAGCAATATGTATACGCCTGGTCTTGCTATTTCTGGTCGCTTTAAAAATAACTCGATTTCAGAGCGAGGAGAGGCGATCGACTTCCCTGACCAATTAGATAATTCAGCAACTCTTATTTTTTTAGGGTCGCCTTGTGGAAGAAAAATTTTAATAGTCGCCGAATCTAGCATTTAAGTTTTCTCAATAATTTCTTTTAAGTTCGCATTTTTCATTCAGTAGCGTTAGCAAGGCTAATACTAAACGGGGCGCGCCTCTATAACCATCCCATCCCTCATGTTCACGCACGGAGCACATTGCCTCAACCATTTTATATGCCGGGCTGTCACCTGAAAAAATATTTTCTTCCAAAAGTTTCAGGTCAATAGTTATAGATATTTGACCATTCTCTCTAAGCAATTGATATCGATCTAAAGCGTCAGTCCAAAAGGCATCTTCGGACCAATGGGGTGTTCTTTCGTTCATAGTAATTCCATTAAATATAAATACTTTGACTGATTGTTTTGGTGAAAATCCAGTGCCCACTTTGGGCACAAAGCTGCCTTTAATTTTATTAATCGCTCCCGCCGCTATTATCTGAATTCCCATCGGTATTTTTACCAATTAGAAAATAGGCATTACCGCCATCATCTGTGTTGAGATCATGTTTGCGGCTTTTGTCGAATCGGCGGACAAACCAAATCAGTAGTAATAGGAGCGAGAACACAAACAACAGGGGAAAGGCCACGCCTTTGATTGTGCTGGGCGACATTATTTCGCTTTGGGAAAACGCCATTGCCATGATGATGAGCAACAGGATTGGTCTGCGCATTTGTACTCCCTGCCACTGGTGGGTGCAGTGGTTTGCCGCGCGGTGGCGCGTTCTACGGTCAATGTTTGAGTGGGGAGATTATCACCAAATTGGCGTTTAGGGCGAATTACGCGACATTACGGCAGGTCTGAGCGGGGTATTGTTATCGAGTGGAGTTAACGAATTACTGCTTTGCCGTTGTTATAAGTGCTACTGCAAGGAGAAGGTAATGCTGGTTGATTGTGTGTTTGCAACTGCATCGATGTTTGCTGCAACTTGGGCGTTGAGTTGCGTGGTTATATCAGGCACGCCATCGGTTTTATTCTAAATTACCAAATCAGATTCTCTTAAAACTACAAGGCTTACTTTTCGCGGAATACATCATCTGTTTAGCTTGTTTCAAAAAGGGATTCTTGCGCAGCGCTAGTGCTCTGGCCAGCGCAAGAATCATTTTGTATGTAGG
>CAYRZQ010000118.1:0-2751 GCA_964428835.1 uncultured Comamonadaceae bacterium | reverse complement strand
TGGATGACCCATTACTCAACCTGCATTTATATTGCCGAACGCGGTTCGGCAAGTTGCGCAAACCCCAACGCAAAATAATTCAGCTTAACTATAAAAGGAAATAAAAATTGCTAGAAGTTAGATTTTTGTCTGGAAATCAATTCAAAATACAAGAAGCGTCCATGATACTCAAAGGAGCAGGTGTTTCAGTGGTTCCGGTAAATACAAAGGTTGAGGAACTTCAAACCGAGGACACATCTCGTCTTGTTAAGGATAAAGCCATTAAAGCTTTTACAAAAATAGGGAGACCACTATTTGTTGAGCATACCGGGCTCTATATCGATTATATGAATGGTCTTCCCGGTGGGCTCACACAAATATTCTGGGACACATTGCAAGCGGATAAATTCACACAACTCTTCGGTAAACAAGGAGAAAATAAGTTAGTCGCTAAAACAGTTATCGGTTTTGTTGATGGCAAGAAATTTCATTTATTTGAAGGCAGTGTAAAAGGTCATGTTCCATCTATGCCGGCAGGTAATCGCGACTTCCAATGGGATTGTGTTTTTATTCCAGAAGGTGAAAGTAAAACTTTTGCTGAACTCGGAGAAAAAAAGAATGAAATATCAATGAGAAAAAAAGCATTGGATCAATTTTCCCAGTTTCTTAAAAGTAGGGGGCATGTATAGAATGCATGAATTAGCTGGGGCCATACGAAATAGAAAAGTTATACTTTTTGCAGGCGCAGGTCTGTCTATGAACCTTGGTTTACCCTCCTTTAATTCTCTAATTGGGAGACTTGCCGAAGAGTTAGAATTTGATCCAGAAATTTTTCATATGTCAGGAGACTATCTGACCCTTGCTGAATACTACTTTCAAACTAAGGGAAAACTCGGCCCTCTTAGAAGCTGGATGGATACAACATGGCACTCTAGTGAAGTAGATATTTCAAAATCTGTCATTCACAAAGCAATAGTAAAACTTAATCTTTCGGCTGTTTATACAACGAATTATGACCGATGGATCGAAAAGTCTTTTGAATATTGGAATACTCCTTACAGCAAAATAGCCAACGTTTCCGACATTGCTTCAGCCAATGAGGATCGAACTCAAATAATTAAGTTTCATGGTGATTTTGATGATGATGAATCTATTGTCTTAACGGAGTCTAGTTATTTCGAAAGAATGAACTTTGAGTCACCCTTAGATATAAAGTTAAGAAGTGATGTCTTGGGTAAAACAATTTTATTCATTGGATACAGCTTATCTGATATAAACATCAGATATCTTTTATATAGATTGCAAAAGCAATGGGAAAAAGAAGGCAGTAATAAAACCAGACCAAAATCTTATATTTTTTTGACTCGTCCAAACGTTGTTCAGGAGGAAATTCTTCGGGCTAGGGGAGTTATTCCGATAATTGCAGAAACTGATGACCCAAAAGCTTCTCTCGAAAAATTTTTAAGCGAACTTATACAAGAAGCTTATGGGAGTAAATTGTAGCCCATATAGTTGGGCAGCCATGTCCAATCTACAGCAAGAACTGACTTACTCTATTGGCTGCCATACGAAATGCCCACAAAAGCATGAGAACTACCTTTATAAAAAATTATTTGAGCACGAATATGCATATAGAATGCCCTTCATGTAAAACTAATAATCAAATAGACTTTGGGGAGAACATTTTATGTAATAACTGCAACGGGAAATTTTCAGGTCATTTTTATAAAAAATTCAAAAAACCGTTAGTTTCTGCAACGACAGCACTGATTCTTGGAGCCTATGGTGGCTACAAGGCTGATCAGTATTTAATTCAAGATCAACGTTACCCACTGAACATTGAATATGAACTCACTGACAACTGCATTAACTCCTCAAGAGTATTAATGAGCAACTATTACCAAAATCAGAAAACTAAGATATGTATATGTGCACTTGAAAAAACAATGAATGAAATAACTTATAAAGAACTTCAAAAAAACGAGCCAGAATTTCTGACTCGCTTTAATAATAACCTAGCAACTTGCCGCTAATTATTTATCTTTAGGTGGATTATTGTCTCTACTACCGCCGGATGGATTTCCTGTCGTACTGGCCCCATTTGTCGAACGAGTGTTTGCTGCTGCCTGAGCTCTAGCAGCAAATGATCCTTTGGCTACGACTCCGCCATTGGACTTGGCTGTTGCTGATTGAATGCGTGAAGCAGCGGCTCTTGATATCGGTTTAGACATATAGGTCTCCTATGATTAATGTTAGTTGTCCCCGCTGGGACATTCACAATGCTATATACGAGAAAAAGACAAATGGGGACAAAACAAGAAGTATTGAATCTTCAATCACAGCTAAAGAGTTTAATGAGAGAAGTTGGCTGGACTCAAAACAAGTTGGCTCGAATAATATTCGACGAGTTATCCGAGACTTATAACGAAGGGGACAAGCTCGCATTTCAAGAACGATTTAAAAAGGCACTTCAAAGAAATACCACTAAAGTTGAGCTATTAGAAACCTTTCTTGAGATAGCGATTTCCCATCCTGATGCGAAAGGTACTAAAAAAATCTACAAGAGGTATTCCTCCAACAATTTACTTAGCCCGCTTTTATATAATGGTATGAGGAAAATATCCCAAGAAATTGATGAATCCCTTAAAAAAAGGTTTATCGAATAACTTTTAGTTTTACCCTTGACCATACACTCCAAAATTAAACCTTTCAAAAAAGAAATTATTTTTGCAGCGGAATTCTGATTTCTAATTTAACGTTATCTTAATCTTT
>CAYRZQ010000117.1:0-2757 GCA_964428835.1 uncultured Comamonadaceae bacterium | reverse complement strand
CAAAAACAAGTAGGTTGAGGCGAGCCGCGCAAGCTGAGCTAGCGAATCGCAACAGGTTGAAGGTCCGCAATGTCCCCAAAACGGACATTTGATAGATATGATGAATTTGTTGAAAACCCGTCATGTCAATCGAATGTTAAAAATTTTTAACTTAGAAAAAGTAAATGTCATAAGTGATTCGAATTTAGTGAAGGGTTATTTACGATTTGGGGAATTCACTAGACTGTAGAGAGGCTGTGTTATAAATTTTGGAATATTGAATCTACGTCGACATGCAAGATTCCGTTTATTTTATAAACAGTGGGATAGTATTTTTCAAGTTAAAAACAATTTCAAATGGAGGGTATATGATTAAAGAATTTTACATAAATAATTTATATGAAGAGCGAAATGTTCGAATACCATTCGATTCTGAATACAAGATTATTGTGGCCGAAAATGGTTATGGAAAAACCACAATTCTAAATTCTTTTTATGCACTTGTTTCTGGCGATGTTTCAAAGCTTAGAAAAGTTGTGTTCGAATCTATTGGCATAGTATTTTCAGACGGTGAGAACATTTCATTTCAGAAGGCAGATTTTGAAGCAGACCTTGAAATTATTAAGGGGCATCATTTTTTTGAGCATCTTGAATCACGACTGGGAGAAGATTTTATACTCGAACTTATAGATGATGTACGCAAGTATCCATCCAATTCAATGGAAAGATCCCATTTATTTAGGCATGCAATGAGCTCTCTTGATATTCCTCCCTCAATCTTGAGGGACTATTTAAGAGAAGTTCGAAGCAATAGGCCAAACAAGAGAATTAACGCATCAACTCAGGAAAAGCTTGACATTATTAGCAAAAAATTTCCCTTCAAGACATTGCATTTACCTACTTATCGAAGAGTTGAAGAAGATATTCGCGCTTTTAGTGGAGTTAAGGATGGGGCACCACTGAGGCATTCATCTATCAATTTCGGAATGAGTGATGTGAAGGTCAGCATTGAAAAAATTACCTCCGAAATACTCAGCTCATCAGTGGAGTGGTTTTCCAAAATAAATGGCCAAATGCTATCTCAGCTTGTAAGTGGTTTTGCTGTAACAGATGAAATGCGTTCTTCAATATCAAGTCCAAGAGCAGTAGAGATTGTATTAGAGCGAATTGGAAAAAATATTTCACCATCTCACAAGGAACAAATACTTTCGCTGGTAACTAGTGGTGAAATTCAAGTTGACCATGATCCTCTTATTTATTTCGTAAGCAATCTTCTTAAAGTTTATGAGCAGCAACAAGATAATGATGAGGCGATACAGCAATTTACTAAAGTTAGCAATAAATATTTAGCTGATAAAGAAGTGGTTTACGATGAGAGTAATGTAACAATTGAAGTTATACGGAAAAAAAATGGACGCACTGTGGATATCGAAAGCTTATCTTCAGGAGAGAAGCAGATAATTTCATTATTTGCATTGCTTTATCTTCAGAAGAAAGAGGATATGGCAATATTTTTTGATGAGCCCGAGCTATCACTATCTATGGAGTGGCAAAAAACTTTATTGCCAGACATAGTTTCCTCTGGTAAGTGCAAATTTTTATTCTGCACAACCCATTCTCCATTTATATTTGAAAACGATCTCGAGATGAACACTGTAGATTTGGCTAAATACATTGAGGAGCTGTAATGTCAAGGGTTGAAAAACTAATAAAATCTAGAGGAAATTTGTCAGTAAAATTTATGGAGTTCACAAAGATAACATCCAAGGGGCGGTACGCTGTTTTTTTTGAAGGAGAAGATGAAAAATATTTTTCAGTAAGAATAAATAATATTCGTCCGGATATCAAATGGTCGGGAATAAATGGCGGGGGAAAGTCAAACGTCATTGAACTTAGACGAAAAATTAGAACGCACGAAGCTTATGCTCATGCACTTTGTATGTTTTTTGTTGATGCCGACTTTGATGATAATAGTGAGCTCACGTATCTTAGTGATACATATGTAACACCCTGCTATTCAGTTGAAAATTTTTACGTTAGCGTGGATGCCTTTATTAGAGTTCTAAGTGCTGAATTCGGAATCAATGACTCGATAGATAACGAACAATGTTATGAAAATTGCATTAAGTCTTTTCAGCATACAAAATCCAAATATATTGATTCTATTAAACACTTTAATTTTCTTATTCGACATCTTAGATTGATGGAGAAAAATGGAGAACTTAAAGGCAGATTAAACATCAATAACGTTAACTTTGAAAGTTTAGTTAGAGTAGATTTAGGAATTGCTGAAAAGATTTATGATGAAAAAAAACCAAAAACAATATTTTCAGACTTGCCAGATGATATTACTGTTGACCTAAGCTGCTCTGAAAAGCATTTCAAAGATTTGCCCGGTGATCTCTGGTTTAGAGGCAAGCAAAATTTAGAATTTTTTAGAGTTTTTATCGAAAAATTAAAAGCTGACAGATGCAAAAGAGAAGATCGCAGGATATTCAAGGATAAAGGAGCTGTGAAATTACAAATGTCTAAAGGAAATTGTATATCGGAACTTAGCCAATATGCCGATACCCCTTCATGCTTAAAGAATTTTCTAGAGGCTCAACTGCCAACCATGCATGCGGCATAGCTGACAACAAAATATAAGCTGTATAGTAATTGTATTTGGTGGCCTTAATTTTAATGGTTGCGAACTGAAAGTCACCGAATCTCAAGGTCCGCAATTGGCCGAAAGCAGATTTATCTACAGCCTTGCAGAATCATCATTTACTAATTAAA
>CAYRZQ010000116.1:0-2831 GCA_964428835.1 uncultured Comamonadaceae bacterium | reverse complement strand
GCGGCGGTAAGTTCAATATTTGGTTGTCGACGGTAGTGGTGGTTTCAAATACTACTTGTCCGAGGGTATTGTAAAGTCTGAATTGGGTGTTTGCGGGGTAGATGGTATTCAGAATAGTGCTCGCTGGATTGGGATAAACAAACGTGCCTTCCTCTAATTCTATGCGTGGCGCAAATTTGCTATAATAGTATTTGTAATTACTCCTCGGAATCCAAGGTAGTTCTTCCTTTTCCTTGTCGAAGGTGCTGAGTTTTGTAAACATGCTATTAAACGATACTGAATAGTCGATTGGTTCTTGAAAAAGATGTGGTAAATAAATTGTTGACATGGAGATGGAAGTGTCAACTTCAAAGTTTTCGAGCACATAACTAACATCAAAATAATCTTCATCTTGTATGATGTAATTACTGAGAAGATTAGAATAATCATCATATTCTCTTACAACCCACTGAACCAAAATTTCTAGTGGATCAAAGTCGAATAGTCTATAATCCAGTAACTGATTTTGTGAATTTAATATGTATTCGTGTCTACTGGAAGGTGTGGAAACAAGAACGCCATCTGCACCCGTTTCAAAGGCATTCACGGTTTCAATAATTCTATTGCTCGTTTCATCATAGGTGAATTCTGCCTTTCTATCCAACTCGGCTTCACTCGAATTGAGAGGAAATGAATAGTACTCCGTGAATGATTGTCTATTGCTGTTCGGTTCATAAAAATACAAGGTTTGCTCCCGAATTCTCCATTGAAGTTGACCGAAATCGTATGAGTAAGCTTCTTCTCGAATAAGGTTATTAAGCTCATTAAAGGCAAACGTTTTTCTCTCATTACTAATCCAGTTTTGATCTTGGTTAGTTTTTACACTTCCGATTTCCTCAATTTTATTACCATATTCGTCGTAGGTGAAATTTCTTTTTCTTTCCACTATTTGTTCTATAGCTTGATTAGTAGATGTTATAAAAATATTTCTATTGTGGGTTAAATATTCAATCATATCTCCTCCATCGTTGTAGATGTAGTCGATTGTGGTCTGTGACCTAAGTTCTCCTGTTTCACGGAACAATTTCTGAACTGCTCGATTGTTTTGATTGAGCGAGTTATAGGCAAAATGAATTGTTCCGCGTCCAACAGAATTATCTTCATTGACAAATGAAAATTGAACACTGTCCATTTTATAAATAAGTGCCGCGTTGTTTTTGGAATTGTCTTTTTTGAGAGTTCGTTTTTTTTCAAGGTCTAAGATCCTTACATCACCTTCCTGTTTGATTATTTGCGAATTTGAGAAGGTCGGCATTTGAGCCAGAGCATTAGCTATATGACTTAAGAATAAAATCAAGATCGCAATTTTTGCTCTCATAGTTTAATCAATTTTCGAAATGATTTACGACTCATTCATTTACAGTAAGCAAGTTTACTTTTTTTTTCCCAAAACAGAGTCATAACAAATAAGAAAAAATAAAAAACCAACCCGAAGGTTGGTCTATAATCTGTTCCAAATTCTGAATTCTGAATTCCGAATTTCGTCGTTAGACGAGCATCGCCACCGGATTCTCCAAGTAACGCTTTACGTCTTGAAGGAAGGCCGCGCCAGATGCTCCGTCTACAACGCGGTGATCGCATGACAATGTCACTTTCATGATATTGCCTGGAACAACTGCGCCGCCTTTTACCACGGGCACTTGCTTGATCGCGCCTACAGCAAGGATGCACGCATCGGGTGGGTTGATGATGGCAGTGAATTCATCAATACCAAACATTCCCAAATTTGAGATCGTGAAGGTGTTGCCTTCCCAGTCTGCTGGTTGTAATTTTTTATTCTTTGCTTTATCGGCGAATACTCTTACTTCTGATCCAATTTGCGCAAAGCCTTTGCTATCCGCAAATCTCACCACAGGCACCAACAATCCTTCGTCAACAGCAACTGCTACACCTATGTGTACGTGTTGGTTGTAGCGGATCGTTTCGCCTCTCCATGATGCGTTGATTTTTGGATGCTTGCGCAATGCCATTGCGCAGGCCTTGATCACCATGTCGTTGAAAGAGATTTTCACATCGCCCGCTGCGTTGATAGCAGTGCGCGCTGCAATGGCTCCATCCATGTCGATTTCCATGGTGAGGTAGAAGTGAGGGGCGCTGAATTTGCTTTCAGCCAAACGACGTGCAATGGTCTTGCGCATGTTTGATACACTCTCTTCAGTATATGATTCTACACCTGGCGCAGCAGCAATAAACGACGCAGCTTTTGCTGGCGCTGCTGATGGTGTGAATGATTCAACGTCTCTACGAACAATTCTTCCACCATCGCCACTACCTGCTACCATGCTGATGTCAATTCCTTTTTCATCTGCAATCTTCTTCGCAAGCGGTGATGCTTTCAATCTACCGTTCGAACTGTGCGACATTTCAGCAACAACAGCTGGAGCGGGGGAAGGAGCAGGGGAAGGAGTAGGAGAAGGAGTAGGAGTAGGAGTAGGAGCGGCGGCTGGGGCTGCTGCGGCGGCGGGGGCTGCTGGTGCGGCACCTCCGGCTAACAAACCACTGATATCCTCACCTTCTTTTCCAATGATCGCTAAAAGCGAATCTACGGGAGCGCTCTTTCCCTTTTCTATTCCAATGTGAAGAAGAATTCCATCTTCATACGATTCAAACTCCATGGTGGCCTTATCAGTCTCGATTTCCGCGAGTAGCTCACCAGATTTTACCTTATCTCCAACTTTCTTATGCCACACCGCTACCGTTCCATCGGTCATCGTGTCGCTCAACTTCGGCATGCGAATAATGTTCGCCATACTATAGATATATTAATTGTTTTTTAAAATCAATTCCGCTAC
>CAYRZQ010000115.1:0-2863 GCA_964428835.1 uncultured Comamonadaceae bacterium | reverse complement strand
AACCATCCATATAGATATCATCCATCCAAATTTCCTGATGCATTTCGGTTTGAGTGCTGTCCTGACCGATTAAGCCAATTGTTGGCGAATGGCCTGCAATATCAGAGGCGAGCGTGTAATAGCCCTCTGCATCAACAACACCATTCACTTTAGTTTTGATGTATTTTTTATTTTGATCAGCAAAATATTCCATATGATTCCATTCGCGAGGCAAAACATTGGAACGCTGAACACTGCGTAAATCAGCCTGATAGACTTCCGTATTAGTCCAAGACGATCTGAAGGTACCGTCAGTACCATCACTCTCCCAGACACGCAAATATTTGTTAGAGCCAGGCCCACGCGTATTTACCGCCAAGGTTGCAGACTTGTTACTCACATTGAGCGTTAAACGGTTCCCTGTTAATCGATTAGTGTTGTACTGCCCGTAATAGTTAGCATGAAGAATTTTGGTGGCAGGATAATAGGCAATAACACGGCCATAGATGGTAGTCACACCAGACCAGTGCTCACCAGCATTAACTGTAAACTCGTCACCTTCTTTTGGATTAAATTCAGGGTCTATGCTGCTCAACTCGAACTGGAAATAATTGCGGGTTTCATTTTGCTGGCGCAACCACCAGCTGATATAAACTTTTTTTGATTCTTGCGGAGTACCTGCACGGGGATGCACACGAGGATTCTGAAGATTAACTTTAACCCCTAAGCCATTATAATACTTACCAGTCGCTGGCCCTCGCACTATTGCAGGGTCATTACGAATATATAGTGAGCCATAGGAGTTGCTCCAAGGAGAACTAGTACTTCCCATTGTGTCTTGCTGTGTAATCATGCGATCAGGCAGAAAGCTATTGAAGTATGAATTCGCAACCCCCTTCTCATAAGCAGTACCCGCCTGATCATAAAAAATTGGAACAGCCTTAACACCAAAACCGCTACCCTTAATACTGACATTTGAAATCTGACCTTCAGCGTTTTTTTCAACTGAAACCTGACTAACTGCCTGAGCAAAGCTCAAGGCTGGAATTATTAGCAGAACCAACAGTAGGGCTCTCATTTTTTCTCCCCCATTAACAAATATTTCGGAGCTATACCTAACTCATGAAGCATAGTAGCTAATTTTGATGAAGATACATCCGATATTTCTAATAATGTGACTTTTTATCAGGAATTAAATTAAGTTCCGTCATCAAGCTTTTCAATAGCCCACCGACTCGACCCAAGAGATAACAAAAATCTAATAAATAGATTTTTAAATAACTATCAAGCCTATGCGACTTATAACCTGATGCAACGATGCGCTTTACAGAAAGAATCCCAGGAAATAAGAAGATTATTGAAATTGCCGGTAGCAGCATGGACGGAATTACCAACGCGGATAGTGGCAACAATAAAATACCAACCGCGTAAGCAGCAACAATCAAAAAAAGGAAATCAGCCCCCCCTTTTTTCTTGCTTTTAAGATAGCTCGATGAATGCCAATACTGACGAGCTATGAAAGAAAGTAAGTTTGTCGGATACCCAAGATGCACCAATGCACAAGATTTAGCTTCATGTAGTACAAAGCCTTTTTCTTTCAATGCTCTAGCAAGAGCATAATCCTCACCAGCATTTAGTGCTTCATCAAACATTCCGCAAGATATGAAACTATCTTTAGAAATCAAAATAGAACCGCCCACTAGTCTATTAGTGACGCCATCTTTTGGCTTAGGGTTTATCAACCATGCACTTTCTACCCAAGAGGGGTGTTCTCGCAATAGATAGATTCCGCCGACGGCATCGCATGAGTTTTCTTTCATATAGTCCAGAGAATCACGAAGCCAACCCTTTGCAGGCAGGCAATCAGAATCTATAAATGCAATTATTTCTCCGTTTGATTGACGAACGCCCTCATTTCTCACACCGCCAACCTTTACATTCGGATGAACTATAACCTTGTCAGCATAAAGTTTAGCTATTTCAACTGTTTTATCTGTTGACCCATTGTCAACGACAATAATCTCCAGTTTATGCTTCGGATAATCCATCTGCATAACGGCTATTAGGGACAACTCTATATATTTTTCTTCATTAAAAGCAGGCATAACAATTGATACAAATGGCTCCCACTTCAAAGGTGTTTCATAATTCATGATACTTTAGCCTCAACTATCTCTGCGGGATTTCCACGAACGATAACTTTAGACGGTACATCTTTATTAACAACGCTATTTGCAGAAACAATGGCTCCATCGCCTATTGTTACGCCTGGTAAAATTATGGAATTCATACCTATCCATACGTCATTACCTATATTGATTTCACGCGGCTCATCAACTGTTCGGTACCTTTTAGAAGGCTCATCCAAAACAACTCTGTGTCCATGAGAATCCACAATGTTGCAATTTGCTGCTATCAGACAGCGCTTCCCAATACTGATTTTTTTTGATGCATGGATGCAAGAACCGTGAATTCGAGTATCTTCTCCGATATCAACCACGCTCCCTTGATTCTCAATAAATATCTTTACTGATGAATTCATATTAATGTGGTAATCGTCATTAAAAGAATTAAGAGTTACCCTCGCCCCCAATGAAAGCTGCGATCCTCTCGCGATATTCAACAGGGGGACACCAATAACCTTTACATCTTCACATTTAATTTTTCTAAAATATGAATAAGATTTAAAGTAGAAAGAACCGAACACGACAGCAATTACTTTCTTAAGCTTTAACATAATTTTTGTATCTGCTAATTACCGATTTAAATTTCCCATTGCTAGATTTTTCAATTTCATCAATCAACATCAAATCAATCGAACAATCATCCCCAACTCTTTTGATAAGTTCTGCTTTTAAAGCAGCCCCTAATGACTCGCAATAAC
>CAYRZQ010000114.1:0-2902 GCA_964428835.1 uncultured Comamonadaceae bacterium | reverse complement strand
AAAATGAATGTCTTTCACTGGCATTTGACCGACGATCAAGGATGGCGAGCAGAGATAAAAGCATATCCTGCTTTGACCTCAAAAGGTGCTTGGCGAAAAGAGACCCTGATTGGTCGTCCGTCGTCAAACATGGAATTTGACAAAAAACCATACGGCGGCTTTTACACACAAGCCCAAATGAAAGAAGTGGTTGCCTATGCTGCAAAAAGGCATATTACTGTTGTGCCTGAAATTGAAATGCCGGGTCACGCCTTAGCAGCTTTAAGTGCTTATCCCCAATTATCGTGCACCGGAGGTCCATTTGAGGTAGGCACCTATTGGGGGGTATTCGACGATGTGTTTTGTGCAGGAAACGAACAAACGTTTCAAGTGCTAACTCAAATTTTAGATGAGATCGTGAGCATCTTCCCTTCCTCTTACATCCACATTGGCGGCGATGAATGTCCTAAAACCCGTTGGAAGAGTTGCTCGAAATGCCAGCTGAGAATGACGCAAGAAGGTTTAAAAGATGAGCACGAATTACAATCGTATTTTATCAAACGAATTGAGAAGCACTTAAATCAAAAAGGCCGTCGGATTATTGGATGGGACGAAATATTGGAAGGAGGTCTAGCACCCAATGCCGCTGTTATGAGTTGGCGCGGCACCGAAGGCGGCATTGCAGCTTCTAAAGCCGGACATTATGTAGTGATGTCGCCTGGAAGCCCATGCTATTTTGATCATTATCAATTCGAGAATAAAGAAGCTCAACCGCTAGCCATTGGGGGCTATAATCCGTTAAATAAGGTTTATGCATTTGTACCAACACCTTCATCGCTAAGCGTTACAGAAGCAAAGTACATCTTGGGTGCTCAAGGAAATGTATGGACCGAATACATGCAAAGTTTCGAGCACGTGAGTTATATGGCGATGCCGCGCATGGCGGCATTGGCTGAGGCACTCTGGACTCCAGGAGAACAGAAAGATTACGCTTCGTTTCTAAAAAGGCTGAATAATCACCAAAAAGAGTTAGACCGAAAACAGATCAGATATGCTAAAATCCCTGAATAAAGATGAATAGGCGTAATTTTTTTCGATTGCAGGCGCTAGGTGTAGCCGCATTAGCTTTACGTCCTTTACAGAGTTTTGCTGGCCTGGGTGAAAGTCTAAATCCTTCACCTGGCAGCCCTTTGGTATTGTCTACCTGGGATTTTGGCTTAAGATCGAATGAAGTAGCCTGGAAAATATTGAACGCGGGTGGCCGAGCGTTGGATGCAGTAGAGCAAGGTGTACGTTTGTGTGAAGATGACCCTAATGAACGTAGTGTAGGTTATGGAGGGCGTCCCGACCGTGATGGAAGGGTTACACTTGATGCTTGTATCATGGACGAACATGCCAACATAGGTTCAGTTGCCTGCCTCGAGCACATCAAAAACCCCATTTCTGTTGCCCGTGCGGTCATGGAACAAAGTCCACATGTGATGCTGGTTGGTGAAGGGGCGCTTCAGTTTGCCTTATCGAAAGGCTTCGAAAAAACCAATCTTCTCGTACCCGATTCCGAACGGGAATGGAAAGAATGGCTAAAAACCAGCGAGTACAAGCCCATCGTAAATATCGAAAATCACGACACCATCGGAATGATTGCGATGGACAAGGCTGGCAATTTATCGGGTGCATGTACTACTAGCGGCATGGCATTTAAACTCCACGGAAGAGTGGGCGATTCTCCAATCATTGGTGCAGGTTTATATGTTGACAATGAAATAGGTGCTGCAACCGCGACAGGTCACGGCGAAGAAGTAATCCGAATAGCGGGTTGTCACTTGGTAGTAGAGCTGATGCGTCAAGGAAGATCGGCCGAAGAAGCGTGTAAAGAAGCTGTTGATCGTGTGTATAAACTACAAGTACGACGAAATAAACCTTTAAAAGACATTCAAGTAGGCTTTATTGCCATTCGGAAAGACCATTCGTACGGCAGCTATTGCTTACAACCGGGTTTTAGTTATGCCGTGCACACCCAAAAAGATGGAAATAGGTTGTTAAAATCGGGCTCTCGCATCTAATGAAGGCAAGTTTAGAAGTTGCCGTTTTTTCACTAACAGCTGCGCTTCAAGCGGCAAGGTGCGACATTCAGCGGTTGGAACTTTGTAGCGACTATGAAAAAGGCGGATTGAGTCCTACTTTCGAAGATCTCGCTTCTTTAAAAAAAAGCAGTTCAATTCCTGTTTACGTTATGCTCCGCAATCGAGCTGATTTCTCTTGCTATGCTACAGATTACAAACATTTACTACGCGAAATGAGTGAATTTAAAGCCCTAGGTGCCGACGGATTTGTATTTGGTTTTCTTTCAGAAGATCGAACCCTCAACGAAAAATTCAATCGCGGTCTCTTAGAAGAAGCAGAATTGCCTTGTACCCTTCACCGATGTATCGACCATACGTTAAATCCGCTAGATGCCTTGCAGGTTGCAGAGAATTGGGGATTTGCGCAAGTATTGAGCTCTGGAGGTGAATCTAATGCGCTTTTGGGCATGAAAAATCTTGAAAAATGGCGTCAACACACGAAAATGACTATCATTGCGGGAGGCGGAATTAGGAGCTCAAATTTGCTTGAATTGAAACAAAACACGAATTTGGCGTGGTTTCACAGTGCTGCTTTAACTGGGCATAGCTTAGAACCCGACCAAAAGGAGATTAATAAAATTATCCGAATGAGATACGCTGCTCTAATTATTGCAATGTTTTTTAGTCTAACTGCTTTAAGCCAGGAAGACAAAAGCTTAAACGGCAGTTGGGAGTTCAGAAGAGCTGGAACACGGTTTTGGCAACCTGCCACGGTTCCTGGTCATGTTCATACCGACTTGCTTGCATTGGATAGTATTCCTGACCCTTGGCTTAACGATAATGAACTCACCGTTCAATGG
>CAYRZQ010000113.1:0-2902 GCA_964428835.1 uncultured Comamonadaceae bacterium | reverse complement strand
TGGTGAGTTTACGAACCGCAACGGATTGAATGACAGCTTTGTGCCCAAAGCGGAAATTCGTGCAGTAATGATTGCTTGGGCTGGTCTTGTCCCAATAAAATCCGTTAAAAGTTGAGCTAAGCTGGGAGTATTCCGCCTTTCGTTCTCTCAAGAGAAACTGATGGCGTAACTGAAAGCCAGAAATAGCGTGTGAATAGAAGATGTGTTACTAAATAATCTTTAAAATTAGGCGGAAAAAGTTCAGCTCGAAATGTGGAAGCTTTTCGTCCATTTACATTATTACATTTAGTTGGAGTAGTTATGGATTTGCAGCATATACAAGAATTTGAGAGTTTCATAAACAAGGAAGTTAAAGAGGCAGTCGAGGAACTAGATGGCATTGAGGAAGGGAGCAGAAAGCATCTACAAAAACTCGTGTATACAAATCTTGTAGATCGTTTTGACTACATGATTGACAAAACGTTTATATCAAATTCCATGAATGAAGCCCTTTTGGAAGAGGCTCTAAAAAAACTTGATTCTCCAGTTTCTGAATCTGATGTTCTTAAACTCTTAATGAATGGCGCAAATATTCATCAGGTGGTTGAGCAGCGAGTTCAGAGTGTAATTCGAAATGGGATACTAAGAAATAGGCATTCATTAAAGCTGGACAAGCTGTTAGAAATTTTTGGTGAAAATACAAATTATAAAAATAAGCCAAGAGTAAATATTTCAACCGGAAAAATACTTGCAAGTTTCACCCCACCAAATAACAAAGTTCCAACATCAATTTGTGGCTATGCTGATTGGCTTTACTCTAGAAGAAATGCAATAGTTCATGGTGGTGGGAATGCGTATATTTCCGAGCTTGATCTTTCTCAACTTAAAAAAATATATAAATCAGATGTCGTCAAATCAACCAAACTTAAGTTGGGCTCAATAACTATAGCTTCAGAGTTTTACTTAAGTATTGTTGGAATTCTCAAGTCTGCTGCATCAAATTAATGTAACAAAGCGATAAAACAGTGTTCATCGCGCTCCACTGGATAGAATTTAAGAGATTTCGTATGGAAGAGTTTATACATGAGTTTTCTGGATTTGACGGAGTGCCATCGAGATGTCATATCCGAATACTTGATGAGGTGGATAAACCGCTTGTAATTATGTGCTCTCAGGTTTCCGAAAAGCCAGGAACTTCCGTTACAAACATGGCGGAGTATATAGCACTAGATGTAAAAAAATATTTGGAACAGAGTAATTTTACTTTAGCTTCAGCAATTGCAATGTACTTACGGAAAAGAAAGCTTTCAGAGATGCTTGGTGATCTTATAGAAGGATTAAAAAAAGCGAATAAATATTCAATTTTTGCACTCGAATCAGTCAAGCTCGCATTGGAATATACGGAAAAGTACAAGCACTTTAAAAATCGGGTCAATGGGTTTATTTGGGTAGAGCATTACGCAGCTGGCGTTGGGTTAGCTCCTAATGGTAGTTATGCAGTCGTGCATTTTGATAAAGAATCATGGGAGCCAAACTGGATATATTTGTCACTGTCTTCGGTTGCAAAGCATACAAGATATTCTGAAGAGTTCTTCAAAAGCCCCACTGAATCACTTATTAAAATTTAACAAAATGCTACAGCTTCGTGCGCCGGATAGTTTGTGAGCACGTAGGTTGGGTAGCCATGCCAAACAAATCTATTTACAACCGAAAATGTTGAACATTAATGCCCAGCCTACTTTAAGTGCCAGGTTCCGCTCTTGGCCGTACTCATCAACAATGGGTTGATAATGAAAAGCATAGGCTGACCTTCAGCTACTCAATCATTTCGACGAGATCATTCATTAAATATGGGGGATTGCATGTTTGACGAAGATGTCAGCTTTAAGACCGCACGAGAACTAATTGATTGTTTTATGGATGAAAATGTCCTTTCCCCTAAAGGCGTGTTCGATGTAAGCGAGCGATTAATGAGCGGGTACCTTTTTAGAGGGCAAGCCAGAGAGGAATGGCGATTACTCCCTGTTGTTCATCGCTCCTCTGATTGTTTGGCAAACTATACGCCTCAACCGCCTTGTTTTCGCACGTTAGAAGAAGGGAATTTAAGACAATATTTGAGATTACATTTACATGCTGAACTGAGGGCTATACAACTTTTTTTAGAGGCGGCGGATCATGTTGGTATTAACACCCCCCTTGATTATCACTCGCTATTGCTCCACAACGAATTATTCAAAAATTTAATGTCTGATCACGAAGGAGATATTGATACGAGTTTTCCGTCACCGCAGTTTCTGTCCTGTATGGCGCTTGCTCAACATTCTGGAGTTCCTACCAGATTGTTAGATTGGACTACATCGCCATTAATAGCTGCATACTTTGCGGCTGAAAAAGTAGCTGAAGATTTTCGTCGATGCGGAGCCAACTATAATTTTTCTATTATTTGTCTCAATACTAATATTTTAGCTCATATAAAAAGCATTCAATACGTTTCAGCTGCTCGTGCGAATAACCCTTTTTTGCTTGCCCAGCGAGGCGCATTTACATTGATAAAAGATGCTAACGCGTACTTTCTAAAGCATGGACGATGGCCAAGTATTGAAGACATTTTAAGTGCGGAAAGAAACTCTGAAACGCATTACATGAAATCCCCTCTGATTCGGCTTTCACTGCCCTCATCTGAAGCTGCCAGTTTACTGAAGCTGCTTTACAGATTAGATGTATCTAGGCTCACTATCATGCCTACACTTGAAAATGCAGCTCAACACTTTTCACATAAAAAGGTGCTATGGAAGTAGCTTATGTCCGCTCTTGGCCGAAAGACGAACCCCACAAAATTGCTTTACGATCCATACTTTTTATTTAAGCTGTAGTTTTTAAACTACAACAGGAAACAAGAAAAATTTATAGCTCCATTCTCATA
>CAYRZQ010000112.1:0-2905 GCA_964428835.1 uncultured Comamonadaceae bacterium | reverse complement strand
CCGCGAATGACCGCATGGGCGTGAACATGCGCCTGTTCGACCGCGCCGCGCTGTCCGGGGTGAAGCTGCACTTTCCCGATGGCCGGGCATGGGATGGCACCGGCGAGTGGGGCTATGTGCGGGAGGCGGTGGATTTGTAGGGGGATCGGGTAGCGAGCTATCTATGGGCCCGAGCGATCATGAACATGATTGAGGTTGGTACTCGACTGACATCAACCGCAACGCTATCAACCGAGAGCTTTTGATCGATTGGAATAACGAATTGACTTCAGTTCAGGAATTTTGCGTAGCTCTAGACGGAGCGCTGGAGCAGCTGTTCTCCGACTTGTCTTCGGGTATCGCTGCAAGAGAAGATTCTCGTGCATTTGGCGCAATGATCGAGCGTCGAATTACGGATAACTGGGAAGCCATTTGCGGCACGCTATCTGCGGAACCGGTTGTATCGCCCGGCCGTAGGACCATCTATGATTTTGCCTGCATTTTTGAAGGCACATTTTTCGGGTTTGACGTAAAAACAAAAGATTTGGATACCACGAAATATTCCGATGGCGGTGTTTGTGCGGTTGGTAATCTTTTGAAGTTTTTAGCAAACGACCGAGGTGTTTTCACTGTCGTAGAGTTTGGCCACAACATTGCAAAAGAGGGAAAGAGTTTTCGCGATTTAGAGTATATTCGAGTTGCGCCATTCCATTTACTTCCTGAAAATGCCTATAGAATCGAAAATTTGGGAACAGGACAAGTAAGGCTAAACTACAGTATAAATCAGCTTATGGAAGAAGTGCAATGGGATAGAACTCTTGAGAGTTTTTTTGATATTTTCACTGACCTTTCGATAAGCCACTATGAGAGAGTTGGAAGGGATGCAATAAAGCGAGCAGACGCCATGAGAAAGTTTCGCGCAGACGGCTATTCGCGGTTCTCGTTTTGATGATAAATGAACAAGATATTGGAAGAGTTTTTACACCTGTTAAGTGGGCTCGTTGGCTCCTTGAAGAAAGTGGTGCCTATAAGGCATGGACTCAAGGAGCACTAATTGCTGATCCAAACTTTGGCGGCGGTGCCTTCATCATTGCACTTTTGGAATTAGCAGAGCGTGATCATTTAGCTGTCAACAATGATATGATTTCGCGTATTTTTGGATACGAGATTTGCCGTGGAGATCGTGAGCATTTATTGTCCACTATAAAAGAGCGCTTTGGACTCGATTTAATCGCAAAAAACTTTGCAAATCTTGATGTAATTTCTCCTAACGCAGACGTGATAGTTGATGTTGTAATCGGGAATCCACCGTGGGCTAATTTTTCTGCCCTTCCCAAAGACTATAAGGAAAGGTGGGCAGGGAAATTCATCGAATATGGACTTGTAGGTAGTAAGAAGGATGTTCTTTTAGGCTCAAGCAGAGCCGACATTTGTACACTAGTTACCAAGAAGGTTTTAGACGACAATTTGTCGTCTAATGGTATGTTTGCGGCATTCATGCCCCTCTCCATTTTCTTCAATAGCGGTTCGAATGACTTGTTTCGGCCGTTCCCCGGTAGTAGCCACGGCTATGCCGTTGCGGAGATTTGGGACTTTGCGGATGAGAAGATATTTGACGGCATTGCGACACGGTATGGTGCCGCCAAATTTTTAAAAGGCAAGACTCAGGAGTGGCCAGTCGTCACCCATGTTAGACACGGTGAACGATGGAAGAAGGCGTTGAGTACTTCGTCGGATGGCCGTCAAGGATTTTGGCAAAGGCACCGTGAAGATGAGCTTGTGCTTCGGGATCAGCCAAAGATAAACGTCAAGCAAGGCCAAAAACCTAGGCAAGGTATCAATACCTGCGGTGCAAACGATATTCTTATTTTCACTCCAGTGAACAACATTTTTCAGAACCAGCTAGGAGAAGCTGTGGAGTTGGAAGCTGATTTGCTGCTGCCCCTGATTGATAAATCATGCTTTTCCGACAGTGTTCCAAAAGGACGATTGATCTTAACGCCTCATAGCAATGTAGATGGCAAACCGTTATCGCTGCGTGAATTGAAGCAATATCCCAAAACCTATGACTATCTAGTTTCAAAAAGATACGTGTTGGAGCGGCGAAAAGGGACGATGATCAATGCTCATATCAAACGCGGTCTTTGGTGGGCTTTACTCGGAGTGGGGCCATATTCTTTTGCCAACTGGAAAGTAGTGTGGGAGGCGTTGGGTAAATCTGCTTTTGACCCGAAAGTATTGCCGGGAACGTGGCAAGCCAATCAAGCTCTTCACGCGTTTTTCCCATGCGACAGTGAGCAGGAGGCTCAGCTTTTGGCCGGCGCACTACGCGATCCAGCGGTGGAAAATTACCTGAAAGCAAGTGCGATGGGAGGTACAATGAATTGGGCGCAACCGGGCAGAGTCGCAAAGCTGCTTGTTACCGAACAAGTCCAGGCTAGCCTTTTTGCATAAGCGCACAAGCGCGCCTGCAACTGCGTTACTGCGACAGATACTACCCCCCAAAATTGGCCTATGAGTTTCTGCGCTTCCGCGAGATTTGACGAGAGGGGATGTTCCGGGGACGCTATCTGAAACACACACTCTTTACTTGCATCCTTTACCGCTGGTCGACCCCCCAAGCCCTCTGGGAGAGAAAGGGCTACTTCGCCTTCGTCAATAACGGCTTCAAATAATGCCCCGTGTAGGACGCGGCCACCTTGACCACATCCTCCGGCGTCCCCTCCGCGACAATCTCCCCACCTTTCACGCCCCCCTCGGGCCCAAGGTCGATAATCCAGTCGGCGGTCTTGATGACGTCCAGATTATGCTCGATCACCACCACGCTGTTACCCTGTTCGACCAGCCGGTGGAGCACCTCGAGCAGTTTGCGCACATCCTCGAAGTGCAGGCCGGTGGTGGGCTCATCCAAAATGTAGAGCGTCTG
>CAYRZQ010000111.1:0-3131 GCA_964428835.1 uncultured Comamonadaceae bacterium | reverse complement strand
CACAAGGGCCGTTCCACAATACGGTTTTAGCGTTTTTGATGATCTCGGCCACACGTGCTGCGGTTTCCGGGCCGTAGTCGATGATCTCTTCGTCCGCTTCAATTTCGCTTGGCTTTTTAACGGTCGCCACTGACTTGTGGTTCCACTCTTTAAAGCCTTCTTTGGTCACACGCACATCAGTCGCAAATACCACTTCGGTGGTTTTGCACAGGCGCTGGGCTTCGGGGATCAAATCTTTTTCGTACAGCGAGTTACCCACTTGATTACCCGCGGCCGCCACGAAAGTGTTGGAGATACCGCCACCAGTGAAGCTGACTCGCTATACGCCATCTCATCCAAGCGCCCTAGGTGGGATATAACCATCACCTTGGCACCTCTAACCTTATATTCACAAGAGCTATTAGCGAGCACTAAAACATATCATCATGCAGCAGCGGATATCGGCATAGGACTGATTTAGTTGATTACGCAATTCGGCAAACGAAGCTTGTTCGCCGAGGACAAAACTTGGGATGAGCTGGGTTTGCTCTGACAACCTACAGTATCAAAAACCGTCTTGACCTGAATCACTTCTGGCTTGTTGTAATCACATTGCTCCTCTGATTATTTGATAAGGCTCTCCAGATCAATGCGGACAATCAAACATTAAGCCAATAAAAAATACCGGTGTCTTTCAATGCCGGCATTTTTTATTATTGATTCAATTTTTCTTCAGGCCATTAAGAAATTGTACAACTTCTACTTTTCTTTCTTCGGAAAGTAGGCACGAGCTCTTGAAGTACTCGATAAGTTTGGATTTTTGATCAATCCAGAACATGTACTGTTCTTTATAAGAATGAAGCCCATTCGCATATTTTTCGCTTTTTTGTATAGCGGAGAATAACATTTCAGGCTCATCTTGAATTTCGCCCAAAAATCTAGAAAACACAGTCTCATTCTCCGCCGCAATATCAATTTTTTCAATAAGCAGCGGTAAGCGTGATTCTATTCCATAAATTTCATTACAAAAAACATCCTTTCCTAACCTAAATCTCGCCACAAGAAATTTAATAAATTTTCTCACAATATCAGCTGGAACATAATCATTATCGTAAATAGGCACCCAGGAACTAATCTTTTCTATGTACTTTTCAGTCCAATACTTAGAACTACTTAACTTTTCAATAAAACTATCTTCATCGTCCCTTGCACTATCAAACCCTTTCAAAAACTCCACATCAGAATAAGCCACATGCTCAGCTGAAATGACTTCCTTTATGATACGCTCTAAATAAAAATTTCCTTGCCTCCCACTAACACGCAAAGCATCATCTCCACGTCCCACACCATCAATAGAATTCCAATAAGGAAAGAGCATCTTTATAAAATTGCGCGCACTTTTCTCCTTAATCCCAGCAGATGAAAACAAATCCACAACATTGAAAACAGTTTCATCATATCCATTAATTTTATGAAGAACCTTACTAGAATCTTCCCCTTCTAAAATGGTTGTCATAGATGACATATCCGCATCACGTTTAAAATCTTGCACATGCTTTTCAATATCTACAACCCCTTTCCTTAAACTATCGAAATTTCTAACAACAAAGTCGAATGCTTCAGGTGCGCTGTAGCGCAAGACATTGATAGCAAGAAGATCATAAATATTGACTTCACCAGCCAATGATTTCCATGCTGTGTAGGAACGCCTTAAGGCGTATTTCGCGTCACGTGGAGTTTTTATTAAAGAGTTCATTGTGGCAGAAAATGACTCTACATCTATATCTTTAGTATCCAAAAGAATAGGATCAGCACGTGTACTCGCATAATCAAACATGAGTTCGATAGTGGTTTTTACAAGTTCAAGCGCATCACACGAAAGTAAATCTTCACGATATGTTGAAATTCGACTCAACACATGAGACTTGACTCCCGGCGCCAAACACACAATAAAATTAATTGTTTTAAAATTTCTAAGCCTATCCAGCAAGCCAGCAATTTCATTGATGCCATTTTCAGCATTCGGATTACGATCAAAATCCTCTAGTACTACGACCATTGTTTTTCCGATAGCCTGGAGGATAGCGTCAATTTTTAGCATTAACTTATCCGGCGACTGATGATTATGTAATGTCAGCATTTTCCCCAGAAAAGAAGCGCCTTGAAAATCGGCTCCTGCCAACACCTCAGAATAATCCATAGGTACGCTTCGAATACCCGCGCAGTCAACGTAGGTGGACAAGGCTGCTACCATTTCATCAATAATTTGTGCTGCAGCAGTATTGTTCGAACGCCCCCAGCCATCAACTGGCACAAAAACAAATTCTTCTCCCAACTTATTTTCTACTGAACGCCAAAGACTGGTTTTACCAATCCCAAAAGGTCCAACAATGGCGATATGATTAGCTTTGCGCTTAATATCACCATCAATAGGTTCAAATAACCGAGCTATGCGTTCACAATACATCTCTCGACCCAGCATATCCTTTTCGTCCTCATCAAGAGGACACTCAGACATTAACCACCGATAATGATTTTTCTGCTCTTCATTAGTAATCCATCCAGGAACCAGAAAGTGCTCTTGTTTATCCTTTCGTTTTTCACTGTAAAGAGAATCATAGGCACACAAGAGCGACAAAAAAATTATCAATAACAGTGCTGCCGCCAGAAAATAACTGGCAAATAAGCTGACTCTGAAGAAGTTGATGACATCAAACTGCGACAAAAACAACAACAGACAGAGAACAATCGAAAATGTAATCGGGGGGTACGCCAAGCACAACTGAATATTTTTAAGCTGGCGCTTGTGGATGACATTGAAAAATAAAAGCAAGTGACAAGCGCAGTAAAACCCTGTTAGCGCCAATAAAATTTGACCAGCCATATGCAGCGATGAAAATAGACTGACCCATTTACCAAATGCAACCTGAACAGCGCTAACACTCGCGATTAGGTACACCAAGGCGTAGCTAACCAAACCAAGCAAAATTACATCGCTCCAACGGCGAAAATTTATTTTTCTATCCATTTTTTCCCTCGCCAAAAAACAAAAAAGCCCGCACCAGTTACAGATGCGAGCTTTTAATTACCTAATCAACAATCAACCCTTGGCGCGCTCTTCCAGAATCGCGACCGCTGGCAATACTTTACCT
>CAYRZQ010000110.1:0-3236 GCA_964428835.1 uncultured Comamonadaceae bacterium | reverse complement strand
TCTTCTGTTAATCCGCTCATTTCTGAGAATCGCGCCTTGGTCACTATTGGCGTAGTGGCCTGAATGGCTGGTTTTTGTTCGGTTTCCATTGGGTGTCCTCGTTTCTGCACGTTGAAGCACTTTTTGACACAGAGTCATGAGATATGCATAATATTCTTTTCGGATACATATTTGTATCCTGAAAGATACAATACAAATCCTACTCATGGAGAAAAAAATGTCAACATCTTTCTCGGAAAGAATCACCAAAATTCGTTCAGGGCTTGGGATATCGCTCGATCAAATGGCAAAAGATATGGGTGTTCCAGTACCGACCCTTAAAGGGGTTATCTATGGTGATAAGACCCCCAAAGCAGATTTAATTGAAAAATTAGTTTCGGTTTGGCCTCAATACGCTTTGTGGTTGATATCAGGCGAAAAGGAATATTTGGCGGGCCAGTACGGACCCTGCTCGGAAATGTTTTCGAATGTGGCATTTCAGATTGTTGACAGCGTTGATGCTCGCAACATGGATCAAATAATAATTAACCCAAAGCATATTAAGGAGGCAATTTTCCTACAGTCAGTAGGTGATGACTTTTCTATAAATATTGCTGGCGAGAACACTGTTATTGAATCGTCCGAACAAGTGAATAGAAAATTTGATGCGGGCGGAAAGAAAAGAGATAGCTTTGTTTTTGGAGTACCGCAGCACTTTGGAACCGCAATTTTATTGGTGTTAAGTAAGCGAGAAAATAGAGGATTTTCGAGAGTAGTTTTAGTTAAAGATGATTGCTTTGACTTAAAGGAATCAATTTCAAATGGGGCAAAAAGCAATACATTTTTAGCTGTCCAGAATTGGTTTAAAGAGGCAGGAATTAATAAATTTGATATTGCTACTGTTCACTATAAAACTTTGCGAATTCTTGAGTCTGAATCAGACGAACTGAAACTGTCTGACATTTATCCGAGCGCTGACGATGACGCAATTAAATCTCTTGTTGAATGGAGAAAGAGTTTTAAATGAGCATAAAAAAAGACGGCGAAAAATGGTTAGTCGATGTTTACGCCAATGGAAGGGCGGGCAAGCGCATACGCAAGCGATTTGATACTAAGCTTGAAGCTGCCCGCTTTGAAAAATATGTTCTGGGAAACATAAGCCAATCAAAGGAATGGAATGCCACCGCTAGCGATAAGAGAACACTCAATGACTTAATTGAAAAATGGTACATCCTACATGGCCAGACGTTGAAAGATGGAGTGAGAAGGAAAAGCAAGCTTTATCAAATTTCAGAAAAAATGCGCAACCCGATTGCATCAACAGTTACCGCAAAAGACTTTGCTTACTATCGTTCATTGCGCCTAGATGAAGATAAGGTAACGCCAAATACAGTCAATCATGAGCTTGCATACATAAAAGCAGTCTTTAACGAATTAGACCGCGCGGGAGAGTGGACGCTACCTAATCCGTTTGGAAAATTGAAAGCAATAAAATTCGACGAGACAGAATTAGCCTGGCTCACTACAGAGCAAATTAAACGACTGATGATTGAGCTTGAAAATAGCACCAACCCATCGGCGGTTATTGTTGCGCGCATATGCTTGGCAACAGGTGCGCGATGGGGAGAAGCGGAGGGATTAACCGGCCTACAGGTCAGGGATGGACGCATCACATTCAGTAAGACCAAAAGCGGCAAGACCCGTTCAGTCCCGTACAGCGATACAGTGATTGAAAATTATGTGAGAGGCAAAACTGGCAGGCTTTTCGAGAGTTGCGCAGGCGCATTTAGGAAGGCAGTAGAACGGGCAAATATCGAACTACCCGCCGGACAATTAACGCACGTATGCCGCCACACATTCGCAAGCCATTATTTAATGAATGGCGGCGACATTCTCACACTGCAAAAAATATTAGGGCACTCAACGTTAACAATGACGATGCGATACGCGCATTTTGCACCGGAGCACTTGGCAGACACACCCAAGAGATGCGCGCTTGCAAATCTTATCTAATAGAGCCCTTTTTATCTAAAACTTCATTAAGAAAGTTTTGGGCATATTCATTAACAATTAAATTAGCAGTTGAAGGATCAATATTTAAAATATCAACTGCTATTTTCAACGCTTGATCTTGCTTGGTAATAATAAAATCGAGTGCCCTTTCAAGACCAACATACACAACTTTCAATCCATATTTTTCATCAGCCTGATTCCAGGCCCTTTCAGGAATACTACCCCAATACTGATGCATCATGCATAAATCAAAAATATCCTTTCTCTCTCCATCATTATACCTATCAGCATTAGCCAAGAGCTTGGTAAGAAAACAGGACTCACGATCTATAAACGGCACCGGGAAAAGTTCATGCCTTTGATCCACACGAAGATCATAATAATCAAAGTGAACAAATTCGAGCTTTATAGGCTTCGAATCAGGAACCTCAATAAAAGCCCTAACAGCATCCCTATCCGAACGAATATCACGAGCGAAAAGGATAGTTTCACCAGGCTTCAACAGTGCACCAAGGTTTTTATCACCGACATTCTCTCTAACGGCTCGATACGCTTTAGGGTTGGCGCAGAAGAAATCTATATCGATAGATTCTCGATACTCTTCAATTTCCAAGGCAATACGGGTACCGCCACCAAATAGAATTGAATGATCAGATAGATAAGTGGGGTTAAATTTTTGAAGTACTTGAAGGATGCGCTGATGATGAGGACGATGGAACATCATGCAGCCAAAAATAACCCGTTACCATAGGTTTGGGTTAAACGCTCGATGAGCTGACATTCTTTTGTAGTAAGGCGAGCTTGATCGATGAAACGCCAACGCTGCTCATACTTTAAAAAGGCATCTTGCTCATCAATAAGCCTATCAGCCCTATCCCAAAGAATAAGATCTAGCTCTGGAAAAAGTGCTCTATCAACAAGATAGTTCATTTGATGCCTGATGCAGCCAATAAAGGAAGTGACTCACCGATAGGTAATAAAACGAGTTACCGATTGGTAAGGGATGACCAAAAGATAGGCCTTACTGACAGACCTGTCAATTATTTTGTTTGTTAGAAAGATAAGAAGGGGGAGAAATAGAAACAAAAAAGCCCCCATTTACTGGAGGCCTTTAAGTAGGCAGGTTGTAGTCACTGCGCAATGCAAATCACTTTTCTGCTTTTGTAACCAATTGATTCACAAGGAATTAATGGTGCCCAGACCCGGAATCGAACCAGGGACACGAGGATTTTCAATCCACTGCT
>CAYRZQ010000109.1:0-3274 GCA_964428835.1 uncultured Comamonadaceae bacterium | reverse complement strand
TCAGTCATGGAGAGTTGCCCGGGCTAGATCGTAAAGTCGGGCATGATAAAGGAGAAAAGTTTGTAACAAGAAGGGAATGTCCCGAATGAGCATTCAATGAGAAGCAAGAACTTAATACCCGCTATGAAAGCGGTCGGGCTTACTTGCCAAACTCTTTGTTAATCACTCGCGCAAATTCAATCAATAAACGCATGTTACGTGCTGAGAAACCTTGCACTTCAGTTATCAACTGCAATGTTTCTTCGGTGTATTCCAACACCTTAGTAGTTGGCATCTTGTCATCATTCGGTAAAACCAAAGGATGCCCCTCAGCTGCCCTGAATATCTCACTTACCGGAACCCGCAAATACGCTGAAATTTTATCCAATAGCTCAAATGACGGGTAACGGTCGCCTGACTCGATGCGATAGAGCGTACTAGGAGCAACTTCAAGGTCTAATGCCATCTGTTCCTGCGTTAGGCCACGTTGTATGCGTATGGTTTTGAGTATTGAGCCAATTTTCATGGCGGCAATATTCTGGACTATTTGCCTTTTAGGCTAATGCCCAAAGAGCGAATTACTTTAATTATTGCCTATTAGGCAATATAGTCGCGTATTTTCCAATTAGGCAAATACCGACCATGACGCTGTACGCCGAGTTACAAACCGCCAAAAGCGAAGAAGACGTCAAAGACGCTTACATAAAAGCGCTTGGCTTAAAGAGTTACACCAAAGGGTTGATTGATATTCAAACCAAAGAGATTTGGTTTGAAGCCAAGGACACCGGCAAGCACTCCAGCTATGCCATGTTTACGCAGCTGTTACATTACGTCCAAGTTGCGCTTGATAAAGGTGAAGCCGTACCGCCACTACTCGCGGTGATTGATACGCAAAAAGCTGCACTGATGAAAAGTGCAGATGTGATTCCCTTTCTACGCAAAAAAACCATCAAATGGGGCAAATCCGCCAGCCAATTTACTCAAGAAGCGCTGGACGAAGTTTCCACCCATATAGGCACGCACTTCGTCTCCTTCAAAATTCAAAGTCATGAAGAAGAGTTCATCAGTACGGTTAAAGCTGCAATAAAATCTGGCGAGATTATTCGCACCCAAATTACGCCTGACAATCTCAAGCAAGTGTTTGATAAATGGGTAGACATGATTGGCCGTGAAATTAAAGGTGTAAAGGATGAAGATTACGCGCTGCTATTTTTTGCCGACATCATGCACGATGGCACAGTCTCCACCCACAAAGATCTACCTGCCGAATTACTTCATAAAAATGGCGCGCCGGTATTTAGCCTCAGTGGCAAAATTTACGAACTAGGCAACAAAGAAGGTTATCGCCAGTTTTGGGCGATTTATCATCGACCACCCAGCCCCGAATACCGCAACTATTTGCTAGAACGTCGCGACAGTCTTATTCCACTCGATGAACGCAGTTTTAAAGGTGCTTATTACACACCCCTAGCCGTAGTGGATAAGGCTTACGATCTGCTCGCACAAACCCTTGGTAAAAACTGGCAAAAGGATTACATCGTTTGGGATATGTGTTGTGGTGTAGGTAACTTGGAAGTGAAACACAGTAATCCACGCAACATTTACATGTCCACCCTCGACCAGGAAGATGTGGATGTAATGAAAGCTACTAAAACCTGTGTTGCCGCCCAGCGCTTTCAATACGATTATTTAAATGACGATATTACTGATGATGGGAAGATTGATTACAACCTGACAAATAAAGTGCCTGAAGGATTACGCAAGGCGATTGCAGAAGGGAAGAAGATTTTAGTATTAATTAATCCACCGTATGCAGAGGCTGCGAATGCAAAAAATTTAGGTATTAAGGATGATGCCAATGCTGAAAGTAAATCAGGCGTTTCAAAAACTCTTGTAGCCAGTACAATGGATAGACAGGGATATGCTGCACGAGAGTTGTTCGTACAATTTGTCGTTCGAATTTCTCAAGAAATACCGACCGCCACGCTAGCAATGTTTAGCAAGCTCAAATATGTAACAGCTCCAAATTTCGAAAAATTTCGTGATGACTGGAAATCACATTACTTAAGTGGATTTGTAGTTCACAGTAGAGCATTTGATGGATTAAAAGGAGATTTTCCTATTGGATTTTTAATTTGGAGTACTAATCAAAATGCCAAAGAACACCATCCAATTATTGAAATAACGACTGAAGTTATGGACAAAAATGCCAAACCAATTGGTGAAAAATCTTTTTACAATGTTCCCAGCGATAGTTTACTGAGCTCTTGGATTCTGCGCGTCAAAGCAAATCATACAGATTCCATACCTCTAAAAAATGCCATTACACCAACTACGAGCACTAAGGATGTAAGAGGAAAAAAATGGGCCGATGGTGCAATAGCTAGTATGATTTGCAAGGGATCAGACTTACAAAATTCAGCAACACAAACTGCACTTCTATCTTCGGGCTATTGTAGTGCTGGTGGATTTTTTGTAACAGAAGAAAATCTTTGGCAATCGGCGATTGTTTTCTCGGTTCGCCGCCTTATCAAACCCACATGGCTCAATGACCGCGACCAGTTCTTAAAACCCAATCAGCCATTATCCGAAGAATTCAAAACTGATTGCTTAATCTGGATGCTTTTTAATGGTAGCAATCTCACAGCCAGCGCTGACGATCTCGAATGGAATGGAAAAAAATGGTCAATCGTAAATCATTTTATTCCATTCACTGAAGCCGAAGTAAATGCACCCGACCGGTTTGAATCAGATTTTATGGTGCAATATTTAGCGGATAAAACCCTATCTACAGAAGCTACTGCTGTACTCGATGCAGGCCGTAAACTTTGGCAAGCTTACTTTGCGCACACCGATGTACGCACAGTACGTGATGAATTTAAATTAAATCGTGCTGATGTAGGTTGGTATCAAATACGCAACGCACTCAAAGCACGAAATGCGAGTGGCGATACTATTCCTGTTGATTTCAAACCTTTTGAAAACGCCTACAAAATCTTGAGTGATAAACTGCGACCAATGGTATTTGAATTAGGATTTTTACGCTGATGACAATTAAAAATTAATCACCCGATATCAACCATAAAATATGTGTTTTCATACAGATTAGAAAAAGACTAAAACGAATTAGTCCTTAACGAGAATAATAAAAAAGGCCAAGAAGAAATTTCTCTTTTTGGCCCTTTCTCTTCAAGAATTAACACTCAATGTTAATTACACACTACGCCACCACCGCCAACGCCCTGGCTGTTACAGGTGCTGGTGGTGATGCAACTACGGTTATTTTCCCAGCCCC
>CAYRZQ010000108.1:1900-3336 GCA_964428835.1 uncultured Comamonadaceae bacterium | reverse complement strand
TAAGCGCGATTGTTGATGCTTGTGATAAAGGCGACTTTAAAGCCTTTGTTGAATTATCTGGCGGCGCAACCGTTCCACTAAAAGACCAGCCCTTACGCGCCCTACACGTTGCAAAAGAAACACCCAATAAATACGGCGAAGCCATTAAGAAATTAATCGGCCTGTGCTTTAAGGGAGTTGAAACGATTAAAACCCACATCCGCGAATGGATTGTTCGCACTGTGGATTTATCAAATAAGAAAAATGATTTCGGGATGGGTTTTGCTTTAGGTGGCGCGAACGCGCCACCCTTGGAGTTCTGTCAATAACTGTAGATAGCAAATTTAAATATCCTGATTCACCGCACAAGAAATGTGGCTCGTACCACGAGTATAATAATGGCAGTGACCGGAGTAATCGCAAGAATTGATATCATCACTATTATTAAAACTTTTCGCAATAAATTGAGGATCGGCAAGCAGTGGTCTTCCAATGCTGTACGTTAAGTTTTTCGGAAACATTGGCAACCCTAGTAGATCTCGACAATTGCCAGCTACATTAACGAGCACTTTGGGCAACTCTTCAGCAAGCTCGATAGCATAAGGAAGATATGGGGCTTCACCATCACGCTTATTTGGGTATATAAGCCTTTTGGAGTAATCATACAGACCCGCGCTGAGGCTAATAATATCCGTCAAATCGCCCTGAGCTAGATCTTTTATAATACTTTTAGTTACCATCCATTCGGACTCCAATGAACCCATCAATCCATAAATACAGGATACCCGAACATCCAACAAAGCATCCCTGCTAAAACTTCGAATTGTATACAGTAAATCCTTGACACCACCCAAATTCGAAATGGAATATTTATCTTGTCTTTTATTTATTACCGGCGAAATTAGAGCGGATAAAAAATACCCATGGGCTGCATGAATTTGAATCACATCAAATCCCAAATCGATCGCAATATTTGCCGACCGAATGAAATCTTTCATTATTTTATCGATCAGCTCTTCCTTTAGCCCAGAAATAAAAGAGCTATATGCCTCAATCCCATTAGCATCTGCCCTCCACGCCCTTTTTGCTGGCCTCTCATAATACCTACAGGCTAACTGAATTCCCGCCAACGAACCACGCGCTTGCATAGATTGCACAAGAGCAGTCCATTCTGTCCTATCACTAGTTAAGATTGTTGTATTGTCATTAGATTTATAGATGGGAGAGATAGCAACGTTCCCAACATAATTTATTCCAACATAAGAGCTCGATCTTTTGGCATGAAACTCTGTCAATCTAGGACTTGGCTCACCATTTTCAATTAAGCCGGTATTTATTGGAGCAAAAAAAAATCGACTAAATGTTCGATTTTTAAAGGACACCATAATTTGGTCTGGCAAACAACTCATGATCGTATCTTAGTAACAAAGCTTACTAGGAGCATAAATATAATGTTT
>CAYRZQ010000108.1:0-1890 GCA_964428835.1 uncultured Comamonadaceae bacterium | reverse complement strand
TGATATTAAACCAGTTCCAACTGACCACATTACGCTGACCTTCTCGCCAGCACCAATTACGGATACCAAAATTATCATCAGGAAGAAGTAGATGCAGGACGAAATTATCAACCTATTTTCTATTACCGATAATCTGCGGACAATATCAGCCACAGGTCTCCCTTGGCTCAATTCCAATTCATCAATAGCATTACCAATTCTAGAGTCTTTTTTAATTTCCTCTGACGTCAAAATCATATCCACTGGTATAGGCCAGATTTTTGTGCCATAGCCATGCTGGCCATGGTACGGATTTTGAACAGGCGCACTGATATGGGAGAACTCTATCTTAGCGATATTCTCCAGCGGTTTTAGCTTCAGGTAATTTTTAGACAAATTGTGAAATACGAGCCCCAAGTTCCCACGAAACCCAGGGTCGGCATAAGTATTCACTGGAGAAAGCCCTACAGAAAATAGTTTTCCCTTACTTAAAATTCTCCCTAAAATATCGCTGGGTATATTTAGCGCCTCTTCAGTAATAATCACTACAGTTTGACCAGGCTTAATCAGAATATAGCTATCGGATGGAACCTCTATGGAGCGAGAGGAACTTACTAAAGAAAGATCATAATAAACTTTGCTAGCTCTTAACTCGTAGCAACATTGCTTGATATTCGCAGGCAAAAAATTTTCAGAAATTAACTCTCCTTTTTCACACCGCGTGCGAATTTCACTATCACTTAACGTTCCGACTGACACATCAATCTCCCTAGAGTACACCGCTTTATTATTTTTTGTGATGGTACTTTAATGCTTGGTATTTATTTGCGCTTGCACTGACAATTTTCTTCCTAAACTTAGACCACTGACAAGTTTCAGTCATAGCAAAACCACACTGATATTCATCATCACACCCGTACGATTTAAAGCAAAGTTTTTCCTTAAGAACTCCATCAATGAGAATGTTAAGTATTGTGTCGCTAATAAGCTCTATTGGAAAATTGGAGTCAATTTCGTACAACGAAGCATCTTCTTGGCAAAGCCAGTCATAAAGCTTCCGAACCTCAACGAGATAATTTATATTTTCAAATTCGTTTGGCGCCCCATCGCGGGCTTGAATTCTGCTCTGAGATAATACGGGATCAATATCCATTATAAACGTAACATCGGGTATTATCGCAGACTCCATTACAGTCTTCCTTAGCTGCTGGGGATCGCTTCCTCGAGCACCTTGGTAGCAAATTGTGGAGTAATAGTACCGATCTAGAATAACCACCTCGCCACGCATCAAAGCCGGCTCAATAAGTTTTTCCAAATGCTCTTTCCTGTCCATCACAAAAGCATGTAGTTCGTCAGGCAAACTCATACGACCATCAAACGCTGACCGCCTAATTTTTTGCCCCCATTCTCCATTGGTCGGCTCTTTTGAAGTCAAAACAGTTAATCCAGCTCCAGAAAGCCTTGCACTAAGAATATCCACTTGTGTTGTTTTGCCGGCGCCATCGATACCATCGAAAACTATGAGCACGCCCTTATGATTATTAATTGGCACCGCAATTACCCTCAAAATTTACCAACAAGCCTCATTATAGAAGGCAAAACTCAGGAGATATTATCACAATAGATTTAGCTAAAATGATCCCACTAGATAAATTAAATAGATGTCATTAGGCAAATAAAATCATCAGTGAATGGAAAAGCAAACGCAAACTACAGCAATATCAAAATTAGGCTTTCTACTTAAATACATCAGGATAAAAAATTAAACTTTTTTGGACTTAATATGGACTTAAACGTTGCAAACAAAAAAGCCCGCTCGAAAGCAGGCTTTTTAAGTTGTTGATTTTCAACGTATTTTTGGTGGAGCTAAGCGGGATCGAACCGCTGACCTCAACACTGCCAGTGTTGCGC
>CAYRZQ010000107.1:0-3393 GCA_964428835.1 uncultured Comamonadaceae bacterium | reverse complement strand
CATCGATGATCTTGTCGGTGAGGCTCAAGCCTAAAAACCAGCGGTAAGCCACATTCACTTGTACTTCACGTACCAGTTGGCGCTCGCTGCGCACACCAAATAAATACCCGATGAAGAGCATTTTAAACAACAGCACCGGATCGACAGCAGGACGACCGTTGTTGTCGCAGTAGAGGTGTCGCACTTGATCGCGGATAAATTCAAAGTCGATGTACTTATCGATTTTGCGCAACAAGTGGTCGGCAGGAACGAGATCTTCCAGGATCACCATTTCCAGTGTGTGTTGGCGGGGCGTGGGTTCTTTGAGCATGGCAAAACATCGCTGAATCATTTTTGCCATTAAATAAAAACCCCCAGCTTTTGGCTAGGGGTTTGTCAGCAATCTGTCCCCGCCTGAGAGCGGGGATTTTTTTAGCCAGTAATAAATTTTGGCTATTTAAACCTAGGGGTAGAGCGAACAGCTAATGGTGGAGTAGCCGTTGCTGGAACCGCTCAGCAATACTTTGCAATCACCACAAAAATTGGTAGCACTGGTGGTTTGCATAATGCTATTGGCAATATACGTTGGGCCTGAAAAATAGGTTTTACCTTTGTTGGTGTTGGTGCACTGACCTGGTACAGGAACAACTGGCGGTACGACAACTGAATCTATCCGCATAACTTGAGTGCGACAACCTGAACCCTGCAAACGATAGCCAGGTTTCACGCTGCTGATAGTATTACACGCTCCGCTAATGGTCATCATGCTGACCACATTGGCTGTACCACTGCAATTCAAGGTATAGAATTGCGGAGCGCCATAACCGCCACCTGATGAGGATGTTAGTTGCCATTGGCAGCTACCATTTCCTGGTGGAATTCCATAGCTTGCCACTGCGGTATCTGCCTGTGAAGCCATTGGTAAAGTGGCAAAAATGCCGGTAACGATCAATGATAGTAAACGACCTTTCATACAATGTCCTTTCATAAAGTGTTAGTAGTGTTAGCCCTTATTCATCCATAATAATTATTGTTTTTCTCATAGGTGGGCAAAAACTCTATGAGTTAATTTCATCCATAAAAATTATTCAAAAGCGTTAAAGCTATTGTCTTTAGCAATATACAAATCCAAAAAACCGCGCGAAAAATCGGTTGCAGAAAGCACCTGAACAGCATTTACACCAGTACGGTTTTTAGTTATTGAATCTGCAAATGCCAGGGTTAGCTGATTGGCTTCCTCTGCAGTGTGGGCGGATATTTTTATTTGGCAGCGGTGGGTCTTGCAGGTGATTGAGGTGTAAGCCAGCGCATTAAAGGGATCATGCTCCGCAATGAGCTGTTGAATTTTTTGTTCGTAGTCGGGTGCCCAGCTGTAATCAATTTGCTCGGCCGAAAAGTTGCTCTCTAAATTTTGATACAAAGCAGCCTCGCCATCGCCTTCAATGCTGCTTAGATAATCACTAAGCGATTCTATTTTTTGAAACTGTTCGAAGTGTTGCGCCAATTCGGCAGACTTGTTTTCGTTTGAGGCAGCTGAAGATGATGAAGCAGAAAAAATTTCAGCATTCTGATGTGGAACTACATTTTTTTCTGATTGGTTATTTTCAAGCGCGATTAGCAAATCTTTTAAGTGTTGATTTTCGGATTGTAAATCAGCTAGTTGTTTCTGCAGGAAAATACCGTCAGCTTCGCCAATGGCAGCAGGAGAAATTTTATTGTCGTGATCTTGTGGGTGAGAGAAAAATAAAAATCCTAAAACAACCCCAACACAACAGGTTGTTGCGTGTGCCAGTAAACTTTTCATGAAGATATATCCATTACCGAAAATTTTATTTGGTCGGCATTCAATATAGTTACTGGGCAATAGGCAAAAAAATGCATACGTATTCAAATGTTCTGACATCTGAATACGTATGCAGTTAGTTTAAAAAGCAAATTTAGGTGCCAAGCAATCGGCCTGAAAAATTAGAACAGACTAATAGAGGACTTATAGAAAGGGGTAGCGGGAAGATCCCGCCAAATATTACATAAACAGCTTGAAACCCTTGCAGCACAAGGGTTTTAGCATGAAACTGCTCGATGGGTATAATATGTTTAACTTTAAACAAAACCCAGATTTTATTCATAGCGAGTAATGCTCATTAAGGGATTTGGGGAGATCCGCCAAATCGTGCCCCCCTTGAATGCCTTCAATTGCAAGTAGGTTCTGTCTACAGGGATCGCTTTTCCCTATGCCGTAAGTTTTTAACGTAGGCACCATCAACCAGCTCTTCTGCACTCAGCTTTAGGCAAGTATTGACGATATTAGCCATCGCTGAGTCGCTTACGCGGAAGTCCTGAGAGAAATCCAAGCCGGGCGTGTCCTTGAGTTCATCTATCATCGACAACACTGCCCTGACGAAATCTGCTTTTGAGGATCGATTTGAAGATGTTGCCGCCTCTGTTCTTGGGTCTGTTGCATAGATTTCGGCTGCGTCGGCGTCATCACCTATTTCCTTAATCACTGCTGGAAGATACGGCCAATATTTAAGGTCAAATTGACCGGCCAGCGCCTGGAGAGGCTCAGCTAAAAAACTCCGAAAGTGATAGTTATCACGAGAAGCTTCTTTGATGGCATTTGCAATGTGATAATGGGTATTTGAAGTAAACGGGTGTTGGTTTTCAATAGCGGATCGCTCTTCTAATAAGTCGGCAAGATCTTTCGCCAGAATGCTGATTTTTTTATTCACATCGATTAGCCGGTCTCGCGCTGCGCGCATCTCAATTGCATTTTCTGGTGACCAGAATGAAAGAGTACCTACCAATTGGTCGAGGAATTGTGCTCTTTGTTGGGCTGACAGCGCTGAGAGTTCGTCATAGACGTTCTTCATTGCTGTGCTTTGGGTAAGTAAATAATTGATAGTAATGACATCGGTTGGCCAGATGCTATTTTCAATATTGTAATTTCGGCTGGCAATCAGAATGGCTTCGCATTCTTCAGTCATGTTTTCAAGGGTGGTTGTCATTGTGGCTCCTGAGGTTAATGGGTTCAGGGTTAACCTAAATCAGCCTGTTGAATTTGTCGGTATCTCAAATGCAATTTTTTCGGATGCTTTGAGATACCGCGTAAAGCCCATGTCATCATTAGGCCGTTTGGTGAGTCAGCAACCGCAAAATTTCTGTTAATGAAGCAATGCTATTGCCCTCGGACGGCTGGCGTCTGACCAAGTGTCTAGCTTGAAACCCGAATTGGGTAGGTCCTTCATAGTCGGCCAGTAATGTATCGCCAATAAAATGGATTTGCCTTGGTTCTAAGCCGGTATTCGCTATAATCGATTCGTAAATTTTTCTGTCAGGCTTTATTGCGCCAATTTCATAGCTGTGACTCGCGAGTTTCGCGCAAGCCTCCTGCCCTTTAACATGCTCCACCGCCAA
>CAYRZQ010000106.1:0-3525 GCA_964428835.1 uncultured Comamonadaceae bacterium | reverse complement strand
TCGAGCACGTTCAGAATCACAATCACAATCAGAAACAGAATGAATAAAAACGCAGTTTCTCCTATCCCCTATCTCCTGTCGCCCCTCGCCCCTCTCATTCGCCCCTCGCCACCACTCTCTTCAGCATATACGCCCCAACGGTGCTCAAGGCGGCGATGGAGGCCATCACGATCCACAACATTTGAAAGCCTGAGTGATCTATGATTTGTGTGGCTATAATAGGCGTTAAAATTTGACTACTGCTCCACGCCATGATGTACAAACTGCTGTATTGACCGCGCTTGCCGCCTACTGCTCTGTTGTTCATGAATGTATTCATGAATGGCATTGCAAACATTTCGGAAAAAGAAATCACAATCGTAATCACAATCATCCACCAAAATCCACCGAGAAAAAGCAAACTCAAATAAGACGGAACTACTAAGAATGTTCCAAGGATGATGAAATTATACAGACTCCATTTCTTCTCGTATTTGTAAATAATCAACATTTCGAAAAGCGCTACCAAAAAGCCATTCAGCGCCATAATCCATCCGATGCTAGACTTTGAAAGCCCTTCTACTTCTGTATAATAAATGGGCATGGTGCTAAAAAACTGAAAGAACGAAATCGCATACAACATGGCGATAGGAAGAAACCATAAAAAGGCAGGATCACGATATGGGGATCGAAGATTTTCTGCCAGTGTTTCCTCTTTGATGATTCCAATCTCACGCGTAGATTTTTTTACAAATAATAAAAGCATGAGCATGGCCAGCAAACACGTGAGTGCATCTGCCCAGAAGATATAGCTAAAACTCAACTCGCTTAGAAAACCTCCGATAGCAGGACCAATTGAGAATCCCAGATTAATTGCAAGTCGATTGAGACTTACAGCTCTGGTATAGATTTCTGGACCTGCGTAATAAGAAATAGCAGCCATGTTGGCCGGACGAAATGCCTCAGCACAAAAACTAACAAGGAACATCGAAGTCGCCAGCACTTCAAAACTTCGAATGAAACTTACCGTGGCAAACATTACCGCGCCTGCGCCCAAAGAGGCAATCATAACAGGATAATACCCCAATTTATCAACCAATCTACCGCCTACCCAGACACCGGAAATAGTTCCGATACCAAAGAGCGCCATGATTAATCCAATCTGGTCGAGAGAAAATCCGAGCTCCTCTTTAAGATAAACCGAAAGAAAAAACACCACCATGGTGCCACTTCGATTGATCAATTGCGCCACTGACAGCAACCACACCGTGGCCGGAAGACCTCCAAATGCGTTGGTGAATAGTTGCGTTATAGACTTCATAAGCGGATGAGCTATCAGTGCTCAATTACATATGCTTGCCAGGAATAAGATAATTTCTCACATAGTCGAAAATACCATCTTCCAGCGAATGAAACTCTTTTGTATAGCCAATCGACTTCAACTTATTCATGTTCGCCTCCGTAAAATATTGGTATTTATCGCGGATGTCCAGCGGAGTATCAACGAATTCAATATTGGGTTCCTTTCCCATTGCGGCAAAGGTGGCATTGGCGAGATCCAAAAACTTGCGCGCCTTGCCAGAACCGAGATTGTAGATGCCGCTATTCTTGCGGTGATACATCAAGAAAATACACACCTCTACTAAATCTTTTACGTAGATAAAATCGCGCATTTGTCCGCCGTCTGTGAAATCAGGACGGTGAGAACGGAATAGGCGCATGCTGCCTTTTTCATTGATCTGATGAAAAGCATGCATCACGACACTCGCCATGCGTCCTTTGTGGAGTTCGTTGGGACCATAGACATTAAAAAACTTCAGTCCCGCCCAGAAGAAAGGCGATTCTGTCTGTTTCAGTACCCATTTATCAAAATCATTTTTTGAATCACCGTATGGATTGAGGGGCACTAATTTTTCTACAATATCATGATTATCGTCGTATCCGAAAGCTCCGTCGCCGTAGGTAGCCGCGCTGGAAGCATATACCAAGGGCAGTGATTTTTCAACGCAAATCTTCCAAATCTCTTGAGAATAATGAAGATTGAGTTCATCAAAAATAGCGGTGTTGAACTCTGTGGTATCCGTGCGAGCGCCGAGATGGAATACAAACTCCACTCCCGCCTCATTATCTCTCAACCATTGTGGGAAGTCCTTTCTATCCACCAAGGCCTTGTATCGCTTTCCTTCGAAGTTTTTATTTTTATGAGGACGTGAAAAATCATCCACTAAAATCAAATCGTAGAAGCGCTCCTCATTAAGGCGGCTTACCAGACAACTTGAAATAAAGCCAGCGGCACCAGTGACAACTATCATGATATTCAAAAGTATTATTGAGGCGCAAGTTACTTCGAAACCTTAATGTCGTAGTATCTTTGCGGCTCAAATTTAAAGAGATGTCGAAGATAGTTTACGTTACCCGCAGGGAGAGATTCAATGCAGCGCATAGGCTCTACAATCCAGCGTGGGACGACGCGAAGAATGCTGAAATGTTTGGAAAATGTGCCAATGTCAACTGGCATGGACACAACTATGATCTTTTTGTAACTGTAAAGGGCGTACCCGCGCCAGATACAGGCTTCTGCATCGACTTAAAGGTGCTTTCGGATATGATCAAAGATCTTGTGATTGAAAAGCTCGATCACCGCAACCTCAATCTCGACGTAGATTTCATGACAGGAATATTGGCTTCTACCGAGAATCTAGCCATTGCTATCTGGGAACAATTGGAAGCGCCTATCAATGCCAACGGTTGCAGCCTACATAGCATTAAGCTATACGAAACAGAAAACAATTTTGTCGAATATTTCGGCGGAAAATAAAGAGAATGGCAGACCAATCAGAACTCAACCCAAAGCAGCTCATCGTTGCAAGCGCGGTAACTCAAATCTTGGAACAAATAGGCGAGAATCCAGCACGTGAAGGTTTGATTAAAACTCCTGAGCGCGTGGCCAAAGCCTATGAGCACCTCACGATGGGCTACAAGCAAGATCCGGTGGAAGTATTGCGCAGTGCAATGTTTGAAGAGTCTTACAGTGAAATGGTCTTGGTGAAAGACATAGAGGTTTATAGTTTGTGCGAACACCACATGCTGCCTTTTTTTGGAAAAGCGCATGTGGCCTATATTCCGAATGGACGCATTGTAGGTCTGAGCAAAATACCCCGCGTGGTTGATGTGTTTGCCAGACGACTGCAAGTTCAAGAGCGCCTCACCATCGAGATTCGCGATTGCATTCAAAAAACGCTTGATCCGCTTGGTGTAGCAGTAGTTCTGGAATGCCATCACTTGTGCATGCAGATGCGCGGTGTTAGCAAACAAAACTCGAGCACCACCACCAGCGCTTTCTCCGGCGAATTCCTCAACAACGACAAAACGAGGAAGGAGTTTATATCGTTGATACGGAACTAGAACGAGAACGAGAACAAGAACGAGAACGAGAACGAGAACAAGAACGAGAACGAGAACGAGAACGAGAACAAGAGATTCAGAATTCGGAATCACTAGTGTCCGGTAAAAATAAAAGCGAGCTGACGATTCAGCTCGCTTTTT
>CAYRZQ010000105.1:0-3529 GCA_964428835.1 uncultured Comamonadaceae bacterium | reverse complement strand
GGGGTAGGATGCCGCCATATGGTTCAGGTAACCGATTACATCAAAAGGAGTATGACGTGGAAATTAAAAAAAGAGTGGATGGGTGGCTGTGCGAATCGTCCAGCTGCGGTTTTGGGCTTTGATGACACTAGGAGTGGCTGGATTATTTCATTCATCAGTTATGGCGCAACAAGGTTGTATTGCTACTCCGATTGTAAAAACCTTTGAATCCTGTAACGGTCCACCGGGAACCCCCAATAGAAAGTGTACATATTGGAGTGTGCTTGATAGATACGATATAACTTGTACTCCTCCGCAATCTATGACACCTCCTGCTCCTCCCTTATCATCACCCCCGCCACGTGTAGTAAAAACGGCAGAAGAAATAGAAAGTGAGCAGCATGTGAAATTTTGTAAGGAATTTCCTGCGGAAATTGATTTGGCTGTGCAGCGGTGCCAAAACCAAGCGCTTGGTTACCAAAGCTATTTTATAGCGATCCAATGTCCGAAAGGTGGCGGTACTTGGAGGCTGAAGTTTTCAGTTACAAAGGCAGTAACGGTAGATGTTAGTAAAAATGTATCTGCGGCAGATTGTAGGGCTGAAGCTGAAGCAAATTTAAAATATTACCAAGATAGTTGTAAGTTAAGCGGAAATGAATATTTGCATATATTGAGGCAGCAATGTTCTGATGTGCCTTAATAGAAGGCTTGTGGTGGTATCGTCTCGCCCCCACCCACTGCTCAAAAAATATTTGGCGGAGAACCGTATTATGAAAAAATATATTTTATTCTTTACCATTTTTACTTTTTTGGGGGGATTCGCTTTTTTTAAGTGGCGAGCTGTGTCTTTGTCAGAAAATATAGGGAGTGCCTCGGAGCAGGGGCTAAATGATGCCAAGGAAAGATTACCAAAAAAATTGAGGTTACCTCTTCTATCGCTAATGCCAATTTGAATCATATTGCTGAAGATAAAAATTGGAATCCTATGGGCGACGCAGTGTCCTCAGAGGAGATAAAAGAATGGTTTGCTGCTCGTGGAAATTATAGTTTTTTTAGTCCGGATAGTTTGTCCGATTATCAGGGGTACGATATAGAAACGTTAACGCGCTTGAGTGATTCTGGTGATATTAAAGCTATGCATGTACTTGCTGATCGCGCAAATAATTTTTCTGATTTGAGAAGCATTCTGTTCAAGGCTTCAATTTATGGATCTACAGAGGCATTAATTCAGCTTGGCTCGTTAAATGAAAATGATGAGGGAAATATTGGCGAGAAGTCACCTGAAGTTCAAAAGGCAAAAATATTAACGGCGCTTGCTTATTATGAAGTTGCTCAAATGAGAGGGGATTGGTGGGGGAATATTGCTGCCGGAAAATCCTTGATTGAGCGTTATAAAGTCGATTTCACGGAGCAGGATAAACTGCTCATAAAGAATTTATCCGAACAAATATACAATGATTTGCAAGTTCGAAGATCAGAATTAGGGCTTGGTGAATTTGATAACAGTGTTCCTGACTCGGTTATCAGATTTTACGAAGAAATGGTAAAGCCTTTATGAGGTAGTCGTTGATTAGAGGGTTGGCCCGACTACTGTCCGGCTTTTTTGTTTAAAATCAAATTCTAATTCGAACATGTGGCGATCTGATGCGGTAGGTGAATCAGAAAGCAGGCGCCGCTGCTTTGATCCTCTGCCAATTCAATTCGCCCGCCCAATTTTTGTGTCACCACTGTGCGATATCCAAATGGCTCAAAATAAGTATTCACTTGATCTGTCTGGAGGCAGGTCATAATTTTCTGTACAGGATTGGCGCCCAGTAATCATTCAGTGATGTATTTCAAAAGCCGAATAAATTGGGCAAATGGATGCGTTGATTCTATTAGTGGGGGGGGTAGGATGCCGCCATATGGTTCAGGTAACCGATTACATCAAAAGGAGTATGACGTGGAAATTAAAAAAAGAGTGGATGGGTGGCTGTGCGAATCGTCCAGCTGCGGTTTTGGGCTTTGCTGGTATTAGGCGTAGCTGGGCTGTCCCCCGAACTTGTTATGGCGCAATATTGCCCTCCAACAATTATTGTGAAAACTTGGCATGCTTGTGATGACGTTAAGCTGGAGAGTTGTTCGATTCATCACACTCATCAATATGTACCATCTGGTTCCTGCCCTACTCCACCTACTTTTATTCCACCGCCGCCATCTTTACCGCCACCTTCCGGTTCAATTTTAGTAGCGGTCGAGGAAAAAAAGGTGTTTTGCGATACTGCATCTATTGAGATTGCAGCCGATGTAAGGAGTTGCCAAAACGAAACAGCGTTAAAACGCGATATGCAAATTGAGTCTTGTAGAGATCATGGAACTTTGAATTGGAGTGTTAGTTACAAAGGAGCAAGAATGGAAACAACCGTGAAGCAGATTTTTGAGTATTCTTCACTAATTCAATGTAAGGGGATGGTGCGCTCTTTCGCTGGGTTTACTACTGCAGAATGTGACAATCAAGGGAATAGAGCTCGTGGTCGAGCTGTGGCGGTTTGCGGGCCTATACAATGGTAGGAGTGAGCACATTAATAATGAAGTTACGTAAAAATATAATCTGGATTGCATTGGTGGCAATAGCATCGATATTTTTTTCTGTTTTTGTCAATAAATTGGTGATACAAAATTCGGTACAAGAACAGGTAGTATCTGATGCAGAAATATCGTCCGATTCGGGTGCACAAAAAATAGTGCAAGTGCCGCTGGAGAATCCATCTGAAAACATTGTTAATCCTTCCCGTATGGTCCCGATGGAATGGCGGCCCGGTGATAAGGCTCAACTTGAACAGCTTTTACGCTGGAAGGCTGACCGTGGTTGGTTTGATTTGCTGAGTGAAGATTTTAATGGCGCTCCCGATTATCGCAATTATCCCAACGATGCACTGGAAAAGCTGGCGGAGGAAGGGGATTTACGTGCACTTCACACATTGGCTCGTCAGCCAATAAAAACTGAAGAGTACATTGAGATTCTTACCAAGGCAGCAACTTATGGTTCAACTTATGCACTTATCCAGATTGCTAATGGAATTACGACTCAGAAAGAATTTATACCCAATCCTACCGAAGAAAATAAGCGACTAGCGATAATTGACGCGCTAGCATATGTGGAGGTTGTCAAAATGCGCGGTGATATTACTGCCAGTAAGGAACATGCCATGACAATCCAGAATGCATATCACTTCGTGCCGAGCGAAGGCGAGAGTCAGCTGATTCAGGAGAAAGCTCAAGTAATTTATAACGACCTTAATTCCAAGCGTAAAGAGTTGGGCTTGGAAGAGTTTGATAATTCTGTCCCCCCACTCATAGAGTCATACCACCGATTCCATGAGCAGCATTAGCCAGCGATTAATTCGCTGGCAGGTGAATCAGAAAGCAGGCGCCGGTGCGACGTGCGGTGGTAAAAAAGGTTCAAAAATTTTGTCGCGAATGTTTGTAGGTCAAATAATCCGATTGCGAAACCACAAAGGACACTATCGTGAAGTCACCTAAATTCAAACTGCTTGGCCTTGCGCTGCTA
>CAYRZQ010000104.1:0-3650 GCA_964428835.1 uncultured Comamonadaceae bacterium | reverse complement strand
TGAGGAACGAACCGCAACATGACATTGCTTCCGATTGCGATTCAAAACCCTCATGTGACCAATCGATAAAAACGCTGACTTTAAAATTGACAATGAGAGCGGTAAAGCAAGCGACCGAACTTTGCAGTTCGGCCAATTGCGAGCCTTGGTGACAGATTGCCCAGCAATAGAGACGAATGGTTTTGATGCCGAATCTACCGATTTTTTTACTACAGTCGCTTGTTATGGGTTTACAATTTTTCGAATTTCATGTGTAAAAAAATACGACCACCGGAAACTACGTCAGCACGCAGACCGCCTTTGTGTAAAAAAGCTTTTACTACATCATTTTTATTCATTACTTCGTTTTCAAGCAATTTCCCAAAGATCGTGCAAGGCTCACAAAGCTCTACACCTTTAAATACCACCTCACCAAAACGGAACTCTTTACCAACTAATTCATTAAGTCGGATGCCTTGCGTAACAATATTTCGACGAGTATCAGAAAGGCCAATACTTTGAGAAAATTTCTCATTATAGTTTTCAATTTCTATGAGGGTAATATTCTGACCCGGCCATTCCGATTTGGCAAAATTTCGATCACCCACAATTCCCTTTCCTTGCACAAGATCAGCAAATTCAACTTGAAATTGCTGCCCTTTGTTTTCTCTTGCAATAAATATAGCTTTTATCATTTTTGATCATCCATAACGCCAAGTTCAGCCGCAGTTTGTAAGTTCTAGCTTTGTGGATCACTTTTGCGCAGCAAAACCACAAAGCTAGAACTTACAAACTGTCCAGCACACGCAGTGCGCGATTTGCTACGCTTGTTAGCATTAATTCTTTTTAATATGTTGGGACAAATTCAATAGAATCCCCATAAAAATTGCCATATACATATATCCCATCAGGGCTTGAAACGCTGCTACTATTCGTAATTCAGGCACAGGCAACAAGTCCCCATACCCCAATGTTGTCCACGTAACAATAGAAAAGTAGATGCTAGCAGTCCAATCTCCAGTAACAACCGTTCCACTTTGATTCAGGCCAAATGAATAATATAACGAAGCGAACATAGGGATATTTAACAAGCCGTATGTAAGAACCCAAAAATATTCTTTCAATAAATTATGAATTGGATCTGACGACTTCAATATTCTCAAAGTATCTTTTATTACAATCCAGTTCATCAATAGAAACGTCATTGCCACTACTAGCACTAATAAAAACTGATTTTTTTGTGTCTCAGTTATAGTTACGAGAACCAAGACAGGCTGTGTAACCAAAAACCTAGATGACCAAGTGTATCTATCGTCTATTTCCATATGTCTCTTCTGATTTTTTCAGCAACGATGTGGTCTTACCCACAAAAAAAGACTTGCGAGCTGTCGAATGCGCGAAGCGCACGATGCTGGAGCGCCTTGTTAGCCATTTTGGATTCTTCTAGATAGTTCGGAAATTGCATGGTCTCTTTTTTCTAGATTTTCAATTTGCTTGGCAATTGATAAGCCTACTCTGGCTGTTTCTATTACAGATAATTCTTTTCTAATTTCATCTAAACGGTTGTTAGTTTCTTTATTAAAGGAAAAAACAATAACACTTAAAACCTCTGAAACCGCTCCACTAGCAATTGTAATTAGGCCTGAACTAATGTTTTCTTTAAGCCATAGCAGTAAAATTCCTAGAAATATTATTAAAACGCCAATAATCATTAGTGTCACTGCCACATTAAAAGCAAGTTTTGCTTGCCTCATTCGTTCATTTCTAATTTCAGCAATTGATTGATAAGTCGAGTTTAAAACTTCTAAAGCTGCATCAGCAGCTATTTCAGCTTCTTTTTCCCGCGTCAGATATTGCGGCGGTGATTCAGCGACTAAATTTCTTTCAATGATATTCGCGCTAGAAATTGATTTTTCTTTAACCTTTTCCTTGAAAATAGTTTCAATTGCTTCCTTAAAAAAACTAGAACCTATTGCGGCAGCCAATAGGGAGGATATTACAGAAATTTCGATTGACACTCTTTTCTCCTTTTTGGCTAACAGTTTATTAAATTGCACCAACTATATAACCCACAGAACGTTATTCCAACTAATTTGGTGTGGTGCTATATAACTCCACAAGTAGATGAACCTTCAGTCGACTTAGCTCGTGCTGAATCAAAGGGTTAGCTGTCACTCCGAATTAATTTTGGAGTTATACGGCACGAACAATCTCAATTAGTTACTGCGCTCATTTGGCTTAATTTCCGCTTTGGGCACGTTGCTGCCCTTAAAATCGTTGCGGTTCGTAAACTCACCAGCAACCTACGGCTACATCGCCGGTATTAATTTCGGCATCAGCTTGCAAATATTTTGGATAATTGGAAATAAAAGATCTGCGTTGCCAAAGCAAGCAGAAAACGAGCGAGGGTGTTTGGAGTGGGGAAGGAGCAGTGCTTTTAATATCCATAATCCATAGCAGCCAAGTCGTGTATCCAAAATCCGTAATACATTTCCTTGTGGTGCTTACTGCTGTCGTCGTTCCTGTGACGGAAACCGCATAGGGTATGCGGTTTGGTGTGCGGGGTAATATTACAGCTTATTACAATCTGTGCAACGCGCTTTTGGGGAAGGTTGGCGCCTTGGTTTTGGATGAACCAAGGCGCGGTGTTTATTTTAATGGGAAATGAATATCGGTAATAAGGTCGCATTCGTCGACCTCGTGGATGAAATTCACATAGTGGAAAAAGCAGGGATAGTCGCGAACGTCTTCGCCACTGTTCGGTAGCCATTCGCGATAAAACGCATAGATGGTCGTGTCGAGGTTATTGTAGCTGCCGGTGTGGCGAATAACGGCGCATTTTCCGCCGGGAATTATTCCTGCTTTTACACCGTAATCGTTCTCGGGGATCTCTGTATCGATGGTGCCGCATACATCCCAACGAAATTCTTCTGGCTCAGTGGTTTTTGGATCGCTATAGGGAATACCGAATGTCTTGCTGGTTTTTACCGGCGAGAGTCCGGTAGCTTTACGCCATGCAATAAATTTTGCCGCAGTTTCCAGTGTTTTTTCTGGTGCTCCCCGGTGTTCAATGAATGCAATATTTGTTTTTTCAAAATTAATGACGTTGACCTTCATGGTTATTTCTCCGTAAGGTTTAGGCTGAAATTGAAACCGCATATGCCATTCTGGCCAATTGGGTTCCGCCCTGAATTCAGAAGGCGATTTATCAAAAGTGCGTCTAAAGGCCCGCGCAAATGCTTCCGGGCTTTCAAAGCTGGCTTCCAATGCAATATCAATAATCCGTTTATCCGCTTCAAACGCCAAGCGATAGGAGGCTCGTTTCAGTCTGGTCAACTGAATAAAGCGCGTCACACTCATGCCCGTGTAGGCCATAAATACCCGATGAAAATGGTATTTGGAAAAGGCGGCAACATCACTCATTCGCTCAAGTGTTAAATCTTGATTGAGGTTCTGATTAATGTATTCGCAAACACGGGCGATGCGTTTGTCGTAGTGGTTTGTTGGGTTATTGCTCATGCCAATCCTTCACGTTTCAGGTGCAGCGAATAATGCGAGTTTTTCGCTTGCCTTGTCCTGATTGAGATTGCGCAGTCTAGTGATTTTATGGTGGTGTTGCACAAACAAAAAAGCCGATGCATTGCTGCATCGGCGAAGGACTGTTGTTAATT
>CAYRZQ010000103.1:0-3715 GCA_964428835.1 uncultured Comamonadaceae bacterium | reverse complement strand
GGTGATAAAGCCTGGAAGGAATTAAATTTGCCGATTGAGATTGTGGATATTCGGGTGGGCAAACTCTAGCGCGGGCAACCCCTTTGCCATATTAGCCTTCCGATTGCTTTACTTGGGCTGTAAACAGGTGCTATTAATGGGTCTGTTTACAAAGAGGCGCCTGCCATGTCGATCAAATTCTCTGAAGATGTAATCCCCTTGTCGGACCTCAAGGTCAATCCCGGAAAGGTGATCAACCACACTAAAGACACTCATCGCCCTGTGTTGCTCACCAGTCGCGGTCGCGGAGTGGCGGTGATGCAAAGTTTGGAAGATTACGAAAAACAAGCTGAAGACACTGCTTTTGTAAAAGCGGTCGCGCAGGGTTTGTTGGAAATTCAAGAAGGTAAAACATTACCCTTGGATGAGGTGAAAAAGCGTCTGGGTATTGAATAAATGGAAATTACGTTTGCCTTATCGGCGCTCTCCGACTTGGAGAATATAAAGGATTACTACACCGAGCAGTTCGTGCCGCATATCGGCCAAAAGCTTGTTACAGCTATAGTCACCCATATCCAAACCCTGTCTGACCACCCCGATATAGGTCGCATCGTTCCCGAGTTTTCCAAAGACTATATTCGCGAACTTATCCACCCACCGTTTCGCGTGGTTTATCTCCGTGAGCAACACGTAATTAAAGTAATTCGGGTGTGGCGGAGTGAGCGCTTGTTGCAACTGGATGATGAATAAGTAGGGCGGAGTCGCGTAGCACTCCGCCGTAGAGAAATTCATATAGAAATTATGACTAACAAAAAAATGGAACAGACGATTTATGCCTTTATCGTGGAATGAAATTAAAAGTCGATCACTCGCCTTCAGTAAGCAGTGGGAGAATGAAAGCTCAGAGGATGCCGAAGCCAAAAGCTTTTGGGATGGTTTTTTTAATGTATTCGGTATTTCGCGCAAGCGTGTTGCCGCCTTCGAGGAACCTGTTAAAAAACTGGGGAATAAGCAAGGCTTTATCGACTTGTTCTGGAAAGGCGTTCTATTGGTTGAGCATAAATCGCGCGGTAAAGATCTGAATAAAGCCTATACGCAAGCATTGGACTATTTTCCCGGCATTAATGAGCGCGATTTACCCAAGTATGTATTGGTTTCCGATTTTGCCAGCTTCCGCTTGTATGATTTGGAGGAAGACGAACAGTACGAATTCCCACTTAAAGAGCTGCATAAAAACATCAAGCTGTTTGGATTTATTGCAGGTTACCAAACACACAAAATCAAAGAGCAAGATCCTGTCAACATAAAAGCAGCGGAACGAATGGGCAAGCTGCATGACCAGATAAAAGCGATTGGCTACGAAGGTCATCCGCTGGAACTTTATTTGGTGCGATTGTTGTTTTGTTTGTTTGCAGAAGATACGGGTATTTTTCAGCGGCAGCAATTTCAGGAATACATTGAGCAGCGTACCGGTGAGGATGGTAGTGATTTAGCACACCATATCACTACGCTGTTTCAAATATTAAATACCCCCGAGGAAAAGCGCTTTAAAAACTTGGATGAACAGCTTGCCGCTTTTCCTTACATCAACGGTAAGTTGTTTGAAGAAATGCTGCCAACGGCCAGCTTTGATAAAGCGATGCGCCAAGCGTTGCTGGATTGTTGTGCGCTTGATTGGAGCCGAATTTCCCCAGCGATATTTGGTTCGCTGTTTCAATCTATTATGGATAAGCAGGCTCGCCGTAATTTAGGGGCGCACTACACCAGTGAGAAAAATATTCTCAAACTGATTAAGCCCTTATTTTTGGATGAGTTGTGGGGAGAATTTGAGAAAGCTAAATCCAATAAAAATAAGCTCTTTGAGTTCCACAAAAAATTACGCAGCCTTACGTTTTTAGACCCGGCTTGTGGTTGCGGAAATTTTTTGGTTATTGCCTACCGTGAATTACGTTTGCTGGAATTAGAAGTGCTGCGCGCATCGCGACAGGGCGACCAATTAACCTTTGATGTGAACCATTTGATTCAGTTGGATGTGGATCAGTTTTTCGGAATTGAGATTGAAGAGTTTCCCGCTCAAATCGCACAAGTCGCTTTGTGGTTAATGGACCACCAAATGAACCTGCAAGTGTCGGAAGAGTTTGGGATGTACTTTGCGCGTATTCCGTTGCGGGCAACCAGTACAATTGTTTGTGGGAATGCGTTGCGTGTGGATTGGAATGATGTTGTGCCAGCAGAAAAGCTGAGTTACATCATGGGGAATCCGCCGTTTTCTGGTGCCATGGTGATGTCAGATGAGGCGCGTAAGGATTTGGTCTATACATTTTCCGATTTACCTGGTTCAGGTGTTCTTGATTTTGTTGCATGTTGGTATTGGTTGGCTGCTAAGTATATTGGCGGAACTAATGTTGATGTTGGTTTTGTTTCAACAAATTCTGTTTGCCAGGGGGAGCAAGTTGGTATTCTTTGGCCAGCAATGCTTGGGAAATACCATGTAAAAATCAATTTTGCACATAGAACTTTTAAGTGGAACAATGAGGCAAGAGGGAAGGCTGCTGTACATTGCATAATTGTTGGCTTTTCAACAAAAGATAAAGATAAAAAAATAATTTGCGATTATGATAAAAATGATGAGGAGTATCATGCAACTCTTTCTCAGAATATCAATGCCTACCTTATTGATGCCCCAGATATTTTTCTTGAAAATAGAAAGGAGCCAATATGTATTGTGCCTGCTATGCGCTTTGGAAGTATGCCCAGAGACGGAGGCAATTTAATTTTTACCCTAGAGCAGTACTTGGAATGTATAAATACTGACCCTAGAATTGTTAATTTTTTGCGCCCCTATGTTGGAGCTGAAGAATTCATCAATAATAAAAAGCGCTGGTGTTTATGGCTGAATGATGTATCTCCTGCCTTATATAGAAATATACCTATTATTATGCGGTGTATTGAAAGTACAAAAAACTTTCGCCTTGCAAGTACAGCGGCCTCAACTAGAAAATTTGCAGAAACTCCTGCATTGTTTTGTCAGGTGGCGCAACCATCAACTAATTATTTGATTGTTCCTGGTGTGTCATCTGAGCGTAGAGCTTATGTACCCATTGGATTTATGGAACCGGAAGTAATCGCAAATAATTTGGTTTTTGTTATTCCAAATGCAACATTATTTCATTTTGCAATAATTCAATCATCTATGCATATGTCTTGGATGAAATATACATGTGGAAGACTAAAAAGCGATTTTAGATATTCAAAAGATATCGTCTACAACAATTTCCCATGGCCAGAAAGTCCCACAGAAAAACAAACACAAGCTATTGAAGCTGCTGCGCAAGCCGTATTGGATGCGCGCTTGTTGTTTCCTGATTCATCGCTTGCTGATTTGTACGATCCATTGACTATGCCACCAGTTTTATTAAAAGCACATCAAGCTTTAGATAAAGCAGTAGATGCTGCTTACGGGAAAACTAATTTCAAAACCGAAGCCGAGCGTGTGGCATTTTTGTTTGAGTTGTACCAAAAGTACACAAGCCTTTTGCCTGCAGAAAAACTGAAAAAGTCACGCAAGAAAACTCAACCTATGTGAATAAGTGTGTTACCGCTTGCGCTGATTTAACGGTTATTGATGTAACCACTTTTTAGGCTCACCATCCCGACGCTGTTGCGCGTCGGGATGGTGTCATCAAGCAATCTTAATAGCGATTGGCTGTTAGGCCATCAACGACAACATCACTTG
>CAYRZQ010000102.1:0-3756 GCA_964428835.1 uncultured Comamonadaceae bacterium | reverse complement strand
TAGCCTTTCAATTCTAAGTCACGGATCTAATTCGTTAGCTTTTCTTAACGCAGAGACGCTGAGGGCGCAGAGGAACGCAGAGGAAGACAAAGTTATCATAGATTGTTTGCCCTATTCCCATAACTGAATTAAGAAGAACAAGTAGTTTACTAATAAGCAAACAATTCAATTTAAACATGATGACTAAGCAAAATCTTTATTCCCGTTGGATCTACGGTCCAAAAAGTTCCATCCTTTTCCTCCACATGATCCAAATTGCTCAATGCAGACTGGAGCAGTTTCTCATCTCGAAATATGATTTGATAGTGCATAAGTCCCGCGTGCGTGGAAGGCGCCAAAGATTTATCTTTTCCATGCCATGAATTAAGCGCTATCCTATGCTGATACAATCCGCCGGCTCCTAAATCTGCATATTTGTATTGAGGAAAATAATTAAACTCAGCAAAGCCAAGCTTTTTATAAAAATCATTGCTCGCTACAACTTCCTTGGCGTAAAAATGAATGTGGCCAATTCTCGCATCTGCACTAATCGCTTTGCTCAAATCAGTGTCAGCAAGACTCTTCAAAATCCCCTCAATATCCAAAGGTGCAGAGGCACCTCGAATAGTACCATCTCGATCTTCAATAAAAAGCCCCCCCTCGGTAATCACCCTTTTGAATCGCTCGGGACTTTCTAATGTCAACTCCACCATCACATTGTCGCTGTCTGTCAAATACAATGACTGCGACATGGTATGATCGATTGGTGAAAAACTCGCTCTCCGCTTTTGTAATCTATAAATTGCTTTTGCCAACTCCTGCTTATTGGGAAGATGTATCGCAAAATGATACAACCCACTATACCCCTCCTTAAATGCCGATTGCGCGACCTGATGCACAACAACAAGCGTTTTGTTTTCTGTACCAAACTCAGCTTGATCGGAAGTTTGACTCCTTAGTTTCAACCCTATCACTTCCGTCCAGAATGGAATCGCCTTTTGAATGGATGTATTCTTTAAATGAACGGCTCCAAAAGTGGCCAATTCTGGTTGATGAGTTGCACTTATTGTATTTTCTACAATAAGTGCATTAGCGATAGTGGATATTCCGTCCATAGATATAAATAAGCTTGTCCCGATTATACTTTTGATAAATGAATCGCGCTTCATTGTTTTAAGGCTTTGATAATATAGGAGCTCTTCTACTCCTTCCCCAAACGATAAATACTGCTAGAAGAAGGAAAAATATATTCATTCCTATTAGTGAAGCTTCGCCTCTCGCTATATGAAAAATTGAGGCTGCTACCATTAGTGCAATGATACCGTAGCAAGCAATGACAGTGAGTCTTGGTTGAATTCTCAATGCCGAAGGTAGAATTAACCCTAAGGCAGCAAACAACTCCACCACTCCGGTAAATCTCAATAATGCGACGTGATCATTCGCCCATGGCAACATCTTAGCCGTTTCTTGAAGAGGTTGAATCAACTTTGCATAAGATGCCCATACAAAAGTAAGAGCTAGAAGACCCTGAGCGACCCACAATCCGATGTGTATCACTCTCGATGATTTATTTGTTGTCATTGGGAACATTCATATTAAAAAATGGAAGAACACTAACTACAGACAAAACTGGAAAAAAGTGCATTGGAATGATGAGGCCTGGAAACAACTCTGGTGACTCCGTTTCAAGAGGTAAATTGAAGCCAAACACTCCTGCAATCGTTGCAAAGCTGAATAGACTGTAAAATACATTTAACCATCCAATGACCTTTGATCCTTTCCACTTGATGGCGAGCTTATAACCTACCACCATAAGAAAACAACCAATAATGCACGCACTAACAATACTCGAAACTCCAGCTACTGTCGTAAAATCAACAATCATCGCCTCCGAATAAATATTCGAATAAATAATGCTTGCCATAGAGGAAAGTACACTCCCTACTCCCCCTAATATTAAAGCATGTTTCCAACTCATTTCTTTACTGGTACATTAAGTTGAAAGTCCAAACGCTCTGGAGTGCCTGCCTTGGTGACATTGTATTCAGCAGGGACCACTGAAAACGTTCCTTCAAACACACCACCATCGGCATTCTTGGTGAACGTAAAGGGAATACTAATCTGCTTGGTAACGTCTTTAATAGTTAAGTTACCAGTCGCAGTGTATCCGTTTCCTGACTTAGAAATAGAACTGGAAACAAATTTCACCGTCGAAAATTTCTCAGCATCCAAACCTTGTTTTGCGTGTTTGTTGCGCATACCATTGCCTGTATTCACTGTAGCTGCATCTATGGTAGCAGAAATCTTTGACGCTCCAAGATTGGACTCATCGAAGATAAGTTCACTCTTTAAACCCTTGAAACTACCTTCAAACTTACTACTTGTGAACTTCACACTGTAGGAGTCTTCCTTCACGCTCCATTTAGAAGTGTTGCTAACCACAGTGAATGCTGATGCCATCATGATTACGACAATCATCGCTGGATAAATTACTTTTTTCATAATAAATTGTTTTGATTATTAGTAAATATTTCAGGACAAAATTGTCGGATTACCCGAACTCAAAGCGATGAGCCAGATCAAAAAAAAACGTTGACATAAGTCAACGTTTTCTGATTCGATGGATTTTCATTTTCTTGCCGAATTGCTTCTTATTCGACTCAGCGTTTCTTTCGTCATCCCTAGATAAGACGCTATGATATGCTGAGGGAAACGTTCGAAAAACTCGGGATATGTATTTTGTAGATGTTCCAATTTTTGTTCGGCTGTCGAAGTCTGCGAGAAATGTAGCCTTTTCATCAACTGGAACGACTGTCTTTCTGTTAACACTGTATTTAGTTGCGTGAAAAAAGGAAGTTTGTCTAGATTTTGAACAAATGCCTCCTTGGTGATAACCAGAAGTTCTGAGTCTTCATAAGCATCGATGTAGTAAGGCGTAGGTGTTCCAATCATAAAACTCTCCTTATCGCCAGCCCACCAATTTTCGATATAAAGTTCCAGAACATTCTCTTTGCCTGCGCTATCGACGGTATACTTTTTCAAGGCACCTTTCACTACGAACGCAGCCAATTTAGAAACATCACCGCTTTGAATGAGGTACTGGCGTTTCCGTAACTTTTTATATTGAAATATCTCCCCCATCAACTGGATCTCTGCCTCTGACAAAGGTGTGTCAATATTCGCATTAATATGTTGCACGAGCCTCTCGATCATGACGTCAAATGTAATAAAAGAACGAGAACAAGAACGAGAACAAGAACGAGAACAAGAACGAGAACAAGAACGAGAACGAGAAAGGGAACGAGAATGGGAACGAGGGGTTCCGAATTAAGAATTTATAACCAGATAATCAAATCATCGGTGGTTAGCCGAAGATCTTTGTGTAGAGGCGGTCCATGAATGAAATTTTAGCACCCTCAGGCAACCGGTTCATTATTCAATTATTTAAGAGACAAATATATTATAAGTGTGACCCTTCAAAAACTCTGCGTTCCTCTGCGTCCTCTGCGTCTCTGCGGTGAAAAAAGTTAGCAGTCAAGGTCGAGGGAATCGTGCTTTGAGCTAGCCTTTCAATTCTAAGACACGGATCTAATTCGTTAGCTTTTCTTAACGCAGAGGCACAGAGGGCGCAGAGTTCCGCAGAGAGGTCTGCTCTTGCAATTCACATTATGCGCATATATTCAAATAATATATTCTTTTTTATGAAGATGAATAGATTCAGTTTTGTAAAAAAAAACAATGACCGAAAACGAAATTACCAATCAAATTATCAATGCT
>CAYRZQ010000101.1:0-3965 GCA_964428835.1 uncultured Comamonadaceae bacterium | reverse complement strand
GCACAGGCTGCAAGAAAGAGATGTTGCTTTTGAATAAACTTCAGGAAAAATATAAAGGAGATGTTCGTTTTGTAGCCATCAATATGGATGAGAATGTGGAAGATTTAAAGCGATATATTCAAGAAAATCGTGATCAGGACTTTGTCTTCTTATTTGCAGGTAATAATCCCGAGATCAGAGAAATCTTCAACTTGAAGTCATTGCCCTTTGCATTGATGGTTGATGCAGAGGGTAAGGTGATGTACGACTATACTCGTCTGCCAAGTGAAGGTCTAAACTTGGATTTAGATAAACTACAAGCCATGTTGCGCTCTAAACCTGGAGGCAACACTTGGAAAGATAAGTAATACTGTCAACTTTTTAAATCGCGGTAGAGCAGCGATCTGCCATATAATCGAATAGATTTTTCAATGGGCCTTTTACAATCATTTCGAGGAAAGGATTGAGCTGGGCATCGCAGAGTAAGAATGCCTCTGAACCTGTTTCTTTGGCTGAAATATGTGTGTTGAGTGTAAATGCGAAAGGCGAGCCTTCTGTGCTTTCATAGATGACATTGGTATTGCCAAATACTTCTTTGACACGAAGCCCAATGGTGTAAGCACCTTGAATTTTGAATGAACAAACTTGTCCATCACTCTTCCAGTCAGAGTATTTTCCTTCAGGAAGTAGTTTTTGAATATTGTCGGTATTGGTAAGAAAAGCGCTCACCTGATCAGGTGTAGCTGCAATATTTACTTTTTTCGATTCTATTTTAGTCATAAGTGATGTTGAATGCGGTAAAGATATACTTAACTTATGGGTTCATTTTGCTATCTATCACAATTTCCAAGCCTCTGGATTGAGCTTCCATTCTTTAAGTGTGGCGAGTTGATCGTTGGTAACGTATCCTGAAGCTGCGGCTTGTTGAATGAGGTGATCGTAATCACTGAGAGTAACCAATTGGCAATTGGCATTGTTAAATGCGGTAGTTGCTTTTTCGAAGCCGTAAGTAAAAATTGCTACCATTCCTTCGATGTTGGCTCCAGCCTCTCGGAGTGCGTCCACGGCTGTGAGACTTGACTTCCCTGTGCTTACGAGGTCTTCAATGACCACTACTTTTTGACTGGAATGTAAGACTCCTTCTACTTGATTGCCCAGTCCATGCTTTTTGGCTTCACTTCTAACGTAGATGAATGGCAAATTAAGTTCTTCCGCCACGAGCGCTCCGATAGCGATGCCGCCCGTAGCTACACCTGCTATGACCTCTGCATTAGGATACTTTTCGCGAATGATTTCACAGAATGCTCTCTTAATTTCTTGACGAATAGCTGGATAGGAAAGCGTTTTGCGATTATCGCAATAGATAGGAGACTTTATCCCAGAGGCCCAAGTAAAAGGATTTTCAGGGGATAATTTTACAGCAGCAATTTGCAACAAGAAATCTGCTACTTTTAACGCGCGTTCTGAATTCTGATCCATGAGCCAAAAGTATAAAGTATATTTCTCTAATCGACCTGTGATTTTTACACAAGATGAGCCCGATTCGAGCCTAGTTTTCAAAGGTGCGGAGATTATTCGTTCTTGCGGAAAGACTGATATTGTATTGATAGAAAGTGCTGTGGCTCGCGGTGCGAAGAGCATCTTTGTGGTGTGCAACGATATCGACAGAGCGTGGAAAAAGTTTTCTGATCAATTCGAATTTGTGCAAGCTGCCGGCGGTTTAGTTTTAAATAAAAGAAACGAAATTCTATTTATTTATCGCCATGAGAAATGGGACTTACCAAAAGGAAAGGTGGAAGAGGATGAGGATATTGACGCTGGTGCCCTTCGTGAAGTGGAGGAGGAGTGCAGCATTGGGCAGCTGGAGCTACTTTACCAACTCGAAACTACGTGGCACACCTATATTCAAAAAGGAGAGCCTATTCTCAAGGCTACAGCTTGGTATGTAATGAGGTATCATGGCGAAGGAACTCCAAAGCCTCAATTGGAAGAAGGAATCACAGAAACTCGTTGGATTCCGGTCGACCAGCTAGCCATCGTGAGAAGCAACACCTATCCATCAGTGCTGGCTGTAGTAGAGAACTATGAGCAGAAGGCCAACGCTTAATTTACGCGTTGAAAACAGAATAAAGGTTGATTATTTTTACTGAAAATTTGAAATACTAATCATGAGCAAACAATTCACATTTGGAGAAGGAAAATTAGCAGGTTATATCTCTGTTTTCCTTGGAGCACTTGCTTTTTTGGCAGTTTTTTGTTTCAAATACCCACGCATCCTAACCTCTCCCGAATTGAGGGAAATTTACACGGGCGAACAAATGCGGGTGTTGCTCACTGCTACGATCATTGCCTCCCTGTTTTTTGCCGTACTCAGTTTTCTTTTGAGTAGTAAAAAGTCATTTGCTCTTATTGGAATTATCTTATTCGTGCTCACCATATTCATGGGAGGACTGAATGTAGAGCCAAGCACAGTGGGACCTAGCAAATGGTATCTCGGTTTGGATTGGCTCTTGCTCGATTTGTTATTGATGGCGATTATTTTTATTCCTATAGAAATGGTTTGGCCGAAACGACCTGATCAGCCTAGGTTTCACGAAGAATGGAGAACAGATTTAGTATATTTTACAATAAGTCACCTCTTTATTCAATTCTTTAGTATTCTAATCACTACTACTGTTTCCAGAACATTTGGACGTTTTGATTTGGCCGTTATTCAGGATTGGGTGCAAAACTTGCCTCTCGCGGTAGAGTTGTTTTTAGCGTTTTTCGTAGCAGACCTATTCCAGTATTGGGCACATCGCTTCTTTCATTCCTATGCATACTTTTGGAGATTCCACTCCATCCACCATTCTACACATAATATGGATTGGCTGGCGGGAAGTAGAACGCACTTCATCGATATTTTTGTGACTCGTTGTGCAGCGTTCGCTCCATTATATGTGTTGGGAGTTTCTCCTTTGGTATTCAATATCTATATTCTGTTCATGGCGATACATGCGGTTTTAATTCATGCGAATACAAGAATCAACTTCGGCTTTTTGAAATACATCATTGCGACACCCCAGTATCACCATTGGCATCATTGCATTGAACCCGAACACTACGGAAAGAATTTTGCAACCATTTTTCCTTTTATCGATCGCATTTTTGGAACCTATTACCTACCTGGCAACGAATGGCCAAGCGGCACGGGCGTAAAGGAAGCCAGCTATCCTAAAGGGTACGTAAAACAAATGGTTCATCCATTCGCAAAAAGTCCATTTGATACTGACCTAAATATGGAAGATCAATCAAGTCGTTGAGTTTTTTACAACCAGATATTTCTTCAGCAAATTCTCTGATTTTTTATCAAGAATAATTTCCCTAATTCCATGCTTTCTGAGAATAGTTAAACTCATGGGAGTTGATGACTGTCTCAGTAAATTTTGGACATTTTTGTAGGGAGCTTGATTGTTGATTGCTACGATTTCATCCCCCATCCAAAGACCGCATTGATCAGCAGGGCTGTTTTCAAGCACGTAAGTCACCGTTGGTTTGCCCGCGTTCTCATCCAAAGAGAATCCAAAATGGTGCTCACTGGCTTTACTCGAAGCTTGTTCCATCAACGTATATCCGAAATGTTTTAAAGCTTCAATGATATATGGCAGATAGTCTTCTGTGCCATACACGAGCTTTTCAAAAATGAAATCTACATTCTCGCCAGCAACTTCCTCGATTATCTTTTTGTAGTCATTGGAAGTATATCCTAATTGTTTTTTTCCAAAACGTTCATACATCAGATGCATCACATCATCGAGGCTCTTTGCATTGGCAGTTGATTTTCGGATAAAAGCGTCTGTAATAAATGCAATCAAACAGCCTTCGTTATAAATGGAAACTTTGCGCCAAGGTATTCCTGCGCCATATCCATCGAGCCAAGTATCGCGGCTGCTTTCAGCTACGCTGATGTTGAAGCGGCCTTGGTTGTCGAGGTGTTCTTGAATGGC
>CAYRZQ010000100.1:0-4067 GCA_964428835.1 uncultured Comamonadaceae bacterium | reverse complement strand
AGGGTGAGTTTACGAACCGCAACGGATTGAATGACAGCTTTGTGCCCAAAGCGGACATCAACGGCAAGCTAATTGGAAATATACAGTCAAGGCTTTCGAATAAACTGTTGGGCCTCAAAGGAGAGTTCTGTGCCTGAAAAAAAGAAAAATCGAAAATATAAGCAATACAACGTTGAAGTTGACCAACTTGATTTCACCTTTTCATACAATGAGGAGGAAACAGTAGAATTGCACGCAAAGCTAAATGGGTCTACATCAATAACGGAGAGTGATCTTAGGCGAGTGTCATTGTGGAAATCAAATCGAGTATTGTCAGTTTCAAAAGAAACTCTTGAAAAACTTAATGAACTTTCAGGCAAGGCCAATGTAACTTTGAAAGACCCCTTGGTAGAAGAAGTCATAGAGAAGCTCGTAATATCTCAAGGCATTGGTTTTCCAATGGCCAGTACAATCTTAAAATTCATTAATCCGGCAATATTTCCAATAATAGATGTTCGTGCTTATCGGGCACTAACCGGAAAAAAACCTTACTACACAACATATAGCTATGAAAAATATATAGAATATGCCGAGAAAATTGCTGAGCTTTCCGTAAAATTAAAACGTCCATTAAGTGAAATAGACGAGCAACTGTATTGCTTTGACAAGATGCATAACGGTGAAATATGAAACCTAACAAGATCATCAAGCTGATGAAATCTCTATGGTACTTTTTGGAGTTCACTTTTATCATTATATGCCAAAAATTACTACATAAATTCCACAGTTTATAATAGCGTTATGAGTCCAAGTTACCAAACATTATATCCAAGTTAATATTCAACACATTTGAAGAAAATTATTTATGACAGATAAACCTAGATATGGAAATCAATATTCTGATACTGATTGGGGGTGTGACTACTTTGAGATAAAAACAGACACACCAATTGGAAAAATTAAGGTATGCCATGTAGTAGTAAACGACATAAAGATGGTATCTGAAGCACTAGCTAAAAATGTACTTGATACTTCTTGGATGACAAATTTAGATGTCGGTACCAAGAGAGCATATGAAAGAACAGTTCAAGAAACTGCTTCTGCACTAGTTGATATTTTTGAAGCTACCAGCACACCTTCTGATGTGGGAAGTGAGTTTGGTGAAGTCATGGTTTCAATTGGATCTACCAAAGCACTTGAGAAAATATTTAATCATGTAATTTTGCCCATAGCGGAACTCTGGAAGCCTCAGGTTAAACAAAATGAAGGTTTTGATTTTCATACAGTTTGTTCTGACATGTTTATTAATTTTGGAGAAGCAAAATATTCAGGAAGTGAAAACCCCCATGGCAAGGCAATAAATCAATCAAAAAGATTTATAGATGATGAAAAACATCTAAGAGATTATGTTCACTTAAGAGGGCTGGCTTCAGAAGCAGCTGTTGAAAACTTGAACAATGATAGCTTTGGTGTTGTCGCGTCATTCTCAATAAATACATCCGACCCACTTGAGGTTTTAAAAAATGCTATAGATTCAGCTCAAGACAAACTGAGTGTAGATAGCATAAAAGCGGTATACTTGGTTGGAGTAAGCAAATGAGCATAACCGATATTGCAGAAGATCTTGAACCAATCAATGGCATTTCTGAACTATTAGATATTCTTCATAAAGAAGGCCCTGTAAGCTCTGAAATATTAGAAAAGATAGCTTATTATAAAAAGTTCCACAGAGAGGAGTTTCAAGAGCATGAAGAGAAAATAATTACTTCCCTCGGACTCTTTTATAAATTACCTGAACCAAATGATTTGTATTCATTCCTTTTGTCGGGCATTGGAAAACAACACAAGAAAGAGTTTGGTGAGTACCTCACCCCTGTTCAGGCAAGCGTAAGAAGAGCAGTTAATGAATATAAAGTGGTTTCTATATCTGCACCAACAAGTGCGGGAAAGTCATATTCCATCAGAGATTTTATTGCTGAAGATGATGGCGATGCTGTTGTAATTGTTCCTTCTAGAGCTTTGATCGCAGAGTATGTCAACACCATGAAGCAAAAGTTCAATGGTGACAAAAATGTTATGGTATCTTCATTTGTAGATGACATATTCAAATCTAGGAATCTACGAAGAATATTTATTCTTACACCTGAACGAGCAAGAGACCTATTTTCCAGCAACCTAAACTTAAATATAAAAGTTTTTTTCTTTGATGAAGCTCAGGTTTCTGAAGAAAATGAACGAGGGGTTGTTTTCGATGTTCTTGTGCGAAGAGTTAAGCAACATTTTGATGCAGCAAAACTAATTTTTGCGCATCCATTTGTAGAAAATCCTGACGCTCAACTTAAAAAGCATAATTTTTCTGAAGCAGATAGCTATTCGAGATCATATACTCATGGATCTGTAGGGAAAATTTTCATTTATCAGCATAAAAATAAAAAATATTATCACTTTTCTCCATTCGTTGAACGCGGTCACCAGATTAAAAAATGTGTAGAGCATGAACAAAAATTTAGTGATTTTGCATTTGATGGAACTCACTCGGTCCTTGTCTATGTATCAAAAGCATCTATATATAACGGTAAATTCATCGAGCCATTCAGAAAATATATTGATAATTACGATGACTTAAATTCAGTTGAAGCTGAAGGGATAATTAACACAATTGAACACCTGCTGGGCGCTGATAACGATGAGCATAAATCTGAATTGGTTGAATTATTACGCAAAGGTATTGTGATTCATCATGGCTCAGTACCACTAGAAGTACGTTTTCTTGTCGAAGACTTAATAAGAAAGGGTTATGCAAAAATTTGCTTTGCGACAAGCACGCTTGCTCAAGGTGTTAACATGCCGTTTGATATAGTGTGGCTTGATAACATGCGAATTCTTGGTGATAGCGATCAAAGTAGGTCGTTATCATTTAAAAACCTAATCGGAAGAGCTGGCCGACTATCCAACAAACCTAAATTTGACTTTGGGTATGTATTTACAAAAAGCCCTCAGCTACTCTCCCAAAGAGTTAATGAGAAATTCTTATTAGATGAACAATCAATCATCGACAACCCAGAAATCATAGATGATCCTGACACTTCGGAATTGATCAGTTCAATAAAAGAAGGCAGTTTTGACGATGATAAGCAAGCACCTCTATCTAAAATTGAACGTCTATCTAAATCAGAAATATTAAAATACTGCGAATCAATATTAAGTGTGATCTATAACGGAGAATCGATTAAAGATAATCTCTACGGCGCTAAGAATGAAGGAAAAAGAGAGTCATTAAAACAATACTTTAGATTCATATATGAAGCTTCAATTAATAGAGTCTTGTATGAAGGTGAAATTGCGGTATTTAGGCAGGCAATTTCAATTTTCCTCCAAGTAATTCAAGGGCGATCCTTTAGAGAGATTGTGGGAATCCGATATAGTTATATTTCAAAAAAAGATGAAGGAAGGCAAGGTTATGCTGCGTTTTCACAGTCAGCTGCCAAATTGCCAAAGAGTAAATTGACACAAGCCTATTCAATTTTTGAAAAGGGCACATTAGCAAAAAATGTTAGTTATGATGCGGTAGTTTTTGACACATATGATTATCTAGATCAAGTTATTTCATACTCTCTCACTGAATCCTTTATAACTTCTTTTAAAGTGTACAAGGATCAAACATCAGACCAACGTTCGGATAAAATGATAGAGTTATTACGGTTCGGTACGAATAATAGAGTATGTTTATTGTTAATGCGTTATGGATTCCCACCTGAAGATGTTGCAGAAATATCAAAATACATACTTCTTATTAACGAGGACACCATAATGTTTAAGCCTGATATATCAGATGCGCCAAAATATATTCAAGAAATGGTAGATTGGTATTTGCCAGGCTAGGCCCATAGCATGTAAATCGGGCTGCCACCTACAGCACACTTGATTTAGACGTTTAGGGAACCAAGGCATACTATCAATTTAAATCGAAAAGAGGACGGAAGGATTTATATTTTACCCGTCCTATCATTTCTAACCTAATGTCCGCTTCTGGCCGAAAGACGAACTCCACAAAATTGCTTTACGCTCCATACTTTTTATTTAAGTTG
>CAYRZQ010000099.1:0-4105 GCA_964428835.1 uncultured Comamonadaceae bacterium | reverse complement strand
AGAATGAGAAACAGAATGAGAATCAGAATGAATAGAGAGGGTAGGGGTGAGTACGAGTAGGCTTTTATTTTGTCATACCAACAACTTCTTCACCATCGCGGGGCCTTGGTAGATGAAGCCGGAGTAAACTTGGACGAGGGTGGCGCCGGCGTCGGTCTTTTCTTTTACATCTTCTTTCGTCAATATACCACCCACACCAATAATGGGGAAGGCTCCGCGGGACTTTTTATGAAGGTACGCTACCACTTCGGTGCTGCGCTGGCGCACGGGGGCGCCGCTCAGGCCGCCCGCTCCAATGCTTTCCACGAGCGTTCGTTCGGTTTTTAATCCTTCTCTGGAAATAGTAGTATTCGTCGCCACCACTCCCGCAATGCCCGAACTTATTGTAATTTCTACAATATCATCCAACTGGCTGTCGGTCAGGTCTGGCGCTATTTTCAACAATATAGGTTTTGGATTGGGCTTTTGATTGTTGAGGTCTTGTAGTGTTTTTAAGAGGGCCAACAAGGGTTCTTTGTCTTGCAACTCACGCAATCCGGGTGTGTTGGGCGAACTTACATTCACCACAAAATAATCTACCACGTCAAAGAGGTCGTGAAAACAAATGATATAATCGTCAACGGCCTTTTCATTGGGCGTTACTTTATTTTTCCCAATATTACCTCCAATAATAATCTTGGACTTTCGCTGGCGAAGGCGTTCTGCGGCTGCTTTCGAGCCGCCATTATTAAACCCCATTCTATTGATGAGCCCATTGTCGAGCGGCAGGCGAAAGAGTCGCGGCTTGTCGTTGCCAGGCTGCGCAAGAGGTGTCACAGTACCGATTTCAATAAAACCAAACCCTAAATCTTCCAACAAGTCCACCCAGCGCGCATCCTTGTCAAATCCCGCGGCCAATCCAATGTTATTGGGAAATTGAATACCCAAGACATTGACAGGTGTTTGATTTTTTGGTTTGCAAATGCTGCGAATGAGCGCGCGTCCTCCCGGGAGCTTTGAAATGAATTGGAGGGCGTCCATGGCGAAATAATGCGCTCTCTCCGGGTCGAGAGAAAAGAAAATGGGTTTGATAATTTTCTTATACATTGGGCAAAGATAAGTTTAGAATAAAGAAGGATTAAACCTTTTCATTCAACACCGGTCATAGCTTCAAATTCCAACGTTTGGCAGAAGAAAAGGAAATATTAGAATTGTTATTTGAAAAGGGTTTGCGCGACAAGGCCTTCGAGCGCATGCTGGACCAATATCAAAAGCCTATTTATTTCTATATCCGTCGTATGGTGCTCGATCACGATGACGCGGATGATGTTTGCCAAAACACGTTTATCAAAGCGTGGAAGGGACTGGAACAATTCAGAGGGGATTCGAAGGTGAGCACATGGCTCTACCGCATCGCTTACCACGAGAGCATTACTTTTTTAGAAAAAGCAAAGAAAATTGCGGGCGTGCGCATGGAAGATGTGAAGTCGGGCTTGCCTTCCGCGCTCCAAAGAGATGAATTGTTTGACGGTGATGACATCGATGCTCGACTGCAAGCTGCGGTGGCGGTGCTTCCCGAAAAACAAAAGGCCGTTTTTGTAATGAAATATTATGAAGAAAAGAAATATGAAGAGATAGCTGAAATCACGGGTACTTCCGTGGGGGCTTTGAAGGCTTCTTTTCATCATGCAGTCACAAAAATTGAGGATTATATAAAGACATCAAATACTTGGTAGATGAGTTTTTTAGAAAAAAATAAAAAAGAAGTTTTTAAAACGCCAGATGATTATTTCAACCAAATGCGCGCACGCATTGAGGCTGAAACCATCGGTGAAGGCCTGGATCTATCTGCGCAAAAAGAGCAGATTCTAAGTAAAACTTCTAAGAGCAAAGGTAGGGTGCTGCCACTCTTCAAATGGGCTTCAGTGGCGGCTGCGGCTGCGATAGCGGGTTGGGGAATCTGGTTGTATTCACAAAAATCAGAAACCGTTACTACGGTTGATTTTGCGAGCGCGGTCAAACAAATTGAATTGGATGAATCTGAGCTGCTCGCTGAGGTTTCGGATGAGGTGTTTATCGATTACCTCAACACAGCCATCGACACGATCCACCAAGAGATGATCGCGAATATCATTCACGAAGAATTGGAAGTAAAGGAAAGTAAAAAAGAAGAAAATAAATCATCACAATCAACAGATACTTTCGAAGCCTTGTCAGACGAGGAATTGATGGATGCCATCATCGCATCTGGGGCTTTGGAAGATTTTTAAAATAATACAGATATGTTACAGAAAATGATTTTAAGTATGGCTGCTTTGTTCGCTCTCACAACGGTGACGGCACAACCGGGCGAGCGAAAGGAAAAGTTGGAGGCGTTGAAGCGTCAGTACATCTCGACAGAATTAGAGCTTACCGTTGCAGAAGCAGAGAAGTTTTGGCCAATCTTCAATGAATTTGAAACTGCGCGCAAGGCTTTGCGCAAGAGCGTGAAGGAGGCGAGTGATAAGGCTTTGGAACCAACAGCTTCAAAAGAAACAGTAATAGAATCGGCAGAAATCATCGCGCGAAAGAAAAAAGAAGAGGCCGATTTGGAAATGAAGTTTATCAAGGATGTGATGCCGATCGTCGGTCCTCAACGCACTGCGCGACTTTTTGAAATGGAAGAAGAATTCAAGCGTCGATTGCTTGAGGAAATGCGCGACAGAAGGGGAGAAGGGGGTGGAGGTCCGCCGCCGCCACGCCGCCGCTAATCATTTTAGCAGGGCACGAATTCTAACAAGGTGCCCGCTTCAAAGTGATTTTGTCCCGCAGGTAATATCGCCCATCCGTCGATGTGAACGAGTGATGCGAAGTCTCCGCTTCCATTGCCAGCGCTGGGATAGGCGAATAGAATACCGTTTTCGTTTTTAATCTTAACACCAAGGAAGTTCGTAAGACTTCCTTTTTTTTCGAAGTTTTCCGCTAGTTTGACGAGCGAAATGTTTTGTTCCAAACCTAAGGATTGGCGCAGCCACGCCATAAAATAATACTTCGCACACACCAAGGTGGACACGGGATTACCAGGAAAGGCAAACACGACTTGATGTTCTTTTACCCCAAACCAAAATGGCTTTCCTGGTTTTTGTTCCACTTTATGAAAGGTCTTTTCAAATCCCGCCGCTTCCAATTCTGTTGGTATAAAATCGAACAACCCCTTTGACACACCGCCCGAAAGCATGATGACATCAAAGTCTTGGATATTTTGAAAAGTAGCATGAATGACGTTGCGGTCATCGGGCAAATGCCTCATTTCAGCTTGAAGGCCAAGCTCGCTGCACATGCTGTGCAGGGCATAAACGTTTGATCTCCTTATCTCCACTTCGCTGGGAGTTTGATCGATGTCAATCAATTCATTGCCTACCGAGACGATAAGGATGCGTGGCGTTTTCAGAACTTCCACTTTTGTTTTTCCAATCGATGCCATCACACCAATGATGCGCTCGTTGATGATGCGGCCTTTGGGCACAAGAACGTCGCCCTTGCGAGCGTCGAGTCCTTGGGAATGAACGTTTTGTCCTTTTTTTAATGGTAATTTTTGAAGGTGAAATATGTTTTCCAACTTCTCAATATCTTCATAAGGCACTACGGTATCAAAGCTTTTAGGAAGTTTGGCGCCAGTCATGATTTCAATGCAATCGCCCGTGGCAGGCGCGATTGAAAATATTTCACCTGCGCCGACAATACCAATACTATTGAAGCTATGAGTGTTCGCTATATCATCAAAACGAATGGCAATGCCATCCATCATCACGCGATCGAAGGGCGGGAAGTCTTGGTCGGCGCGTAGTTCTTCAGCGAGAACTTTCCCCAAAGCATCTTTGAAGTCAACAGTGGTGTGACCAAAACTTCGAGCATTTTCGAGTATGATTTTTTTTGCTTCGGATACGGGTATCATGGATTAACCTCCAATTGTTGCCATCGACTCTTGAATCTGACTTCGCTGTTTTTCTGCTTCAAAACCATTGGCGAATCGCTTGCCTACGATATCCTTAATGAATTGTTGGAGTTCACTTTTATGCGCTCCAGTCCTCAAGATATCGCGCCAACTGGTGCTGCTTTTTTCGTACAAACATGTTTTGATTTCCCC
>CAYRZQ010000098.1:0-4397 GCA_964428835.1 uncultured Comamonadaceae bacterium | reverse complement strand
AACACTAGCACTTAAATTAACAATGCAGTCCGTAAAGCGCTGGCCGAACTTCGCAATTCGGCCAATTACGGACTTTGATGGTAATAATTCCAAGCTTTCAGCACAGTCGATTGTTATAGAGTGGAAATTTTAACCGGAATATTTTCTAGCTCAAATTTAGACAATGTTTTTTTAACCAAATCAAAATACCATTCTGGCGCAAAAGGAGAAACATGAACCGCCTTAATCAATTCCTCTAGATTAATTTTAATTTTTATGGTTTTTGTCTTTTTATAAAGATTCTCCCTCGGTGTTTCAATTTCTTCATGTGTTTTATAAGAAGAAAGTTGATTCTCTATATGCCTAGGGTAAGCAATTAAAAGTCTAAGTTCACTTTCGGATTTATATTCGATTCGTTTTACTGTGAAAACACTAAGGCCATTTGAATTATAATTCATTATTTCATTGTCAAAATTCATATATCTAATTTCAGTTGGATAGACAGATTCTTCATCAACTATTGACGTCTTTAGTCTTTCATACGATGTTTCAATTGCAATGCCATTTTGCTTTGAATAGATTTTCCACATATGAACCATTTCCGTGTTTTCTTTACACCAACAATTCATATAAGTGTGTCTTTTTCCTTGAGCTAATATCTCGGACAAATTTCTATAACCAGGATGCAGCTTACCCTGCTGAATCATATTTTCAGCATATTCGTTTATACTCTGTGCGTTCAATTTAGGGAAAGTGCCTTCAAAACGATCTTCCATCAAATCAGCACGTACAAAACATAAACTAGACTCAATTAATAATGATAAAAATGCAGCTAAATCCATATAGCGCCATAAACTAACATTGGTACTCGGCACAACTAAAACAGGATGAGATTCATTTATAGGCATTTGACTTCTCAAATTTTCTTTAACTAGCATGTAAAAAAATGAATCGTTGCTCAGCCGATTCACAAAACTTAGTGGTTAATGTTTACCCGATCACAAACAACCTGCACCATTTTACTGGAATTCTAAAAATACGAGGCCGTAAAGACTCAGTGTATATAGTTATTGGGAGTTCAGGTTCTGCACCTAACCGGCCATTAGCGGAAGTTGAGAGTTGCTATGTTCGTGGGTATCGTGACAATTCAATGTTCATATAATCAGTGGTGCTTCGGTTCCATCGTGCATATTAAAAAATAGAACTTAAGTAATAGGGCTTGGTACAGTTATCGAAAATCGCTTTATACTTGGGCAGCGATTTTTCGTGGGCTGATGCTAATATCAACGTGCCGCCCATTACCGAGATGCAAGACGTCTATGGTTTCGATATCCAGCACCTTATTTACTAAGCTTTTTATTTGTAATGACAACGGCGCTGGCCCAAACGGAACTAAATAAACAACATTCCAGCGTTTTTCCTTGAGTTTTCTTGTTACGCGAACAAGTGCGGCCTCAATCGCTTTCGTAGCGGTATCCTGAGACGAAAAGTCCAAAGTCCCCTGAGAAGCTATGAATACTTCACCGCGGGTATGGAGAGCATCGTATGGATGCACACCTGCGTTGGCGATAATGGTTAAAGTTTTTTCTGACGGCAATTCCAACTTCTGTCGAAGAGACTCTTCACCATTTTTAGCAATATATTCGTCAATAATATTTTTTATCACTTCATTCATTTTGACACCTTTCTAGAAAGAGTGATTTCTCCATGAGAGTCGCGCCCTTGCTCTGTGTAGTAGTGTGCTGTTTGTTCATCAGAAAACCTGTGATCATGACTTTTTAAACGCAGACTGGTAACACCATAATGTCTTAGTATTTGAGCATTTTCGTCTCTACGGAATTCTGCGATATATTCGTATCTAAGTGTAAACATTGTTGGGTTAGCCATCTCCAGCGCGGCCATGTTTGAAAGACTATCTGACTTGTCAGTTTCCAAATGAATTCGTAGCTTACTATATGTTTGATGTATCCGTACGGATGCCTCAATTTCATTCCCTGTGGCAGATGACTTGATTTCTGCAATCCATTCTCCATTTAGGTTTGGGATTTTTATCACTCCAATACTATAAAGCCAATTCCAACTCCAAATAAACTTATCGAATAGCAAGCACAATATACCGAAAACAGCAAGTCCTGATGGAGCGGCAACGGTTAATCCAAATGAGGAGTTGATCGCGTTAATGCAAAATGCGATACCTATTCCAATTGCCCCGCTAAGTACAGCGAGACAGTAGTAAGTATTTTTTCGATCATGGTATAAAACAGAGTATTCGTGCATCTTTTTATCCGTATTCGTGAAGAGCAAAAAAAAGCTGTAAATGTGTTCCTGACACCGTCATATAGTAAAATTTAAAAGTTTTATAAAACCTTTATTGATTCATGCTAATCCAGCTGTATGCTACCACTCATTCCAAAGTCTAATTGCTGCCGCGATAAAAGCGTCGCAATTTTTTTGCGTCCAACATGTATGATAGCCATCACGTAGAAGATAGTACTGCTCATTGGCACAGAGTAGGTTTGCTTTTGAGGTTTCCTGGTGATACCAATTTAATGTGTTCACTACACAATCCTGGTAAGTGGAAGTAAGCTTCTCACTGGGAAGATTGTAAAGCAGCCCTTCGATATAGTAGGAGGGCGCAATGTCTCCCTTAATTAACCCTTCATCAACCATTCTGCGACGCAGGTTTTTGAATATTCGGATTGTGGGCTTCAGCCAATTTGATGATGCCTGATGCTTTGTTGTCAAATTTATCGAGTGCTGTTTCGGATAGTTCGCAATTTGCTCCCGTGCTGCATTGTAGAAGCAAATGCCTTCAACATATTCAGAATCATTAACTGATTGAAGTTTAAAGTAACGACGAAATTGTGTTGCAACAATCACATCAGCTTTTCTACGCGCCCCGCTTGCTTCAATTGCTATTGCCTTGTCACCTACTTTGACTAACGATCCATATTGATCTTGAAGAATTGACAACACATCTCGTTTAAACTCCGTGTAGGTATATGTCGCGTCATTGAATTGTTGTTGATACACTAATTTTTCACTGTCAGACAAAGCACTCAAGTCACTTTGAAAACAATCATCAAGCCTAATAACTATATCTACATCACTTTCAGAGTGGATGTTCGTATCATTACCGTACGAGCCCTGCAAAAAAACCTTAAAGTTTCTATTTGCATATGGAGTTGTTCTCGCCTCCAGAACGTTCTTAATTTCGTTGTAGGTGTTACTTGATTGGGTTATTGATCCTTGATGAGACCAAATTTCAAGTTGAGCTTCCGGTATGGCCATTTAATACCCCTAACTAAATCAAATATTCTCGGAGTTCTTTTTCCCGCGTAGCAAATGACTCGCGACCTCGCTGGAATAAAATTCCAAGCTTTTTGAGGTCATGTTCCAAGAGGTCGGTAGCCATTTCTGGTGCTACATAAGTGTCGCTAATTCGAATTGTGGGCACGTCGTGAAATAAAACCTGTCGCAATTGATCCATCGACTGAGTGTTTATTTCTAGTGTTTTTTGAAGCAGTTGCACACTGATTAAGTACTTTTTTGCCAGCCACATCACTAACCCTGGCTTTGGATCTGGATAGATACCTACACCAACACTCACTAACCTAATATTTTTGCGTTCAATTTTTAGCGCTTGAACTGCATCAGCGATTGCATAAAGAGTTGGATTGTTTGCACAGTACCCACCATCAACCAACTCAATGTCCTCACCCATCGAAGTTCTCACTGTGGTCCGCTCAAAAAACGGATAGGCCGAACATGACGCTTTAACAGCATCAGCTATGCTCACACCAAATCCAGGAACGAACGTGCTAGCTCTTCCATGTGCCTGTGCCACTCTACCCTTGAAAATCATTGGACGTTCGGTTAGCCATCTCGCAGTTACAATTCCGATACCAGTCTTCACATCTGAAAATGTTAAATCACCGAAAACTTCAGCAGCTAACTTCTCTAGGGCAATTGATCTGGCCGAGGGCTTCCTCTGCGACATCACAGTGGGTACATGCTTGCGGTATAACTCCAAGATTGAGTCAACGTTGTGGCCGAGAGCGATGAGAGAGGCGATTATTGCTCCTGTGCTTGTCCCGAAAACTAAATCGAACTTCCGATGCAAAGGACATCCAATCATTGCTTCGATTTCTTTAAGAACTCCGAGAGTATAAAAGCCTTTGGCGCCACCTCCATCCAAAGTTAGCACACGCAGCGTCTCTTGGTTCTCACCTGATTGATCTTCTACTTCATTCATTTAAATCTGGCGCTCCTGCGCAGAGAAATATCAACTTATGTAGGCATTTATCACTATTATTGTGTCCATACCCTTCTTGACATAAATTTAAAACATTTTCCCTCAACGTCCGCTTTGGGCACATAGTTAGCCTTCGACTATATCAACATTCCTGCGCCACTCA
>CAYRZQ010000097.1:0-4539 GCA_964428835.1 uncultured Comamonadaceae bacterium | reverse complement strand
GAATGGTGCCATCTAAATCAGCAAAAACAGTAGCCTGTCCCATCGCCATCACATTAGGTTTTACATCTCCATCTGAAGATGGTCCAAAGCTTGAAAACCACGCCCTGTGCGCATTTGTATTCACCGCACCTACGCACAATACGCTATCGCCATCACTTGGCGAAGTGATGAAGTACCAAGGTTGATGTCCAGAATTGCCCGCGCTATTTACCACTAAAATTCCCTTTGATGCTGCTATATCACCTGCAATTGCTGAGCGCGTGGTGTTTCCATCCATGTCAGCATAAGTATGATCCATGCTTGGATCATCAAAACGGCTATAGCCCAAACTTGAATTGATAATATCAACTCCCAAACTATCCGCATACTCTGCAGCAGCAACCCAGTTGTCTTCCTCAATCAAATATTCTGATTCTGGATTTTCTGTTCTGAACAAATAATAAGAAGCATCGGGTGCAGTGCCGATGAGCGAATCAGGCATGAAGCCAGCAACGGTGCTCAATACAAACGTACCGTGATTGCTTCGATTAAATACGTTGTTCTCATTTATAAAAACAAAATCCCTTGTTCCCAGAAGTCTTCCCTCACTTCTCAACCTATCAAAAACAGAGAGTTGATCGGTCAAATTCCAACCTGCATCAAAAAGCGCAATTTGAATGCCCTCACCAGTGAAGCCAAGCTCATGCAATATGTGAGCATTGATCATGCTCACTTGCCGGTATGAAGGCCCATAGAACTCACGATATTGATCGTCTAATGCGAGCGATGGATTACCGTCGCGATCTGATATGACTTCCAGCTTATCAATGTTGGTGTATGAATCCACATCATAACTTCTCACCTCGGATACAAAAGATAGGGAGTTGACGTAATCGAGAATATCTTGCCTCCGTAGGGTATCCTCAATTTTCAAAGTCATGGAATTGAACCATTTCGAAGTGTGATGTTTGCTACAACCACCGATGGCAAGCACTTCTGTGACATAATTTGGATTTACGGGTAGATCTCTCCAGTCGAGCGATATGCCCCAATCGATTCGGCGCTGAATACTTTTTTGGGATAAAAAAGCCTGAGGATTATCCAAGGAATAAGGCGTTCCCTCTTTATCGCTAAAACGGATATAATAGTACTCGGGAGCTGTTTGACCGAATGATAAAACAGTAGCGAGCGCAAATAACAATGTGTAGATCCATTTCATAACTAAACGAATATACACATAAACAATCCAAACACCTACTCGTTCGGTTGGCGGGTGCTAATTAGTTTGCCCGACTCGTAAACCTCGATTTTTGTTATTTGTCCTTTTTCGGAATAATAAATTACTTCTCCTTCTAAAACATCATTGGCATAATCCCCCTGCATTTTAACCTGGGTTCCGCTGAGCTTTTCGCGATACATAATTCCCAATTCCATGTCTTCTTTTGACCCTGGTACTTGAACGAATTCCCCGATTTCATACCATTCCGTGAATGGACCATCTTTGATACCATTTTCATAGGAATATTCATTTTTAGGAATTCCAGATTCATAATATTCCTTGAATACTCCTGTATTATACTTCTTCTTTTTCTCCACTCCATATTCATATAGAATGCTTATCTCCAATTTACCGAGACTATCGTAGAAATGCCATGTTCCATGTTTTTGGCCCTTTACAAACTTTCCTTCGCTTTCAAGAGTTCCATTGGCATTCCATTGTTTAAACGGGCCGTCAAAATCGCCCAGAAGATAAGTGCCCTCTCTTTCTTTCTTTCCTGAGTCATAGTAGTCTGTAAACGGCCCGTCTTTGATTCCATTTTTGAAGGTTGCTAAACTCACTAATTTGCCGTTTGCATAGTAGTATTTGCAAAGTCCATTCAATATGCTATCCGCATATTGCTCCTCCCCTCTTAAGACACCTGCCTTATCGTAAAGCTTCCACAGCCCCTCTCGGGCTCTCACTTGCTTTCCGTTTATTTTTTTCAATTCAAATCTGCCTTCACTCATCACTGTTTTACCATCATCGTAATAATTGACATTTTCAGTGATTCTCTCGCCGTCTATGTGGTTCATTTTAGTCATCAATTCGCCTGAAGGGTAATACCACTCCCATATTCCAGTTGGTACCCCATTCACAAATTGCCCCTTATATAACAAGGCTTTCGGATTGGAGCCATAAACTCGAATCCAAGGGCCTTGCCTTTTTCCTTTGCTGTCTGTAACGTTATAGTCTTTGCCTGCTTCTCCAACAGGCCAAATTTGACCAGGTTTTTGAGCAAAAAGACTTGTTGTAACTATTACAAAAAGTCCAAACAACAAGGGTTTTAAGCGAGTGATAAAAATCATAAGTCACAAAAAAATTAAAATTTTTGGGCGCAAAGTCAAATATAATGCCCGATGTGAAATTATTGTGAGAAAAGAAACAAAACAAGTGCTCGAACGAAAGTTGTACACTACAAATTGTAATGTACTTTTGAACACCATATCGGGAAGGTCCCGATGGAATTTTATTAAAACATCAATAAAAAAATACAATGAAAGTAACAGTGGTAGGTGCAGGCAACGTAGGAGCTACCTGTGCTGATGTTTTGGCTCATCGCGAAATCGCGAACGAGGTGGTGTTGGTAGATATCAAGCCAGGTTTTGCAGAAGGCAAGGCCCTCGATATCTGGCAAACTTCTCCCATCAATCTTTATGATACCCGTACTATTGGTTCTACGGATGATTACAGCAAAACTGCTAATTCAGATGTTGTAGTGATCACAAGCGGACTTCCAAGAAAACCTGGTATGAGCCGTGACGATTTGATCGCTACTAACGCTGGTATCGTGAAGACTGTTACTGAAAACGTAATCAAGCATTCTCCAAATGCGAAAATCGTTGTGGTTTCAAACCCACTCGATGTTATGACATATTGCGCTTACCTCACTGCAAAAGTGGATAGCAGCAAAGTATTCGGTATGGCGGGTATTCTTGACACTGCTCGTTACCGTGCTTTCCTCGCTGAGGCGCTCAACTGTTCACCAAAAGATATTCAAGCAGTATTGATGGGTGGCCATGGCGACACGATGGTTCCACTACCACGCTACACTACTGTTGGTGGTATTCCAGTAACTGAATTAATCAGCAAAGAAAAATTGGACGCTATCGTAGAGCGCACCAAAGTTGGCGGTGGTGAGATTGTAAATCTTCTCGGCACTTCTGCTTGGTATGCACCAGGTGCTGCGGCTGCTCAAATGGTAGAAGCAATCGTGCGTGACCAAAAGCGTATCTTCCCAGTTTGTGCTTGGTTGAACGGTCAATACGGCCTTAAGGACATCTACCTCGGTGTGCCTGTGAAATTGGGCAAAAATGGTATCGAAGAAATTATCGAGCTTCAATTGAACGATGATGAAATGGCATTGCTCCATGCTTCTGCTAAGTCAGTAAAAGAAGTAATGAACGTCCTCGACAATATGAATATCGTGACTGCATAATATTCATTATGCTAAAAGAAAACATTACGAAAATCCTCCTGATCACTTCGATCAGGAGGATTTTTCTTTTTATTGTATTTTTATTTCTGATGTCACCACTATTCGGAATCAATATCATCAAGCAAATCGAGCGACAGCGCACCAAGAAATGGGAGCGCGCAGGTATTCAATTCATGCGTTTTTGCGATCAGCAAGGCGACCACGGATTCTATGCAAAGATCACGGATAAACCTAAGATGCTGCTCATTCACGGTTTTGGTGCAGCAGCGCAATTGCAGTGGTATGACACTGCACGCTTGCTGAAAAATGATTACGACCTTATTATTCCAGACTTGTTATGCAGCGGCGCCAGCATCGTGAGGAATGGAGACTATAGTGTAGAGGCCCAGGTGCAACATATCAAAGCCATTCTCGAACATTTAGATATTAAAGAGAAGATCATCATCTGTGGTAATTCTTATGGCGGATTGATTGCCGCAGAGTTTGCTAATAAATACCCAGACCACACGGAACACCTTTTTTTATACGATGCGCCCGTGAAGTTTTATTCGCTACACTATGCTGATAGCGTTGCTAAGTCAATGGGTGTACCAGGCATTGAACAGCTATTAATGCCTCCCGGTCCAGAAGAAATGAAGGCTTCATTGAAGGTGATTTACTACAAAGTGCCTTTTATTCCTGATTTTATTTTTAATGAAATGTTCGACCCGTCTTTTCCTTCTACCCGTGGCGAACAAAAGAAACTTCTTGAAAGCTTGATTCAAAAAGAAAAAGAATATCAAGAAAGGGACTATCAGTTTTCTTTTCCGGTCTCTATACTTTGGGGAGAACATGATCAGCTCATTCCGCTTTCTACCGCGCATTCTCTCATTGCACAGTATAATATACCAATGGAGCGTGTACACATCTTCCCCGAAGCTGCGCACGCCATCAACATGGAACGACCGAGAGAGTTTGTGAAGGCGATGAAAAAGAGAACCATGTAGGAACAAAGAACAAGGGGTTTTGGGAACAAGGAACAAGGGAACAATGCTACCTCATGATATAGCTTGACAGGACACCTACCCTTGTCCCTTATTTTGTT
>CAYRZQ010000096.1:0-4647 GCA_964428835.1 uncultured Comamonadaceae bacterium | reverse complement strand
GTGAGAGGTTTGACCCGCTAAGTCTAAGATAGTTGTTGATGGTTAAGTTTTCGATACCCGCAAGGCTAGTCAGGCCTTCACTTGAAAAGATTTCAAGCGTATCGGCAACCTGAAGATTCGTAAGACTAGAAAGACTAACGTCAATTAAGGTCCCCATTCTCAGGCGTCTCACGCTTTGAAGTGATTCAAGTCCAATGGGTTCATTCCCTTCTCCGTAGTACCCCCATAAACTTAGCATGCCTGCCGTTTGAATGTTCGATAAGCCTTCTAAGCTGGTGAAGAGATAGCTGTTTTGAGTTTCGAAGGTACCAATAGTTGTTAAGCTGGATAGTCCGATAAAACCATCATAAACGTCTAGGCTATTCACGGCGCAGAATTCGATATGATTTAAATTGGTAAAATTAGGTGTAGAGTTATTTGTTGCATTCCCGCCTGAATCGATAATAAGCGTATGCAAAAATGTCACACTTGGCATTTGGATATAGCCCTCATTGGTGCCGCCGATTGAACTTGGCCAATAAGTCAGGTGGTTTATTGTTTGGAGACTAGGAAAGGTTACGGGAGATGCTACAATATCTATTGTCAATGAGTCAACACTGGTAAGGTTTTCAAACAGAGTAACTCCCAAATTAGCATTTTCTATTGCCTCGAAACGTAGAAAAAGATTGTTGAGATTAGTAAATCCAGAGGTAAATTCATCTAGATTCAGTTGGCCACCTCCATCAATGATATTCAAGGCATAAGAGTCTATAAAGACATTGTCGGCAGTGGTTGGCGTCCAGCCGGTAAAACTCATTCCGAACTCCATTCTGATGCTTTTAGCTCCATTAAGTTGACTAAGCCCTGATAGATTGAGAATTGGATCAACAGCACTTTCTGCAATAAATGGGCTTACAGTCAAAACTCCATCTACATAGGTAATCCCGGGATAATTTGTGCTGAAATTATCTACTTCCTCTTGCGTGATAAGAGTGATGTCACCGACGTAGGTTTGCGAATAGCTCATCAATGTTAGAGTGACCGCAATAGTTAAGGTAATTATTTTTCTCATAGGTTAAAGTTTGATGATTTTCGAATTAAGGTGATTTTGAATACGCAAATTGTAAATTCCTGCTGGCCACGCACTCGTATCTAACTGGAAGATTTTTCCATTAATCTGATTCTGATAAATGATTTTTCCAGTGGCGTCAAAAATTTGAATTACTTCATTTTGTATATTTTCCTCTAAAGAAATATTCACCACATCCTTCACCGGATTTGGCCAAAACACTATAGCATTGCTTTCATTCTCGCTAATACTGCTCACGACTTCTACAACGTCGCTTTCGTCTGAACAGCCAAACTCATTGGTGACTGTCACAACATAGTTTCCAGGTGCAGCTGAAGTAATGGTGTTTCCGTTTTCTCCTTCAATGATGTTGCCATCTAAAGTCCACTGGTAGGACGCAAATCCCTCTGTGGCTATGAGTGTGGAACCATCGAGTATCAATGATACTTCTGGATTTTCATTCACCGTAATTTCCAGTTCATCTTCGTCGATGCAGTATTCGTTTTCAGCGATCACTAAAACCGAATAATCATTCGGTTCGTCGAAAGAGAATAAATAGTTGTTGGAAGAACTCACGACTTCTTCGTTGATCAACCACTGAATACTGGTGTTGTTGGAAGCCACGGCGCTGAGTTCTACCTCTTCTCCTTCGCACAAATCCGCACCCTCACCGCTGATATTCACTACAGGACAATTGTAAAAGATAGTCGAGGCCACATTGGTGATGATGGGTTCATTGAAGTCAAAGAAGATACTCACTTGATTGTCGATGCTGCTCTCCAAGGTGTGATTGCCATTTGATTTTATTCTAAAGAAAAATGTACCAATGCTTCCTTCAGGATCAGATGTGCTATCGGGCAACATAATGTTGTCGAAGAAGAAATTGATTTGATTTCCTTCGATTTGATAATACACATCATGTGTAGATGACAATAACTGGAAACTTGAAGGATCAAGGTCATCTTCTAAAATATCTTCCACACGAACATTCACCGCAGGTGCTGTTCCCGTATTTTGGAATCGCACGCGATAAGTAAGATCGAGCGGTTGTGTTGGATCGATTGTCTCAATATTAATCTGAGGAGTATTTACCCACTTATCATTGGGGTCGTACGATCCGATGATTTCTTGTTCGAATAGCGCCGTGTTATCAGCAGGATTTTCATCGTTACCACTCACGAGCGCTACCTCCGCAGAAACAGAGAATATCTCGCCTAGTATCGTAGCGGTGGGAAGAAGTTCAAGGTATATCCAAAGGTCGAGGGTTTGTCCAGGAGAGATGGTTAGTTCAGGCCATGTAATCGTATTTCCTACAATTGTTCCAGAGAATTGTGAGTCAACAACATTGAATTCTGCAAGGAATTGATCCGTATTTAAAATCATCGTCGGAATAATTTGGGCTGTCGTTGAACCTAGGTTTTCTATTAGTAATCTTAGGTTAGAACCAAATCCAGGGGTGAGATAACCACTATGTAAAAGAGATGCTTGCAAATCATTGAATGGGAATGCAGGACAGACTGCAATGTTTTGGCTTACCACATTTCCTCCAAAAGGTGGAGTTGTAATATTGATTGGAGCGCCGGCAGCATAGTAGGCTGGTAGCCCACCCACTTCGATGGTGAGGGCTGTTTCAGGTGGAGCATTTAATGAAAAACTCTCGAGACCAAGAAATAAATCAGCACCTGCAACAGGTTGAATATAGGTGGGTGAGATGGTAAATTCGTTGGAGTCAAAAGTTCCATTGCAATTAGAATCAAAGTAAACACTTCCAAAGATATCGACTTCAGCAGGTGAACATGAAGCAAGGATTTCTTCGGCGGTCGAACAGCCAGTTGGATTGTTCACATCGATAAAATAGTCTTGTGGTCCGTGTGTAGATAAGAAATTACAAACGCTGGGCACATTGCATATGGAAAAACTAGACTCTCTTAGCTCGAGATAATTATTAATGGTTAAATTTTCCAATCCAGCTAAGCTTGGAACTTCATAGACCCCATGTATTCGAAGAGAGTCTACCTCTTGAAGATTGGAAAGACTGCTGAAATCACCTGAAAAGCTGCTTTGTTCTATGCTAAGATTTCCAACACTTTCAAGAGATTCGAGTCCAATCAGTGGAGCGGGCTCTCCATTCACCCCGAAATATGCCCAGATGTATATGTTATCGGCTGTTTGAATGTTGGTTAGTCCGCTTAAGCTGTGCATACCGTCATTGTGGCGACTATCAAAAGTGCCAATGGAGGTCAAGCTAGAAAGCCCTATAAAGCCATCCATCACTAGCGATCCAGAAATTACGAATCTCTCAATATGATTTAAATTTGGGAAATAGGGTGTTGAGATTAGAGCGTCGTAGTTAAAATTTTCAGATATAAGAGTATTTAGGCTTGTTACACTTGGCATATAAAGATTAACTACGTTAAAGTTCCAGTAATGAAAATAATTAATTGATTGCAGATTGGGAAAGGTAACAGCTGCACCCAACCATTGAATAGTCAGTGAGTCGACACTGGTAAGGTTTTCAAATAGAGTAGCGCCTAAATCAGCATTTTCTATTGACTCGAAACTGAGATAAAGATTATTGAGGGCTGTAAATTCAGAAGTAAATTGGTCTAGATTCAGTTCGCCTCCACTGGCGTCAATATTAGAGTAAATATATACATTCTCAGCGAAAGTTGGTATCCAGCCGGTAAAACCCATTCCTTGTTCTATTCTGATGTCTTTAGCTCCATTAAGTTGGCTAAGCCCTGATAGATCGAGAATTGGATCAATAAAGATGTCTTCTTGGGCACTATAAGGACTAACGAATAATGTTCCCTCGATATAAGTGATCCCTGGATAATTTGTGCTAAAATTATCGACTTCCTCTTGTGTGATAAGAGTGATGTCTCCTACATAGATTTGGGAAGAGCTTACCAATGCTATGGTAAAGGCAGTGATTAAAGTAATTATTTTTCTCATAGTTTAAAGTTTGATGATTTTCAGATTGACTTGATTTTGAATGCGCAAATTGTAAATTCCTGCTGGCCACGCACTCGTATCTAGCTGGAAGATTTTTCCATTAATCTGATTTTGATAAATGATTTTTCCAGTGGCGTCAAAAATTTGAATTACTTCATTTTGTAAATTTTCTTCTAAAGAAATATTAATCACATCCTTCACAGGATTTGGCCAAAACACTATAGCGTTGCTTTCATTCTCGCGAATGCTGCTCACGACTTCTACAACGTCGCTTTCGTCTGAACAGCCAAACTGACTTGTTGCCGTTACGACATAATTTCCAACAGCAGGAGATGCTAGAGTATTGCCATTTACACCTTCAATAATAGTTCCATCAAGCGTCCACTGGTAGGATTCAAATCCTTCTGTAGCAGTAAGAGTATTATCATTATAAACAAGAGTTACTTCAGGACATATATAAAAAATAGTCGAAGCCACATTGGTGATGATGGGTTCATTGAAGTCAAAGAAGATACTCACTTGATTGTCGATGCTGCTCTCCAAGGTGTGATTGCCATTTGATTTTATTCTAAAGAAAAATGTACCAATGCTTCCTTCAGGATCAGATGTGCTATCGGGCAACATAATGTTGTCGAAGAAGAAAT
>CAYRZQ010000095.1:0-4764 GCA_964428835.1 uncultured Comamonadaceae bacterium | reverse complement strand
TGCATCCACCACAATCGGCTGTAGCAAATAGCCGTCCTTTGCACCGTCCACAAGCGTATAACGATACGTTGGAATGCCGCTCTCACAACCGAAGGTTGTATAGGTGTCAAGCAACATTCTTCGTTCTAATTCTCTTGGGTCCTCAATATTTTCGGTGTCAAGATGTTTTAAGTAGTCCTTTGGAGTGGCTGTCAAACCTAATTTGTAGCCCAAGAAATATTCGAATAAGGCACGACTGTTGCCGCCTCCTAAAAGTCGGTGCGATTCGTCTGAAATGATTAAATCAAAGTCTGTCGGTGAAAATAGCTTCTTGTATTTGTTATTCACCATCAACGATTGAATAGTGGTAACAACAATTTCCGCTTTTCTCCAGTCGTTGCGTTTCTCTTTGTAAACAACAGTTGTCAGGTCGTTTTTCAGATAATTGGTAAAGTCCTTTCGTGCTTGTTCTTCCAATTCCAAACGGTCAACCAAAAACAAAACTCGTCTTGCATTGCCCGTTCTATAAAATAATTTGATGATTGCTGCGGATGTAAGCGTTTTTCCAGTTCCAGTTGCCATTTCTAGCAAGAAACGTTTTTTGCCTTCGCTCACTGCTTTCTGAACGGCTTGTATTGCTTCAACTTGGTAATATCTTAGAAAACGAAGTTTTAGATTAAAGATTAAATCTTTCTTTTTCTGCTCGTCTTGAAACTCTGGAATCTGTTTGTAGTTCGGGAGTTGAGTCAATACAACATAGTCGATATTTATTTCTTCGCTTACTAATTTGTTCGGGTCGGGATTGAACTCGTAATATTGTTTGATTGATTCCAGTGTCGGGAATACCTGAATTTGCTCGGGATTTCCAGTTTCAATATTCCATAAATAATGAAGTGTCCCGTTGGATAAAATAACAAACTTTACTTTCTGCGACTTGGCATAATTTCTTGCTTGTTCTTTTCCAACAAGTGGGTTCAAGCTTTCTTTTTTTGCCTCTAAAACCAATACAGGGTTTTGGTTTTCGTCAACCAGTAAAAAGTCAATGAACCCGTTTTTTGAAAGCTCAAAGTCTTCACCTAACTCGTCCATTTTGATGGATGACTCAAGTTTAATGGTCGCCTTACCCTTTTCAGTGTCAAAGAAACGCCAGCCTGCTTCCTCTAGGAGTTTATTAATCTTAACTCGTGCCTTAGCTTCCTTATCAGCCATCTAGTTCTACTCAAATTTTATTCGGTGAAAATACAATTTTTTCTGATTTCAAGTTACGATAGATCATTAAGGCTAATCATTCGTTCAATTTCAAGCAAACAACGCCCTCTCCTTTCGATTTTTCTAATTCCCGAGGTGTCAATCTTTGCACGGGAGCTTGCAACCTTTTTGAATTTTTTAAAAATAAAAACCGGATGTAGAACGCCTAGTTTTAAGAAATGAGTCTCGGCGCAAAAGCCGAGAATGGAATATTGTGAGTCCCGATAGCTATCGGGGAAGATTAAAAGCACCTTTAGCGCTCGGAACGCTACTCTTTCAACCTTTCATACTTACAATCTTTCTATCTTTCATTCTCCCAATCTCTCATTCTTTCTTCCCTCCAAGGACTACCAATCCAATAAAGGTCAAACTCCCATTTATAAGTAACAACTCACTCCCAAAAACATACCCGCCGAGGAGTTCTTTGGGGATCAATGTGAGGCTGTAAGTGATGACGGGGGCGAGGATACAAATGATCGGCGTGAGGTGATCGCGGACGGTGCGCTTGGTGAGGATGCCGAAGGCGAAAAGACCTAACAATGGTCCGTAGGTGTAATTGGCAATGTCCAACAAGACGTTGATGATGCTGGCGTTGTTTAATATTTTAAATATAAAAACAAATAAAATAAATACTCCCGCAAAAATTAAATGCACGCGCTTGCGCAATGCCATCTTCTCTTCTTCACTCTTGCTCTCGTCACGCTGCATTCCCAATATATCAATACAAAAACTGGCAGTGAGCGCTGTAATGGCGCCATCGGCAGATGGGAACAAAGCAGATATCAATCCAATTATAAAAATAATACCCACCACTGGTGGCAGGAAATCGAGCGCTACTGTCGGAAACAACGCATCGCCCTCTACGCCCGCCTGATGTGCGCTAGCGTAGAGGTACAACAAGCCGCCAAGGGTCAAAAAGATGAAATTCACTATGACCAAAATGACGCTAAAACTGAGCATGTTCTTTTGTGAGTCGCCCAAGGTTTTTACGCTGATATTCTTCTGCATCATCTCTTGATCCAAGCCTGTCATAGACACGGTGATGAAGGCGCCGCCAATGATTTGTTTCAAAAAGAATTTCTTATCCGATGGATTGGTTTCGAAAATATTCAAATACCCCGCATCGCCCATGGTGGCAAACGCTTGTCCGAGGCTGAGGTTCAAATCCTGAAGTATAAATACCACGCACACAATCAAGGCCAACAACATGAAAAAGGTTTGCAAGGTATCCGTCCACACGATGGTCTTCACGCCACCTTTGTATGTGTAGAGCAGTATCATCAACATGATGATAAATGCGGTGACGGCAAACGGTACGTGCAAGACTTCTCCGCCCACGCTAAAACTCATTTTATCTACGATATACACTTGCAATACATTCACCACGATATACAATCGCAAGGTGGCTCCGAGCGTGCGCGAGAGGATGAAAAATAATGCTCCGGTTTTGTAAGACACCATCCCCAATCTGCCCTGCAGGTAGGTGTAAATGGATGTCAGATTGAGTCGGTAATACAGCGGCAGCAACACAAACGCTACAATGAAATAGCCGATGAAATACCCCAGCACGACTTGAAAATAGGTGAAGCCCGCCGCTTGCACCGTTCCCGGTACACTCACAAAGGTGACGCCCGATAGCGAGGTGCCCACCATGCCGAAGGCCACGAGGTACCACGGGGCGCTCTTGTTGGCGGCGAAAAAGGTTTGATTGGTGGCAGCCTTTCCTGTGATGTATGAAATGCCCAATAACACGAGGAAATAGGCCAATAATATTCCGAGTATGAGTAGTTGCGACATGCGACAAATATAACCTGTCGCGGTCGTTGTATATTTACACCGTGAATATTCCAAGCAAACTCATCGAAACGGCTGTGGATCAAATGGCTAGCTTGCCGGGCATCGGCAAGAAAACCGCTTTGAGACTGGTCCTCGAAATGCTCCGTCGCAAACCCGAGGAGATACGGCGCTTTGCCGATGCCTTCGTGGATATGCGCGATCATATTCACCACTGCAAGGTGTGTCACAACCTCTCCGACGAGGAGACGTGTTCAATCTGCCTCGACACCCGCCGCGATCGCTCTACCCTCTGCGTGGTGAGCGACATCCGCGATGTGATGGCCATAGAGGGTACAGAACAATACAACGGTCTCTATCACGTGCTAGGCGGCATCATCAGTCCGATGGACGGTGTGAGCCCCAGCGACCTCACGATCGATTCGCTCATCGAACGCGTGAGCACGCAAGAAGTGAAAGAAGTAATCCTCGCATTGAGTGCGACGATGGAAGGCGAAACGACTTGTTTTTTTATCTATAAAAAACTCTCCGCTTACAATGTAAAAATATCGTCCATCGCTCGTGGCGTGGCGGTGGGCGGAGAACTCGAATACACCGATGAGGTGACCCTCGGTCGCAGCATCGTATTGCGCACCCCTTACGAAGTTTCATTAAAACGATAGATGCACATGAAAATTTCTATCGTGATTGTCAACTACAACGTGCGCTACTTTTTGGAGCAATGCCTCCTCAGCGTGGAGAAAGCGATGCATCGCATCGGCAACAACGGCGAGGTGTGGATGGTGGACAACAATTCGGTAGACGGTTCGGTGCAAATGGTGCGCGAACGTTTTCCGAATGTGAAAGTGATTGCAAACACCGAGAACACAGGCTTTTCACGCGCGAACAATCAAGCGATGCGCGAGGCAAAGGGAGAATATGTATTGCTGCTCAATCCCGATACGGTGATTGAAGAAGATACGCTGCAAAAAGTCATCGACTTTATGGACGCACATCCTGATGCGGGTGGACTCGGTGTGAAGATGGTGGATGGAAAAGGAAATTACCTTCCCGAATCGAAGCGCGGACTGCCCACGCCAGAAACATCGTTTTACAAGATCTTCGGCATCTCACGCATTTTTCCACATTCAAAAAAATTCAATCGCTACTACCTCGGACATCTCGACGCATCGCAAACACATGAAATCGAAATCCTCTCCGGTGCGTTCATGTTGATGCGCAAAGCAGCGCTTGATAAAGTGGGATTGTTGGACGAAGCGTTCTTCATGTATGGCGAAGACATCGACCTGTCGTGGCGCATTGTGCAAGGCGGATATAAGAATTATTATCTCCCCGAAACAACGATTATTCATTACAAAGGAGAGAGCACTAAAAAAGGAAGTTTGAATTATGTCTTCGTGTTTTATAACGCGATGATCATTTTTGCGCGCAAACATTTCAGTGAAAAAAATGCGAAACTGTTTGTGTTCTTTATTCAAATGGCCATCTGGCTTCGCGCTTCTGTGGCGGTGTTGAATCGTTTTATCAAAAAACTTTTCATGCCACTCCTCGATGTATCCTTCTCGCTTGCATCTCTTTTTATTCTAAAAGATATTTATGCATCGCTTACCGACAAAGTCTATAGTAATGCACTTGTAGTGCCGGCATTCTGCGTGATGACGGCTCTGTGGATGCTCGGTACGTGGATCTATGGCGGATATGACAAACCTTATTTTCCTTTAAAAACAATTAAAGGAAATGTAG
>CAYRZQ010000094.1:0-4949 GCA_964428835.1 uncultured Comamonadaceae bacterium | reverse complement strand
GCATCCCTTGTATGAATTGAAAATAAACAAAAAGGGAAAATTAGAAGTTATGCTACTTTTGCTGCCAAAATCATACTTGAGCACCTTGTATGAATTTCGCTTAACCTTAAAACCGTGAAGCATTTTTCTGCATATTTCACCAATGTAGAGCTCTTTCCTCAAGCGTGAACCCTTCAGTTTCTTTGAGGTGCTTTTCGTAGGCAGCTACAAACACAGAAATAGAGCCACATGTACCACTAATTGCAACCTCGCCTGTATATTTAATAATGTACGGAGCATTACCTAATAAAGCTGCATCTGCGTTTCCAACCAAATATTCCTGGGTGTTGTACGAAAATAGCCAACACCATGAATATTCCGAACAGAGTGCAACAACAAGCTTTATTCACTTTATAAGATTCTTTTTAGATTCAAAAGTGATTAACTCCGAATTGAAATGATTAGCGCGTCAGTTAAACATATGTCAACCAAATAATGTGGCTCTAGTGTTGATTCTCTGACGCCAACACCGAGCATGATTTGGTAATGGGCCGAAAACTTCTTTCAATTTCACTAATTGCGTATTGACTTCCTAATTTTGCAGCTTGCTGAAGATGGAAAAGCGATTTTAGAGCGTCAACATCCACGCCTTCTCCGTACTGATATTTAGAACTTAGCGCAAGGTGAGCCTCGACCACATCCTTTCCAGCTGCTATTTCAAAGTATTCTAAAGATTTAGAAACAGAATATCTGGATGAGGTGGGATTTTCGTACATTTTTGCAAGTTCATAATATGCACCCCACGAATTCTCCTTTGCCGCTTGATCGAAGTACTCAAAAGCCATGTCTACGTTCTTTTCTACTCCATCCCCAGTTAGATAATGCAATCCGAGCTTATACCTAGGGCAAGTCGTATCATATCCTTTTGACGCAATTACTTTCTCAAAGTATTTTACCGCCTGCCCAGAGTCATGATATTTGGATTTTCTACTGAAGAAATTCGCTAAGGATAGGCTTGCAGAGTAAGGATGCTCCGAATTATGCATTTTACAATATGAGATCGCTTTATTTATTTCTACATCATTTTTCATGCGATTCAAGTAGAGTTTACACAGACCAATGTAGCCGATATTATCCCCAGAAGATATTAATGAGTTGAAATAGGATTCTGCGTGCGTTCGCCACTCATCTGTCAGATAGAATTCATCGTTTCCTATACCTGCGCCTACATAGATCTTCGCATCTCTGTGTCCATGATCTGCAGCTTTCCGATACCAATCAACTGCCATCGCAGGATTAGACTTAACACCTAAACCAAGCTCATACATCATTCCGATTGAAACTTGCGCCCCCGCGTCTCCTTGAGCAGCGGCCTTGGAATACCATGAAAATGCCTTCTCAAAATCCTGTTCAACTCCAAGCCCCTTTTCATACATTTCAGCTAAGCCTTTTTGACCGCTTAGATTATCTTGTTCAGCAGTTTGCCTGTAGAGCGATAGTGCTCGACTATAACTTTTAGGAACGCCTAGTCCATGACGATACGAATATCCCAGCTGTGACTTAGCTTCTGCGTAGTCCTGTTCCGCTGCTTTACTAAACCATTCAAAAGCTTTCTCGTGGCTTAGTTCCACGCCCAAACCTTCAGAATAATTAAGCCCCAAATACAATTGGCACATTGGATCGCCTTGCTCAGCACCCTTTTTATATAAATTAACAGCTTTCTCAAGATCTGCCTCAATGCCGTACCCATTCTCATACATTACTCCGAGATAGCATAAACTTTCAGGGTCATCTTTTTCGGCCCTTTGACGATAGATAGCAATCGCTTTCGAGTAACTTTGCTCAACACCTTTCCCCTCCTTGTACATTCTGGCAAGATTTAATTCGCATTCAGGCTCCACCTGTTGCGCTGCTAAGCGATACCAATTAAACGCTTCAATAAAATCTACATTCACGCCCTGCCCATATTCATACATTATTCCTAAATTACATTGCGCGACCGCATTATTTTGACGCGCTGCCTTTTCATACCAGCGAACGGCCTCGACATAATTCTTTTCCCTTCCAATACCTTCGGAATAAAAATAGCCAATCTGATTTTGAGCTGCAGAGAATCCTTTTTCAGCAGAAAGACGGTATAACGCAAATGCTTCATCCTTGTCTTCTCGTACCCCTATACCATTATCGTACATGCTAGCAAGAGAATACCGCCCCCGGTCTAAATTCTGTTCTGCCGCCTTTTTGTAATATTTTACTGCTTCAACGGGATCTGCCGGAACACCTTGCCCTAATTTGTAAAAATCACCCAGCACTAAATAAGCTGGAGCATAGCCTGAGAAGGCAGACTTTTTTATTAGAGAGGACGCACGTGAATAATCCTGCTCAACCACTATACCTAATTCATAGAATCGACCTAATAAGTAGCTCGCAATAAAATTACCGCCTTTATCAAGCTTATGTAATTTCTTAAGGGATTTATTTGCCCAGACGCTTGCTTCTGACTTATCTTCTCTAACACCTACTCCTAACCAGTATAGGCGAGCAACTGCAGCCTGTGCCATAGCATTTTCTTCCTTTGCTAAGCGCAGATACATTTCAAACCCTTTGGTATCTTTGTTATTGAAAAAATATTCTTTATCAGCATCTTCAAATTTTGGATCAATCACTTTATAACTATTCATTACAGATTGATAATATTTAGTTAAAGTTTCAATCGACCCTGTCAGATTTGCTAAGCCAGCGAAAATTGAGATTGTGATTAGCAGCCACGCTACTAATTGATGATTAAGGAACTGATTTTTGATCCGATCAAACAAAGTAGTCTTTTCACTATCAGATTTTTGGACTTTGAGATGATGAGCATTTTCCTGTCCTTTCTTACTGGATGTTTTTCTAGTTTCCATAACGCGAAAACTCCTACTTATTAGATTTGATTACATAATGTTAAAAAAAGTGCCTCGAATACGCATTTTGACTGAGAAAAATGTACCTTAATCTAAAAATTCAACCTGAAAAACGTGGAGTGATGTTGCCACTAATAAAGCGAGACATTTATCTACCGCTTTGATGCGAGATCGGCTTCCAATATTCCCTTCCTAATTTTCTTGTAACCATCCCAGTCAAACTTAGCAAGAAAATCTGCTGCACAATTTGCGCCCTCTAAAAAAAGCTTTAGTCGTTTCCTTTCCGACATATCAAACTCAAGCCAGTCAAAACCTTTAGCTGGAATCCACGTCACTAAATGTCGATAATCTAAATTCTTATGAAGAAAATCATAATCCAGGGTATGTCGTGCAGAATTAAATATTGCGAACATCATACTTAATGGCCCAGCAATTTTATTTCGACGCTTATCTAGCTCTAATTTGACTCCAAATGTAGGAGCAATTGGTACTCTTCCTTTGTTATGAAACACGTCTATCGGAAAATTCGACATCACTCCACCATCAACAAAGACTGCGTCTTTGGGGGGGCCACCTTCATCAACCGTAGAATAACCAGCCAGGTCTTTCCATAACTGTTCTATTTCAGGGCCTTTAGGCAAATTCTTTACAATCAACGGTTGAAAAAAGAAGGGAATAGACATTGATGCCCTTACGAACAATGCAGGGCTGACACTACAAGGGTCCTTCCAGTACAAAGACGCCATTCGAGGGAACTCAACTTTTGTTTCTGTAGAAACATCCGCTGCAATTATTGCAAGCTCTGAACACATTTTTTCTGGAGTATCCAACGCCTCCCCGTCACGGGTTCTTAATCCCTTAGGACAAACATTCATTCGGGCACGTAATTGTTTATAATTACTGATCCCCTCATTTTTGAGAATGCTTTCCAACCATACTTCGAATTGTTTTCCCGGGTTTAAACCAAGATCATGTCTAACATTATCTAAAATTTGTAGTGCTTTAAACGTTAACTTCACACTGCTAGCCCCAGCCCTCCAACTCTTTATAAAATCTTTTGCGTCATCATCGCCATCGATAAAATCATAGAAATTTTTTGACGCCAATAACCCCGCCAATTTTTGACCCTTCGCTTCAGATGGAACACCTAAAGCGGCTAATAACAAAGCACTTATAGAACCTGCAGATGCCCCTCCCAACCCTAAAAATCTTATTCCGGCCTGCTCCAGCACGTGAACATAACCAACCAAAGCTATGCCCAGCATGCCCCCCCCCTCCATAACCAGATCAACATATTGATTACCATCATCATCAATGACATCAATGAAAAACTTGTCCTTGCACTCTGCCCTGACTCTCAGAATTATATTTTTGAGCTCTGAATTATTTATAAATTTGTCAACCTTCATGGTGCCCTCGACATTTGTGTTCCTTTAAATCGTGCCCAATAAAATGAACATTTGATGGGTAAAACTTCGTGCGACCAAAGCACCACTTTGACACTACTCCTTATAAAAGCTAAGCATTCCTCTCCAATTACCGTAGAACCAACTTTTTAAGTTGCCGCTTCATATGTGACTGTTTTAACTCAACTTCAAAAGTGTGATTCAAGCTTGCTTATCAGGCTGCATTTCAGTGGATGGGTATCAGCTATATCTTTAGCTCCAAACCAAGCGTCAGGATATACCTTCTTCCGTAAGACCTGTCGGACGTCGCCTAGACCTAATTGGCTTCAAATCTAACCCAACATTCGTCATCACAATTAATACATGTTCCGTCGAGTGAGAGCAAATTATCCGGTCCGCTCAATTCATGTTGAACTCTAACCACAAGCATGTCAAAGCAGCCATCATTGTGCGGTTATCAGACCCGCCCGTGCTCCCCGGCTTGAAGTCTCAAAGTGTATACATTTTGAGGATTAGCATTTGACACTCTCAAAACTACCCTCATAATTAGATTATCAAATCCCCTTAGAGTTATTGAGAGCAATGCCTAGAGTTGGATATGCCCGCGTTAGTAGCACAGGACAGAGCTTGGAGCTTCAGCTTGATAAGCTAAAAGGGGCTG
>CAYRZQ010000093.1:0-5001 GCA_964428835.1 uncultured Comamonadaceae bacterium | reverse complement strand
TCGTCTTTTAAACTATCGTATTTATCTCTGACATATTCCTTTAACCCGTATCTAGTGGCAAAGAATGTAATCAATGTTGACACTACTATACCAACTATATACAGTAGGTCTCTAAGTCCAAATTCCATATTGAGTTATTTGCTTTCCTATATTCTATTTTCTTATACTTCATCTCACACTTTTCACAAAAAATCCGACGCAGGACAAATTTCAAAAACTTAAAATTATCGAAACTTGCATAAAACATCGTTTCATGACTAACTCCCCCCCCAAATTTACCCACCCCCTCCCAAATTCCAACTAATCCAAAAAATCACGTAGAAATACGGGGGTGGGGAAGATTGGAAAAATGGAAGATTGAGAGTCCTGATAGTTATCGGGAGGAAGATTATTCCTTTAATTCCTTCTCCTATTTCCTATTTCCTACTCCTATTTCCTATCCCCTATTCCCTACTCCACCACCACTTCATCCCAAAAAATCCAACTCGGCTCGCCGACGGCGTCGTGCCACGTCGGGCAGGGGCCGATGGTGACGGCGGTGAAGCGGATGTAGCGCGCGGTGGTGGGGGTAGGCTTGGTGGTGAAATACTCGAGCGGGAGCTCGCCGCTTTGAGAGGGTTCGATGGGGGCGGGAACGGTGGCCCACTCCTTCCACTCTTTGCCGTCACTGCTGTATTCTATAATCAACTCCTCTGGTCTAAAGATCCAGGCGTTGGCGTAGTGAAAGAAATTGCTACCGGCTTTTGTAAAGGTGATTTCTTTTCCAAAATCTATCGTCGCCTGCAAGTCCTGTCCTGTCTTCGCTTGCCAATGTCCGTCCCTAAAATTATTACTGCCCATCACGCCATCGGTCAGGGCGCCTTCTCCTCCACCTGTATAATATTTGCTGGGCTCATAATTCATCTGCGCGCGTATGCCCAAGGCTTTATGCACGGCCAACTTCAACACAAATGATTTTTTAAACTCCTTGCCACTGGGCGAGATGGCTTTCACTTCGAGGGTGGTGTTCTCTGCGGCTACCAACTTGCCTTCCCAGGGCTTGCTGCTCTTGCCTTCTACAAGCACCAACTTCAAATCCGCTGGTGTCTTCACTGCTTCCACTGCTATCTTTTTGTCTTGGGTAATGCTGGTGTTAAACTTCAACGGCACGGTGGCAAACCCATACCGAATGTTCATTCGGTCCCAGATTTTATAATGCGTACCCAACCTCCTTTCAAATTCTATATACTGTCTGCTGGGATTGTAACTCCACAACACTTCCGCCAGCGCTGGCATGCGCGGAAACAGGCGGTCGTCCACTTCTTCCTGCGGCGCGCGCTCGGTCCACATATTGCACTCGGCTCCGAGAATATAACTGCGATAGGCCGCTTCGAGATCCGCAGGTATGGGGTCAAAGGAATAGACTTTCTCGGTGTCAATGCTCTCCAACCCATAGTCAAAATAACAATGACTGGTGGGCGACATCACTACATTGTGTCCGTGCTTGGCGGCTTCGATGCCGCCTTCTACGCCGCGCCAACTCTGCACTGCGGCTGAAGCGGGTATACCACCTTCCAGTATTTCATCCCATCCAATGATGCGCTTGCCTTTGGTTTCCAAAAACTTTGCTACACGTTCGATGAAATAGGTTTGCAACTCGGCTTCATTCTTCAACCCTTCTGCTGCTATGCGCGCTTGACATTTGTCGCAATGCTCCCAGCGATACTTGGGCGCTTCATCACCGCCAATGTGGATGTACGGTCCGGGAAAAAGTTCGCATACTTCTGTGAGCACGTCTTCCAAAAATTGAAAGGTGCTATCATTACCCGCGCAATAAATATCTTTAAACACGCCCCATTCATGTTCTACGGGAATGTGTTCTTTGGTGCAGCCAAGATGATGATATGCTGCTATGGCGGCCACGCTGTGTCCAGGCATTTCAATTTCAGGGATGATGGTGATATGGCGCGCATTTGCATATTGCACGATGTCGCGTATCTGCGCTTTGGTGTAATAGCCGCCATATTTTTTACCATCCGCATTGATGCGCCACGCGCCCACTTCCGTTAGTCGCGGATACTTTTCTATTTCAATACGCCAACCTTGATCTTCGGTAAGGTGCCAGTGCAGCACGTTCATTTTGTAATAGGCCAAATGATCTATGTAGCGCTTGATAAAATCTACGGTCATAAAGTGGCGACAACAATCCAACAACAATCCTCTATGCGCAAACTTCGGCTGGTCTTTGATAATGACATTCGTGAACTGATACGGCAGTCGCATTTCGCCGCTGTATGCGTTGACGGGAAACATTTGCATCAAGGTCTGAATGCCATAAAATACACCTTTGGGATCTGTGCCGGTCACGGTCATGCCGCGCTCGTCCATCGAAAGGGTGTACGCACCCGCAGGTGTTTTTTCCATCATTTCCAAATAGCGAGGATTCACGCCGGGTGTGGTTTTCAGTTCGCCGAGCGACTTGGCATTCTCGCTAGAAAAAAGGATAAATGGTTTGCTGTATTGCCACGTCTCCGCTGGCACCACTTCGAATCGCCCGCCAGTAGCGCTATTGAGCCACGCCACAAACATGCGCGCTTCTTTCACGCATGCTTCTTTACTTACAATTTCTACATTTTCATCGAGGGTAAATACTCCCGGTTTTACATGCATGGATACCGGTTGAGGTATAATGGAGTATTGTCCGAAAGCCGCTCCTGTAGCGACCATCAGCACGATGAAAATGAGTGTACGCATCAGACTAATTTTTCTCTTTTCAAAAAATAATTCTCTTGTACTTCTTTCGGTGGATTGAAATATCCAAATGCGAGGGCTGGGAATTCTTTGCGAATCAAGTCCATCATATTTTTCACTCCAATGCCTTCGGGCAATTCCGCAATATTCAATTTGCCCAAATACCAATCTGGATCGATGTTGAAATTGCGCCATTGAATCATGGTGATGTCGGCATATTTGATAAAGTCGCGCAGCGCTTCATACTCTTCCTTCTGATCGGTCATGCCGGGGAAGGTGAAATAGTTGATGCTCGCCCATCCTTTGTACTGGCGCACCACACGTGCAGAGTCGCGGATGTCTTCGAATTTATAATTGTTGGGCAAATAATAGGCTTCGTAAATATTCTTGCGCGCACTGTTGGTGCTCACGCGGATGCTGTTCAATCCCGCTTTGCACAACTCTTCTACCGCTGCTGGCTTACTTCCATTCGTATTGATATTGATAATGCCACGGTCGGTGTACGAACGAATTTTGATAATCGCATCGCGAATCAACTGCCACACGAGCAATGGTTCGCCTTCGCATCCTTGACCAAAGCTGATGATCGGACGCTCGGCCTTCTCGAGGTGCGGCACTGTGAATTCTACGATCTCATTTACACTTGGAATAAAATCCAATCGGTCTTGCGAAGATGAGATCTCATGTTCTTCGGGTTGAAAAGAAATACATCCGATGCAATTGCTATTGCATGCAGGCGAAACAGGAATCGGACATTCCCAACGTCCCATGAAAAAATTGCGCGCCGCAGGACATGAATAGCGGATGCTACAATTTTGTCCGAGGTGCTGAATGAGGCGGTTGTCGGGATGTTGCGCGAGTCGTTCCTTGGTGCGCTCCACGATAAATTCGTGATCAAAATTTTCTAAGTCTTGGCGTTCGTCTGGATCGATGCGCACTGCTGTGCAATAGAATTTATCATCGAGCCAACCGATCACGGTATAAGCATATAGCGGCAGTGTTGGTGCATCTTCCTCATCGGTACCAAAGGCAGCGAGGTATGTTTGCGTATGCGCGGGGCTGATGAGAGCCGCCACGGCCTGCACATCTTCGATCACATCGAATTCGCCTGTCTCAATATTGAGTCCATAAGGTCTGCGACCTGGCAGTGTGAAGAGATCGCTGCCATAAGGCATCTCGATAAAGTCTTCTGGTTGCAACGGATACACGTTGTATCCCGAGCGGCCCACGGCCTCGTAGCGTGTGTCTTCAAAGATGTTTCCTTCCGCATCGGCATAGACCATGTACGGAACTTTTTTGGGATGTTTCGGCTTGTTCATCGTTGCAAAGGTAGAGATTGCCTAATTTCACGCCGCAATAGAATTTCAAATGACCGTCACATTCCTCGGAACCGGAACCTCTCAGGGCGTACCTGTGATTGCATGTCATTGTGCAGTCTGTACTTCGCGTGATCCACGCGACAGCCGTCTGCGTTCTTCCATCATGATTTCAGAGGGAGACATCAACATTGTGATCGACAGCGGACCCGATTTTCGTCAGCAGATGTTGCGCGAACGTGTGGATCGCTTGCACGCCGTGCTTTTCACGCACGAACACAAAGACCACATCGCAGGCCTCGACGACATCCGTGCATACAATTATTTTATGCAGGAGAAAATGGAAATCTATTGCACCGCTCGCGTAGAGGAAGCGCTGCGTCGGGAGTTTGCCTACATCTTTGCCGACTTCCGCTATCCGGGCATTCCTGAAGTGGAGATTAAAAACATCACAGCAGAAGCCTTCGCTATTCGCGACATACGCTTTCAACCGATAGAAGTGCTTCACCTCAAATTGCCTGTATTTGGCTACCGCATTGGCGATTTCACCTATATCACCGACGCCAATTATATAAGCGAAGAAGAAAAGGATAAAATCAAAGGCAGCAAAACGCTCGTCTTGAACGCCCTTCGCCGCGAAAAGCATCCCTCACATTTCACCCTCGACGAAGCCCTCGCCCTCATCGAAGAACTCCAACCCGAAACCGCCTACCTCACCCATATTTCTCATCAGTTGGGTTTACATAGCGAAGTAGAGCTCAGCCTGCCGGAGAATGTTTTTTTGGCGTATGATGGGATGAGGGTGATAGTATGATAGTATGATAGTATGATAGTATGATAGTATGATAGTATGATAGTATGACAATCCGTTTAGTGGATTGAATTATGTTTCTCCACGGTCTGCACCACCCTTCGACTCCAAAAATTATCATCGCTTACGCTCGATAATTTTTTC
>CAYRZQ010000092.1:0-5002 GCA_964428835.1 uncultured Comamonadaceae bacterium | reverse complement strand
GTTCTTGTTCTTGTTCTTGTTCTTGTTCTTGTTCTTGTTCTTGTTCTTGTTCTTTCCTACTCCACCACCAACGTCGCGCTCTTGCTTTCGGTATTCAGAATATAAACGCCAGCAGGGAAGTTTTGTACATCAATGACAATAGACTCGGTTGGAGCTTGACGGGTAAGCACTAACGTTCCAGAGCTATTATAGATATTCAACATTTCACCACGCTTCAATCCTTCAATTCTCAATAGTTCATTGGTAGGATTAGGGAAGAGCTTCAAGGTGTTGATCGCTCTTTCTTTTGTGGAAATACAATTGTCAACATAAATAGGAAACTCATAAGTGCTACCGAAAGCTGTAGTCAAAATGAGTTTACCGCCTTCGTCAACCCAGTTTCCTGTGAGCGTAATGGTATAGGTGCCAGGACCGGTTATCTCTGGACCTGTTGCATTGGCGCTAGGGTCAGATCCTGCAGCAGAAACAGTTAATGGAAAGTATAAATCTGCATTAATAGTGATGTCAAAACTTCCACCATCACAAAATGTTGCTACCTCTGGGATATCGACAAGGCGCGGCTGTATAATGAAAAATCCGTCATACATGGATGTTGCCAAATTGATTCCACTAGGCAAATAAGGGTAATTGCTCCAAGTACCACTGAACATTGGAATATCATTCGCTGGAAATAAATCGAAATATCCAATTTCTTTTAATTCAGTATTAAATGTTCTGCTCGCATCGATCACTCTCACACCAGCCCTGTAATTGCTTTGGTAAGCAAATTGATCTACCATATAAATGTTATGGTCGATGGCAGTGGTTTCGTGCTCGAAGAATCCCATATAAATTGGATTATCGAGATCTTGAACATTGAACATATGAGTTCTGGTGAGCTGATTTAGTGTTGTTTCATCTAATTCATCATTCAATAAAAAGTACTTATAGTCTTTAGTAAACCATCCTTGGTGGACATATCCGAGATTGGGATAGCTGAGGGTTGAAATGTACTGGCAATCACTTTTGTCGTCTACATCCACAATTGTGAGTGCATCTGCATTACACGCCATTACCACTTCTTTTCCAAACCAATCGGCGTCAGGTCCAGGATAAGTAATTGCAAACCCATCATGAGTGTAGCCATCTTCTGCGAAGCCTCCGGCAAGGGTAGGATTGAGAGGGTCGTTAATGTCAACGATGTGAAGGCCGCCTGAAAATGTCTGCGTTCCCATGGCATACAAGTAGCCGCTAACTGGATCAATGTTTATCGTATGTGAGTTGCCAAAACCATCGTAGTGTGCAGAGTTTTCAAACGTCACTGGCGGATTAGTTACATTATCCAGTTGAAGCAAGTCGAAAATTTGCAAGCCATGACCTGGGGCTTCACTTCCAATAAAACAATAATTATTGAAGGCTTCTAAATCTCGCCACAGGTTGACGGTTGTATGAGTAGGCAAAATTCCCAGATAGATTGGGTTAACAGGATCGCTTACATCTACGAATGCGGTTCCGTTTGAAACACCTACGAGCGCATATTCTTTTTGAGTGACTGGACTAACCCATCCCCAAACATCATTTGTGTTGCCTCCGCCACCAATATCAGCCAAAGGCATGTATGCGGCAAGATCCATGTGTTGACAAGGATAGATTCCGGCAAATCCATCTACACAAGGTGTTTGTGCGCTCGCTGTGATTGATATGCCTAATGCTAGAGAAAGTAAAATTCTTTTCATAATATGCGGGTTACCACTGTTCGGATTGATTTTCTATTTCGTCAAGAGCGTCGAGTTGATTTTTATCAAGCTCTTGAAGAGAAATGATAATGCGTTCTACAAGTTGACGTTTGGTGACCCTATCTCCTTTTACCGTTTGACCAATAATTTTTGAAGTGTCTCTGTCTGATGCGTCAATATTTTCGACGAATAGTCGAACCCTTTCCAGATGTTGAGGGTTTTGCTGATTCACTACCCATTCAATGATGGCTAGCTTCTCTTTTGAAATGTCCATGCTCAAAATTAAGAAATTTGGTCTTAAATCGTAGACCAATTACTCTTTTTCCCAACGAGTCGAATGATGGAGGCCTCTCCTTGATGAAAAGGTCCTTCGTTGAGTGTTACGTCCATCTCTGTAATTTCAAGATCGATCATTCCTTTGAAATCTTCCCGGAGCTCTTGTAATGAGAACAACATTTCTAAATCCTTGGGACCGCCGGAAGATTTATTTATTTGATTCTTGTTAAAAGCCTCGATTATAATAGTGCCGCCAGGCTTGAGTAAATGAATCATCTTCCTGTGATATTCGCACCTTTTGCCAGCTGGGGCATGCGCGTAAATCAGGGCTATGTAATCAAATCTTAGCTCAGTGTCAAATGAATCAAAATCAGAAATGATATAATCGATGGAAACACTTTTTTCTAGAGCAAGACGTAAGGCTTTCTCGCGTCCTTTTTCACTGAAATCAAAAGCATGAACTTCAAAGCCTAATGTTGCCGCGTACACAGAATTTCTTCCTTCACCTTCCGCGGGAAATAAGATACTTCCCTTAGGTAAAGTCGGCAAAATTTCTTGTAAAAAGTGGTTGGCTTCAGTGCCGTAGACGTACTCGGTATCACCGAAACGTTCGTCCCAAAATGTTTTCATTTGCAAAGGTTATCTGGTCAGCAAAACCTTCCCCTGATGCTCAACAAATTCTGTAAGTGAGAGTGAGGCTTTGTAACGGTATAAATATATACCATCTTGGACATAATGAGTGCCTCCGAGCTTATTTCCTGTCCAAACGTCTTCGATATTGTTGCTTCTAAATACTTCTTGACCCCAGCGATCCCAAATTACAAGCTCGAAAAGTCGTGTTTCCGGACCGATAATTCTAAAAACATCGTTCGTCCCGTCCTCATTGGGAGTAAAGGCGTTGGGAGCAAAAAAGAGTAGCTCAGCGTCGCTATTAAGCCCCTCGTTGTCTTCTGGTGCCACATCTTGGGCTAAGGATTGGAATGATAAAATGCCAAATCCAAAAATCAATAATATATACTTACTCATAAAATTAGGTCCTTCTCTCAAAAAATCCGTTGCAAAAATAAGACATAGAAGCATTAATTTTTATTTATAAACCAAAGGAAATGTTAAGTTTCCGCTCATCATCTTATAAATCCAGTGAGCCTTTTCTGAAAAAGAATTTTAAAAAAGTCATGTTTTTTTGTGTAACAAAAGAATGTATGAGGCGTCATAAATAAAAAAGCATTATTATGAAATCAAAATTATTTACCCTTGTATTTATAATATCATTAGTGGGGACCGCCGTCAAGGCTCAAGAATTCCCTTATTCATTTACAACTTATAATGAAACTTACACTCCAATAGTTGGTGGAACAGACTTGATGGGCGGAGAGGTTTGGGATGATCCAGAGGTTTTTGTTCCCATAGGATTTGATTTTACTTTATTTGGAAATACAACTGACGAATTGCTTCTTTTGCCACCAGGTGCTCAAGTAGTGACTGGAATTGTAAAAGGATCACTTACTGATCTGTTAATGCCTTATTTTGCAGATGTCATGAATGCAGACACCTTAGTGTCTGTTAGCCCAATTTTGTATAGTCTTGAGGGTGAGCCAGGAAATTTGATATTCAAAATGCAATGGACAAATGTTGGATTTTACGGCGAATTGTTCGAGACGGAAACGTTTACCAACACCACGAATTTCCAACTTTGGCTATATCAAAATGGTAATGTAGTGGAGTACCGCTATGGTGACAATACAGTTGATTCTCCAGAGGTAGTCCATTTCATTGGTGCTCCCGGATGCTTAATTGGTAGCGCTGTTGCTTTGGATGGCAGCGAATGGGGTGGATTGTGGTCATTAGCCGGTGATCCCTCTAATCCCAACTTAGTAGCAATTCCTTCAGGAATGCAAGATTTTACAGAACAACAAATTTTAAGTGCAGAGCCACCAAGCGGAACTGTATATCGATTTGGTGATTTTACTTCTTCAGTTCAAGAAGTGAAAAGTGAGGATATCGTCCTATGGCCAAATCCGGCAAAAGATGCAATTCGCATTTTATCCAATAGCAGTCAGCAGTTTTGGGTTTATGACCAAATAGGAAAGGAAGTTCTCAATGGTAAATTGATGAATCAAAATAATACCATTGATCTAAGCAATCTGAATGCCGGCACATATATCGTGCGCACAGAAAGCGGTTTAGCAAAACAGTTTATCAAGTTGTAAGAGGTGATTACCACTATTAAACCAAACGATGGAAGGGGGCTCGAGTTGCGAGCCTCCTTTTTTCATTCTGTAAAAAAGGATATTTGTTTGGATGGATTTGGTGTTAAATACGTTAAAAGTGGTGTAGAAGAATATTCCCTCAATGGAAAAACGATAACGCTCAACAAAGGAGATATACTTCTTTTTAATGGTCAATTTGAGGGCTCAGTGAGCGTGGAAACAGAGGAGGAGACAATTGGTTATTGTTTAGATATCAAGTCTGAAAACACTATAAAACCGAATGTTCATTCGGGGAGTTCGTTTTGTTATCTTTTTGAAAGAAATAGAATTCCGATTCAGAGGATATTTGAGACAAAGCTTGATGATCTCATTAATGAAAATAATGTCCAAGCCTTCATCGAAAGTGCGTTAAATGCTGCTTCTCAAACAATAGAGGCCTTGCAAGGACTCAAGCAAAAGCAGGATCTAAAGAAGTTTGCAACGCAAAAGGAAATTTTAACCAAGCTTTACGAAGCAAGAGAATTGCTGCTATCAGCTGAAAATGTTCAGATTTCGAATATTGCGGCAGAAGTGGGCTTGAGCGATTTTCATTTTATTCGTTTATATAAGTCCGCTTTTGGAATAAGTCCCTATGAGGATTTTTCACAAATGCGCTGGAAACGTTGCTTACGAGAGCTCAGACAAGGAATTCCCGTTAGTCAGGTAGCTTTAGATTTCGGTTTCGCAGATATTTATTCCTTCAGCCGTTCATTCAAAAAGCACTTCGGCGCCGCTCCAACAAAATTCGCAATTCTGCATTCT
>CAYRZQ010000091.1:0-5213 GCA_964428835.1 uncultured Comamonadaceae bacterium | reverse complement strand
TCACTTCGCTGGTGTTGAGGATATTTAAGCCAGTGTATAGCGATACGGTTTTACCGCTACCTGTGGGGCCTGTGACCAAGATCATGCCTTGAGACTGGGCGAGTGCGTCCAAGTATAGTTTCTTCTGGTCGTCCTCATAGCCAAGCGCATCAATTCCCAGTTTCGCTGAGCTGGGGTCAAGAATACGCAGTACAATTTTTTCGCCAAACAGTGTTGGTAAAGTGTTAACCCTGAAGTCGATGGCGCGGGTTTTGGAGACTTTGAGCTTGATACGGCCGTCCTGTGGTAGGCGGCGCTCTGAGATGTCCATCTGCGACATTACTTTCAAGCGCGCAGCCATTCGCAGCGCGAGGTTTACAGGTGGGCGAGACACTTCGTGTAGAACACCATCGGTACGAAAGCGGATTCGATAGCTCTTTTCATAGGGCTCAAAGTGGATATCTGAAGCGCCAGTTTTGATTGCATCCAACAACACTTTATTGATGTACTTAACAATCGGTGCTTCATCAGCTTCGGCAGGGTCCTCCTGGCCCTGACTTTCCCCTGCTGCCTGTATATCAAGATCATCAAGCTCCTCGTCCAGGCCGCCTAATGCTTCGCCTAATGATTCTTCGGAAGAGTTTAGGTATCTATCTATGGCTGTTTGTAATTTGTCTGCCTCGACTAACACTGCTTCGGTGTTGATACCGGTGTTGAATTTGATTTCATCAAGCGCATGTAAGTCTGTAGGGTCGGTTACCGCCAGAAAAAGTCGATTACCGCGACGTGCTATGGGCAAGGTGTGATGCTTGCGTATTAATTTGTCATCTACCAGTTTCTGAGGGATTGCGTCTCTATTGAGGGCATTCAGGTCAAATACCGGGGAGCCGAATTCTTCGGATGCTACAAGTGCCAGCGTTCGTGCATCTACAATCGCATGATTTACTAAATGCTGAGCAAAAGGAACTTTGTCTTTTTTGGCCTGAGTCACAGCTTTTGCTGCCAGATCTGCATCCAGAATACTGTCGGCAACTAATCTGCGGGCCAATCCGCTTAATGATGCTGGTGTTGGGTTATTCATGGTTATGCCAGTAAGTTACGTCTGCTAGATGTAAAAGAGTTTTTCATGACAATACTACCTCAACTCTAGCAGCTAACAACCTGCGGGTTTAACTTGTTGTGTAAAGAGATCTTTCAAATTTTTGCGATGACAAAAAATGTCAGCTAGTTACGTGTAATGTCTTGAAATTGTCGCCTCCAAGGTTTCAAAAGAGTCTGAGGGTGTGATTTTTTTCACTTTTTTAATTGGCGTGGCCAGAGTTTTACACGTGTTTTGCTTCTTGGCATTAGCTTTGCAACCACATTAGCGTGTGTTTCAAACCTGTTAATCAACTGGAGATTTAAAAATGAAGAAATCAGTACAGAAAGGTTTTACCTTGATTGAATTAATGATTGTCGTAGCGATCATTGGTATTTTGGCTGCTGTGGCCCTGCCGCAGTACCAAACTTATGTTGCCAAGTCACAAGTTTCTCGTGTGATGACTGAGATCGGTGCATTGAAAACAATTGTTGAAACGTGCTTGTTGGAAGGAAGAACCAATCCAGTTCCAGCGGATACTGCCGCTCCTGACTCAGACGACTGTGTAATTGGGTTTACTGGCAGTACTTTGCTTGGCCAAGATGGTGGTACCCTCATAGGTGAAGACACCGCCAACAAAAAAGGCGGCGTCACTGTTAGTATTGCAGCGGCCGAATCGAGCTTGTCTGGTAGTTTTGGTAACAGCGCAGCAGCAGCGTTGGCAGGAGAGTCTCCAAAAGGCTTGAGCTGGACTCGCGACGAAGATGGTTCTTGGACATGTACTACAGACGTTGATGCTAAATATGCACCAAACGGTTGCGGAGCTGCCGCTGCTGCATCTGGTGGTTAAGTTTCTTGCAGTTCAATTAGAAGCCACCTCAGGGTGGCTTTTTTATTTGCGAAAAATAAACCAATGAAATATTTGCTTACTGCTGCGATCACCACTTTTGCGTTGTGGTTTTATTATCAAGTCGATACATATCCATATAAAGTGGCCCGTTGGTTTCAGCCCTTGGAAGCTGGTGTTGTTTCCGTCGCTGCCAAGCGCTGCGAGCTTGATAGCTCTGTGGTTAATCTTTTTGTTGACCATGCAGTTAAAGTTCAGGGGGCTTACTCTGTCCAGGTTGCTTTTCTTAGTGACAAAAAGCAGCTAGCCAGTTGCTATGCGGGGTATAAAAATGAATTGTTTGGTGTCCCAGTAAACCCTTCTCATCGGTACAGATATGCCAGTAGTAGCAAATTAATAACCACAGCGATCATTTTTGATTTGATACATCATAAGCAGATAGATATTAATGACGCTTTGATAGACTTTTTTCCTGAATTAAAAGAGTTCGCTGATGAGCGTATCCCTCAAATTACTGTTTCTCATTTATTGAACCATACGGCGGGTTTTAATCGATTAACATTAAGCGGCGATCCTATGTTTTTGCGGCGCAATACTCCGTGGTGCCCGCAAAATATTTCTCGTCTTGAGTCGTTAAAGTTGGCTTTCAATCCAGGTGAAAAGCAAATTTATTCTAATTTGGGTTATTGTCTGCTAGGCGAAATCATTCATCGTGTTTCCGGTGAAAACTACCGAGACTACGCAGAACGTAGATTTTCGTTGGCAAGTCGCAATATCAAATTTATAAACGATTACTACTATGATGATGAGGTTCGGTACGACTATCGTTATGAAGAATGGTTTAATGATAGTTACCTTAAGCTTTTTGATTTTAATGCATTATCATCGTCTGCAGGATTGTCTGGTTCAGCTGAGGCATTTGCATATTTGCTTTGGGATATACATCACCTGCTTCAGGCTTCGCCTTTTTATCTTGATAGCTTAAATGTAAGTTGTGATTTAAAAAAACCTAAAGGCTGTTTGCAGGCCGGCGTTTTTCATTACCAGCCGGATCCTAATGGCTTGATGATTCATTATCATGATGGTTATTTACCAGGCTCAAAAACAATTGCAATCGTGGATTCTTTCGGCGGTGTCCTTGTCTTGGCAAAAAGTGGAGCTGATTCGAAAAAAGATCCGGAAAACGAGTGGATACGATGGGCTTATAAGAGGCTTAGCTTTTATTACGCCCTACAAGGAAACTTGTCTATCTTGGCTTTCATCACAACTCACAATAAATAAGTTAGCAAGGGCATTTTATGAAGTTTCGATTGTTATGCTTTGGTTCGCATTTGTTAGTTTCTGCTGTTATTGCCCTTCTCTCTGTAGGTATGGTCTTTTGGGTTTGGTATCCATCCCCATTGGATAAGGCTTTGGGAGTTGCTGAGATATTTATATTGCTGTTGTGTATTGACGTAATAATTGGGCCTTTATTAACGTTGATTGTTGCTAAACAAGGCAAAGCAACTTTAAAAACTGATTTATCGATAATTGTGTTTCTGCAGGTTGCAGCGCTGGCGTATGGTTTGAATATTGTTGGGCAAGGCAGGCCGGTTTGGTTAGTGTATGACAATAGCAGGTTTCAGGTCGTGCAAGCTTATGAGGCTATAAGCGCTAATGGTGAATATTCTATTGCTGCCGACTCGTTAGTCGGTCCAGTTTGGGCTGCGGTTGTCGATGGTGCTGTATCTGGTAATCATCAAGAAGAGTTGTTTTTGCGGCAAGAATTTTTGAGTGACTACGAAGCCATTCAAAAAACGGCAGGTAACAATGCAATTCCTCTTGATGTGTTGAATAGATTTAATGATTCAGCAAGAGTTGGCGAGTTGCGACTGCAATATCCAGCGGCGGATGCCTATATTCCAATCGTCGCAAAAGAAAAAAATATGATTGTTTTAGTTAACAAATCCGTAGGTGAGCCACTAGCGATAGTTGATATAAACCCTTGGTGATTCTTCTAATGTTTAGCTGAGCTCGCATATTTGAAGTTAACAAGCTTGCATCAAGCCGATCAGTTCTAGACAAAATTTGTCAGTTTTTTCCGTTGGCATTCACTAAATTTAGATGGATTGATAGAAATGCATCTATATCTCTCGGCAAACTATTCAAATTTCTATTAAATGAGTTTGGCCTAAAATTTGCTGGACGTGATTATAGATAAATATTTGCGGAAGCCGAATCATGAAAAAGCATTCTTCGGATGGATTTACTTTAATAGAGCTCATGATTGTGATAGCGATAATTGGCATACTCGCTGCCGTTTCTATTCCAATGTATCAGTCCTATGTCATCAAATCTCAAGTATCGAGAGTCATGTCTGAAGCCAGTGGGCTAAGAGCCTTGGTTGAGACATGCCTGAATGAAGGTGTCATGGTTGTCGGAGGCGGCGACGGAGAGTGTGATCCTGGCGCCGTTGGCTCAACTTTGATTGATGGTGCATCCCAGACCGGAGCAGTTTTGGGAGCGGGGCAGGGCGTGCCACAAGTTACAATAGCTGCCGATGGCTCGGTAGAGATAATAGCAACTTTCAGTTCTGCAACAGTTCCTGTAATCAGCGCGCAAACTCTGTCATGGTCGAGAACAGTCAATGGCGAATGGACATGCAGCGCAACCATCGATCCAATTTACAAAATTAAAGGTTGTGAAAATTAGTATCGTTCCATTACTAAGACCTCCACTGTCTATTAATATTTTCTCAACCACCAATAAAAAAAGTCCATGCCGATCATATGGCTGTGGATTTTTTATTAATTAAGGCTCAAGTGTTTTGTAAACTTTTTAAGTCCAATTAAATGTTTTGACGCAACCGCAAACACTATATAACAGTTCAGGAAATAATAATTTTGTAATGCTGGATTGCGAAAACCTACAGATTTTCAGGTGAGCTGCCAGCTGTTCTAGGTGGCTACAGCTCTGCTAGTCGCACGCACCAAGTGTTCTGCTAAGATGATGTGTTGTTCTGTTATAAGGGTGAGCTTGCGCAGTTATTGCTTCATCTAATTCTCATTGATAAATCCACTGCGCTACAATGTTTAGTCAAAGCACCAGTCGAAATGAAATCAATCCCTGTTTCTGCTGTTGGTAACAGGTTTGTTCATTCATATTGCCTGAGGTCCCGGTTTTGCTTTGACTGAGTTAATGGCAACGGCTTTTGTTATGTTATGGTATTGCATCATTTGGATGCTATTGATGATTTTTTATGAGCCTGTGTTGGTCTTATATTTCTGGCAAACTCTTTAAAATCCTCCAAATGTTTTGATGCAACAGCAA
>CAYRZQ010000090.1:0-5237 GCA_964428835.1 uncultured Comamonadaceae bacterium | reverse complement strand
ACTCCTGCGGAAAATGATAACGGTACGGCTCCGACGGGTCGCGGGTGAGGGTGTCTACTTTCTTAGTTCCTGAATAATACAATAAATCATTATTCCTTACAATACAAATTGATACCGAATAAGAAATTCTGTGCTCCAATCTACCTGATGGAGAAATACTACCAGGTGTAAGCCCAGCATTAATCTCCTCACTCCAAGCGGAATAATATGCTATAATGGGAACAATTATAGTCTTAGAACTGTCCTCTGCTAATCTTGCATTCAAAATTTTCTCTTTGAATAAAATAGGATCCTTCTCTACAGTATGCCAATCTGGGATATCGAAAGTATGAGGAACATCTGAAACTCGAATGGGGATATTAGTCTTTGAAAAAGATCTAATTAAAGAATTCCAAATTGTGTCATTCGAGTATTCGATAATCTCTCCATCACCTAATCTCATTGTAACTTTCTGATTATAGGTACCAATAGAATAATATTTGAGCATCAATGTGTCTTTAATTGGATACATGCTTTGCAAGACTTCCTCCTCAGGAAGAGACTGGACGAAATACACAGGACCCTTAGCTACGCTACAACCAATGCATAATAAAAAAAATATGATCGCGAAAATCTTCATAATTTCTAGTAGTTTATTTCCAATAGTAAAGTGCATCAGCAAACGACTTCATTAAGATAAGTGCCGACTTATTTCGCTGCGATCGTCCGTTGTAATAAGTCTCCATACTTCCCTTACTACGGCCTCCCATATAAGCGCCAAAAGAATTAAATACAGAACCTATAACTAAAGATCTAGTTTTATCTCGAACACTCGGTAGACCTCCGCTAGTCGAGAATGATTCGGTTTTGTTAAACTTCCCCGAAAACCCTTCTGAGGAGAGTACGCCGGCGCTGCCGCTGAAGATGAACATAGAAACGCGATCATGGATTGGTCTGTTCATGAAGTCTTTTTCTTTAGAGTAAGCGAAGTCGTAGGCTACTATCATTTGCACAATGAAATGATATTTCAGTTCAAATCTCATTCAATTCAACGAATAAAATTTAATCCCACATTTAATACCTTCGAAAGTATCCAATACAATTCTCTACACAGTAGAGAAATTTGTTAATTAAATAGAATGGGAAAAAGGAACGAGAACCCCATAGGGGCGCAGCGAGAACGAGAACGAGAACCCCATAGGGGCGCAGCGAGAACAAGAACAAGAACAAGAACAAGAACGAGAACAAGAACCCCATAGGGGCGCGGTGAGAACGAGAGATTCGGAATTCAGAATTCAGAATTCAGAATTCAGAATTCAGAATTCAGAATTGCGAATTCGGAATTCAGAATGATACTAACAGCCTCCTGATTTGATAATTGCTAATGGACAATATAGTCATCAGAGACTAGTCACTAGTCGTTAGTATCTAGTCACTAAACTAGTCCCTAAGGTGTTATCGCTTCCTCGAAGATGAATCGCGTGAGCTCGTCTTTGCCGAGACCATTGTCGGCGCTAGTGACAAGAATATTGGGAAGCTCATGGAATATCTCGAGCATTGCTTTTTCAAACAAATCTATATTCGTCTGCAATCCTCCGGGCTTCATCTTATCTGCTTTGGTAAAAATAACCGCGAAGGGCAAACCCCATTGTCCTAACTGAGTAATAAATTCAATGTCTAACTTTTGTGGTTCGAGGCGCGAATCAATCAAGACAAATACGCAGCACAAATTTTCACGCTTGGTCAGATATTCTTCAATGAACTTACTCCAAGCCTGACGCGAGGTCTTTGCCACTTTCGCATAACCATATCCCGGCAAGTCCACAAGATACCAAGGTGTCTTGGACTTTTCGTTGATGATAAAGTGATTGATCGTTTGCGTCTTGCCTGGTTTACCTGATGTTTTGGCTAAGCCTTTTTTATTGGTGAGTCTATTGATAAGACTGCTCTTGCCCACGTTACTTCTGCCGATAAACGCCACTTCAGGAAGAGTCTGAGCAGGACATTTATCAATGGAAACACTCGAGGTTACAAATTCGGCGGAAGTAATCTGCATCTTTATTTTATTTCAAGTTTTTCTGCGTAGTAGTCGCAAAAGTCGCGCATGGTGTCGGCCATTTTCTTTTCACCTGTAGCTTTTTCAAAACTATCTGCAAGGGTGAGTATGGTCTGATGCACAAAGCGCTTCATCTCCTCCACTTCCATCTCTTTATTCCATAAATCGATGCGCAAGGTGTTGCGTTCTTCTTTATCCCAAACCGATAGAATCATCGCCTTGGCCTCTGCTGTCTTGTTGGCGTCTTTCGCGTTCCACATGATTTTTTCTGGAACATTGTTTTCATCCAACTCTATATCAAAATGGATTTCTGTCTTCTTCATGCTATTTTGGCTTATAGACGTTCAAGAATTTCTTCGCGTCTTTTTCTGCTAATAATTGCTGCAAAGTAACGTCAGGATTTGCTTTCATGTACGCTCTCACCATATTCCATCCCATCCAAATGCCCAATTGTGGGGGCGAATCCTGCGGAATGGCCTCTACACGCGTGAAAGGAGCAAAGTCTATCCACTTTTTATTTTTGTTGTGTTCCGTTCCAAACAATACACTTTGGTTCGCCAGCTCTTTCCATACGCGCACTTCATTTGCCTCAGCCCATCCCATCTGTTGTGCGCTCCAATTCATCTTGGTGGAGTCAGCTGCCTCGGGCAACATGGCATCCAGCATATACATCACCTTACCTTGGTGTACGATAATGCTCAATAAATCAGACTTCGAAGTAGTATGATCTTGCTTGTTGCATTGGGCCCAGCAGAAGTCTTTCATCGCATTCACCACGAGATAATCCTCGCGCATATCATCTTTAAAATATTGTGGAAAAATGTCAGGAGGGAAAAGTTTCACCAAACTATCTTCAGGACCGAGAAAGAAGTCGAGTCCCACACTGATTACCGAATCGGTAGAGAACGCACTAAAATTAAGACCTGAATTCATATATACCACTTCAGGGGCGACGCTGTCTGGAAAGTAGTGATTCCATCGTCGGATGGATTCCGTGAACTCTTCATTAAATTGTTGAAGGTGATCATCGGGGAACTTCTGCTCAATGCGATTTTGAAGATCCATCATGTTGGGGTGATTGACAAAACCTTCTAGAGCAAGGATATTGCTATCGGGCTTGCATGGCGCTGCTTGGAGAATCAACTCCATATAATCGCAATAGAAGCTACCATACTTTTGGTATAGTTGTTGGCTAGCGGCCACGGGATTTTGAAAGTTGATTGCCCAGATATCCTTATCCAGGCGCGAAAACTTCACCTCCAACTTGGATTCTGAGACATCTACTTTTTTGAGCGGATTGTCTTCACAAGACGAGAAGGTGAGTAATCCCGCCACCAATGTGAATATCAATAAATACCTGACTTTACACATATTATAAAAAGGTTTGTTAGCTTTGCGGTGCTGCAAAGCGACATGCAAGTTTAACGCAGTAATATTACCCTTATGAAAAAAATTACACTTTTTACCATCGCTGCTTTGTCAACATTATTTTCTGTTGCACAAGATTTTCAAAAATTCAAAATCGCTCCACGCGTGAGTCCTGGTATAGCTTGGTTGAAGCCAGATTCTAAATACATAACCAATGAGGGAAATGTATTCAGACTAGGTTTTGGTTTGAGCTTCGACAGACAATTTACCGAAAACTATGCAATCGGAACAGGCCTTGAAATCACGCGCTTTGGCGGTGAGTTGACTTACAAAGAAGCTGGCAGAATAAACAATCAGGATGTTATTTGGCAAAAGACAAGAACCTACGATCTTCGTTATGTTGAGATTCCGCTGTCATTGAAATTAAGAACAAACGAGATTGGCTATATCACCTATTGGGGTCAATTTGGTATCATTGCTGGCTTCAACATTCGTTCGAAGGCTGATGATATCATCGATTATGAATTAGCAAAAGTGAGCACTGATGCTTCAACCGCTTGGGTAAAAACAGATTTACCTTCGTTAGAGAGCCCTGACGAAGACATCAAAGATGAAATACAGTTGTTTCGCGTAGGCCTACTCGTTGGAGCAGGTATTGAGTACTCGCTCAGCGGTAATACGGCAATTGTTGCAGGTGTGACTTACAACAATGGTTTCACTAACACCCTAAAAGGAGATCACGTTCAAACAGACGATGCAGATGAAGTGGTTTTTGAAAATCAAAAACCAAGAACCACCAAGCTTAAAGCGATGTCTAATCTCGTTTCGCTCAACATCGGCATCAAGTTTTAATGAATCACCAAGCTGTCATAGATCATATAGTAGCATGGTTGAAAGACTATGCTGATACAGCGCGTGTAAATGGATTTGTGGTGGGTGTGAGTGGAGGCATTGACTCCGCTCTCACCAGTACCCTTTGTGCACTCACGGGCAAAGAAGTGCTCCTTCTCGAAATGCCCATCTATCAAGCCGCGAGTCAAGTGAGCAGAGCACAAGAACACATGAATTGGCTTGAAAAAAAGTTTCCCAACGTCAAACAAGCACGTGTAGAATTAACACCTGTGTTCGACAGTTTTATGTCGGCCGTTCCTGCCATTGAAAAAGAAGAATTACTGAACTTATCACTTGCAAATACGCGTTCACGCATGCGCATGATGACCTTGTATTATTTCGCGGGTATTCATCGTTTGTTGGTAGCGGGCACTGGTAATAAAGTGGAAGATTTCGGTGTAGGTTTTTACACCAAATATGGTGATGGTGGAGTGGATCTTTCTCCTATAGCTGATTTATTAAAAACAGAAGTATGGGAGCTTGCTGCCCACCTAGGCGTATCACAGAGTATCATCGAAGCCAAACCCACTGACGGCCTCTGGGGCGACGACCGCAGCGACGAAGATCAAATAGGCGCCAGCTATCCCGAACTGGAATGGGCCATGTCAGAAGTGGAAAAAAACAACCACACCCTCCCCAACCTCGAATCGAGCACTTATTCCGAAAGACAAAAAGAAGTATTAAAAATCTACTGGCGAATGAACCGCGCTAATCAACACAAGATGCTCCCCATCCCAGTCTGCATCATCCCGAGGGACTAGAGTTTGGAAGTTGGAGATTAGAAGCTGGAATTTGGAAGTTAGAGTTTGGAGCAATACTGGCCTACTACCACACTATCATACTATCACACTATCATACTATCATACTACCATACTATCATACTACCATACTATCATACTATCATACTACCATACTATCATACTACCATACTATCATACTATCA
>CAYRZQ010000089.1:0-5285 GCA_964428835.1 uncultured Comamonadaceae bacterium | reverse complement strand
TTTGTAAAAAAAAACAATGACCGAAAACGAAATTACCAATCAAATTATCAATGCTTCTATTGAAGTACATAAAACCCTTGGACCTGGACTACTTGAAAGTGTTTACCATGAATGTCTCTATCACGAACTTTTACAGCGAGGACTTCACGTTGAAAAAGAAAAAAATTTACCTATTGTGTTCAAAGAGGTAAAGCTCAATGCTGGATATAGAATTGACCTATTAGTAAATCAAACTATTATTGTTGAATTAAAAAGCGTAGAAATGATTAACGACTTGCATATCGCGCAAACCTTGACTTATCTTAAACTCAGCAATCTAAAACTCGCACTACTCATCAATTTTAACGTCCCACTTCTTAAAAATGGAATAAGGAGGATCGCCAATCATTTGTAACATCTCTGCGTTCCTCTGCGCCCTCTGAGCCTCTGCGGTGAAAAAAGTTAGCAGTCAAGGTCGAGGGAATCGTGCTTTGAGCTAGCCTTTCAATTCTAAGACACGGATCTAATTCGTTAGCTTTTCTTAACGCAGAGGCACAGAGGGCGCAGAGTTTCTCCATAGGAGCGCGGCGCAGAGAGGTTAATAGATATTGGAAAGCTTAATATTATCCCTTACCAGAAGCTTCTTCATTCAGCTTTAAGAATAAAGCTTACAATCATTAAAACTCTGCGCTGCGCTCATCCTCTTACTCTTTACTCACCTTCACAACTTCCTTCGCTCCATCCTTCTTGAAAAATTCTATGAAATACGTTCCTGAGTCCCCGGGAATATCCAACATTAAAACATTCTCACCATTCACTCGTGACGACATAATAACTTGACCCAATACATTCTTCACTTCAAAATAATAAACATCTCTTTGACTTGAAAGATCAACTTGAATCATCCCCGCTGTTGGATTGGGAAAGGCTAATAACTCTCTACTCTCCAGACTTTCATCAACACCAATAATTATTACGTTCTCACAATCGGAGGTAAGTGCGCAGCCATTGGAAGAAACTGTCACTGCATAACTTCCACTTACCAGCGGAGCAAAGGATGCGCTGGTCTCCCCTTCTATTTCTAAGTCACTATTGCAATCAATCCACTGATATGTTGCATCAACTGCAACAGCAGTCAATAAGGTGTCAGCATTAATAACCGACGCATCCACTCCATTGACCACAATGATTCCCGTTGCATTGACCTCATCACATTCACTATAAACTGGAATAGAATATTCGAAAGTACCGGTTTGCGTGGGTGTCCCTATTATGCTCAAAACATTGTCATCCCAAACTGCTCTAACTCCTAATGGCAATCCATTGACTCCTGCAATATTTTCATATAAAATTGCATACGCATTTGAAGTTGTATGTGTGATCGTAGGCAGAGGTGTATCCACACACAAGGTCGGCGAAGAAGAAGCCTCGCTCGTGTTGGGTGCGACACCAATCGAAATGACTCCCCGTGCCACAGCATTCAAATCCCCGCATTCACCTTGAAGTGGAATTGCATATTCAAAAGAACCTGTTTCGGTCGGAGTGCCAGAAATCACTATTTCATTTTCATTCCAAGTAGCTTCTACACCTAATGGCAATCCCGAAGGTGTTCCTAAGCCATTAGCTCCCAGAGTCGAGTGCGACACAACATTAAGCGATTCACCTTGACACAAAAAAGGATTATTCGATTGTGCGATACTAGTGTTACATGTATAAATATTGAAGTGATTGAGATTATTGGTACCTCCGACAAAGACCGAACCGTTTGAATGCGATACAATCGCGTACACCCCGGCCTGATTAACGAGCTCACCAAACGACCCAAGTTCTCCTGTATTCTCAATTTTACAAACCCCACCTCGCGCATTGCCGTTAACATTGGCAAAGCCGCCACCAACATACAATCCTCCATCTTCGTCAAAGCACAACTCGTAAACTCCTCCGTCAAAATCATAATTAAAATCTGTCAATTGCCCTGAGCTATCAAAAACACAAAGACCATCCAAATCAATTTCATTAACATCGGAAAAAATGCCGCCAACATATAGATTATTATTGGCATCGACTTCTAAAGCCATGACTGTATTCCAAATCAATGCGCTTAAAGGTTGCAAAACACCATTGCTATCAAACTTGCACAACCTTCTTCGAGCAACACCATTTACGAAAGAAAAGTCACCACCCACATAAAGATTTCCATCAGTATCTGTTGTCAAAGCCCATATCTCATGGCTTACCACAGGATTAAAATCTGTCAAATTTCCATTGCTATCAAATTTGCATAGTCGCGTTCGAGATTCACCATTAACCATAGAGAAAGCACCTCCGACATAGACATTACCCGCCCCATCTAGAGCAATATCTTGAATAAAGGAAGAATTATTAAATGAAGCACTAAATGAACTGAGATCACTGTTCGAATCAAACTTACATAAGTTTTTACGAGCAATATTATTTACCATTTCGAAATCACCTCCGCAATATATTTCACCACTCTCACTAATTCTAATACTCGCTACTCTATCATTGAAAGTTGGACTAAATGATAATAACTCACCGTCAGCACCAATTTTACAAAACCTCAAACGCTCGACAGTTTTCACCATGTAAAAGTTTCCTCCTATATAAAATTGGCCATTGGAATTAACCGCCACTGAGTTGATTATACTTTGAAATAGATTGTTGTCATTTACACTAACATCTAGGGGACTTAATGTTCCGTCGCTATGAAACTTACAAAATCTCATACGGCGAACATCACCTCCGACATTCTCAAAATAACCTCCTACAAATAAGCTCCCCTCCTCATCTACCGCAAGGGCATGCACAGTGCCGTCAATATTTGGATTAAAAGACGACAGGTTTCCATTTACATCATAATGGCATAAATGATTTCTCGTCAGATTTATGGCTACCTCATCGAATTCTCCTCCGATATAAACTCCATTTTCATTGTCGATTGCAAGAGAGGTGACAGCTCCATTTAGATTTGAAAAAAAATTAGTCACCACATCGGAGCTATTAAACTTGCATACATTTGGACGGTTGACGCCGCCTATAGTCCCAAAAACGCCACCAACGTAAACATTTCCTAAATCATCCATCACAATCGTATTAACAAAATTATTTGGCGATGGGTTGAATGGTTGTAAGGCCCCACTGTTTAGGAATCTACACAAACGGTTTCTAGGACTATTACCAACACTGGTAAATCTGCCTCCTACATATAATCGATCTGAGGCATCAACAGCAAGGGCATGAACATCGTTATTTAAGTTTGGATTAAAGCTGGAAAGTTCATTAAACGCATCAAACTTACACAATCGGTTTCGCGTCAAACCATTCACCTGTGTAAAAGCGCCGCCAACATATAGTTCTCCCTCGCTATCGAACGCCAAAGCGCGCACAAGACCATTGATTACAGGAGCAAAGGGATGCAGCGTGCCATTGTCATTAATGCGCGCGAGATTGTTTCTTGGAATTCCATCGATGCTAGTGAATACTCCACCTATAAGCCAGCCACCGCCAGGGATTGAAATGATGATATGCACGACACCATTAATGCGATTGTTTGGAACGGATTGAGTGAACGAACCATCAGGATTAAAAAGCACACCGCTTCCGCAAGAAATACCCACCGAAGTAAAATCGCCACCGCAATAGACATTTCCTTCACCATCTTCTTCCATCGTGAATATGTTGTAGTCAAAGGTATACTTGCTAAATTCAGGATTTAAGTATTGCGCGAAGCTCCCAGTTGAAAGAACCAAAAAACCACAGATAAAGAGAACTGAGTGTTTGATAATTTCTTTTTTCATTAGTGTAGAATATTGAATAGTTCTTCAAATATAAAAAAATATGGGCGAGGGGCGAGGGGCGGGGGAAATAGGAAATAGGAAATAGGGGATAGGGAATAGGACAGAGATTGAAATAATAGAGCAAACCTCTCTGCGCCGCGCTCCTATGGAGAAACTCTGCGAAACTCTGCGTTCTCTGCGCCTCTGCGTTAAGAAAAGTTTTCGAAATAGGTCCGTTACTACGAATTGAAAGGCTAGCTTATAATAAGATTCCCTCGACCTAGAGCGCTAACTTTTTTCACCGCAGAGGCTCCAAAGGAGCACAGCGCAGAGGGCGCAGAGGAACGCAGAGAGGTTTTCTCTTATACTTCAAAAAATCCCCCCTATCCCCTATCCCCTATTTCCTATTTCATTCGCCCCTCGCCTTTATCCCCCAATTCCATCCATAATACTCCAACGGTTCGAGGCCGACGGATTCGCGGCGCTGGTCCACGTTCGACTCGTCTTCGATGGGGAGGAAATAAAATTGACCAGTCGTTTCGTCTCGACCTACTTGCGAACCGTAGATTTGTTTTCTGCCCTCATTGATGGCCAAACGATCCTCGAGCATAGCCAATTCACTGGGAGAAGCTTTGCCATCTGATACGGCAGCGCGCATCATTGGGAGGTATTTCTTTTGCACATCATAATTCGCATGTTGGATGATAAGCCACACAGCCATATTCCCTTTTGCACCGACCTCCTGTTCGCCAGGCCAACCGTGCTGTTGAAGAATCTCTTCAAGGGCGAGCATGTTCAATGAATCCATTTCAGTGATTCGTTTCCAGTGCGACATCGACTCTGGAGAATCATAACCATAAGTGCGATCGATGCTGTCGCCTTCTATTCGCAAACGTTGATCAGTGTCGCATAAAGACTCCAATAATTCTTTGAGCGGACGATTCAACCGTTTTTCCTTTTCATTTGAATTGAGAATAATTTTCTTTTCAATCACAGCCCAATTTGGAAGAGCTTTTAAACTATCGACGTCTTTCCAACGGTTCAACATAGCAGTATCGCTAAATTGATTTTCTTCGACGATTCTTTTAAGAAAGTAAAACGCGCTATCGGTATTGTTGGAGTAGAAGTAACACTCCGCAGCATTGAGACCATAGTACTCCGCATAACGCGCCTGGGGCTTCATTTGATACACCCGCGACATCTTCCCCGCCGCCTCCCCATACAATCCCTTCACATAAAGCGTATCCCCCTCCCGCATCAACCTAAAATAATTCCCCGGCGGCACTTGCGCTGCCACTTGTACACATAACAAGATTGCTATTGTGGTTAGAAAGGAGTTCGTCATGAGGTGGAGGATTTGGTGTATAAATAAAAGTTATGAGAATTCTACCCTCATTCAAGCTCGAACCCAATTCACCCATTGAACGAATCATTTTATGATATCATTTATCAGATATCCGTAGTTTCATAATTCATCACCTAGCTGTTTATTACACCCCGAGTTAAATT
>CAYRZQ010000088.1:0-5327 GCA_964428835.1 uncultured Comamonadaceae bacterium | reverse complement strand
GAAGGTCTTTCATCCACCAGTGATTGGAACCTATATGGTTCAGCACTATATCCTGAATAACACCGATCCCTTTTTTCTGCGCCTGTTTTACAAAATTCTTGAATTCTTCGTTAGAGCCATAGCGCGCATCGATTTTGTATAAATCCGTCGCCGCATACCCGTGGTAGGAATATTTTTCCATATTATTTTCAGTGAGCGGGTTGGGCCAAATTTGGGTAAAGCCCATACCGGCAATATAGTCCAGCTGTTGTTGCATACCGGCAATATCGCCACCATGACGCCCACCTTTATAGTTGCGATTAGGCTGCTCCAGCATGCCCGGCATGGCATCGTTTTTGATATTGCCGTTAGCAAAACGATCCGGTGTGATCAAATAAATGGCATCTTTAGGCGAGAAACCCTTGCGCTCTGCCGAACCTTTTTCACGCGGTAGCAGCAAATAATCAAAACTGCTTTTAGTCTCGCCATTTTGTTTGAACTCAATCGGAAACTTTCCGGGCTTGGCATCAAGCGATATATCGATGGTCACAAACAAATAGTTGGCACTATCAGCTTTTTTAACCCCAACAATATTTACTCCGGGATAATTCACGGCCGGCGTTGTTGCACTTATGTCATCGCCATGCACCAACAATTCAACTCGATTGTATTTCATGCCAACCCACCAGTTGGCTGGCTCGATATTTTTAATTCTGTAATCCTGCGCCGCGGCGTCTAGCGAAAACAAACCCGCAACCACTATTGTAAAAAAAAATTTCATGTGTTCGCCTCAATATATAAATTATTATTACTTAGGATTAATCGACTTTTTTCGCCGCAGCACTTCACAAACCTAATTGCTGACGATGGGGTTTAAAATTCAATGAACAGCGCTTAATAAAATTCTGGATATTGTCAATTTTGTATTTATGCGCCAGATCATTGCCAGGTTTTAATTGCTCGGGAGTTGGATAGATCCCATAGCCTGCCAACAGACAATGCCATGATACCGAAGGATAATAATTATCGATTTTTTGCCGATCTAACTCATCACTAAGATTCTTTCCTCCTATCCAAGTTTGGAGGATCGCTCGTAAAGAAAGCGATATGTTTTCATTACGCCCATTTTCTATCCAATAATCCGTATCTTTGCGTGAACTGACTCGATAATGACATACAATATAATCACGAACCGCCTCAAATCGCTGATTTACACTTGCATTAAACTCTTCGCATTTCTTATTCGTGAACCCACCTTCCTCATAATGAGTAATAAAACCCTGTACCGTCTCTTGAACCAAGTGAAGGGCCGTTGCTTCCAGCGGTTCGATAAAACCTTGCGACAAACCAACCGCCAAACAATTTTTCGCCCAGTGTTCTTCTACTCTTCCAACATTCATTTCCAAATGGCGAGCTCCGACTTCGGAATCTAACATGCCAAGATGCGCCCGCAACTCAGTTTCGGCTTCATCCTTAGTACAAAAATGTGAGCTATAAACATAGCCATTGCCTATTCGACTGGTTAGAGGGATAGACCAGGCCCATCCGTTTTTCAAAGCAGTAGATATGGTTTGCGATTCAATTTCCTCATCGTTTGGTGTCGGCATAACCACTGCTGAGGTATTGAACAAATTGTCTTTAAAGCTTTTAAATGGAATCTTTAAGGCTTTTTGAATTAATAATCCAACAAATCCTGAACAATCAACAAAAAAATCAGCATGGATCGTTTCTCCTGCCTCTGTAGTTACGCTTGCTATTTCACCTCTCTCATTCAGTATAACGCCGTTTATTTTTGCTTCCTTATGCTCCACGCCTCGCTCCACCGCCTTTTTGCCCAGAAACTTTCCTAACAAAGCAGAGTCGAAGTGATAGCCATAATTAACTTCAAAAGGGAAATTTTCACTAGCAATTGGAGCCAGCTTTTTTTGGGCTAGGTGAGTGGCTAAAAAAAAGTGATCTGGATGCCCCTCCACGTCAATACCTTTACGACGTACAAAGCTATTATGAAAAAAGCCAGGTGCGGTATAATCATCAGGCTGTGCAGGAAACGGATGAAAATAATGAGTGTAACCAGGAACGGTAGACCAGTTCCGAAAACTGATTCCCACCTTGTAAGTTGCATTGCATTCATGCATCCACTCAGACTCTTCTATTTTCAAGGAATCCATGAAGCCTTTTAATTGAGGAGTAGAACCCTCTCCCACGCCGATAATGCCAATCTGTGACGATTCCAACAGGGTGATAGTAAAACCTAGATTTCCCCAACGAGCGGCCATAAGATTAGCGGTGATCCAACCTGCAGTTCCACCGCCTACGATCACAATTTTCTTTTTCATAGTTTCAGCAGGCTTCATGACAATCCTCTGATTTTATTGGTGACATTTAATACTTCGCGCACATAACATAGCTGAAAAAAAACCGCTGACAAATTCAATTTGTGCAGCGGTTTTTTTGTTTAAAACCCACCAATTAAAACGACGGGCTTAGATAGAACAGTTAGAATTTATAACCAAAACCTACAAAATACTGACGACCAAAGTGTTTTACTTCTCCAACCGCGCTAGCTGAACCATAATTGCTAGTATTAGGCTCATCGGTTAAGTTATTCACTTGGAAGAACACGTCAACCCCGTTTTCAAATGCATAAGCTACTTGAGCGTCCATTACAGTATATGCCTCAGCAATCTGGAAGGACGAACCACCAGGGGTAGCGCCAGCATAAGTATATTCATCGCGGTAACGAGCATTCAGGTTGGCACTAAAACTACCAATGTCCCAAAACAGTGTAGTACTCCATACATTTTCAGACAAGCCGGGCAATGGCAAGCTTAAATCCTCGAAATTAGCACCACCGTCTACCGAGGTTTCACTCTCGGTGTAAGCATAGCTTGCCGTTAAGCCAAGACCGGAGAACACTCCAGGCAATTGATCAAAGGTTTGAGTGTAGGCCAATTCGATACCGCGAATGTAGCCTCCTTGATCGTTGTTGCGAACTGTTTGATATTGTCCTTCAACTGTACCCGCTGGAGCTTCTATTCCGATTTGGGACCAGGGAACCTCTCCCTCATTGTAAGTAATGCTCTCTATAAGTGACTCAATATCTTTGTAGAAGACAGCTACTGTAGCCGCTCCACCGTTGTCGAAGTAGTGCTCATAGGACAAATCAAACTGGTCCGCACGGAACGGATCCAAATTTGGATTACCTTTAGACCATACGTTGTAACGAGGGCTCACGCCGTCATTTGCTGTGTCGATCCAGGATCCTGCACCACCACGTAACTGATAAACCGGAGGGCGACCCATTACTTTTGCAGCTGCAAAACGAATTTGGTCATTTTCGGTGATCGCGAAGTTTAAGTTAATCGACGGTAGTACATCGGTATACTCAGGGCCGTACTTGATGTTAATGTAGTCATCGCGAGTTACACCATTATCGTCAGCAATAATTTCTCCTTCACCAGCACGAACCTGCTGTATTCCCACCGATTTAGTATCAGTTTCAACAACACGAACACCAACATTACCAGTTACTGGAATGCCAGCCAACTCAGTTTCAAGATTTGCCATTAAGTAGTACGCCAATACTTCTTCCTGAACCTGGCCGCTTTCAATCAAAGTCCAATTGTGGTTCCAAGTTTTCTTGGCAGCATACACATCAGGGCTACCAAAAATACTATTTGCTATACCAACCATATCAAGCTTGAGGTAGCTGCCAAACTGCGATAATGAGCCACCATAATTTTTAACTTGTACAAATCCGTCCAGTTCGTGAGGGATACAAGCCACACCACTATCGTTGGACTCGCACCATTGCTCAACAATTTCTCCATTTACAACCTGACGGCTTTGCCCTTCGCGTTGTCCATAACGGAAAGTACCACGATCATCCGTAAACGTCCGATCAGACCAACGGATCCCCGCCTCAACAGAAGATATACCCATAGCGTCGATCTCGTATTTGAAATCAACTTTGGCACTATCCAAATCGTCGCCATATTTGTGCGGAAACTGTTCCCACTCAGACAAGCGCATATGATTTAAATCGACATAATTGGTATTGAATGAAAAGTCGGGCACGGCGCCTGCATTGTTTGCAAAGGTGTAACTCTGGCCTGATTTTTCTTTCCAAGTCTCGACCACATCGCCGTTTGTTAAAGTACCGCTTCCGAACTCGTAAGCATGCATGGTTGCGATACGATCGAGGCGAGTTTTATCACCGGTACTACGAGATAAGTCAATTACAACACTTGCCTTATCAGTGATTTGGAAATCTGTTTTGAAACCAAAGCTCTCAGTTTCTGAATCTGTTGATTGATCCTCTGTTCGCATTTCAATCCAGGGACCAGTAGTCCCTGTTAGAGTTACAGTTCCTCCCGTTACAAAACCGTTCTCTACTGAAGGATTAGTGAAGCTGTAAGTATCCGCGTTGCGATGTAATCCTTCGAGCGTGTAACCATATTTTTGATCTTCTGATTCAAATTTAGAACTAAAATAATCAAACTGGAATTTGACGGAATCAGTCGGTTCAAATACCACAGTACCCATCAATCCGTCGCGAGTGTCTGTACCCGACGCGGCACGAAATTGAAATCCATTTGGTATTCTTTCAGAAACGCCATCACCATTTACATCACGAGCCCCACCGTAAGGAAAAGTAATAGCTTCTTCTGCATTATTAGGCTGATTCAAACGGGCGTATCCCACACCTACGCCGATAGTATCATCCGCAAATTTACCCTGATAAGAAAAGCTTATGCGATCACCGTACTCATCGGCGCCTACATTAGCAGCCGCATCATTATAAGATCCGCGAATATTCGCTTGAAAATTATGCTGATTTTTTGCCTCTAAGGGGTTAGCTGTTCTTAGTTCTACCGTACCAGCCACGCCACCTTCTATTAAAGAAGCTTTCGGCGATTTATAGACAGCAGCCTGAGTAATCAATTCAGATGGGTACTGGTCAAAAGAAATCCAGCGACTACCCGCGGTATAACCAGAGGTACTAGCTTGCTCCCGTCCGTTCAAACTGGTTTGAACGAAATCGCCGTTCATGCCACGTATATTTAATTGAGAGGACTGTCCTGAATCGCGAACAGTTGTTACACCGGGCATACGGCCTAATGCATCAGCAATGGATACATCTGGCAAAGCTCCCAAATCGCCAGCATCGATGATATCGGCGATTTGATCAGCATTTCGTTTTGCTTCGACCGAATTCAGCACCGAGCTGCGGAAACCGGTAACAACAACCTCTTCGATATCTTTTTCTGCCGTTGCAGCTTGAGTGTTTGCAGTTTGTGCATAAACAGCTTGTGAGCCCGACACCAGAGCCATGGTAGTGGCCAGTG
>CAYRZQ010000087.1:0-5506 GCA_964428835.1 uncultured Comamonadaceae bacterium | reverse complement strand
ACTATCATACTATCATACTATCATACTATCATACTATCATACTATCATACTATCATACTACCACACTACCACACTATCATACTACCACACTATCATACTACCACACTATCATACTATCATACTATCATACTATCATACTATCATACTGTCATACTATCATACTGTCATACTGTCATACTATCATACTATCATACTACCCCAGCCCCACATCGAGGAACATCATCACCAAAAATCCTCCGATGAATCCAAGGGTGGCGATGTCGGTGTATTTGTCTTGTTGAGTTTCGGGGATTACTTCTTCGATCACGACGTAGATCATGGCTCCTGCCGCGAAGGCGAGCGCGTAGGGGAGGATGGGCTGCATTTGCATCACGGCTAGGGCGCCGATTACACCAGCCACGGGTTCTACAATGGCGGATAATTGTCCGTAGAAAAAACTCTTGCGACGGCTGAGTCCATGTCGGCGCAATGGGAATGCTACCGCGGTGCCCTCCGGAAAATTTTGCAATCCAATACCAATGGCCAGCGCTACGGCACCCCCAATGCTGGCTTCGGGTATGCCTGCGGCCACGCCTCCAAACAATACACCCACGGCCAATCCTTCAGGGATATTGTGAAGAGTGATGGCCAACACCAATAGAATGGTGCGATGCCAATTCGTTTGAATGCCTTCGGTTTTTTCTGATGGAAAATTAAGATGAAGGTGAGGAAGATATTTATCAAGAAAAAATAAAAACAATGCGCCTAAGCCAAAGCCAACTGCCGCGGGTACAGCTTTCATGAATCCTTCTCCAGGACTCATTTCTATAGCTGGTGACAACAATGACCAAAACGATGCAGCGATCATCACACCCCCCGTGAAGCCCAACATTCCATCGAGGGCTTTTCTACTCAAATCTTTAAAAAGAAAAACCAAACCTGCTCCCGCTGCGGTCACCAACCATGTGAATGTTGTGGCAATCAACGCTGCTACCACTGGGTCTAAGCCTTCGAAAAATTTTAATAATGGACTAAAGAAAGGTGCTGATTCTATCATAAGGCGAAGATGATGAATTATTCTATTTCTTTTTTCGGATAATCATAATAAACGAGCTTGCCGCAATTGGCTGTGATATGGCTCCACTCATCCACGTAAAGGTCGATGGTAGCTATGGCGCAAGTGGGCATGGGCAGATTTTCTTCGGTGAGGTATTCCACTAATTGACTCACTCCATAGTTGTGTCCAATGAAAAAAGCTTCGTTGGAATCATTGGGATAGTCTTGCAACGCCACTACTAAATTGCGCCACGGCGCTTCGTAGATGCGCGGTTCAAAACGTATTCGTTCCGCAGGCACATTAAATTCTTGTAAAAAAAATGCCATGGTGTCGCGCGTCCTCCGCGCGGGACTGCAAAGAATAAAGTCTGCCTTGGCTCCTCTGGAAGCCAGGCGCAGAGCCATTTCTGGCGCGTTGCGCTGTCCGCGTTCATTGAGCGGTCTGTCGATGTCTTTCAACCCTGCCTCGGCCCAGTCAGACTTTGCATGTCGAATGATGTGGATTCTTTTCATTTCGATAACGAAAATACACTATGATTGTAATTGAAATGAAATCATTAAAATTAGATAACAATTGGCGCATCCTTTTTTCATTGGCCGCCATCGCTATAGTGCTCTATATCCTTTGGTATTTTAGAGTTATCATCACCTATATACTAATAGCTGTAGTGGTATCATTGCTGGGTGATCCGCTCATGCGTCTGTTGAAAAAAGTTACGATAAAAGGTCGTTTCATGCCGGCGTGGTTGCGCGCGTCGATTACACTCGTGGTATTCTTCGGTGTGCTCATAGGTTTGGGATTTTTATTTGTCCCGATCATCTCAAAAGAGGTTGAAATTCTTTCATCCATCGATACTAATGAGTTGATGTCGCGTCTGAAAATGGAGTGGGCTGCAATCAGTCAAACGGTTCAAAACTCGAGCACTAATATCAATACAGATCAGATCTGGGGCGGTGTTCAGGACTACCTCGCTGGTATTCTCAATTTTTCTTGGATAGGAAATATCGTAGGAGCCATCAGCAATTTCATGATTGGCTTTGCGAGCGTTGTCTTTATTTCATTTTTCTTTTTAAAAGATGGATACCTCTTCACGAAAATCGTTTTCACCTTGACGCCCGATCAACACATGGAGAAGATGAAGACAATCATGGAACATACACATGATTTGCTGAGCAAATACTTTATCGGTCTTTGTATTCAAAGTTTGGTGATGCTCACGCTCGTAAGTCTTTCCCTATGGATCATAGGTGTCGAAAATGCCCTTTTAATCGGTGTCTTCGCGGGTTTAATCAATATCATTCCCTACGTTGGACCCTTATTGGGCGGAGCGTTTGGATTGATCGTGGCGATCACCACGGGTTTGCATGCCGACCCGAACATCGATGTTTGGATGCTTTCGATTAAAGTGATCTCAGTATTTGTGGTAGCCCAACAGGTGGATGGTTTCGTGGTGCAGCCACTGGTGCTCGGTAATAGTGTAAAGGCTCACCCCTTGGAGGTATTCATTGTGGTGCTGGCGGCAGGAACTCTCGGCGGCATCACAGGAATGATTCTGGCACTACCCGTTTATACCATCTTTCGCGTCGTAGCTCGCGAGTTTCTGAGTGAATTCAAATGGGTAGAATCGCTTACCCGCGAGCTCAGCGAGGATTCAAAGGAGTGACCTCCAACATGTTGAACTTTATGATATCTTTTATTTTTTGTAAAGCCCCTTTTGCAATACTTTTGCGTCCCGTAACCAAGCTTTTTTAAGCAAATACGGGCATGCCAGACAATACAAAATACATCTTCGTCACCGGTGGGGTGACATCTTCTCTCGGAAAAGGAATCATCTCCGCTTCGTTAGCAAAACTTCTTCAATCACGTGGTTATAAAGTGACCATACAAAAATTGGATCCATACATCAACGTGGATCCGGGTACACTCAATCCATACGAACATGGTGAATGTTTTGTGACTGACGACGGTGCGGAAACGGACCTCGACCTCGGACACTACGAGCGCTTTTTGAATGTGCCAACGTCACAGGCGAATAACATCACTACTGGTCGTATCTATCAAAGTGTAATCGAGAAGGAGAGAAGAGGAGAGTATTTGGGCAAAACCGTTCAGATCATTCCTCACATCACCGATGAAATCAAACGTTGTATTCAAATTCTTGGCTCAAAGAATGATTTTGAATTTGTAATCACCGAGATCGGTGGTACTGTGGGTGATATTGAATCGTTGCCATATATCGAGGCGGTGCGTCAGATGAAATGGGAAAAAGATGAGGATGTGATTGTGATTCATCTTACGCTCATTCCTTTCTTGAGCGCAGCAGGTGAATTGAAAACAAAGCCAACGCAGCACAGCGTGAAGATGCTTTTGGAAAACGGAGTGCAGCCTGATATTCTCGTTTGTCGCACCGAACATAAATTGAATTCTGCGATTAGAAACAAAATAGCGAAGTTCTGTAATGTCACGTCCAACGCGGTGATCGAGAGCATCGATGCGGAGACCATTTATGATGTGCCCGTGCTCATGCTCGAAGAGAAGTTGGATGAAGTGGTGTTGGAAAAACTTGGAGTGAAATCAAAGAAAAAGCCTGACTTGAAAAAGTGGGAAGATTTTCTTTCTCGTTTCAAGCATCCAAAGAGTCACGTTTCGATTGCATTGGTAGGAAAATATGTAGAGTTGAAAGATGCATACAAATCGATTGCTGAGGCCTTCAATCACGCGGGTGCTGCAAACGAAACACACGTCGATATCAAGTGGGTACACAGTGAAGAAATCTATGCAAAGAATGTAGCAGAGAAATTAGATGGAGTGGATGGAATCCTTGTGGCGCCTGGCTTTGGAAGCCGCGGTATCGACGGAAAAATCGAAGCCATTCGTTTCGCTCGTGAAAATAATATCCCCTTCTTCGGAATCTGTTTGGGAATGCAAATCGCCACGATTGAATTCGCGCGCAACGTGCTCGGCCTGACCGACGCACATTCTACAGAAATGAAAGAATACACCCAACATCCGGTTATTTGTTTGATGGCTGAGCAGAAGACCATCGTCAACAAAGGCGGTACGATGCGATTGGGAAGTTATCCTTGCAAAGTGGTGAAAGGTTCTAAGGCTTACAAAGCCTACGGCAAAGAAATGATTGAAGAGCGCCACCGTCACCGTTTTGAGTTCAACAATGATTATAAAGAGATGTATGAAAAGGCTGGATTTAAAGCCACGGGAATCAATCCTGACAGCAATCTCGTTGAGATCATCGAGTTGGACAATCATCCTTACTTCGTAGCCGCACAGTTTCACCCCGAATACAAGAGTACCGTCATGAACCCGCATCCGCTTTTCGTGTCCTTCGTGAAAGCGGCGTTGGTGAAGGCGAAAGGATGAGGAGTAGGGGGAGGAGTAGGGGGAGGAGTAGGGGGAGGAGTAGGGGTAGGAGTAGGGGTAGGAGTAGGAAATAGGAAAATGGGGAATAGGGGTTGATCAAATTAAAAAGTCGCTTTGTCGCGTCGTCGCTAGTCGCTAGTCGTTTTGTCGCTAGTCGCTTTGTCGCTTCCCCTCATTCTCATTCTCATTCTACTCTCCCAGTCTACGTATGTTCTTCAAAATTATCCCCAAATCCCCCGACAACTTGTAGTCCTTCGCGTAGACTATATTCAACTTGCGAATGTTCTCGGCGTTGATCAAGGCGGCGGGGAGGCCCATCAAGGGATGCAAGACTCCAGCTTTTAGGCGCGGCAATTTGTAATCGCTCGAACTGGCTTCAGGATAAAATCCAACCCACGTTTTTTTACCAATAATTACTTCAATAATATTTTGAAAAAATCCTATCGGTCTTTTTTGTATCCAAATTAATATCGGTAATGCTGCTATACACAACACGCCGAAACTCACGTCAAACGCACGTTTGATGCGCACGTTGTCGGTGCGTGAGATACTGTTGACGTCGAGCATATACACGTCACCACTGGTATCGATACTATTGCTACCGATGATATACAAGGCTTCTGGCGGCGCGATCTTGAATTCCAAATCGGGCGAACTCATCTCGCTCATGCTCTTGATAATGGCAGCAGAACTGATGTCTTTCGCACAAAAAACAACACTGTTTATTTTCAATACACGAATCACATCAGCTGTGTTTTCCGCTGTGGGTGCGATAATATGAACTTCACCTATACTCGGATACGTTTGTTCGAGTATCGCTTTCACACGCTTGCTCTCTTCATCATTTCCCACAATGGCGAAGTTGCGCATTTCCTTCGCACGCCATCCTGCTTTGCCTTCTGCGATGATGTTGCGCACCACGCGCGTCAATACAAATATCAACGGCATCATCACAGTAGCTGCTAAGATCATCGCGCGTGAAAAGCGCATGTCTTCTGGCAGTAGCGAATATGCTGCGAGAATGATGATGCTCACCACTACATTTCCTTTAATTGTTTTTAAAGGAAAATAAGGTTTGTCATATCCGCCATA
>CAYRZQ010000086.1:0-5669 GCA_964428835.1 uncultured Comamonadaceae bacterium | reverse complement strand
TGCAATAAAAAAATACCCAAGCGATGCTTGGGTATTTTGGGCGGCTATCGGCCAATTGCGGACTTTGGGGTTCAATCAGATCTAGTTAAAGAGCAGATTTTGGTTTTACTGATCTATGATTCCCCTCTTAATAAGTTCATAGACTGTTTTGGCTGAAATTAGGCACGCTATACGGTGGAACTTATCGCTCTTGAGAGTGTTTCCGTTATCTACTACAGATTTTGCACTAAAATAAATCGGATTACTTAATGCCTGTCTCGCTGATTCATAAAGCGCAAAAGACTCCATTTCAAATGCAGTCATTTTTCTGTGTTGAGTTTTTACATCTTCTAGTATCGAATCTTCGGCAATTACGGCACTACCACTAGATGTTGGCGCCATTTTTATCTCAAAGAAAAATTCCTTTTTACCTCTAGGTAGCTCCTTGTTTATGGGTACAATGTCACATGAAACTGCATGAATGAAATCTTCCTGTTTTAGTATTTCAGATATCCTTAAAGATGTGGCATGTGTCAATTGAACTGCGTAGATTTCTGGAATAAATCCCTCATCTGTCCATTTCCCAGAGTCGTGCTGATGGCATATATCTGGAATTATCACATCATAAATGTTGGCCTTACCTTCAATCCCCGCACAAATTCCACTCATGCATATCAACTTTGGCTTGAAAAGATCTATAGCTCTTGAGCACGCAATTGCCGAACTGACCAACCCCATCCTAGCAGGTGAAATGATAAGCCCACTTTTGTTACCTATTTCTATAGGCTTGCATTTTATTCCATGAATTGACTGCGGAGTACCAACTGCATATCCCGCATCAGCGAATGCGTCTGCTTCTTTTTCAAGGGCACAAATGATAAGAAAGTCAAAAGACACTTCAGGCGTGCAAGATCGAACCTTATTTTCAAGTGCAACTTCCCAGTCGATAGATGCATCGTTATATATGACAACCGCAATGTCTAATTTGTTAAGATCGCAATAGCTCCCATTGGCCAGCTCATTGTAATAAGTAACCGCCAAAACTGGAGTATCAAAATTAATACAATCTATATCTCGAATTGATTCTACAAGTCTCGAAGAAATATCCACGGAATCTTTATCATTTCCAAAAACAGGGACCTTAAGATCCACAACCACAAGATCGAATTTTTCTTTATTTATCTCAACAAGAAATGCGCTATAGTTAGTTACACAGCGGGGTGTAATAGAAGAATTACTTCTTTTAATAACCTCTAAAATTCTGTTTTTCTTTTCTGCCACATCTTCCAAAATAAGAATTTTCATATATTTTTAATTGCCTTTTGCAACTGCTTTTTCCACTTTTCATCCCCTTCGTTGTATTCAATACAGTCAAGTACGGAACAATCGAATTTTTTTTCAATTCTGATTTTGCTTGCTGTAGTGAAAAAAAGCTGCCGGAAATTTCAATGTCAGGATATTGTGTAATAATAATACATGGATCTTCCCGCCCCAATGAACCTAGCTCCAATAATACTTCGATGCCGCCGGTCAACAAAGAAATTGGGGAGCCGCCCCCAGGAACTACTGGATGACTAGGTATCGCCATATCAACTAAAATAAGCGCAAATGATTTTCCATTAACAGCATCTATCGCCTCTACAAGACTAGAAACAATTTCAACACTATCAAATTCACTATGAGCATCTATAAATTCTTTCAGGCTAATCGCCTTAAAGTTATCATCTTCAATAATTAGAACTTCTTTCATTAATGCACCATGGCGTAAGAAAAGCTGATTGTAACCTGACGATTAGCACATAAAATATTAGAGATATTAAACTGCTTATCGGACTTCTGTAAGTGATAAAGTTTCTTGATCCCGCTTCTTCCTTCATCCATCTGAGCATTTTCAATATCATCTAACGGAGAAACTGAAAGACGTTCGTTTATTTCATCTTCGCTCTCATGATCGCTGATTTGAGAGCTAATTGTAATTTGTATTGCGGGCGCACTGTCTCGTTCTCCAACTAAAAACTCTCTAAAAACACAACCGCCACTTTTGCCATGTTTAGCTGCGTTGTATACGACCACATAAAGAGCATCATAAATCACATGATATGCCCCACCCATTAAAACTATATCTTCATTCTCGTCAAAGTCAGTGGATGGATTAAAATCAAGATAAGACTGCCTTACTTCTGCTACAACAGCTTTATACAGTAATGCTAATGAAGCTTTTGGCGCGACGCTTTGCGGTCTCTTGAACCAGCCATAGGTTGCAGTTAGCTTTTCATTTACCAAACTTTGTAGATCGCGCGCAAAATCCTTTACCGCATCCTGCCCCTCTTGGCTTGCACTAGCTTTAATTTCTGATATTAAATCACTATTTACCAAATGAACTCTCTGGCTTTTTAAAAAAGAATTTACGGATCTCAGGTCAACCTCTGCGAGCCTCCAACAATATTCAACTAGTATTTGAGGTGAGCCATATATATGCTTGTTTTCGGAGTAGTCATTCAATAAGCTTTTAATGCAAGCCGCCGCTATGTCACTCTTCGGTGCCGCTTTAAGATTTGGCTGCAATAATCCTTCTCTTTTTTTAGGGGATTCAATATGGAGTTTTTCATGAATTATCGTCATGATCTTTTTTTCATATTCCTCTTTCCACTTTTCCCACTTAGAAAATACGGCAGACTCTCGCAAAATTAAATTAAACCTATCCTGAATAGAAATTACGCTTGAGTATAAATTTCCCTTGAATGTTCCATGCCTTATTCTCCTTCCAAGATACGATGCTATACCGAAAAAATTGTTAGAATAGAATTCGGAGTAACATTTTTCCACTAAAGCTCGAAGCTGTGGATTATCATCCTCCTCTAAAGCATTGTTGTGTTCCAACATAATCAACAGAGTGCTAAGCTCCTGTGATATTTCGTCTTCAATCCAGTCTAAAAATCTATTTATATCAACGTATATTCTGTTGTCATCTATTTCATCTCTAACCAAGTTTATTTGTTGGTCGATCAATATATTTCTTGCCCTATCAAGATATACTTTTTCTCCTGTGAATTCCCCCATCCAGCGATGAAGTGAAGCTCTAGTTTCGGTGATATCATTTGGAGATTTCACTATATGACTTAGCATCGAAATAAAATCTTCAGTAGCAACTTCATAGATGAACTTTGCAATAGCAGGTGACCTGCTTGCAAGGTGCGAGACAAATAAGACAACCTTCCCTTTGTGTTCAGACTTTATAAGACGCTGTAGAACTCTTCTAAGATTGTGACTGTCTTTTTCATTTTTACTTCTTTTAGCAACAAGAAGATAAATGACAATCTTAGAAAGATCGGAATCAATATGCATTGCTAAAGTTTTTGCGTGAGCAATATTGATTGTTCTCGCAAGCGAGCTTGTCATTCCCATTAAATCTATGATCTCCTGCTCACTTATATAATCACAACCTTCTTTAATATTTAATTTGAAATTAAATACAGAAGATCTTGTAATCGTCCCTATGCATTCCAAATCCCGTAAAAAAATATACCCGTGAGTGGTAAGAATAGCTTGCGGGTCACTTAATTTTCCCAAATCAATGTTGCTTGCCCAGCCGCCAATTCTACCAATCAATTCTTTTGTTATCTCGAAATACGATGATTCGGGAGAATCATAAAAATGATCTTGAAACGCGCGATACTCAACAATAGCGGCTGTTTCTAACCATGCACAGCTATGCTTATAAAAAAGCTCTTCTGAGTCGTCCTCCTCCAAATACATTCTTGCTATAAAATCGATATTAGCGCTCGATTGATCTATAAAACTAATTATATTTTTTAAATTTTTGTATCGATTTAAGTTGATTAGATGCTTATTAACTTTCGCACATATAATTGCATCAATAAGGGATGATTGAAGGAGGCTTTGTAAAAAACCAGTTAAATCCTTTGAGTCTTTTGCGTGCGGATGAAGCGCAATTCGCGTGACATCTCTAGTAAATTTATTTTTATCACCTTTGTCATGCATCCCCATGACTGCTCTTTTCAAGCTAATTAAATCCTGTTCTTCTTGAAAACAATGAATAAGAGAGCTAACAATTACATTGTTTCTTCCTATGCCAGAGCTATCGAGAAAATTCTCCACTCCAGGAAGTGAATTTGATCCCTCTAAAAATCTAATTAAAGCGACTTTTCGCAAAATAAAATGACTATAACCAAAATTACCAAATATTAAACTAATAACTTCATCTGATTTTTTAAAAGAACCGTCAATAATTAGTTGATTAAGAATTTTTACATCTAAGAAAAATCTTTTCAATCGATCATTAAATTCATGTATTCTAAGATCAATAACTTCTAGCTGCTTATCAAAACTTAATGGGCTTAACCTAAAAAAAGACTCTTTTGTTTGCGGCTGACCCGGAAAGCATTCAGGTATTATTTTTTCATCTTTGCTTAAAGATTTTATAACGCGGTCAACCCTTATCAATTCTTTTGCAGGAACAGATGCTCTGAGGTTATTTATTGTTCTAATCAGCTCATCGTCGCTGGCAGAAACAAGTGCGCGAATCTTGTTTCTAGTTTTTATTTTCAATCGCTTTATTTCTCGGAGCGACTCATTTGTGTAGTTAATTTTTGGTTCTTGCATATTATCCTAGATTTTTTATCGGTTAGTTCAAAAGCACTTCTAGTTTGAGAATCTATTTTTTCACCTAAACTTCCGCTTTGGGCACATTACTGTCCTTCACTATGTTGGGGTTCGCAAGCTCACAGTCAACCTACCCCGATAACCCCCGAATCAACGGCTCTCTGTAATCCAAATCTTTTTCATTCCAAAACACAAAGCCGCTCGGTAAATCCAGATTAAAAAATGATTCATAGTAGTTTTCGTCTAAATCAGTTGCTTGGTCTTTACCAAAAAGTTTTATTTTTATTTCTTCAGAATCCATATCAATTTCGCCTTGATGCAAAACGATGGCAGTGAAGGTTTCTGCTTCGCACATTTTTTGGGGCGATTCAGAAAGGCCGTAAAGTTGGGAGAGTGTATTTATTAACCTGTCACTTTCAGGGCCGGTCCGATAAAAGGTTACACCCTGACGGTATACGTGTTTTTTTATAAGGTGCACATCTTCATCAAAACCACCCTGCATACCTTTAATAACTTCTGCAGCAAAACCCAGCTCAGCGCCTTGATAAAAAGCGCGTAGATCAAAGCGATAGGAAGCGCTCTGCTCTTCCAGGTTAATTATTTTAAATACGCAGTCGATGAAGCCCTCCTCGCTGAATTGATCGAGGATGGGTAGGCCTGTTTCACTTAACGCTATCTCCATGCTTATTCCTTTGAAAACTTTTCCGTTCGGTGTGTGGCACCGAGGGTGTAGGGATAATAGATGTAAGGCAATCGCGCGCACGAGGGACGTAGAACAGCGGAGGGGTCACTAGATCATCCGATGAAATAGCTCCTGTGGGTGAGCCTGATGGCATGTTGTCCCGTTGTATTTTTGGGAGCTTAGTCGATGGGGATGCAAATGTGAATAACGTCACATTACAAACTAACATCCAAGGTTAATGAGAAGGCGCGAGTTTATTTAGAGATAAAACCACCATTAATAGATACTTAAATACCCTTTAAATCAATAACTAATATTAAAAGAACGTTATTTACCCATATTGCTTATAGTAAATAATAGGTATAAATTTTACGTTAAAGCTATT
>CAYRZQ010000085.1:0-6185 GCA_964428835.1 uncultured Comamonadaceae bacterium | reverse complement strand
CTTACAAAAAGCCAGGCAGGATTCACAACAGATTCGTTACTCAAAAATTATTTAATTTTCTGAAATAAAAAAGCCCGGCATAAACTGCACCGGGCAAAAGGGCCAGCAAAAAAATCAATTATTAATATCTATAAGCTTGGCATTTTGCAATAATTTACGTATTTCTGAACTGCTCATTGGCTTGTAATAGTAGAATCCCTGCAAATAGTCACAACCTAGATCCATCAGGAATTCTGCTTGAATTTTTCTCTCAACGCCCTCTGCAATAGTTTTCATACCCAATGAACTAGCCAAATTTATTACAGCCTTGCATATAGATTGATCACGTTCACCAAGACCTATGCCCGACACAAAAGATTTGTCTACTTTTAATGTATCCACCGGCAAGTCTCGCAGATATGATAGAGACGAATAGCCTGTTCCAAAGTCATCCAAAGAAATACCAACACCTAAATCCTTAATTTTTTTAAGTAAATTTAAAACACTAGATGTTCTTTGCATCGCAACTCGCTCTGTTATTTCTAGAACGATGTTTTTTGGTGGTATTTCGTTGTTTGATATATGTTTATTTAAATTATCCAGGAATCTATCATCAGCAATCTGAGAGGAGGAAACATTGATCGCTATTGTGAAACTAGGATCTAAACATTCTATCCAAGAGACATAATCTGAAATAGCAGTCTTTAACACCCAATCACCAATCTTATCAAGCAGACCAATTTCCTCACATATTGCAATAAATTCATCAGGAGGCACAGTACCGAGCGATGGAGAGTTCCATCGCAATAACACTTCAACACCAACAACCGAGTTCGAATCACCGGATATAATTGGCTGATAAACCAGATAAAATTCGTTATTGACAAGAGAAAACTTCAAATTTTGGGAAAGAAAATATCTTCTTTGAACAGAAAAAAATAAATTCTCATCAAAAAAACTTAATCTGTTTTTACCCATTCGCTTTGCGTTATACATAGCGACATCTGCATTCTTGATAAGATCTGAATACGTTTTTCCATCCTTAGGAAACTCTACGGCCCCTGCAGATACTGAAAGATTCACAAGCTTATCACCTACACGGCAATCGTCTTTTATAATTCTTTGGATTCTACTGAAAAAAGCAACAACATTGCTTATGTTTTTTTCTGGCAAGAGCATAGAAAATTCATCCCCGCCCATCCTTGCAAATATATCATCCTGGCGCTTAACGGAAGATATTCTATTGCATACAACCTTTAAAACCTCATCGCCAACATCATGCCCATGGGTATCATTAATCTCTTTAAAGTAATCAACATCAAAAAATACCAGATAGAAAACATCACCACTCTTTTCAATAAAAGACTCTACTCTGTCGCGAAAACTTTCCCTGTTAGGCAATCCTGTTAAAGAATCATAATGAGCAAGTTTTATTAGATTCTCTGTATATCTTTTCTGCTGAGTCAAATCCGAAAAAACAGCCACGAAATTTCTAATAATATCGCCACTTCTCGGAATTCTAGTGATGGTCATCCATTGGGGATAAAATTCACCTGACCTCCTCTTATTCCAAATCTCACCCTCCCAATACCCACTCTCTAAAATCTTACGCCACATTTCAGCATAGTAGTTTTTGTCATGAATATGGGAAGAAAGTATTTTCGGACTTAACCCAATTACATCACATGATGAGTAGCCAGTAATGTTTTCAAATGCCCTATTAACCTTAGTTATTTTTGCTTGGGAATCGGTAATGATTATTCCTTCAGACCCCTCGCTAAAAACCTCCATTGCAATTTCCAATTCGAGCTCTTTTGTCACAAGATCTGTCACATCACTTATCACGAAACCCATTCCGATGCTATTTCCAGCCGCATCCAACACAGGAAAGCAGCTGGTATGCATGTATCTTATTAATCCGTTGACATCGTTTAATTCATACCTATACGAAAGTTTTTTTCCAGAAAAAATTACGCTCTCAAAATTATTATTTATTCTAGAGATGGCGTCTGCAGGCATAAAATCGTCAATTCGACAATTATAAATATTTTCAGAATTGGCGTATGCGTTACAAAACTCCCTATTTGCTAAAATTACTCTTTTATCCAGCGATATTGCAAAGATTAAAGCATTTGAATTATCCAAGAGAGAATCCAATACGAGTAATTTATCCATTAATGCTCCTAAAAAAGGCTCCTGTTGTTTAAACCAGGAGCAAACGTCGCTTTTTGATGAACACAACGACGGAGAGAGACAAACTGACCAGATTAATTTTCAGGATCAAACCAAAGCTCTTTCCTTTTAAGGTTGGCGGTATCAGGTAATAGGGGATTAGGTATCTCAATTTCCACCCTATCTTTTAATTTTGCGAGTGAAATTGCTTCGCTTACAATCTTGGACTGATAAAAAACCGCATCAAAACTGCCATCTTTTATAGCAATTTCAAATCCTTTTTCTATCAGCCTGGCAAGACGCTCATTCCTTTTTGCAACAAAAAAATACATCGCTGTTGGATATTTTATATAGATCCTTTTTTCAACATCTAAAGGATATTGCGACCAAGCTTCAAGTTCACTCCAAGGCTCAAATACACCCCTCGGAAAATAATCAAAGCGTCCGCCATCTAGCATGGGGAATAAATTTTTATACTTTGTTGTAGCAATTACATTTAATCCCGAACTCCTCAAAATCTTCGTGTCTGGCCAGTTGTGCCCCTGACCTGCTTTCAAAAGTGATAATTCTTTTAAAGACCTAATATGGTTAAACCTTTGCTGATCACCGCGCCTAATAAGAAACACCCTGTAACCTAACAACCCTTTATCTACAGGGTATAAAATTGCTCGCATCCGTTCTTCGTTATCGCTGGATGTCATTGACCAATAAATGTTTATGCCACCAGCATCAAGTTCAGAAATCGCTCGCTCGTCTGTCATCTGTTCCTTTCTAGGTTTTAAATCAACATCCACGTCTGCTTTGGTTAATACAAGATTTAATATGGATAACACCAGCTTCTCTACATCATTATTTTCTGCGCGAAAAATTATCGTCTCCGCCTGCAATGAAACAGAGGTTAAAAGAAACAGGAAGAATAATAGCCCTTTATTAAACATGATTTTCCTCCACTTTGATTATTTTTATAAAAATAGGCTCCCTGATTAGGGAGCCCAAAGTTTTTAGAACATGTAACGCACGCCTATTGAAGTAGAGCGCCCACTCACAGGCCTCGCACGAATTATACTTCCTGTGTCACCACTTCCCTCTTCCGATTCGGTGATGACAAATTCGTCAGTCAAGTTGTTAACGTTAAAATTAACTACTAATTGATCGTTAATTTGCCAGTTACCATAAACGTTCACGAGATTGTAGGCTTTTTGCTCGAGGTCATTAATATCGTTCAGATAAAAATCGGTGCTGCCCTGCAGAGCCAAACCAATGGTAAATTGCTCAAAATTCAACTCAGGTGAAATTGTCCATATTAGATCTGCCTGACGACGAGGCGTGTTGCCAACTACTGCAGCATTTGTTGCGTCTTTGGCAATCTCTGCATCAGCCCATGTTGCGTTACCACGAACAAGGAAATAATCGTTAATTACATAGTTTCCTTCGAGTTCAATACCAGCTGCTTCATATTCCCTGACAAATGTTTGACCAGAGGTAATTTCAGCATTGGTTTCCTCAGTGATTGTACGGAAGGCAGTTGAATAAAATTCCCAACCTGATCCTTTCACTTTGTAACCAACCTCTAGCTGCTGAACATTGTCATATCCGTCAGTGGTTGATGTGAGACTGCCATCGCTGTTAAGAGAGCCTGCAACTTGCGTTAATCTGTCAGCCACGGCGCGACCACCATCGCTGTAACGGACAAAGATGGAAGAGCTATCACCTATGAGATAATTTCCGCCTGCTGAGTAAGAAGTATTATCGGCGCCATAATTTATCCTGGTCACGCTTGCATTCTGCTCATTGAGAGACCGCACCCCCCCAGCAATAAATCCTGCAGATGTAGCTCCAGAATTTTCTAGCAATGCATCTGAATCAAGCCTGGTAATTACACCGTTATTAACGGCAAATTGTCCTATGCTTCCATCGCCGTTTAAATCAGCTGATACGTTTCCACCACAGCATCCGTCCAAACGTACGCCACGAGCATCTACGTTATCTTGACGGACACTAAAATCGAAGGAGAATTTATCGCTTAATTCAAATGCAACATTTACATAAGGCGCAGTAGTTGTGTACTCCAAATCCCAGTCCCAAGACAGGAAACTTTGTGTGAGCGCGCCATTATCAGCAAGCACAACATCGGTCACATTTCCGTCAGCGTCGATACCCGCACCGGTGGCAACATAATGAATATTTTCACCGCCATTTAACGTTTGCATGCGGGTATGCCAACTAGTCCAACTGGTATCAATGCTTTGTTGCGAGAAGTAGTAACCGCCCGTGACCGTTACCATATCGAAACTTTTTGTTAAGCGAAGATCATTAACTGAAAGCCCCAAATCTTCGAAACGTGCATCAAAAAGTAAATTTGTGAATGCCATTTCATTTGGGTTAGCGGTCTCGCCGTTGACAGTAGCCCGAACGCCACCCGAACAATCTAATGCAACACCACCAACACGCGCGCTTTCACACAGAGAGGTACCTTTAGCCGCGATGGTGGCTGTACCGCCAGCAAAACCGTCGGTAAATGGAGAGATAAAACCGCCAGTTACTTTTGATGTACGGAACTTATTATTAATACTTAAACCATCTGCCAGTTCATGGTCCAGCTCAAACCCATAAGCACTTACTTTAGATTCAATGCCATCGGTTACGGAACGCTCTTGAGGGTTGCCATAGGCGTCATAAGTTGTAATGCGTGCTGAGTTTGCTCCATGTAGCGCGTCTTTACTTGCATCGAAATCCCCAACGGGTCCATAAGAACCATTTCCTTTAACAATTACCGGCGCGGGTAGGTACGTGGTCATTTTGTCATCCAAATTTTTAACAAAAATTCGTAGGTAACCCGCGTCAAATTCTTTCGTTAGATTAAATTTAATTTGGCCACCATCGTCACCACGGAAACCTGTCTCACGAACGCCCTCGCCATTTCTATAAAAACCACCGATGTGAAAATACATCGAATCACTCAGTGAACCACCGTATTCAAAATCGGTACGAAATTCATCGTAATCAACACCAGTAGAGAATCCTAGACTTCCGCCCTCGTCTTTTCCGTTTTTACTTAAAATATTGATAATGCCGCCGGGCGAGTTACTTGCCAAAGTTGACGCAGAGCCACCACGCACCGATTCGATTCTGTTTACAGTGGAGTCAAATCGAACGAAGTTATCCGTGTTGCCAAAATTAATATCACCGAATTCCAATACAGGCAGACCATCTTCATGTATTTGCATAAATTTGGAACCGCCTGTTGCCAGCGGTATGCCACGAATAGTGATGTTCGCGTTCCCCCCACCGCCTGATGATTCAGCGCGAATCCCAGGCAAACTTCTGAAGACTTCACCAATTGATCGAGGCGCAAGCTTCTCAACCTCGGCACTCGGCAATGCACTGACCGATATACTGGTATTAATTTTGTTAGCATTCTTGCTAACCACACCGGTCACTAAAAGCTCTTCAACATTCTGATCATCATTTTGAGCAACAACCGAGGTTGACGCTAAAAAAGAGGCAATCAATATCGCTAGAGGGGCATGGTTGAATTTCGAGCTCAGACTCATTTTTTTCTCCACTTTTTTATCAATTGTTATGTTGCCGAGCCGCCAACTGCAGGCTTGGCGTTTTTTTTGACTGCGCAATACTGCGCCAAATTATTAAATCACTGTGATTTAATAAGTTAAAGAGTGCCATTAAATTAATTTCTAATAAGCAACGCCTTCTTTTTAGCCTTATATGGAATATAGGAACTAGAAAAGTTGTCTTTTTTTCATATCGACAATAAGGAGGGAAGATGGATATTCGGGGAAAAAAAAGCCCACCGGAAGAACCGGTAGGCATAAAAGGCAGTTCAATCTGCCACGACAAGCTGAACGAATAAAAAAACAAGCGGACAAACAACAAGCAAAAAATAACTAGATGTATAAAACAGCCAGCAATAACTCAAAGAAAACTTGAGGCTTAGCGCTTCAACTCCTCTTGTGCCAATGCAATCGCGCCTACAATTCCGGCTTGGCCGGCAAGCCCGGTGGGAACAATAAACT
>CAYRZQ010000084.1:0-6253 GCA_964428835.1 uncultured Comamonadaceae bacterium | reverse complement strand
CCCTTCGATTGCCATATACACAGCGCCGGTACTCAGCGATGGAGATGTTATTGAAGTCCACGTCCGCAATTGGCCGAACACTGAAGTAAATTTTTTAACCAAACTTTCTATAGTAAATATTACTTGATCAATCACTCCGTTCCGCGCAAGTAAAAATGATTCAACCGAAGCGGTTACCCCTCAAGATAATTGGTGTGCTCAATCTCGTTGCATCAACGTTTTCTTTCACGCAATTCACGTACTCCTTTCCCCAATTTTCGACGCAACAAACTTCGTAATGTTGTTCCGTCGGTATACCCGACCAACGAGGCAATTTGATCAACACTCTCCGTGCTCGTTTGTAGCAAATGCACTGCGCGCTCAACGCGTAAATCTTGAAAATATTCCAGAGGCGACTTACCGAGAACTGCCTGGATACGTCGGCCTAAAGTGCGTTCTGCAACGCCTATAGATTTTGTAGCGTTACTCATTGAAAAGCCTTCGGCCATATGCTCGCGTGCCCAACGCTCAAAGCGCTCTACCACGACATCCGTGTGTGCTACGTGATCAGGTATAACAAATCCCGCTTGTGACGCTCGTGACTCAATCAGTAGGTAGCGTCCACACAGAGCAGCCAATGAGGGACTGCAACTTCGCACTACACTCAACGCTAAATCTAAATGTGCAAGAGCAGCACCAGCGGTTATGAAGCAAGCGGAGTTCACCAACATTTTGGATTCATCGAGAACAACTGCAGGATAGCGTTGCCGAAATACTGCAGATAACCACCATGAAGTTGTTGCATGTTCTCCATCTAACAGCCCTATTTCCGCCAACACAAATGTGCCCGTGCAAGCAGTACCAATGAGCGCACCTGACGCCGCCCATTTTTGTAGCAGATCCCCACCTTCTTTTATTTCCTTGGACTCGAGTGCTGCCACTAGCGGACCAGGCATCTTTGCACCTAGCGCAGGAATCAAAACTACATCAGGAGCCGGCAGTTGGGCAGCCAAAACACTGGGTATTGCCAGCCCATGCGATGTGCGCACTTTTTTACGCACACTCACGACACGCATATCCAAATGGATATTGATGCCATTAATTAAGGCTAATTCGTTGGCAGTTGAGATCACATCAATAAGTGACGACAGGCCGGTATCAAAAACGCCATCGAGGGCAAGAATATAAATGAGCATGGCGGGAATGATACCATAACAGACGTTTCTGCCACTGCAGCGATTGCAGCCGCATCAGTACAATGGCGGCCGTAATAACGCAACATTAAATCAGGTTTTAAAACCATTCACCGCTACAGGAGAAACTATCATGGTCAAATTTGCAATTCTCGCCCAAGTAACAGCCAAAGCCGGTAAAGAAAGCGCGGTAGAGGAATTTTTAAAAAGTGCTTTGGAACTTGCCAATCAGGAAGCAGGTACCACTGTTTGGTTTGCGATAAAACTCAGCTCATCCAGATTTGGAATATTTGATGCTTTTCCTGATGAGGCAAGTCGCGAGGCTCACCTTGCTGGCCCCATAGCGGCCGCACTCATGGCGAATGCGACAGAACTCTTAGCGGAGCCTCCAATTATTGAGAAGGCAGACGTACTGGCTGCAAAGCTGGCTAAACAGTAAAAGGGCTTGATCTCAATATCCAAGAGAAGTATCAGGCTCAGCAAATTGTCATGGTCTGAATTCGAATATATTGAGGTCCGCTCTTGGCCGATTACGGACTTAGAGTTAACGAACACAATCATAAATGGGTTTTGAGTCAAATATAAAATGAGTTCGGAAGTCAATAAATCTATAAGCACCAATTTTATCGGAAAACTGTTCGGGATTGATCGAGTAGAGTTCGATAATTTAAATTTATCTGCTTTAAAAAATGAAAAATCTTTGTCATGTATTTCAATTGAAAAATGTCTAAGCTTTATAACTTCGAAGAAGGGATTTTTCGGTGTAAGCATAATGTTTTATTTCAACGGAAAAATTATTCGATTCAAGTATCTTAAGCCTGATGGAGTAACAGAGTTACTAGAAAGCGCAAATAAAATAGTTACAAAAAATATTGAAGATACAATACTTTCAAATTTTGATTCATTTAGACGTTATGTAGTATTGGAGTATCCTAGAGACTCGAAAAAATTATTATTAGAAAATCTTTTGAAGAACTTTTCAGATTTGTACATCCGACAAGAGCAATTATGGACTCATTATATTTCCAAAGATCTCATGTTCAAAGCTAGGCATTTAATTTCTCAACTCCCAATCGATTTGAGCGCCCTTCGTAAGGAGCATGAAATTTATCAATTGGAAAGACGTAATGCCTTTTTCGATAGGGTTGAGTCGAATCCATTGACTGCTGAACAGCGCTTAGGCGTTCTTAGATCAAATGATAGAAATATGGTGCTGGCTGCGGCCGGCACTGGAAAGACATCCGTAATAGTTGCGAAAGCTTTGGATCTAATCGACCGAAAATTGGCTTCTCCTTCTGAGATTCTGGTGCTGGCATATAACAGAGATGCCGCAGACGAACTCCAGGAGCGCCTTGCTAATAAAGCCAAGCTAAGCAATATCGACCTTGAAACCCCACCACAAATATCAACATTCCATGCACTAGGCAGGAAGTTACTTCAGGAATCTGGTGTTCCCACCCATATGAGTGTTTTTACTGAGGATGACTTCAAGTTAAAGCAGTGGGTTACAAAGTGGATAGAAGATTATCTGCGGGCCGATACATCTCGAGTTTACGACTTAATAGAGCTATCTACGCAGCCTGTGAACCCGTTCGACTTTAAGTCAAAGGCAGACTATGAGCGATACATTAGAGACAATGAATTCAGAACCCTAAATAACGAGCTTGTTAAGGGCTACCAGGAATTACAAATCGCAAATTTTCTTTTCATAAATAGAGTTCAATATAGGTATGAAGCCCCATACGTCAGTAAGCGTCGTATCGATATTGGATTCGATTACAAGCCGGATTTTCATTTAGAAGGAACCAATATTTACATCGAACATTTTGGCGTAGATCGAAATGGGAAAACACGTCCTGATATCGATGCAATCAAATATGTTGAATCCATGAATAGCAAACGCGCTTTGCATAATGAATGCGAAACAGCATTGATAGAAACCTTTCATTATGAATGGTGCGAAAACACGTTACTTCCAGGACTTAGAGATAAGCTAACCGACAAGGGAATAAAGTTAGACCCGATGGATCCAAATGAAATATTCGAAAAACTGAACAAAGAAGGACATATCGCAAACTGGAGCGATCTAATGAAAAAGGCACTCCAGGCAATCAGAGTTGAAAGACTCACAATGGAGCTTATGAAAAGCCGATTTGAGCTTGCTAAAATTCATCGCCCGGAAAGATATTCAGAGCTATTAGATTCCTTGCATCAAGGCTACGTAACGGAGTTGAATAATCAAAACGCAATTGACTTCGATGATATGATCATTCGAGCAATTCAAATAGTTGCACAGGGAAAATTCAAGCCGAACTGGAAATACATCCTCGTTGATGAGTTCCAAGATATTTCAGCAGCCCGGATGGAATTCATCCAGTCTCTCGTAGAGAAAGGGCCGGAACCTTCATTGACCGTTGTAGGTGATGACTGGCAATCAATATATCGATTTTCGGGTGGCAAGCTGGAATTAACTACTCGATTTGGAGAAATGGTTGGTGCGTATACAGAGACCAAACTGCAAAAGACATTTCGCTACAATAACAGTATTGCCAATACTGCCGGGCAATTCATCATGGAAAATCCCGAGCAGTTCAAAAAGCACATTGAAACCCATAGCAGAGTAAATCAGCCTCAGGTCTTTTTGCTAGATGACAAGGTTGGAAATCAGCAAGGAGTCTATGAAAGGGTCTTAGAGGTAGTGCAAAAAATACGCGAAAACGATGCTTCAGGAAGTATTGCAATTATCGCCAGATATAATTATTTGCTTCAAGATGCTAAGCAAGCAATTTCCGCCGCAAGATTAAACAATAACATTAATTTTTGGAGTTTCCATCGCTCTAAAGGCTTGGAGGCTGATTACTGCATTTTGATTGGTTTTTTTCAAGGAAAAAATGGGTTTCCAAACGAAAACAGAAATGAAGCCATCATAGAGGCGTTGCTTCCTAGTTTAGATTCATATCCTCATTCCGAGGAGCGGAGACTCTTATACGTTGGCATAACGCGAGCGAGGCACAAATCATATATCATTGCTGATCCAACTGCGCCTTCAGATTTTATTACTGAACTTTTAGCTCCAAAATATGAGATCAATATCGTATCTAAGACATTTCAGGAGCAATACAGGAAAATATTTAAATGCCCGAATTGCGAAGACGGCTACCTTAGATTGATTAGTGGGAAATTTGGTGAATTCTATTCATGCAGTACTGGCCAGGGATGCAATGTTGGGAAAGCAAGAGTATGTACAAAATGTCGAGCACCATCGATTGACACTCGATATGCCAGCGTCTGCAATAATATTGCGTGCAGAAATACGATGAAAATATGTGATAAGTGCGGGCGGCCGATGAAAATTCGAAATGGAAAATTCGGACAGTTTTGGGGCTGCACTGGTTACGGAATAAGGGATGATCAATGTAAGAATACGTCACAAGACTCATTTTTCTAAAGCATTTTTATAGGAAGATAATTCTTTCTTCGTCCTCCATATTCCTTTGGTGGTTGTTCTCTGTTTCAGAAAATGTCGGCTCAGTGTGGCTCAATTACTTTGGGAGATATTCCTCCGCAGCTACTACGGCATTATGCTGCGCCAATTAGCGACACTAGTAATTGAAATTCTGTATCGCAAAGACCGCTTCTGGCCGAAAGCAGATAGCTATCTATTTGGCAAGCACCAAAATCCTGTGTTGACTTGGGCGGTTAAGCATTAAGAACATCATCAATCAAGTCCTCAAAATAACGTTCTAGGAAATGGTAATCGTGACAGAAATAAAAGAAATGCAGATAGAATGTCCATCATGCTCCACTGCCAATAAAATTGAGTATGCAGAAAATATAATCTGCCAGAAATGCAAAAAGAATTTTTTAGGTTACATTTTTAAGAAAAAAGCATTCATATCCGCAAGCACTGCTTTTGTCGCTGGCATTTTAGGAACCTACCACATTGAAAAGTATATTTATGATACCCACAGATACCCCATAAAATTTGAGTATGAAGCCATAGACGCCTGTATCAATTCCTCCAATTCTGTATTGGATCGCGCAACCTATCAAAGCAAAGCATTAATTTGCATCTGCGCAATGGAAAAAACTTCGAAAGAGATTAGCTATAAGGAAGTTAAAGGAAATGGATCGATTTTTCCAATCCATTTCCGCAGAAGCATAAGTACTTGCTATTAATTTTTATTTTTTAGGTGGGTTGTTCCCTCGCTTTTTACCAGAGGGCTCGCCAGTTTTACTAGGCCCGTTCTCTGGTCTTGGTTTAGAGGATGCAGATTGAGCCCTAGCTGCAAATGAATCCTTTGGAACTATACCCCCATTTTTTAGAGCTGTAGCAGACTGTATGCGTGAAGCAGCGGCTTTATCCATAGATTTTGACATAAATGACTCCAATATAAGTTTAGTTAACTCGTCCCCGCTGGGACAATTGAGATATTAAATATGCCAAAGGGACAAAACGGGACATTATCCACCCCACAAGATATTCAAGATAAGATTAAGCAAATACGCGATGCGCTGAACTGGACTAACAATCAATTGGCAACAGTTCTATACACGGAACTGAATGATGACGACAATCTAAAAAAAATTAAGAATTTTGAAGAATCCATTAAAAAGCAGCTAACAAGAGAAACAACCGATATGGCACTGCTCCAGAACTATTTGGAAATATTGCTGAGGCATTCAGAGGTAAGGAAACTTGGCTTAATAGCCAATAAGTACGTCGCTAGTGAATGCTTAGATAGCACTTTGAGAGCGGAACTTCGTTGTATATCCCTTGAAATAGATAAAGTCCTTAGTCGCAGGTCGCTGGATAATTATGAATAAACTAACAGGTATGATTTGCTGGTAGCAAGTAAGCAATGTATTGCTGCCAAAATTGTACTAACGGTAAGTTCCGCTTCTGGCCGATGTCGGACTGTGTCACAAAACTTTTTTAGTTCTGATCAGCGTCTAGATTTTTTGATTTAGAGTATTTACGATTAGATTTTGGAACGATAACAATCACATTGAAAAGGAGTTTAATATGCTCGTACTCACCCGCCGCCCGAACCAGGTTATCCACATTCACACCAGTGATG
>CAYRZQ010000083.1:0-7019 GCA_964428835.1 uncultured Comamonadaceae bacterium | reverse complement strand
GTATTATGAAATCACTGCTACAGTGGTTGATAGTTTGCTTCTGGATAAATTTTTGTTGGGGTTTGGGGATGATATTGCCAGCGTAAAACGCACACCAATCGATCTGCCCTAATTTACTGTTTGGCTATTTTTAAGTGGCGGAATTATGAAAAATGTCTATGCAAACTCTCACAAGATCATTGTCAATCCTTCATCGCGACCAATAATTACCAGTAATCTGCATGAGGCGGCATGTTCGATAAAGCGTTTAAACGATGATCTTAAAAATAACCGGCTTTATTCTGTAGGGCGATTCAAAGTGGAGATGGGGCACATATACCACCACATTAACTTTGCATGGAACGTAAGAGGCTTGCGGGATGTCAGTCTTTACCGGCACATGTCCGATGAGAACTTTAAAAAATGGACTCAATATCCTACCGAGCCATTTTATTGGGAGGAAATAGAATAGCTGGAAAAATTATTGCGTAGAGCAGATTAAAATTTGTGGTAAAAACTTTAAGTCAATAATCAGGATTTAGAAATGCAAAATGAAGCGATGATAGGTCGAGTTGACGATGAAGCAGTTAGATTGTTGATGGAAAGTATTTCATGTCTGACAGATATCTGTGAAAACAATAATGTGGATATTGATTACATCGATTTACCTCATTGTAAGAAATTGAAGGTGTATCAAATCGAGCAGCTGAAAGATTTGATGAGGGTTTCTTAGATCGTGGAATCTCAGGAGCTTGCTAGATATAAGTATTTACAACCAAATATTCGATGAAAATTCGAAAAAATGGAATCTATACACTGGCAAGCTATTTTTTTGAAGAATAAATGGCTCTCATGTGAGAGGCCTAGTGACTAATGGGTTGTAGTGAATCAGTGTAGACAAGTAGTGAAAATGATCGCATTTGAAAAGCAGATCTGGAGAACTAATTTATGAGTTTTACATGGGGTTTACTTAGTTCAGAATCGCTGCCAAATACGCGTCGCAGCCGCACGCTCGGATTGGGGGCATCGGTGAGATTTTTCAACGAGCGTGCTGTTCCAGGATTGGGTGGTGTTAAATTTGGAAGGCAGCTTTTTCTGGCTACACTGGGTGTTGCAGTCGCTGAGACTGCGCGTAGTCACGATTCAAAAGTGCAGAATATTGAGGTTGCAAATGCAATTGAAGCTCTAGCTTGTTGGCTTGCGTTTGAAAAAAATGGCTGGAAGAGTGATTTACGTTTAAGAGGAAATACAAAATTAAGAGGGAAAGAGGACTTCACTTTTAAGAAAGTCAAACAACGGAATTTTTATGTCACTCAACCTATGCGTATGGCCACAGTTCAAGCATTACCAGCGCTTGGATTTGTTGATGCTGAAGGGTCGAGATTTAATACATTTGTTTGTTCAGATGCAGGCAGAACTTTTATTGAAATGGCAACTAAAGAATTTCGTCCGTACAACAGATCAGTTGTTGAGCATCTAGCCTTGTGGGTATTAGCTCAGCATGATCGGATAGATGGCGCCCTGCTTCAAAAAGCGTTATCACCAATAGAACCGCTCTCTCGTGAGCTGGTTTCTTTGATAAGAGAGCAGTTGATTCGAGGCGGAAAAGAACCGCCCGAAGATAAGGTGCGGCGACGTAATGCACTTGATTGGGTCGAATCGCTGCGAATAAGCAATAAAAGACAAGGCTGGGAAGAAAAGCCAGAAAATATCTCTGTTGAGCATTGGCACGATCTAAAAGCGGGTGCTTTGTTTTTTAAAGCACGTGATGCGGCACTAAAGGTACTGAATGCAGTGGAATCGTATATTGGAAATCAAAGCTCAAAGAGAGCGATTTCTTTGAACGAGCAAATACCAAAGGAACTGAATGATCCAATTAAGGAGCTGAGATTAGCGGCGAATGAATTTAAACAAATTAAACATACAGATAATGAAGCCGTGAATTTTTGCAATCAGTGTGTAAATGTATCTCCATCGCATATTTTACATTTTTTAGTGGGGTCTGACGACAGTGTGTTGCGGTTGGCGGGGGATGAAATTAAGCCTGGTCCGGCATTTCGTGGCGTTCAGTCACAACCGGGTTCAGATGAAGTGGAAGAGGAGCGTTTACAGACTAAAGAAACTCCATTGCCTGATGGAATTTCTTTTCGTATGAGAAATCTTTATTTATTAAATCTTGACATGTGCGGCGAATTAGATGACTGGCTTAACAAGGATGGTGGTGAAGTATGAATTATAATAATCAAAAACCTGCCTCGCTTGCGCAGCATTTTGATGCGCCAGACGATTATGTTGGATATTTTGGCTGGCTTTGCGGTTACTCAGCTGACGCATTATTTTTAAACGCTGCAGCAGAGCGCTTCACGAGACAAACAGCCTTACAGCGCGCACATATAGGGAATATTTCACTGGTTATTTTTTTAGATCCAGGTAATCCATATATTTCTTTGGTTGAGGTACCTGGAGTTGCGCATATTCCTATTCGAAACATTTCAGATAAACCATTTAAATTACTACATGCCAAGGTTGCGCTGTTAGGTTTTCGACATAAAGAAAATCCGGATCAATGGCAGGTACGGCTACTAGTGTCTACAGGAAATTGGACAAGGCAAACCATGGAGGAGAGTTTAGACCTCATTTGGCGAGTTGATATTGATGGCGAAATGCTGGAATTTTCCGACGAGAAAACACCTCAATCCTGCGCTGATATTAAGGCGGCGTGGAATTTGATTTCTTGGATATCAGGATTTTTTGACCTCAGCCTACTTAATGTTTCTACAAATAGTCATATTGTTGAGCAGGTGGTTCAATGGATTGAAATCTGCGCAGAGAACGCAAAGGGGAAATCAAGATTTTTTGATAATCGTGATAAGTCTTTGTTAGCTCAACTTCCTCAAAAAGTTAAAAGCATTAATGACGTAAAACGCAATTACTTGGCTATGGGGTCGGGGTTCTATGAGGAATCGAAGGCGGACGTTAGGTTGCCTGATGTGCCAATTAGAATTATCGAAAATCTTAAAAAGAATGGCGTACTTACCAATAATCCAATTATTGATCTCTACGTCAATCCCCGCGCATGTCAATCAATAGCAACAACTGTGGATTCATTGCAAGAGCACGGAGTAACAATTCGTCCGGCTGCAACTCCATGTGTGATATTTGGTGACGCAATGGAGCGTAGCCTGCATGCTAAATTTTTATTTAGCGCTAATCATCGGGATGAATCTAATGTTTGTTCAAGTGCATGGGTATATTTGGGGTCTGGTAATTTGACTAATCCAGGTTTTAATAACTCGATGAGTAGATCTGCTGGAAATTTAGAGGCTGGTGTAGTGTTTTCACCAGAGAAGCTACATTGGTATGACGAGAAAAAAATATCTGATCAATTGGTGATAATAAATTTGTTACCCATACAGTGGGATAAAGAATTCAAGGATTCAGATGCTCTTGACATGGGGGAAGGCATGGAAGATAGGGATAATATTTATACCGCTGCCCCTATTACTTGGCTAAATTGGCATAAAGAAGGTGATATACAGGAGTTGCGTTCGCCTACAGAGGAAACTGCCAACTTTGGTTTTCAAATCTTTGATTCATTCGGGCAGTTATGTTTAAGAACTGACACTGGATTTAGGTGGAATGAGTCGCAACCTCGTCAGGTTTTAATAAAGTGGGAAGAAGGGGATCAGCTTCATGAGCTTTATATACCTGTTGTCGATCAATATGGACGAATTGCAGCAACAGAATTAACCACAATCGACATCGACGAAGCATGGTGGCAACTTGCGGATTTTCCATTGCAGGCCGCCGTTGGTGGTGAGGATGATTCAGAAGATAACACGGATAAATATCAACCTCAAAATGGGACAAACGGTAGTGCCGCTCAGATTGCTCAATATCCTATACGTCAAATGATGGAAATAATTGAGAATATAGCTACTAAGCAAACCGAGATCCATCGAATGGATTGGCTACTCTGGTGTACCCGTCTCAAGCAAACATTGATGCAAGCCTGTGATAGTGAGCCTGTGAAATATTTTCGTGACGAATTAAAGCTAAATCCCCTGAGTCCTTTGCTTCATAAATCATTCCGCCCTTCATTTGCCGAAACTGATAATTCAGAGTCGGGGAAATTTTATGAGGATGTACTGAGCGAAATTCAAGACTCTTGGATGGTTAAGGATTTGACTAAAATTGGAGATATAAAATGAAGCAAAAATTTAAAGGGTGGGCTGAGGTTGCTGAATTACTTCGCAAAATTGTTAATGATCGAGCAGTAATGATAAATGATGGTCAAGCATCCAGCCTTCATGCAGCTGCAGATCGTCTACCCAATAACGGTATCATCATTGCTGATGAAGTCGGCATGGGGAAAACACGCATTGCAGCTATTGTTGCCAAGGCTGTGATTGCTGCTGGTGGTCGCGTTGCGATTTTGGTTCCGCCAGGCTTGGGGTATCAGTGGGGTGAGGAATTGCGTAAGGTGGATATTGAATCTCCACAAATTTTACGAAGCCTTTGGCAGTATTTACAAGCTTGGGAATATAAAGAAAATAATGATGGAGGGAATGAAAAGAGGATTGCACCTTGGTTTGAAAAATCTTTGGTGTTGTTCTCCCATTCTTTCACGAATTGGAGGTTAGGCGAGGGATCTAGCACTTGGCGCTGGGCCCTGCTACCTGAGATGTATGCTAGATGGAGAAAGTGTGCTCACGGACGTTGGCCGCGAGATTATTTAGGAAATGAACTGCTTAATGATGAGTGTATTCAACAAGCTGCGGAAAGTATCGTAAGTGCAATATCTAGCAGCACGAAGCGTCACTCAGTACGGGCACTCATTGAGGCGATGGTCGAACAAATACCATGGCCAGCAGCTCTTTCAGCCGAGGAGTATAGTCGAAATGCCCAACTTAGACCTTTATTGGAGCAAGCTGTTGGATTGGGGTTGGGCGTTTTTGATTTGGTTATTATCGACGAAGCTCATAAAAGTCGAGGAGAAGGCAGCTGCCTTAATCGGTTGATAACTCAGGTTATTCTGCAATCCAGCCAAGTACGCTGTTTAGCAATGACCGCCACTCCAGTCGAATTAGATGCAAATCAGTGGGCTCAAATGCTAGATCGTATTCAGATTGTTGATGAAAATTCAAAATCAATGGCAAACGAATCAATTGTAAATTTTGCAGATGCAGTCGCTAAGGTAAGACACTCTTTAAGTGACGCTAATGTTCGTGAAAAATACAAAGAAGCAGCTAAACGATTCAAAGAAAGTTTAAATCCTTATGTGTTGCGGCGCGATAAAAGAGAAGATGAATCGGTTATCAAATTCAAGGAGCGTTCTGGTGAGTCCTATCATAGTTACCGTCGAGAGCATGAGATTCTCATAGATACCGCGAATCTATCTGATGAGTGGAAACAAGCGGTTTCCGCAGCGGAAGCCTTGTCTTTTGTAAGTCGCCAAACTGATAACACTGCAGCGAAACGATTACGACTTACATTAGGTAATGGTCATGGTGTAGCCGCATTAATCGATCAAGTGCATCTAGATGAAAACTATGATAAAGAGCAAATTCTGTTAGACAACGAGGCTGTTCCCCTCGAATCCAATGGTATTGAACTTGGTGAGACCGCTAAAAAGCGCATCGAACGTGAAGCTTGGTGGAAACACGTTTTAATTAAACCCTTTTCAAAAGATGGTTCAGCACTATTTAGTCATCCTGCCATCCTTGCGGCAGCTGAAGAAATTGAGCGAATTTGCGATGAGAGTGAAAAGGTTCTGGTATTTGGTAAGCTTACGCGTCCATTGCAAGCGTTGGTGAAATTACTGAATGCACGGGAAATGTTGAAATGTATTGATACAAATCGATCATGGCCACAATCTAAAGTGGCCGAAAACGATTGGCCCGCTATCGTGGTTGCTCATCAACAGCTGAAAAGGCAAGGGGAGCTTGATCAGACGATGTTAGATTCCATTCTTGCTAAGCAATATCGCGTACTCGAAAATCAACGTCGTAACATTAGAGACAAACTTCTACACCTAATTGAAGCTGGCTTTAACATTATAGGTCAAGAAAAAGGTATACAAGCAAGGGGGCTATTTAAGGTTTTTAAGAAATCGATGGAGTTTGGCTCTGGGATAGATCAAAACGACCAACATCATTCCGTAGCTGTGGTGTCTAGAGCTATACATGAGCTAATAGGAGATGATGTTGAAAATGCTTCGCCAATTGATTTTGCCATGGCATTTATTGACTTAGTTGAGGCAGTAAGTGATCGTGAGAAAGACGATGATGATAAGAAACATAAGGAATCAGAGTTATGGTGTGTTTTACTAGAGAGGCTAAACGATGAGTTTGATCATCGTGAAGGCCGGTTTGCACGGCTTATGTATGGAGACACAAAACCGGAAACCCGACGTCTTTTGCAATTAGCATTTAACAGAAAACATGGGCACCCGAAGGTGTTGGTTGCGCAGTCTCTGGTTGGACGCGAAGGGCTTAATCTTCACAAGGCGTGTCGTACCGTCGTATTGCTTCATCCAGAGTGGAATCCCGGCGTGGTTGAACAGCAAATTGGACGTGTTGACCGGATTGATAGTCTATGGTCAGAGAAATTGAATGAAGCTATCAATGATGGTGCTTCGCCTGACAGACTGCCCAGAATTGAAATTCGTCCAGTTGTTTTTAAGGGCACTTACGATGAGAAAAACTGGGAGGTGCTGCAAGATAGATGGAATGATTTGCGAGCTCAGCTTCATGGCGTTGTTATCTCTCCTCGTATTGCAAAGAATTATCCACACCTGCATGAGTTGATTGATGAGATAAATAATGCAGCACCCAACTTTTCTCCATCTGACTAGATTTTTGCGTTTTTAGTTTCGCGAATGAAAGAAGCATTTACGGTTCTCAGGGTATTATGTTTAGCCATCGGAAAAGTCCATGCGTCAAATCTTGACGCATCCCCATCATAAACTCCCATTGAACTAACCGCTCGATGGGAGTCAACGATGTTTCTACCAGAACAGCAAGCTAGCAATGGTTTGC
>CAYRZQ010000082.1:0-7182 GCA_964428835.1 uncultured Comamonadaceae bacterium | reverse complement strand
CTAAATTTTCTCCTCAGGTAAAGGATGTAATTACCTACAGTCGCGAGGAAGCACTGCGTCTGGGACATAGCTACATCGGCGTGGAACACCTACTCCTAGGGTTGATCCGCGAGGGTGAAAGCGTGGCCGTGAAAGTGCTTGTTAACCTCGACGTGGATTTGAGTAAGTTGCGCAAAGTGATCGAAAGCTCGATCAAATCAACAGCTTCCCAACCCACCGTGAAGCCTACTTCTACTGGAATGATTCCACTAGTGAAGCAGGCAGAACGAATTTTAAAGATTACTTACTTGGAAGCCAAAACTTTCAAGGCAACGTTGGTAGGAACAGAACACTTGCTCCTCAGCATTCTTAAAGATCAGGACAACGTAGCAACACGTTCATTAAAGAGTTTTAACGTAGATTATCAAATTGTGAGAGACGAATTAGAAAATATGTCTGGTCTACTTGACCAAAAAGACTTGCCAAAGTCTGAACTTCCAGGATCTGCAGACGACGAGGACGATGATCGTTCATTCGGCGGCGGTGGTGGCGGCGGTGGAGCAGCCAAAAAACCTGGAGACAATAAAAGTAAAACTCCTGTTCTCGACAACTTCGGTCGCGATCTTACCAAGCTTGCCGAAGAAGGTAAGCTGGATCCCATCGTTGGTCGGGAAAAAGAAATTGAGCGCGTTTCGCAAATTCTCAGCAGAAGAAAGAAAAACAACCCAATTCTCATAGGAGAACCTGGAGTTGGTAAATCTGCTATTGCTGAAGGTCTTGCATTACGCATTATTCAAAAGAAAGTGTCTCGTGTGCTCTTCAACAAGCGTATCGTTACCCTTGATATCGCTTCGCTCGTGGCAGGTACCAAATACCGCGGTCAGTTTGAAGAGCGTATGAAGGCAGTAATGAACGAGCTTGAAAAGTCGCCAGACGTGATTCTTTTCATCGATGAAATTCACACTATTGTAGGCGCCGGTGGTGCCAGCGGATCTCTCGATGCCAGCAACATGTTTAAGCCCGCCCTCGCGCGCGGCGAAATCCAATGCATTGGTGCGACTACACTCGATGAATACCGTCAGTATATTGAGAAAGATGGAGCACTCGAAAGAAGATTCCAAAAAGTAGTGGTTGATCCAACGTCAATCGATGAGACAATTCAAATTTTGAATAATATCAAAGATAAGTACGAGGAACACCACAGCGTAACGTACACGCAGGAAGCTATTGAGTCTTGTGTGAAACTAACTGCGCGCTACATCACCGACCGTCACTTGCCTGATAAAGCAATTGATGCATTGGATGAAGTGGGTTCTCGTGTTCACTTGAACAATATCAATGTCCCTAAAGAAATTATTGATATTGAAAAGAGTATCGAAGATGTGAAAGAAGAGAAGAATCAAGTGGTTCGTTCTCAGAAATACGAAGAGGCTGCAAAACTTCGCGATAAAGAGCGCCAGCTTCAAGAGAAATTGGAAGAGGCTAAGAGGAAATGGGAAGAAGATACCAAGACTCATCGTGTGACTGTAACTGAGGCCAATGTGGAAGAAGTAGTCGCAATGATGACAGGTATTCCTGTGACTCGCGTTGCCGAAAAAGAAAGTGGTCGTCTCGCGAAGATGGATCATGAACTTGAGGGCAAAGTCATTGGTCAGGACGAAGCAATTAAGAAGGTTGTAAAAGCAATCAAACGCAATCGTGCTGGCTTGAAAGATCCAAATCGTCCGATTGGTTCATTCATTTTCTTAGGACCTACTGGTGTTGGTAAAACACAGTTGGCAAAAGAACTCGCGAAATATCTCTTCGATACAGAGGAAGCACTTATTCGCATCGACATGAGCGAATACATGGAGAAATTCGCAGTTTCTCGCTTGATTGGAGCGCCTCCCGGATATGTTGGGTATGAAGAAGGTGGTCAGCTCACGGAAAAAGTGCGCAGAAAGCCCTACTCTATCGTTCTTCTCGATGAGATTGAAAAAGCTCACCCAGATGTATTCAACTTGTTGCTTCAAGCACTCGATGATGGTCAAATGACAGATTCTCTCGGTCGTAAAATTGATTTCAAGAATACGATCATGATTATGACATCCAATATCGGTGCTCGCCAGCTGCAAGACTTTGGAACAGGAGTAGGTTTCGGAACTTCAAGTAGAATGACTCAAGAAGAGCAGGAGAAGAAAAATGTGATTGAAGGCGCTCTTAAGAAGGCATTCGCTCCTGAATTCTTGAACCGTATCGATGATCTTATCGTGTTCAATGCTTTGAAAAAAGAACACATCTTCGAAATCATCGACATCGAACTCAACAAGTTATTCCACAGAATCACTGATCTTGGATACAACATCAAGCTCACCGATGAGGCAAAAGATTTCATCGCCGAAAAAGGATATGATGAGAAATTTGGTGCACGTCCATTGAAGCGTGCCATTCAGAAGTATCTCGAAGATCCATTGGCTGAGGAAATCATCAATAGCAGCATCAAACCTGGGGATACACTCATGGTAAGTTTTGATAAAGAAACTCAAAACATTACGATGAAAGTTGAGAAGTCAAAAGGTTCGAAGAAGGAAGAAAAAACAAAAGATCAAGGTCCTACTGAGGAGTAAAAATCCGAAATATGAAAATAAAAATGCCGCTCGATGAGCGGCATTTTTTTATGTGGTATATCCTTTTATCAATATATCTAAGATTTCCGCAGCAGCAATTGGAATCTTCGTACCAGGTCCGAAAATACCTACGCAACCAGCTTCATAGAGAAAATCATAGTCTTGCTCTGGAATCACACCTCCCGCAACCACCAGAATATCACCACGACCGCGTTTCTCCAACTCCGCGATAAGCGATGGAACGAGTGTCTTATGTCCTGCAGCTAATGAGCTCGCCCCTACCACGTGTACGTCGTTTTCTATCGCTTGCTTGGCCACTTCTTCAGGAGTCTGAAACAGTGGGCCGATATCGACATCGAATCCAATATCCGCGAATGAGGTAGCAATCACTTTTGCTCCCCTATCATGACCGTCTTGTCCCATTTTTGCGACCATAATCCTTGGTCTTCGACCAGCAAGAGTAGCAAATTGATCCGCCAAGTTTTTGGCATTTATAAAGTCCTTATCCATATTTGATTCTGAGGAATAAACTCCTGAAACGCTTCTGATTTCAGCCTTGTAACGTCCAAAAACTTCTTCCATAGCACTTGATATCTCACCTAGACTTGCATATTTCTCCGCAGCCTCTACCGCCAATTCAAGCAGATTCCCCTCACCTGTTTTTGCTGCATGGGTAATTTTTTTAAGTGCTAGTTGGCAAGCCTCTTCGTCGCGCATAGAACGTAATTTTTGCAAACGCTCAACCTGGGACTTACGCACTGCAGTATTGTCAACTTCCAAGATTTCAACTTTTTCTTCTTCGTCAACTACAAAGAGATTCACGCCGATAATGCTATCCTTGCCGCTATCAATTTTTGCTTGCTTTCTCGCCGCGGCTTCTTCAATGCGAAGCTTTGGAAGTCCAGCTTCAATGGCTTTCGTCATGCCTCCCATTTCCTCTACCTCTTCAATCAGCTTCCACGCCTTTTCTATCAAGTCTTGTGTTAGACGTTCCACATACTCGCTTCCCGCCCATGCGTCAATAGCTTTGCAAATGTCTGTCTCTTCTTGTATAAAAATCTGTGTATTTCTGGCGATGCGGGCTGAGAAGTCTGTTGGCAGTGCAATAGCTTCGTCGAGGGCATTTGTATGCAAGGACTGAGTGCCCCCAAAAGCCGCAGCCAAAGCCTCAATGCATGTTCTTGCAACGTTATTGAAAGGGTCTTGTTTGGTCAAACTCCAACCACTTGTCTGACAATGTGTGCGCAGTGCAAGGGATTTTTTGTTTTTTGGTTTGAATTGATTCACCAGTTTTGCCCACAATACCCTTCCCGCGCGCATCTTGGCAATTTCGTGAAAATGATCCATGCCGATGGCCCAAAAGAAGGAAAGTCTTGGAGCAAATTCATCTACATCCATACCTGCCGCAATGCCCGCTCGTATATATTCAACACCATCAGCTAGTGTGTAAGCAAGTTCTTGCTCCAAAGTGGCGCCAGCTTCTTGCATGTGATAACCGCTTATCGATATTGGATTAAACTTGGGCATCTTTTGCGATGTGTAGGCAAAAATGTCACTTACGATTCGCATGCTTGGAGTTGGTGGATAGATATATGTATTTCGCACCATAAACTCCTTGAGAATATCATTCTGAATGGTTCCACTCAACTGAGATGGATCCACACCTTGCTGTTTTGCTGCAACGATATAAAATGCCAACACCGGGATTACGGCTCCATTCATTGTCATGGAAACAGACATTTCGCCAAGCGGTATTTGGTCGAAAAGAATGTTCATGTCTAGGATAGAATCGATGGCCACCCCCGCTTTTCCTACGTCTCCGACCACTCGTGGGTGATCACTATCATATCCCCTGTGTGTTGCAAGATCGAATGCAACGCTCAGTCCTTTTTGTCCTGCGGCAAGATTTCTTCTGTAAAACGCATTCGACTCTTCAGCTGTGCTGAATCCAGCGTATTGACGAATTGTCCAAGGTCGAATGGAATACATACTCGCGTAAGGCCCTCTCAAAAAAGGAGCGATACCAGGTGCAAATCCTTCATGCTGAAACGAAACACTCGCATTCTGTACTACTGGCAATTGAATATTCTTAAAATTTGGCTGCATTAATTACTCGTATTACGAATGTTCGACTCCAATTCTTCTGCGATTCTATTTGAACCGATAGGCTTTAGTTTGGAAGTTAATCGAGGATCCTTTTTATTGGGATACTTATTGACTCCTAATACCACTTTACTGCCGCTTTCAAGGGCTTTGACTTTTTGATCTCTTTCAACCATAACAGAACTTTGTATCAACATCAACGCATCTGTATATGGCTTTTCGCTTAATTCTATAAACTTACTCAATGCTCTATCAGCAGTCTGATAAATCAACTCTTCAATATAAAATGAACCTTTCACTGCATCACGAGCCGCGTCAAAATAACTTTCTTCTTTTAATAAATGAAGAATATTTCTGGCATATCGCGATGAAGATGTTTGGTTTTCATCGAGAAAATAATTGAAGTGCAGATTGGTAATAGTATCTGCTCCACCGATAGCAGCAGCCATAGAACTGATGGTGGAACGCAGTAAGTTGTTTTCAGCATCCAATGTAGCCATTGAGAATGTAGAGGACACAGAATCAATAATTGTGTTGATTGAACAATTGTGTTCTGGTTGATACGCATTTACCACCTGCGCCCATAAAATTCGAAATGCTTTATACTTCGCTATTTCTTGAAAATAGGATGTGTCTGTGGAAAATCGAAAACGAATATTCGCCGCTAAATCATCAATCTTATGTCCCCGAGCGATCATTCGGTTTAATATCTCTTTACCCTCAATAAGCGCATAGACTATGGCATCTATTGCACTTCCTCCTTTGTCTTGAATAGCGCTTGCATCCACACAAAGCGTGTGTATACTCTTATTATTCAATTCTACCTTATTGTAACGTTCTTCGATTTCTTCGATCGTCGCGTGCTTAAAGTAGGTCGCAGCCTTCCAGTTTGAGGAATTAGAATCGTTACAAAAACGTGAGAATTGTTGATGCAATTGATCATTATTGCCAAATGTGATAGCTACCTCGATATATTCAAGAAAAACATCCTTAAAAAGAATAGAGAAATCTATAGACTGAACAGTTGAAGGAATATTCAAATGAATAAAATTGGCACCACCTTCCAGACTTTTAATTATCTGATGATTTGTTTCCTTATCACCAATATAATCTATCCATTGACCCACTGACCAGTCCTTTCTTGTGGGGTTTACATGAACAAGTTTTCTGTGGGTTTGATGGTAATATGGCTGTAATGTTATGCCATCAGTAGGCTGCCAAATTAAAGAATCAAATGATTTTCCCGCGAGCTCCTTTTCGACTGCGGCCAGCCATTCACTATAGCTTGGCTTTGGAAATTCTTCAAAATTTAGTGATTGCTTCATCGCTTCAAACTTACATCAGATATTTCAAGTCTAAAAGTAATGGTTGTAAACAAACACATCCTTCGATAAAATTGAATCTTAATGGCACCAATTACACTTTTGGATGAACGAATGATGAATTGTGAAATACCAAGTGTATTTTGAACGGAATAAACAATTTTTAGGTGAGAAAAAAGCTTTGAAAGCCTTGATGTATCTATGTTTTCGTTTTGTCGTTTAAATTAATTGTTTAAGCTAAAATCTCTTGATGTTTCTGCCTTTTATCCTTACTTTTCAGATGTCATTTTCTGTAAACCTGCAAGTGAATAGAAAATAAGACCCTTAAGTGGGGGTGTACTAACCTTAACAACACCGCCTATGACTAACCTATACTATGAAAATGATCAGTTCGAAATGAGTTTTGATGGACTGATCTTCAAAACAAGCTTTAAAAACAAAGTGAATGTCACTGAGCATTTGCTATATGACATGTTTGAGAAAGTTTCAGAGCTCTCTCATTTTACCACAAGGTATTGTATAACAGATCTTTCTGATGTTGGAGAGATTAGCCCTTCCGCGAAAAGGATATATCGCGACTCGGACACTGTGCGCTCAAAAGTTGCGGATGCTTTTGTGGTGCCCTCCTTTACCATGAGGGTGATCGCTAATCTATATATCAAACTGTATAAGCCGATAATACCAACCAAGGTATTCAATACCACTCGCGAGGCGGAACAATGGATTGAGGAATTGAAGGGAGGACTTTCTTATAACCTCAAACTCGGTTGAATATGGCACACACTCCTCTCCCCCTTCAAGACCTGCATAAACTTCTCATGGGTGACTTTGGCAGTTTTTTACTGATCAAAGATTGGCGTGCGGAGTTAAAAACGAAAGGCCAATTATCCCAATTTTATGAGATACTTAAGAGTGATTCTCGAAAACATCTTATTGAATTTCTTACCTATTGTGAGGATAAAGAAAACCTTGTTCTGGAAGAAACCATCTTGACCTATAGCCGAGGATTTCAGAATTTTGGCTATTTCAGATTTACTTGTATTGGAACAAGTACTATCAATAGTGAGGGCTTTATCGTATTCATTCGCAATATATCTGACGAATATCAAAGTTATCATCGACTCATGCAGATTGAGCCGAACATCAAGGACTTCTTTGAATATTCACCACTA
>CAYRZQ010000081.1:5190-7207 GCA_964428835.1 uncultured Comamonadaceae bacterium | reverse complement strand
ACAAGCAGCTGGTCTTTACAGCGGAAGCTTCGACGTGATCGTTGCTTATAACTAATTCACAATTCTGAATTCAGAATTCGGAATTCGAAATAAAAAAAGTCCCGACGATGTCGGGACTTTTTTCGTTTTTATAAATTCAACGCTTGATGATTTGAAATTGCATTTATTCTTGTGACTCTCTTGTTCGACCCCTACGGGGTCGGGGATGGGGGCGCATTTTCTGGGGGCTATAGACATGTGACCCCTAACGGGGTCGGTGGCACTAGACAAAATCGGAAATGATGGTTCCCAATTCTGAATTCTGAATTCGGAATTCAGAATCTCTCGTTCTCGTTCTCGTTCTTGTTCCCGTTCCCGTTCTTGTTCTCGTTCTTGTTCTTGTTCTTTTATCCCTTGTTCCCAATAATCCCCCGTTCCCACGGTTTTTCCGTATATTCGGGACCAAATTCAGATCAATGAAACGCATTTTACTCTCTTTATCTGCTGCAGCCCTTATGGCATGCGGACAGCAGGCAACTGCGCAGCCTACGCATCAAGTAGGAAATACAACACTCACAGAGTATGACTTAGTAACTGGTTTACAACTACCGTGGGAGATTCTCTGGGGACCTGACAACCACATTTGGGCCACTACTCGCCCTGGATTGGTACTACGTATTGATCCTGCCACCGGAAACTACACAACGATTTTAGATAAAACAGACATAACACCAAGCGCCGGTTCCAGCGAGCCAGGCATGTTGGGTATGGCGCTTCACCCAGACTTCGCGAATAACCCAACAGTTTATGTTGTCTATAATTACACTTCTGGTAATAACATACGCGAGCGTCTTTCAGCATTCACCTGGAATGGAACGGAACTCGTGGATGAAACTTTTTTAATAAATAATATTCCTGGTGCTTGGATTCACGATGGTTCACGCCTGCTTATCACTCCAGACAACAAAATACTCATGACGACTGGTGACAAAGGAGATGGAACCAATCCAACAGGGCATAGTTCACAAACCTTGAGCGCCCTCAATGGTAAAGTGCTACGCGTCAATCTAGATGGTTCTATTCCTGATGATAATCCAATCAGTGGAAGCTATGTTTATTCTTGGGGTCACCGCAATGGTCAGGGGCTTTGCTTAGGTCCTAATGGTATCATCTATGAAAGTGAACACGGACAAAACAATTCGGATGAATTGAATATCCTTTATCCAAACAGAAACTACGGTTGGCCTTCTGTTCAAGGCGCATGCAACACTCCTGCTGAACAGACCTATTGCACAGCTAATGATGTAGTAGAACCAATTGCAGAGTGGAGTCCGTGCATCGCCGTAAATGGTTTGGAATATTACAATCACCCTGCTATTCCCGAGTGGCAAAACTCCATTCTAATGGCAGTGCTCGGCGGTCTCAGCGGACAGTATGAGCGTTTGAGCGTGTTGCATTTGAGCGATGATGGATTGGCAGTGGAGAGCGAAGACGAATATTTTTCTTCATTTAATCGCCGTATCAGAGATATATGCGTTAACCCTAATACAGGTGCAGTTTATGTCGCTTTCAACGGTACACAATATCCTGGTGCGGGTCCTAACATGATCAAGGAGTTTAGAAATCTTGCATACAATGCCAGCGGTATTGCCAACGTAGAGGCAGAACAGAATATGAGCGTCTTCCCAAACCCTGTGAACGCTAGCGCTACCTTGAACTTCAGTGAAAGCTTGATTGGTTCTAATTACGCCGTTTATGCTTTCAATGGTCAAATGGTGGCTGAGAATAAAATCACAGCAACTCAGCAGACTCTGGATTGCAGCGCTTTCGCTGTGGGTAGCTATTTTATCAAAGCAAGTTCTGATAAAGGAACAATCACAAAAACATTTGTCGTTTCTCGCTAATGATATTTTCAAAATTTCAAAAGACAGCAAAGCTATTGGTGCTTTGCTGTTTTTTTTTAGTAGTAAAAAGTGGATTTGGACAAGAGACTCCACGAACAGAGCCGCTTAATAATGTCGACAGAGATTCCATTCAG
>CAYRZQ010000081.1:0-5090 GCA_964428835.1 uncultured Comamonadaceae bacterium | reverse complement strand
TCGACAGAGATTCCATTCAGATTTTATTGCTCCAACCGTTGCCAATACAGGCGTTCAGTAGCCAAACATTACTTCATGTCACTCCCGGCTCCATTGGGTTGATTCAGCGAACGCATTTGAAATATAACGATCAAACAAGTTTGCAAAATGCGTTGAATACAATCCCTGGGGTGATGATGGAAAGTCGCGGCTATGGCGGTAGTCAGCGCATCAACATACGTGGTAGTTTTTTGCGCAGTCCTTTTGCGGTTCGCAATGTGAAGATTTATATGAATGGTATTCCTTTGAGTTCACCCGATGGCACTGCGCCATTGGAAGTCATCGATGCATTCGATGTAGGTGGAATGGAGGTCATCAAAGGTCCCGCTGGAAGCACCTACGGCAGTGGCACTGGCGGTGTGTTGCTCGTGCAACCAGAGCCAATCTCAGGAGCGAATGAAGTTATCCATAATACACTCATTGGATCATTCGGTATTAAACGTTTTGCTACTTCCGTGGCTACAAGGTTAAGTGATAAAACGGCTCTTCGAATTAGCCATGTGTTTCAAGAAAATGAAGGCTTTCGTGATCAGGAATTTAATAGAAAGCAAAACGTAAGTTTATTCTTGCGCTCCGCTCTCAATGAAAAGCATGGTCTATATGTTTATGGTTCTTATTTCAATGGACATTTAGCCTTGCCAGGCTCGCTCACGCCGGCTCAAGTGGCAGATGATCCAACACAGGCAAATGCCTTCAGCATTGCCAATAATGCTTCTTTATATCGTGAACGAGCATTCTTGGGAGCGAGTGATTCTTGGCAGATTGCACCTCGTTGGAAGGCTCTCACCAGTGTCTATGGAATGTGGACACAGAAGTACAATCCTTACGGAACAGCTGCGGCATATACGCGCAACGGTTATAAAGATGAATTGTCATACGGTTCAGGTATGCGCACAGAAGTCACGCACACATTTAAAACCACTGATACGCATCTGTTGCGATTGGTGATGGGGGGGGAGCTCCAATATGAAGATTTCTTTGCTACCGAATGGACTAATAATGGCGGACGACCTGGCGTTTTAAAGTATGATTACGATGTTCAGTACTTGTCATACATGGCTTTTGCGAACCTCAACTATTCTTATAAGAATAAATTATTTGCAACTGTTGGAGCGAGTGCTAACAAAAACGATCACGACATACGAGCGGTGGGTTTCAATGGCGTGCGATTGGATTCGTCGGCTACTTGGAATGCAGAATTTTTACCGAGAGTGGGCATTTCTTATATGATTGCTCCTTTCTTGGTACCGAGCTTCTCCATCAGTTTTGGAAACTCTAATCCGACAGTATTCGAACAAGTTGAAATCCAGCAATTCGGCTCTGCGACAGGTTTTGCGCAGAGTACCGGACTCACGCCAGAGCATGGCGTCAATTATGAATTCGCATTAAAAGGCGGGGCATATGAAAAATACCGTTACGAAATCAATGCTTATCAATTTGAGTTGACCGATGCTATTTTACCGACCACTGAGGCGCGATTCTTTGAAGGTACAAATGATATCGAAGAGTTTACTTTGTATAACAATGCCGGTCGTGTGCTGCAACGTGGAGCAGAAGTAGCCATTTATAGAAGATGGAACCTTAATCCATTCAAAGGATTTTATGGAAATGATCCATTTGAATCTTTGGAACTTTGGTTCAACGGCCAATTTACCGATTATCGATTCGTGGAATACACACTCAATGATGTGGATTTTAAGGATAAGCGCATGCCTGGAATGCCAGTGTCTAGTGCCTCCGCGGGAATGACATTATTCACAAAAGATGATCGTGTGGCTCTAAATATTCAGCATCAATACGTGGATCGAGTGCCTTTGAATAATGCAAATACAGACTGGAGTAATCCATATCATCTTACCAATGCGCGTATTGATGTGAATTTCTTAAGGATGGAAAAAAGAATGTTGGACAAGAAACTCGTTAGTCCAGGCAAGAACAGTTATCATCTTCGTGTGTTTATAGGGGTAAATAATTTGCTTGATACCAAATACACAAGCTTTTTACAAACGAATATGCCAGCACAGCGTCATTTTAATCCAGCGCCAGGCATTAATTTTTATACAGGAATTGTAGCAAGGATATAATTATGAAAAATATACTCATCACTGGAGCATCATCCGGAATAGGAGAAGCCACTGCCAGATTATTACATAAACGCGGTCATCATCTTTTTCTCACCGCCCGCAGCAAGGACAAATTGGAAGCTATTAAAGCAGAATTGGGCGAGAGAGTTTGGATTTTTCAGTGTGATGTCAAGGATTACAATCAGGTAAAGGAAGCCACTGATGCTGCTTTGGTGCAAATGGGAAGCATTGATGTACTGATAAATAACGCGGGTATCGGCATTTTCGACCCAGTGCCCATGGGCAAGATCGAAGACTGGCATGAAATGTTCGATGTGAATGTCAAAGGCTTATTAAATCAGTTGCATGCTGCCCTGCCTCATTTAATTGAGAATAAGGGCCATATAATTAATCTGGGCAGCGTAGCCAGCCATCATGTTTTTGCTAATTCAGGGGTCTATTGCGCTACGAAACATGCGGTTTTCGCTATAAGCGAAAGCTTGCGCATAGAAATGCCCGACAAAGTGAGAGTAACCACAATTAGCCCAGGTAGTGTTAATACGCCGTTCATTGACGGTACCAAGAATGAGGCATTGCTCAAGGATTATAAGCCATACTTTCAAGCGGGAATGAGTGCAGAATTGATTGCCGACACAATAAGATATGCCGTTGAAACGCCTGATTCTGCCGTGATTAGTGAAATTATGGTGAGGCCCAACAGAGCTATTAAATAGAAATTGAAACCTTCATACAGGTATTCCGTTAAAAGGGAACATACCACCTAACTATGAAAAAGAAATTTACTCCACCGTATAAGAAGTGCAAAGTGCGCATCAACGTCAAGAAATTCGAAAACATCGAAGTAATTTCCTATATCTGGGGAATTAAAGATTTCAACCACTGCTTGAATTAGAATCCATTTAGAACGAGAACGGGAACTAGAACGAGAACAAGAACAAGAACGGGAACATAAAGAGAATTTTAGAAATAAAAAGTCCTGATGATTTCAGGACTTTTTTATTTGAATTCTAAGCTCAATAGTCGCTAGTCACTAGTCGCCAGTCGCTAGTCACTAGTCGCTTGTCGCTTGTCGCTAGTCGCTAGTCACTCGTCGCTCGTCGCTAGTCGCTAGTCACTCGTCGCTAGTCGCTAGTCACTAGTCGTTAGTCGCTTTTCCATCGCTTTCCCAAACTCGATCGTATCAATCTCCGGTAGGAGATTTTTTTCTTTGAAATAAGAGATGATATTTTCCGTCGGCATGTTGCCTGTGAGTTCGTCTTTCGCCATCGGGCAACCTCCTAGTCCATGCAAGGCGCCATCAAAGCGTTTGCAGCCAGCTTTGTATGCCGCATCTACCTTTTCAAACCAAGTCGATGGCGTGGTGTGAAGATGAGCTCCAAACTCTACATTAGGTAAGGCGGGAATCAATTCACTGAATAATTCTGAAATAATCGAAGGTGTGGCGGCGCCAATGGTATCGCTGAGAGCCAGAATGTTTATACCAAGTTCTGTATGCAAGCGATAACTCCAATCTTTGGCAATATCAGGTGAATAGAGGTCTCCATAGGGATTTCCAAAGCCCATTGAAATATATATGACCAATTCCTTCTTATTGCGAATGCACAATTCCTGAATCTCAGCAACACGCTCCAGGCTTTGCTCAATGGTGCTATTGGTATTTCGCATTTGAAAAGTTTCGGAGATAGAGAATGGAAAGCCGAGGTAGCGAATTTCTTCGTAAGCACAAGCATCTTCTGCTCCGCGCACGTTGGCAATAATCGCCAAGAGTTTAGACTTTGTGTTTGACAAATCAAGACCAGCCAATACTTCTCGTGTATCACGCATCTGAGGGATGGCTTTTTCACTGACAAAGCTGCCAAAATCAATTGTGTCAAAACCTACTTTTAAAAGCTGATTGATATGGTCAATTTTCGTTTGTGTAGGCACGAATGTCTTCATCCCTTGCATTGCATCGCGAGGGCACTCAACTACCTTGATTTTTTCCGAATTCATGATTCAAAGGTATTATTATTCCTGAGTTTTCAAATTGGATAAGACTTTGGGTTCTATTTTTTTATGAATTATAAGATCTGCCTTGCTGTCAATCATTTCCAACCGCACATTATCGATAAGATGCGAGGTAAAATAGTTTTCCATTTGCCCGAGTATTTTTTGAGTGTTTAGGCTATCGATCCCAGGCGCACAGATAACAATTGCTTCATTGCCATCTAAGATACAGACTAGATCTTTTTTCTTCCATTTGTATAAATTGATTTCACTTTGATTTTTATATACCATGCCTTTTACTTCTTGAGATATTGTAAAAAAGCAAATAAGTCCAATTATCGGGACCTTCAATTGATACTGGCGATATTGCATGAGATAGTATCCCAAGATGATACATAAAAAGAGCAGTATGGCTTCAAAGGCGTTGATTGATATGCGCGTGATAAGAGCCGAAGGCCAAAGAGCGATTTCATGAATGATGGCGTTCATCATACGAATAATGGTATCCGTTATGTTCATAGCGAGATAGGCAGCAGGACTCCACCAGTGCAATGAAAAGAAGGCAAGGCCTGTATACAGTGCAGCACTGGACAATGGTACAGCAATAATATTTGCAATTAGAAAATAGGTTGGGAATTGATGAAAATAATAAAGACAAATCGGTAACGTGGCTATCTGCGCGGCAATAGATACCGCGCACAACTCCCATAATTGTTGCATTGCCCTTATTCTAAATCGAAACATCCTTTTAATGGGAGTTTGCAATGTCATGATGCCAATTACCGCGAGATATGAAAGCTGAAAACCCAAGCTTTGGATCATCGCTGGGTCGTAGATCAGTAGGAATATTGCCGAAGTCATCAGCGTATTCAATGATTCATGTGGCTGATCGAATTGTTCGGCGATGATCACCAAGGTAAGCATCACAGCTGCCCTCGAAACACTAGGGGAGAAGCCCGTGATGGCTGCATACAACCAAAG
>CAYRZQ010000080.1:0-9142 GCA_964428835.1 uncultured Comamonadaceae bacterium | reverse complement strand
ACATACTGCACAATTGAGGATAATGCTACGAGGATTCCCCACAGTCGAAAATAGAATCCGTTGTCATGGTTTTGCTTTTGAGATTCTGCGATGATGGATTCGATTACATCAAAGCTCTTCTTTGGGTCCAATGGTGTATCGTTCATAATATTTGGTTTTTATAGTAGATTATTTTGCAAATATAAAGTAGTTTATGTTATAAACCAAATATTATTTGAAAAACTAAAAATGTAAAATTTTAAGATGGATACCAATTAATTGTAAATCATCGACTTGTATTGTTCTGTTCGGTGACTACTCGCATTTATTTGTCAAACCAAAATAAATTATTATGAAAATGAAAAATGTAATTCTTCCCGCTTTTATCGCGGTGACTATCGCATCTTGTACTGAAGCTACGAATGCAGAGCAACAAGTGAAAGGTCTAGTCAACGATCAAGTAAACCAAACCATCAAAGATTTAGGATTGGTGTATGTCGAAGAGGGCGCACAACAAGTCGTCACCTATGATGAGGTAAACGCAGCGCAACAAGCATGGTGTGACGGTCTTGAAAAGATTGGTCTGCTCTACACTTCAGGTGGGGATTACAAAACGTACACCGAGCAATTCATCACAGAAACGTATAATTACGATTTTGGAAAGGTTTTCTTCAAACCTACTCTCGCATACGGCGATCAGACATTCAGAACGACTAAGGAAGGCGCTCTCGCATACTTCATTGGAGGAAATCCTAATTTTCCTCAGGACAAAGGGTTTGCTCTAAATCCATGGACAGAAGTGCGCTATGACAACTTGGGCTCTAACAATGAGGGTATCCAAATCTATGGGTCTGTAGCCATCACAATGGGTAACGTGTGGGTGAAGGGACCGGATGGAAAAGAAGTGATGGTGGATAAAACGTTTGTTTTCAAAAAAGGAAAAGACGGTAAATTGCGCCTTATTGTCCACAAGTCAGCATTACCCTTTTCACCTGCAGTGTAATTAGTATGAGGTCTCTCGTTGTCATTATCACCTTCATTTTTAGCTTCTCTTTGGTAGAGGCGCAAAACACTCGAATCAATGAGTCGAATCGTATTGGTTGGTATAATTACTTTGGGACTTGGTCGGTGTCAAAAAAATGGAGTTTGCATTCTGAGTATCAGTGGAGGAGAACGGAGTATATAAGCAATTGGCAACAGAGTCTTTTAAGGGTTGGGCTGAATTATCAGCTCAACCCTAATATTTTACTAAGGGGAGGCTACGCTTGGATTGAAACGTTTCCCTATGGTGAAACGCCCATCAACGGCATGGGAAGAGACTTCACAGAGCATCGGGCATTTCAAATGGCTACAATTACTTCACCTGTCGGTAAGGTCATTTTTTCTCACCGTTTTATGCAAGAACAACGCTGGGTGGGAAGATATTCAACACGCGAGCTAGCCCAGGAAGATGAATTTATGTTTCTAAACCGCACGCGTTACATGTTTCGGATGCAGATTCCTATTTTTCAAAAATGCTCCAAAGCCCCATATCTCGCTTTGTACGATGAGATATTCATCGGATATGGAGAGAATGTTGGGGAAAATATCTTCGATCAAAACCGATTGGGTTTAATCCTGGGGGCTTCAGTAAATAAAAATATTAAAATCGAAGGCGGTTATCTGTATCAGGCACTCCAGCTAGGTCGTGAAGTTGCAGGCCGCAATGTCTTTCAAAACAATCACGGCATTATTCTCAATGTACTTTTCTCTGGAAAGCTGAGAAATTTTGAGTAAGTGGCTTTTGTCCACTAATCCCATTGTCATTAAATTGTCTTTTCTGTGATTTTTCGAGTCAAGTTTGTACGAATACCATATTTACGGTATGGTTAGAATGATTCTAAATAATAGTTTTGCCCTGCTTTTAGCGCATAAAGCAGCAAGAATAAAATAATCGACTTAGAATCAACAATATGATCAAAAACAAACTAACAACATTGACTTGGGCCACCCTCGCTCTTGCATTTTCTTTCACTTTTACTTCTTGTGAAAAGGACGAGGAGGCGATTCCTTTACCCGATGTTCCCACACTTACAATACCTGGTATCTATGAGTTGGCAGGTTATACCAATAACACTACAACTGAATACAACATTCGCTCTCAAATGTCTGCGCTTTCTACTTACATGAAAACTGCTGAAGTTCTTGGAGTGGAGATAACTCTCGAGGAGCTCAATAATAAATTTTCGATTGTGGGTAATCCATCTTTAGCAGACATTACCGATGATTATTACAAGAATTTGATTGAAAGTAGCCTTTTCCCAGAGCTAGCTTCTTCGAGTGGAAATGCATTTGACCCTATGAACGGGGCAACGGCAACAGAGGGTGGTGTTTATGGCGCACGTTTGTTTAACCGTCGTGCGAAGGAAACGCTTCAGGAAATCGAGAAGGGCCTATTTGAGGCTGCTTTTTACAACTATTTTATCACTCTTACCCAAGGCACCATTGACGTAGCTGCGGTGGATAGAATGGTGGCGATCTATGGAGCGCATCCTAATTTCCCTAATACAAATACAGCCGCTAATACTTCAACACCTGACCAATTCATAGCGCTCTATGCTGCACGCAGAGATAAAAATGATGGATCAGGTTTATATACAAGAATTAGAGACCAATTCATCCGTCTAAGAGCTGCGGTAGCCGCAGGCAGCGCATTCAACGAGGATCGAGATGCAGCCATCGCCAACCTAAAGGTTTTGATTGAGAAGGCAATCATGGCAACTGCAGCAAATTACGGTATTACTGCTAGAATAAAACTATCAAGTACTTCTCCTGCTGCTGACGTGATTAGCGGTGGCTTGCATGATTTAGGCGAAGCTGTAGGTTTTATTCATGGATTCAAGTCAGTGCCTCAACAGCACAGGATAATCACGGATGCTCAAATTGACGAATTGCTAGAACTATTGCTTGCTCCGGCAGGAACGGAGGGCGAGCAATATCGATTTGTGACAGAGCCGTTTGTAACCCTTCCAAATATTGAAACATATCTTGATAAGATTCAAAATATATACGGTTTCTCGGATCCAGAAATGGCCGACTTCGAGTTCAATTGGATTCAAAGAAACGGACGTTAATAGTTAAATTCTTTTTCGGTGTTTGTTGTTAAGTCTGTGCGTCAAAGGATGCACAGACTTTTTAAGTAAAAAAACTAATATGAAAAAAAACAAATTTCTTTTCTCCATCATCTCACTAATCTCACTTAGTTTCATCTTTATTTCTTGTGATAAGGAAGAAGAAGAACAAAGCGAGGCTGATAAATTCGACCGCACAGAAATGTTGCGCCATTATGCTGACAATGTTATTAAGCCAGCTTACAATGACTTCTACGATGCAATCCTTGAAATGGAAACTGCCATCAACGCTTTTAACTCAAATCCGACTATCTCCACACTTCAGTCGGCGCGCTCTGCATGGGAAGAGGCTTACAATGAATTCATGTTTTGCAATAGCTTCAATTTTGGTCCGGCAGGCGAAAGTGGAATTCGTAAATCTTTGGTAGAAGAAATTGGCACCTGGCCAATAAATGCTGAATTGGTCTATCAAAATATATCGAACCAAAACTATAGTTTCAACGATTTTAATCGCGACAACCGCGGATTTCACGCTCTTGACTTGCTCTTGTTTTATGGAGATTCAGATGCGATTATCGTTGATTTATATGTCAACAATAGCAATTATGGTCAATACTTATCTGCTCTTGTTACAAAAATCAAAGGTCAGGTGCAAGCAGTAGTTAATGAATGGAATGGTTCATATTACAGCGAATTTATAGGTAATAACGGCACTGACGTAGGTAGCTCAAGTTCATTGATGTACAATGAATTTGTAAAGAGCTTTGAGGCAATAAAAAATTTCAAGTTGGGCATTCCATTAGGACTACGCGTCGGTCAAACAGCACCAGACCCTTGGGCTGCTGAGGCATTTTTCAGTAAAAAGTCAATTCGTTTTCTCACTACTCATCTACAGACCATTGAGGCACTTTGGCATGGAAGAAACAAAGACGGGGTGGATGGTATTGGTTGGAAAGAATACATCGAGAGTTCTGAAGGAGGTCCGGCACTTATAGCCTCCACACAGGCGCAATTTGATGTTGTGCGTGCCAAGCTCAATGATATTCCTCAGGATATTCCAATGGAAGACCAAATCAGCACTAATTTCGCCGCCCTCGAAACCCTGCATACAGAGTTGCAACGTCATACGCGCTTCATGAAAAGTGATATGAGTAGCATTCTAGGAATTACAATTACTTTCAGTAGTGGCGACGGAGACTAATTTTTAAATACAATAAATCATTCAATGAAAAAAATCATTCTTTTTGGAGCAGCAGCAATTGCACTCGCTTCATGCGGCGGTGACGCTAAACCAACTGTAACAGCTTCAGATGCACAAGCAGCAAATGCGAATACAAATGAGCTAGTTGCATATAAAGTAGATAGCACTGCTAGCAAATTGACTTGGGAAGGTTACGAAGGTATCGCCATAGGTAACCCAGAACACTATGGTTCAATTGTTATCAATAATGGTGAAATCAACGCGGATTCTTCTGGAATCAAAGCTGGTAAATTCACCATCAATCTCAATACGCTTACAGTAGAAGATATTCCTGCTGATAGCCCTAAGAATGCAAAATTGAAAGGTCATTTACTCGATGGTGATTTCTTTGATACAGCTAAATTTCCAACTGCATCTTTTGAAATCACAGGCAGCGCTTCAAAAGGCGTTGACAGTGTGATGGTAACTGGCAATTTAACTCTCAAAGGTGTTGCCAAGAGCATTAGCATTCCCGTTAAGGTTACAAGAACTGATTCTGAGATCAAGGCTTCATCTTCTAAATTTTATATCAATAGAAAAGACTGGGGTATCAATTATCGCAGCGAGGAGTCACTGGGTGATGAGTTGATTCGCCCAGAAATTGGAATCATTATAAATGTGACTGCTAAGAAGTAATTGTGACAGAGCGACTGAGAAATATTTTTTTCGCGCCTGTTTCTATTGCACCACTAATCACCTTCCGGATAGTTTTCGGAATGTTGATGGCCTTCAGTACGCTGCGTTTTATGGCGCTGGGCTGGGTGGATGATCATTTCGTTCTGCCGGTATTTCATTTCAAATACTTCGGCTTTGAATGGGTAGAAGTTTTGCCGGCACCTGTAATGTATGCATTGCATGCATTGCTGGTGCTGGCTTCTCTCTTTGTAATGGTGGGCTTTTTGTACCGTATTTCTGCGGTACTAGTTTTTGTTTTGTTTACTTATTTTGAGCTCATTGATCTTACATATTATCTCAATCATTATTACTTTGTTAGTCTTGTCAGTCTCCTTTTGATTTTCGTTCCTGCGCACCGTCATCTTTCAATTGATGCATGGTTGCGAAAAGGAATATGGACAGATCGTGTACCTGCATGGTGTGTCAATATTTTCAAAATTCAATTGGGAATTGTCTATGTTTATGCTGGTCTCGCAAAAATCAACTACACTTGGCTGATAGAAGCTTTGCCTTTAAAAATGTGGTTGCCAGCACACGACAAACTGCCCATCATTGGTGAAGTTTTCACGTGGTCTATTACGCCCTATGTTTTCAGTTGGTTTGGAATGCTATACGATGTGAGCATTGTGTTCTTTTTAATGTGGTCGCGCACGCGTGTATATGCCTACATAGCAGTAATCGTTTTCCATGTTTTGGTAGGTATTCTATTCCAGATAGGCGTATTTCCTTTAGTGATGATTGGTGGTACACTTATTTTCTTTTCGCCTCAATGGCATCAGCGACTGCACGCTCCGTTCACGAGATTTTTTAATAAAGAAAATTATAAGATCGAGGTTTCATCTACCAAGATACCTTCCAAGCTAATTGCGTTTTTTTTAGCTTTATACATAAGTTTTCAGTTGATTTTTCCTTGGCGCTTTCTTTTTTATCAAGGCAATATGTTCTGGACAGAAGAAGGCTATCGTTTTGGATGGCGAGTAATGCTTATGGAAAAGGCTGGCACCGCTACGTTTTATATAAAGGATAAAAAAACGGGGAAGGAAGGAATGGTGTACAATGGTGATTTCTTAAACGATCACCAAGAAAAACAGATGGCCATGCAGCCCGATATGATTCTGCAATATGCTCATTTCCTCGGTAGTATATATGGATCCTCAAATCCAGAGAATATAGAAGTGCGCGCGGAAGTTTATGTAACATTAAACGGAAAGCCCAGCCAATTGCTATTTAATGATCAATTGAATTTATTAGAAATAAAAGACAGCTTCGCTTCTAAGACATGGCTCTATCATTATGAATAGGTTCTATTTAAATATCATGATGATGGCGCTCATACTTACAAGTACCGGCGCGTTTTCCCAATGCACGCTTCGTGGAAGGATATCAGGTGTGGAAGTTATTGAAGTGGAGGAGGGTATAGCTATTATTAAGGAAACAGGCAGTACCTCTGAAATAAACAAGGATGGCAGTTTTGAGTTTGAAAATTTGAAAGAGGGCAACTATACAATCGCAATCATCGCATTACAGTTGGAGCCTATTTCAGTATTATGTACTCTAAGACAAGGAGAGCAATTCATTGAAATTCCTGTCGTCTTTTCTAAAGCTTCTACGCTGCAACAATTAGAAATACTGGAAGAGCAAGAACGCACCTTCGGTATTCAACGTTTGCAGCGCATTCAAAATTTTACTTTGTATGAGGGAAAAAAGAATGAAGTCATCTTATTAAAGAATCTCACAGCGAATACTGCTACCAATAATGCACGTCAAATCTTCGGAGGAATTACAGGTTTAAATATTTGGGAAAGTGATGGCGCAGGATTGCAGCTGGGTATCGGTGGCCGCGGCTTAAGCCCCAATCGAACTTCTAATTTCAATACACGTCAAAATGGATATGATATCAGTGCAGATGCTTTAGGATATCCCGAGAGTTATTATACTCCGCCAACGGAGGTGCTCGAACAAATTGAAGTTATACGTGGAGCTGCTTCATTGCAATATGGAACTCAGTTTGGAGGGATGGTGAACTTCACCTTTAAAAAACCTAATCCAGAAAAGCGCTTCGAATTTGTCGGCAGACAAACTCTAGGATCTTGGAATTTTTTAAACTCATTCAACAGTATTTCTGGGACTTCAAAAAATCAGAAATTCTCCTACCTAGCGTACTATCAGCATAAGCAAGGAGAAGGTTGGAGGCCCAACGGCAATTTTGAATTGGACAATGCATTTGTACACGTTGGTTGGGCTTGGAATGAAAAAAATAAAGTGGAATTCGAATATACCCACATGGACTATCTAGCCAAACAGCCAGGTGGACTTACCGATTTGAATTTCCAACGCGATCCTCAGCAGAGCTTTCGAAGTCGCAATTGGTTCAAAGTTGATTGGCAATTGGCCGCTTTGAATTATACGCATAAATTTAATAAAGCGACTCAGTTTAACTGGCGAACATTCGCGCTTAATGCGAGAAGACAATCTTTGGGCAACCTTGAGCGCATTAATGTTATAGACTTCAATCAGAATCGGACATTAATTGATGGAGCGTTTCGAAATATCGGGAGCGAAGCGCGCGTGGTGCATCGTTATGAATGGATGCAAATGGATAATGCCTTCATCGCTGGTGTGAGACTCTATCGCGGCAATACACGAGCTGTGCAAGGCGAGGCGGACGCAACAGACCGGCCAAACTTTACTTATCTCCAACCAGATAATGTGGAAGGCAGTGATTATATTTTCCCGAATTACAACCTCGCGGCATTTCTGGAACACATATTTACCATCGGTCGCAACACGAGTATTACGCCAGGTGTTCGCTTCGAACATATCAGCACTCGGGCCGAAGGGTATTATAGACAGCGTGTCTTTGATTTTGCAGGCAATGTCGTTGCCGACAATCGTATCAATGAGACATTAGATCGAGAGCGTTCGTTTGTAATTGCTGGTTTAGGCATTCAACATAGAGTAGGTAAGAGGATGAAAGTTTACGGCAATTTTTCGCAGAATTATAGAGCGATCAATTTCACTGATTTGCGCATTCAGAATCCAAATTTCAGAATTGATCCTAATTTGCAAGATGAGCGTGGATACACTGCAGACCTTGGAATCAAGGGAGATATTGAGAATGTTTTTAGTTATGAACTAACAGGATTTTATTTATACTACAGCAATCGTATTGGACAAATTTTACGTGCCGATCAAGCGCCATTATTTATTGATTATCGATATCGCACCAATGTTTCAGCGAGTCGTAATGTCGGCATTGAAGCTTTTGGAGCGCTCAATATTCGTCGAATTCTAAAGAGTGAAAATGAGAAGTGGGATTGGAGTGTATTTGTAAATGGTTCGCTCATCGATGCGCGTTATATCAACAGTGATGACAGTGGGATAGAAGGCAATGAAGTGGAAATGGTGCCGCCCGTGATCGTGCGCACGGGCACCAATTTTAGTTACGGTAGATTACGTATCAGTTATCAATTCAATTACGTGAGCGAACACTTTAGTGATGCCAGCAACGCGGTTCGCACAGCCACGGCTGTTGAAGGTTTGATTCCTTCTTATATGGTTAGCGATGTGACCATGAGTTATGACTTTAAGAACTATATTCGTCTGGAGGCCTCATGCAATAATGTTTTCAATGAAAGCTATTTCACCCGCCGCGCCGAGAGCTACCCCGGCCCCGGTATTATCCCCAGCGACCCGCGTAGCTTCTTTCTGACCTTGGTGGTGAAAGTTTAGTTAAGAACAAAGGGGAAAAGAACAAGGGGGAAAAGAACAAGAACAAGAACAAGGAACAAGAACAAGGAACAAAGGGATTGGAACTTGGAGATTGGAATTTGGAAAATTGGAGTTATTTCAATAGCCTGCCCATTCATGGGCTGGCGGGGAACAAGGAACAGGGAAGAAAAGGATTCCTAATTCCAAATTCAATTTCAAAATTCTAATTCGTCAGACGCCATAAAAAGCGCCTCTACCTATGCATCCCTTCGTTCTTGTTCCTTGTTCCTGTTCTTGTTCCTGTTCCTGTTCTTGTTCTTGTTCCTGTTCTTGTTCCTGTTCCTGTTCCTGTTCTTGTTCTTGTTCCTGTTCCTGTTCTTGTTCTTGTTCTTGTTCTTGTTCTTGTTCTTGTTCTTGTTCTTGTTCT
>CAYRZQ010000079.1:0-10092 GCA_964428835.1 uncultured Comamonadaceae bacterium | reverse complement strand
ACTTCATCGACGGTTGGAAGAGGAGATTCTTCTGCGAATTTCACAGATTCTTCTACTACGTTTTTAATGTCGGCTTCCACAGCTTCGATCTCAGCTTCAGTCATGTATTTGTTCTCGCGAATCACACCCAATACGTGTTCGATAGGATCTTGTGCTTGATATTCTGCTACTTCCTCTTTGGTGCGATACTTCTGAGGGTCAGACATTGAGTGTCCTTTGTAGCGGTATGTTTGGATGTCGAGCAATGTTGGTCCTTCGCCATTGCGGCCGCGTTCTACGGCGCGATCAAATGCTTCAGCCACTGCTTCAGGTCTCATTCCATCCACGCTTTCGCTTGGCATTTCGAATGACAAACCGAGCTTGCTCAAATCTGTTACGTTAGATGTACGCTCTACAGATGTTCCCATCGCGTACTGGTTATTTTCGATTACGAAAATCACTGGCAACTTCCATGTCATGGCCATGTTGAACGTTTCGTAAAGCGCACCCTGACGGGCAGCTCCGTCTCCGAAGAAACAAACGGTCACGTGATTTTCACCTCTGTATTTATCAGCGAAAGCTATACCGGCACCCATTGGAATCTGTGCTCCTACGATACCGTGTCCGCCAAAGAGATTGCGCTCTTTGTCAAACATGTGCATAGATCCACCTTTTCCTTTTGAAGTACCAGTCGCTTTTCCATAAAGCTCAGCCATTACCAATTTAGGATCGGTACCCATCACCAATGGATGCGCGTGGTCGCGGTATGCGGTGATCACGCGGTCGCTCGGCTTGATGCTATCCATCATGCCCGACAATACGGCTTCTTGTCCAATATAAAGGTGACAGAATCCACCAAACTTTTGCTGGATATACAATTGTCCACACTTCTCTTCAAACTTGCGCATCAAGAGCATCTCGCGATACCACTTGATATACGTGTCCTTTGTAAAGCGTCCGGCATTCTTCGGCGCTGCAGATTTAGAATCTGTTTTTTTCTTTCCGGCTATTTCTGTTGCCATGCTGTTTCGTTGTATGGTGACAAATATAGGATAATGGAGGTTCCACTATACCATTTCTATTTACTTAGTGTTAAAGGTACACTTATATTGTGAAATCAGACCATTCGGTCGAATTGTCGCAAGAAGCGTACGTCGTTTTCGAAGTACATACGGAGGTCGTCGATTTGGTAGCGAAGCATAGTAATACGTTCGATACCCATTCCGAAGGCGAATCCGCTGTATTTCTCTGGATCAATGCCTGATGCGCTCAGAACATTAGGATCAACCATGCCGCATCCGAGGATTTCCAACCAACCGGTTCCCTTGGTGATGCGGTAATCTGCTTCGCTGTTCAAACCCCAATATACGTCCATTTCCGCACTTGGTTCGGTGAATGGAAAATAGGATGGGCGTAGGCGAATCTTTGCTTTCCCAAAAAACTCTTGGGCGAAATAAAGCAAGGTCTGTTTCATATCGGCAAAGGATACTCCTTCGTCAATGTAGAGTCCTTCGATTTGGTGAAACTGACAGTGCGCGCGCGAGCTGATGGCTTCATTGCGGAATACGCGACCGGGCATTACAATGCGCAATGGCGGTTTTTGAGTTTCCATCATTCGCACTTGTACGCTGGATGTGTGCGTGCGCAATACCATATCAGGATTTTTTTCTATAAAGAATGTATCCTGCATATCGCGTGCGGGGTGTTCTGGCGGGAAGTTGAGTCCGCTGAATACGTGCCAGTCGTCTTCTATTTCTGGTCCGTCGGCCACAGTGAATCCGATACGCTCGAAGATCTCGAGTATTTCACGTCTGACGGTAGAAAGAGGATGGCGTGTGCCCGGAGCGTATGCTCCTGTAGGGCGCGTCATATCTTCTTTTTCAGCGTTGTCAGAACCAACGGATGCAGTTGCAGCAACTAATGCATCCAACTTGGCTTGTACCGCCGTTTTCAGGCGATTCATTTCTTGACCAAGAACTTTCTTTTGGTCGTTGGGCACTTGCTTGAATTCCTCAAATAGATCATTGAGGATACCCTTCCGACCGGCCCATTTGATGCGGAATTGCTCGATTTCGTCAGATACTTTCGTGCTGTACGCCTCGATCTCCGCGATATATTGATTGATTTTTTCTTGCATTATCGAACGAACTCGATTTTCATAACAATGTTCTGGATTGGACGATCACCAGGTGCGGTGGGTTGAGAATTGATCGCATCAATCACTTCAAGCCCTTGGATTACTTCACCAAAAACGGTATAATCCATGTCTAATTGAGCAGTTCCGCCGATGGTTTTGTAGAGCTCACGTTGCTCTGGAGTATAAGTAAAACCTGGATTTTTTTGCTGAACATAAGCCTGCATTTGATCGATTTGTGCATCGTTCATAGTGCGGCCTTGAACGATATAGAATTGCGATCCGCTAGAGCTTTTCTTTGGATTCACCATATCGCCTTGACGCGCAGCAGCGAGAGCTCCTTTTTTATGAATAAGCTTTGGATTGAATTCGGCATCTACAGTGTAGCCGGGGCCACCAATACCAAGTTGTTGGCCTGGAGCGGCATTGCGGCTATTTGGATCACCACCTTGAATCATGAACCCCTTGATACAGCGGTGGAATAGTAGGCTATCATAATACTTCTCATTGACCAATTTGATGAAATTATCACGGTGCTTGGGCGTTTCATCATATAGTTGGATGATCATTTCGCCATAAGTGGTGGTCATTTTCACCTTCACATTGGTCGTTGGAATTGGTAATTCGTTGCTCATTTTGCTTTGTGGTTTATCTTCTTTAATTTCTGTTGTTGGTGTTTCTGAGGCAGTTACCTTCGATTTTGGCTTACATCCGACCATGAAAAAGCTGGATGAAACAATAAAGCAACCTATCAAGTATAAGAAAAGTCTTTTCATTTATATTAAAATTTACTTTCTTTGTAAAAATCTTCCTCGGGTTTAAAATCGAGGACGCGAATTTAAGAAACCTTCACATGACAACCACAAAAGCATTAAAGCTCTTTTCTATTCTTCTATTAACAAGTTCAACGTTGATTTTTTCTTCTTGTAAAAAAGACGAAGAAACCATCGCCACAGTATTGGTATTAGACGTAGACGGAAAGCCTGTTCCAGGCGCGGAGGTCCGCTTGTTTGCAACTCCTAGTGAGCCTTGCGTGGGTTGCGGTGAAATCCGCTTCGATACCACACAAGTTTCTAATGGAACAGGAAAGGTGACCTTCGACTTCAGTGATTATTATGAGTCAGGTCAAGCTGGATTTGCAGTCTTGAACATTGAGGCTATCAAAGGTTCTCTCACAGGTTCAGGCATTATCAAGGTGGAAGAGAAAAAGACGAACGAAGAATCCATTACCATAGAATAAGGCTCAGGCACTAAAGCTTCGAGTTTTATTTGGTTTGCTTCCTTATCTTACTATTTTTGCGCCCACTTTTCCGGGATGTAGCTCAGTTGGTAGAGTACACGTCTGGGGGGCGTGTGGTCGCAGGTTCAAGTCCTGTCATCCCGACAAAAAAAATTAAGGACCTGAAAATGGTCCTTTTTTATTTTACGGTGATTACCGTAGAAAATCATTTATTCTGGAGTGCTCTTTTGTGGGCATGAAAAATCAACTACTTTTTATCGTATTCTCAGCGCTATGTATAGCTTCATTTGCGCAAGACCATGACTATGCTTACCTCGGTTTCGGCCATCAGGTAGGTTCTTTACGAAATGCTTATCACCTCAACGGCAAAGCCTATGATGACTCTTTCTCTGGGCCTATCGCCTTTTTCGGTTATGAGAATTTTGATGAAGAAACGACTAATTACTTCAATATCGACGGAATATTTACGGCCGTAGCATCTATTATTAAACCTGATTTTGCGCTAAAGCTTAAAAACTACCCGGGACTAAAACCAGTTGAGAAGCCCGAGGATTACTATCTTTTGTACACTCCACTTTTTGATTTTGGCGGAGCATTTACATTAAACGAAAGGAATACATGGGGCTTGGCGCTTCAAGGTGGCTGGGAGGGTGCAAAGATTATTGAGATTGCTGAAGATGGCAGTGGTGATACGGAAGTAAATAATTCTTTTGGTGCACAATATCCCGGACTCATCAGCTATGGCACAGGAGTTCAACTTTTTCAGCCCTTGCAAAAATTAGGTTTTCGAGATTCAAGGATAACTCTCACCATTGACTGGTTCCTCGGACGAGAATTTGGCGATAAGTGGAGAGTCAATGGCAGAAAAAGATACACCTTAGAAGCAGTAGGAATGGTAGGAAGGCGCCTATACCTAAAGGCTTTTTACCAATACTTTGACTTCAGAAATTCTTATTGGATAGACAACCCAACAACATTAGAAAAAGAACCAATAAATTCAACCATGTCGACTTTTGGAATCGCTATAGGTTTCAATTGGATTAGTTCTGAGGACTAGCGCCAGGCTGCTTCTCCGTGATACTGAAAGTAATCGGCATGATAAAATTGCTGTCAACTGGAACACCACCGCGAGTGGCGGGGGTCCAAGCGGGCATGGTTGACACAAAGCGAAGAGCTTCGTCGTCTAGCAAATAATGCACACCGTCTGAAATTTCTGGTTGGCGAACATCACCGGAAGCATCTATTACGAAAGTAACGTATACAGTCCCTTCAATTTTTCGCTCGCGCGCCTCAGCCGGATATTGAAGAGAATCATTTACCATTTGTTGCAACGCTGAAATACCACCAGGAAATTTAGCGGATGCCGTGGTGCGATTCGTACGCTTGAAATTTTCATCAGCATACTGACGATCCGGGCGCGGAGTTCCATCGTAGCTCCAACGCTTCCAAACACCTACTTTATTTCCATTCTTATACTTTCCCTCAGACTCAACCAGTCCATTGGCGTAATAGTATTTAAAATCACCATTTTCGATCTTGAGGAATTCGTCCTTGTAAACACCCGTCATCATCAGTTCGCCCGATTTGTATTTGATTTGGACGTTAAATACGGAGTCTGATTCTGGGAAAACTTGACGAACATATTTAGAGGAGGCCGTGTCGGTCACTACATTCAATTGCGCATCCAATAAATCGGTGCGTGTTTGGGAGAAAGCGAAAGAGCTGGATATTAGCGCAATAGCTAAAAAGAAACTCTTCATTATTTTACACTTCATAAATTTTTGAATCTGCGTTAGGTCAGGGGTGTGCGAAATTAACATCTTTGAGACGAAAAACAATGGTGTGGGTTGTTTACTTTTTATGAACATTTGTAGAAATTATTGAATTCCAAAAAATGGATTACATCTTTGAAAAAACGTGGAATGAAACGGTCGAGAAGGTTTCAAAGTCATTTGGTGAAAAGCTGGACTATTCGGCAATTATTTTTCTTATCGGTTTACAGGAATTAGGCCATGATTATAAACCACTGAAAAAGGATCAAAAACTTGATGTGATGCATATCGCTATATGCACCCTTCTAGAGCCTTTTGGTTATTATGAATACGAGGGCCGAGATGCTGATGGTTGGCCGCATTTCAAGCGACTGGAAAATTTGCCAGCACTTGCTCCAGCCGAGCAAGAGACGCTTATCAAGCGCGCTATTATCGACTATTTTCAGGATTAAAAAAAAGGGGCGGAAATTCCGCCCCTCTATTTTAGTGTCGAATTGGATTCAACTGTTCCTCTTCTTCTTTATACTTCATTATCTGATCAAGAGCATCAGGAATAACGTCCGAACAGATAGTAATAAATGAACCAGGAACCGCGCCTTTGATGGCGTATTCAATGGCCTGTGGCTCTTTTGGAATTACAGTTACTTTCTTGTCTTTACCCACGGAGTGAATTCCTTCGGTCATCAAGTCGATGATTTCTTGCTCGCTGCGTCCGCGTAAATTTTTGTCTTGACGAATGATTATCTCGTCAAACATTCCCGCCGCAACTTTTCCAAGATTGCGAATATCATCATCGCGTCGGTCGCCCACGCCCGCAATAACTCCAATCTTTGGAGAGGCGTCCACCTTCGATAAGAAGTCACTGATGGCCATGAATCCATGCGCGTTATGGGCATAGTCAACCATCACTGTGAAATTTTTAAAGTGGAACATATTCATACGTCCAGGTGTCTGGACCGGGCTTGGAATGAAGGTTTCCAATGCAATCTTCATATCTTCAATTCTGAAATTGCGAATGAATCCTGCGAGCAAACAAGGAAGAATATTGGAAATATTGAACGTTGCGCGACCTCCGTATGTTAGAGGAATGTTACTCGCTTTGTCGACGCGAATTTTCCAAGTGCCTTTACAAATTGTCACATAGCCATTTTCATAAATCGCCGCCAATCCACCTTTCTTGATGTGTTCAACGATGGTTGGATTATTTTCATCTAAGGAGAAATAAGCAATTTTAGCTTTGATGTCTTTCGCCATCGCGAGTGTGTACTTATTGTCGGCGTTCAAAATGGCATAACCTTCAGGGAAGACGCTCTCGGGAACAACGCTTTTTACACGAGCCAGTTGTTCGAGTGTATCGATGTCTTGTAATCCCAGATGATCTTCGGCGATGTTTGTCACGATAGCGATGTCGCAATTGTGAAAACCTAAACCAGCTCTGAGAATGCCGCCTCGCGCGCATTCCAGAACGGCAAAGTCAACAGTGGGATCTTTCAATACAAATTCAGTAGAAACGGGACCAGTGCAGTCACCTTTCATCATGAGGCGGTTTTGAATATAGATACCATCGGTGGTGGTATATCCAACCTTGTGTCCCATCGATTTTACAATGTGCGCCATGAGTCGGGTAGTGGTGGTCTTACCATTTGTACCACTCACTGCGATGATTGGAATGCGTGCGCTGCTTCCAGGAGGATAAAGCATATCTATCACTGGCTCTGCTACGTTGCGTGGCAATCCTTCAGTGGGTTCAATGTGCATTCTAAAGCCCGGAGCTGCGTTCACTTCGAGTATTGCTCCGCCGTTTTCTGATACAGGAGTCGAAAGATCTGGAGCCATGATGTCAATACCGCAGATGTCCAAACCCACGATGCGCGCAATGCGCTCGCACATGAATATGTTGTCTGGGTGAACAAGGTCAGTGACGTCTGTTGCTGTGCCCCCTGTGCTAAGATTGGCGGTAGGTTTTAAGAAAACTTCTCTTCCTTTTTCAGGAACACTTTCCAATGCCAACCCTTCACGCGTGAGCATTTCCATCAAGAAATCATCGATAGAAATTTGCGTCAACACTTTTTCGTGTCCGTAACCTCTGCGCGGATCTTGGTTGGTGATGTCGATGAGTTGTTGAATCGTATGCACGCCATCTCCAGTTACAGCAGCCGGTTTGCGAATTGCGGCAGCTACGAACTTGTAATTGATCACCAATACGCGGTGATCTTTACCGGTAATAAAGCGTTCTACGATGACACCACGACCATATTTTTTTGCAGCCTGAAGACCGATCACTGCACCTTCCCAATCAGTGATATTGGTAGTGGCACCTTTACCGTGATTTCCATCTACAGGTTTTGTAACGATAGGATATTTGATGCTGTCAATTGCATCTTTCAATCCTTCTTCAGAGTAAACGATGCGACCTTTCGGTACAGGTATTTCAGCAGCGCCAAGAAGGTTTTTTGTTTCTTCTTTATCACAAGCAATATCTACTGCAATGCTGCCTGTGGTGCTTGCAATCGTTGCGCGAATGCGACGCTGATTGATTCCATATCCCAATTGCACCAATGAATGTCTATTGAGACGGATATAAGGAATGCCACGCGCAGCGGCTTCTTCCACGATACATCCGGTTGATGGACCGAGGCGTTCATCTTCACGAATCTCGCGAAGCTGTTGGATATCCGCAGCTAAATCATATTCCTTACCTTCGATAAGAGCTTCCGCAATTCTCACGGAAGCGCGGGCTGCATAGATTCCCGCTTTTTCTTCCATATAGGCAAAAACGACATTGTAAACACCGCTCTTTGAAGTCTCACGGGTGCGACCAAAGCCGCATTGCATGCCTGCAAGTGTTTGAATTTCCAAAGCGATATGTTCGATCACATGGCCCATCCAGGTACCGTCTTTCACACGAATGAAAAAACCTCCAGGCTCGCCAATGCTGCATCGGTGGCTATACATCGACGGGAACATCGCTTCCAAACGCTCAGAAAATCCAGGGATTTTATTCGTGGGCTTTTGTTCCATATCCTCTAAATCCAGTTTCATCTGGATGACTTTATGCCGGCGAATAGACCAATAATTCGGGCCTTTCATTACTTTGATGTCGATGATCTTCATATTTATTGGTTAAGGTTTTGTGTTGATAACGTTGAAAAAAAGTGATAATGTACTAAAACTTTGGTTCAATCCAACTGTCAACCGATGTATTTTTGTTTTTTCTCAAAAAAATTAAACCATGTCAGATAATCCAAAAGGATTGCTAATCGCAATTGGGGGGGCTGAAGATAAAGGAACCGAAAATGAGGGCTATTATAGTGCTCACGGCAACCTTCACTTTTTTGAGCTTGGAATTCTCAAAAGAGTTGTTCAGGAAATCGGGGGTTTAGACAAACACATCGAAGTCATTACTACTGCCAGCAGCATTCCTTTGGAGGTTGCAGAAAACTACATGACTGCATTCAATAAAATAGGATGCACCAATGTTGGAGTGATGAATATTCGCAATCGTGAAGACGCTAAGATGGCGGAATATGAAGAGCGCATTGCCAAGGCAGATGGCGTTATGTTTTCTGGAGGTGATCAGTTGCGATTGACTACGATATTCGGTGGAACGAAATTTTTAGATATCATTATCGATCGCTATATGCACGATGGATTGGTGATTGCTGGTACCAGCGCAGGAGCAATGGCAATGAGCAATACCATGATCTATCAAGGACGCAGCGATCTCGCTCACTTGAAAGGTGAAGTAAAAATTACTACAGGTCTTGCATTTGTTCCTAACGTGATTATCGATTCACATTTTGATAAACGCGGAAGATTCAATCGTCTCGCGCAAGCGGTGAGCAGTAATCCTGCTTGCACAGGCATTGGACTGGGTGAAGACACGGGAGTGATTATTCGCAATGGAAATGAATTGGAAGCTATTGGTAGCGGTGCAGTAGTAATCGTCGATGGAAAGGACATTCGTCATTCGAATATCACTGAGGTAAATATGGGAACTCCTATTTCTGTCGAGAATATTCGCGTTCATATTTTGGTTCATGGCAATCAATACAATGTGAAAAAGCGTGAGTTCACTCCAGGTGAAACGGTGACCGAAAATCAATAAGATGAAATTTTCTATTGCGATACACGGTGGTGCAGGTACAATCACTCGCGCCTTGATGACTCCTGAAAAAGAATTGGCATACACTGCAGGATTGGATGCCGCTCTTGCATGCGGCGAGGCCATCTTGAAAGCTGGTGGCAGCGCTCTCGATGCTGTACAAGCAGCAGTAGTAGAGTTGGAAAATAATCACTTGTTCAATGCAGGTCGCGGAAGTGTATTTACCAATAAAGGAACGCATGAAATGGACGCAGCACTCATGTGTGGCGCCACTTTGAATGCGGGAGCAGTAGCCGGTATTCATTCAGTAAAAAATCCTGTACTACTTTGTCGTGCGGTGATGGACAAATCAGGACACGTCTTTTTAGCAGGACAACAAGCCGTGGACTTTGCAAAAGTGCATGGATTGGAATTAAAAGATGAAGCATATTTCAAAGATGATTTTCGCTACAACCAATGGTTAGAAGTGAAAGATCAAGAAGTATATCAACTCGATCATAGCGGAGATAAAAAGTTTGGAACCGTGGGTGCCGTAGCATTAGACAGTCACGGCAATCTGGCGGCCGCTACTTCAACGGGTGGTATGACCAACAAGCGCTGGGGAAGAATTGGCGACAGTCCTGTTGTGGGTGCGGGAACGTACGCAAACAATCAAACTGTGGCCATCTCATGCACTGGTCATGGAGAATACTTTATCAGAGCCGTTGTTGCCCACGACATCGCATGTTTGATGGAATATGCAGGCATGACTTTGCAACAGGCGTGTGAGAAAGTGGTGATGGATAAGCTTGTGAAGATGGGGGGCGAAGGTGGATTGATTGCAGTAGATAAGCACGGAAATATTTGCCTTCCTTTCAATAGC
>CAYRZQ010000078.1:0-10331 GCA_964428835.1 uncultured Comamonadaceae bacterium | reverse complement strand
ACTATAATTTTTCTATTATTTGTCTCAATACTAATATTTTAGCTCATATAAAAAGTATTCAATACGTTTCAGCTGCTCGTGCGAATAACCCTTTTTTACTTGCCCAGCGAGGCGCATTTACATTGATAAAAGATGCTAACGGGTACCTTCTAAAGCATGGGCGATGGCCAAGTATTGAAGACATATTAAGTGCGGAAAGGAATTCTGAAACGCATTACATGAAATCCCCTCTGATTCGGCTTTCACTGCCTTCATCAGAAGCTGCCAGTTTACTGAAGCTGCTTTATAGATTAGATGTATCTAGGCTCACTATCATGCCTACGCTTGAAAATGCGGCTCAACACTTTTCACATAAAAAGGTGCTATGGAAGTAGCTTATGTCTGCTCTATGGCCGAAATTTACCATGTGATTAAAGAGCTTTTAAATGAGTAATTCTGTAGGTCGCGCTATCAACATGATGACCATTCGAGTTAGCAAATCTTTTTTTAATGCTGGTATTGCTGACATGGATTTTGAAGGTGAAATTATCAAGAGATTTCACCTGGATGAAGGGTCGTATCTTTCACTTAAGGGGCGCATTTGCTCATGGAAAACAGCTGCGACATTTAATACCAAAGAAGAGGCAGTTCTATTCTTTCATGAATGGGTAAATGAAAATAAAGTTAAGCGTGCAAAATACAAATTAGAGGTAATTGAGTATACAAGCCCAGAAGATGTGCACATTACTCTTTATGATGAAACGCATCCATTATGGATAATTGAAGAGAAAGAAAATCCAAGCATATCTAAGGCAGCAAGGGCATATTTCTATGATTACCTACATGAACTTGGATATAGCGAAAATACCCTAAAAACGTATCGCCGCGAAATTTTAAAATACGGTATTGATATAAATAGCAGGGTTGACTCAGAATTAAACTTAAGTCTCCGATCGGCAAGAATACGAGAGCAATATTATCAGGATAATTGTTCTGTCCATTTGAAAAAGACCCAATTACATATCGTTTGACGTGAATTGGTGGTTGGATTTAATCGCGCAGCCTGAAGTCGACTCTTGGCCGAACGGGGTAGATTTGTCCAAAGCGGAAGTTTAAGCTTAATTAATAAGTAGCTAGTGCTGCACACGTACTTTATCGAGGCCGTAATCCTGTGAGTAAAACAAATAATCTAAAAAGGTCAGTAGAAATGTTTGCAAAGGATCTTGAAGGGGCTTTTGAGAACCGAAAGTTTGTTGTTTTTCTCTGTGGACCTTCTTTAGATCTTGCTTCTTCAGATAATGCAGCTGCTTTAAGAAAGTGTATAAAAGAAAAGTTAGAGGCAGAAAACTTTGACGTAGTTTTGGGCGAAGATGATGGTCTTGAGGCTTTGCGGAAAAAGTTCTCTGGCATGGCCCATGATAATGAACTCCAATTCATTCAAAATCATAGTAATGCTGTAATTTTGATTGCAGCCAGTGTAGGGTCTTTTTGTGAGTTGGGATTGTTTTCCCATCAACATGTCCACGCGAATGCTCGAAAGACTGACTTTATATTGATAATGGATGAAGCTTACAAGGATGATGTTTCTTATATGAATGAGGGGCCAGCTAAAGCGATTGATACATTTGGCGGTCAGCTTGTGCATTGCGACTTTTCAGCCTTTGATACAGCAGCCCTGGTTGATCGGTTAAAAACTAGGCGTCATGTGTGGTTTACAAGCGGTAGCGGAGCCCTCACATGAGTATCCAGTTTAATGATCAATTGCTTTTATGGGGATTGGGTGTCTTACAGCCAGCTGCTCCCCAAGAGGTCTTATCATTTTTGAAACTGGTTTATCCTACAGTAGAGCAATGGCCAGATGAATTATACCTAAATGGCTGTTTTTCCCATTGGGAAGCTTCAAATTATATTGTTCTTTTAAATAAGAAATATTCGATGTACTCGCTGACAGCATTGGCGAACATGCGGATGGATGTAAAGCTTCGGCGGCAGAGAGATAAGGCTAGGATTTGCTTGTTACGAGCAGCTTATGATGCTAGCCTAATCCTGCCGGGTGCAATGGATCAAGATTTGGATGGCGCTTCGCCATCTTCAGAATTTAGTTCAACATTACAAGAGGGCTCGCGACCAGTAGGTTCTGGTTCGAAGCCTTCGCGGACGGAGCCGACTCGTCTTCGAACCAGAACCTACTGGTCGCGGGTCTCAGAGCAACTTAGTACTCAGGTTGGCCTTGACTTCCATTCTCCCGGCATTCCTTCCTTTCAATACCGCTATTGTTCCTTCCCAACTCTAAAAACATTGCATCAAGCAAGTATGAGCGAGTCCTGTGAGAAGGATATGTCCCTCAGCCAGCTCGGGTTGGCGATTGGGGTATCTCCTCGTTTACTTACCTCATTCATTCATAAACCTGAAAACCACTATAGACATTTCAATCTACCAAAAAAGGGCGGGGGTGAACGCGATATTGCAGCTCCTCGCTTTTTTCTTAAAACAATTCAGTATTGGATTAAGTCATATATTTTATGCCATTTGAAAGTCCACGATGCATGTCATGCCTACATGAGTGGAAGATCAATTAATACAAATGCTGAGAAGCACATTGGTAAAGCTTATGTGGCGAATGTCGATATCGAAAATTTTTTTGGCAACATAACCAAAGAGCATGTTTTTCGGGTTCTTGAGAAAAATGGCATTGGTCGTAATTTAGCAACAGCAGTATCAGGTATTGTTACGTTGAATAGAGTTATTCCACAGGGAGCGCCAACCAGTCCTGTTATTTCTAATGCGGTTCTATATGACTTTGACGAGGCGATGTCCAAAATTTCTGTGGCCCGTGGTTTGGACTACAGTCGATATGCTGATGACATTACTTTTAGCGCCAATTCGAGGGCGGCTATCGAATCTATTGTTTCGAAGTGCCGAGAGTTATTGGCGAATGAGGGCTTCAACCTTAAAGATGAAAAAACTCGTGTAGCTAGTAATCGTGCGAGTCAGCGAGTAACGGGGTTAGTGGTCAATGAAAAAGTTCAGCCCCCGCGAGAGTATCGCCGAAAGCTTCGAGCTATATTCAATAATGCTTTGAGAAATCCACATGAGTATGTTGATAGGCTAGATGAGCTGTCTGGTTATTTCGGCTACTTGTCATCCTTTAGTTGCGGAAGAAATGCTAGGCAGATTCGTAAAGACAGGCTCGCGCTTTATAGGGTTCGTAGGCTTGTTCGTATACAGAAATATAAAGATGAATCAGTTTAGGTAGCAAAGCCAAGTTATTCGAAATAAGAGGCGCAGTAGATTTTTAGCGAAATTATTACCTAATATGCATCACCTTTTAATTGCTAATTCAATGAATCGTGTGCGGCACTTTAGTCAAATCGTTCTGCGGGACATAAGCAGTTAGAGAGTGGTTCGAGTAGAGGCTTTTTGAATGTCCGCAATTGGCCGGAAGCTGAAGTATCTCATTCAGTTTGGAGTGATCAGGTGCAAATGGCGTGAGGTAGTTCATTCCAAGATGCTGTGAATAGAGGGGATTTACTCGTTTGCTTCATTTTCCATTTTTGTTGGGTTCCCTCAGCGGCACAAAATAGTGTGCCGCGACCATAAAAGGAATTTACTTTGTCAATGATTGACATAAGTGCTTCGGTTCTATGCGATTGCGCTGGTGCGAATAAATCGTCCTGCAGATATTTTTTATCCTGAATATCAATTAAGCCAACGCCCGCCTTCTGAAACTGGTAGCCCTTTTTGTAAAGCTGTGAAATGGCGAACGTTGCATACGCGATAAGTACCCGAGTATCGTCAGTTGGATATGGCAGCTTAATAGTTGCGCTTTTTGAATAATAGTTTTCGCCAAATGGGGATGTTTGCAAAAAAACCAGCATATTTTTGGCCAAGCAATTTTGCTTTCTTAGCTTTTCACCCGCGCGGCTTGCATAAAGAGCAACCGCTTGCTTGATGGGTTCTAGCTCAGTCTGCTTTTCACCAAATGATCGAGTAGAGAAAATCTGTTTTTTGGGTTGCGGCTGTTCTTCAAGATCGAGACAGCTAATTCCATTAAGCTCTTTGACAGTACGCTCAAGCACAACACTAAATTGTGCACGAATGTGCGCGGTGTCCGCCCTGGCTAAATCCCACGCTGTATTTATGCCCATTTGCGCTAAACGTTTGGCGATGCGAGATCCGACACCCCAAACATCTTTTGTTGAGGCCTTGCGAAGCAACCACTCGCGCTGATCTTCACGTTCCAGCACACACACATGATTTAGCTTTGGAATTTTCTTGGCGGCTTTGTTGGCAAGTTTGGCCAGAGTTTTAGTTGGAGCAATGCCCACACCTACAGGAATCCTCACTTGTTTCCAGATGGCCCTTTTTATGTGCTGACCGTACTCCTGGTAATTACCAAATAACCCATCAATAGGCCTAACGAAGCTCTCGTCAATACTGTACACCTCTATATCGCAAGCATATTGGCGGATGGTTTCAACCACTCGGGCAGAAATATCCCCATATAGAGCGTAATTTGAAGAAAATACGTGTACCCCATGTTTTTTTAACAAGGGTGCAAGTTTGAAATAAGGCTCAAGATCGGGAATGCCGAGCGCTTTAGCTTCTTTTGAGCGAGCGACTATACAGCCGTCATTGTTCGAAAGAACAACCACGGGTTTGCCACGCAGATCCGGGCGAAATATTTGTTCGCAGCTCGCATAAAACGAATTGCAGTCGATTAGGCCGAACACCGGTGATACCTCAATGAGTGCGTGACCACTCCCTCGATGACCAGATCCATATCCTCCTGTATCGGTATGGGTGGAAACTGCGGGTTCCCGGATAGGAGCTGGCGACGCCTTAGATCCAATACTTTACAAGCCAGGCTTCCATCTACGACCGCGATCACAACGTCCCCGTTGATTGCCTCCAGAGCACGATCTACGATCAACAGATCGCCATTATGGATGCCGAGCTGCTCCATAGAGTCGCCTTGGGCGCGCACGTAGTATGTGGCTGAGGGGTGTTTCACCACATGCTCATTAAGGTCGAGCCTACGCTCCAAATGATCGTCTGCAGGGCTTGGAAACCCTGCGCGCACCCGGTGGAGGTAGAGTGGTATCGGGAGTGGTGTAGGTGGTTCAAACGGAAATACTTTGTCCATGGCTAGCACTGCTATACTGTTGATATGTACAGTATAGCGTCAGGCTGGCTAGGAGAGTCAACTGAACGCTTAGAACTCTTTGGAGCAACTATGTGCAGTCGCATCTTTGTTACCCCCGGAAACCCACTTAAATTACTTTTGGCGCAATTCGGGTTGGACGGGGTGGTCCTGCCTGAGATAAATAACTTGGCACCCACAGAGGCCGCTCCAGTGATCTACCGGGACGGCAATAATTTCAACGTCTCGCCGATGCGCTGGTGGCTCCATCCAGCTTGGTCGCCAGAGCCGCCCAATCAGAAATTCGCCATGTTTAATGCCAGAATTGAGACGGTTCTAACAAGTCGCGCATTTCAGGGGCCGGTGCGCCACAGGCGCGCGATCATCCCTGTGTCTGGTTTTGTGGAATTCAAAACCCAAGGCAAACAAAAGCAGCCGTTCTATGTACAGGCTACCTCCGGAGAGGCGCTGGCATTTGCCGCGATGTGGGAGTGCTGGCAGAACCAGGTGTGGAGTACCGCAATGATTACCCAAGCGGCAAGTGAGTCATTTGCAGAAGTCCATGATCGGATGCCTCTGTCACTGAACGCAGAGCAGATTGCCCGCTGGATGAATCCTGAAGAGGATGTCAAAAGTCTCCTTCAGGAATTGCGCGGGCAGTCGGCACAGCTTCACTGGGCTCCGGTTGACCCTCGAGTGAACAATGCTCGCAATAAAGAGGGGGTTGTATTTCTTTGAGGTGCCGCAGGTTTTTCGGATCTGCTGGGGTGCTGTGCATTTCCTTCTAGTTCGTCTAATTCTTCTCGCAAAATCTTTACTTTGGCGGGCGCTACAATGCCAAGTCTCGCCTGATAGGTATTGCAATCATTAAGATGAACTTCGATTAAGCCATCACTGGTGTGAATGTGAATAACTTGGTTTGGGCGGCGGGTGAGTACGAGCATATTAACTTCCTTTTCAATGTGATTGTTATCGTTCCAAAAGCAGATCGTAGATACTCTAAAACAAAAAATCTAGATGTTGATCAGAACTAAAAAAGTTTTGTGACACAGTCCGACATCGGCCAAAAGCGGACATTCGCTGCTCAGTAGTAGAGCTTGGGCACCATAAATAAAAAACCCACATAAAGTGGGTTTGTGGGAGACAACTTACGGCAATACACTCATGGTCATCAAGGAACTCAAAGCCACACCTATCGTGATTTTTTTGAAAACAACTTGCATTTTTTTAATGTTCATAGTGAATCCTCCATCAATATTTAACTTAACCGAAACTTTATTTGTTTGGGATTGAGGGGGCATCCTTTCTGAAACACATTTAACGACCGCCTGATCATGAGTGATGGGCATGCTCGGATCCTGCATTCCCGTAAGTTAACTCAAAAAATTGAGGCAGGCAGGAGGTTGCCGGGCGGAAATCGGACATACAGCTCCTGAATACCAAATATTACAGATTGCATAATCACTTGTCGAACTGCATTTACGAAAATGTCCTTCTCTATAATATTCAAAAGGGAATGTCATCATCCTGCGGAGCTTCGCTATCAAAAACTTGCGGCTCTTCAACTGAAGCATTGGGCGGAAAATTAATTTGCTGCCAATCATCTGCGATGCCTTTCCAGTCAACAGTTCTTTCAATTGGGTTGCCATCCGTGTCTTGCTCAAGCCCTTCACCAGACCATACCGCCCAAAAATCTGGATCTTTTGATTTGGGTCTGTGCGGCTCAGGTAGATTATTCATTTGTACTAGTACAGGAAGCTCTGATGCCCAGCCAAGTAGAATTGCATTGCGGGATGGAAGGGATGGCAGATCACGCAATAAACCACGTAAATTATCTGGCACCAATTTATGTACTAATTCTTGATCGCGGTCATTGCTAATACGATGGAGTAAATAGCTATTACATTGAGATAAAACCGTTGGGGAAAGCTCACTGGGACGCTGAGATGAGAGCACCATTCCCAACCCAAACTTGCGACCTTCCCGAGCAATTTTTTCAAATACCTGGCAACAAATTGTTTCAGCACTTTGGTTTTCTGCATCCTCTTTATAGCGCTTCACAAAAGTGTGCGCCTCTTCCATTACCAATACAGTGGGCAGTATTTCCCCGTTATTCATACGGCGATAACGCTGTAGTGATTCCAAAGTCATGCGTGCAATGACAGCGGTGATGACGTGAACTACTTCAGCAGGCACCAGTGATAGATCGATCACTGTTATGGAACCATTTGACGCATGGCTGTCACCGAAAAAGCTAGTGAGCCATTCATCAAGACTAATTCCTTGAGACTGAGAAATAATCGGGCACATTCTTGTATCTGACAAGATGGTACGAATTCGCGATACTAGAAACTCTACATATTGGCTAGAGCTCTCTTGTTCAGCCAATAATTCAATGTGATCTGGAAGCTGAGCGCCATCAAATGGGATGGGTGTATCCTCGTCAGGGCCTTCCTCGTAAACAATGCCTCCCACAGTATTAACTGAGGCTTCGAGAGCGCTGATGATTGATTGTACATCTGCCTCATTGAATGCACGATAATATTCAATCGTTTGCCCATCCTTTTTAAAACTGTTATGTGCTGATGCCAAAGCACTGTTGATCGCGCGAAAAACATTATTTAGATTATTCTCATCTTGTCCTGATATCTTTCCCTGAATGTCAGATGCTATTGCTCTGAGGCGAAAACCAAACTTCGACTCATCAGTCTGGATGTCTCCAGAGCGAAGGTCTCGACGAATTGAAATTAATCTAGAAGAAAGATAGCGACGTAAAGCCAACTTTTTCTCTTCTGGTGAGGTTGTTGAAATTTTTCTGCCTGCTTTAACGTCTCTCAATGCCTTCCTTAATAAAGGTCTCTGAGTCTTTGCGCTAGCTTGCGTAAAAGAACTCCACTCCGCACTATTCCAAAGCCAAAGCGGCACCTGCAGTTGATTAACGCCTTCTCTAGGATCAACAGCAAAAGTTCTTACATTCGTCATGTCTTTAAAAGTACTGGCATATTCGCCGTTAGGATCGAGGACGATAAATCGTGCATTCGGCGAAGCTCCGCGCTTTTTCTTTGCGGCCTCCAAGGACCAGCGAATCAAACCTGCAACAGAGCAAGATTTTCCGCTTCCCGTGTTACCCAAAACGGCTAGGTGACGACCAAATAAACGATCGGGGTCAATCATCACTTTTGCATTGGCAGCAAGTGGGCTAGTGCCGATCATTACACGACGATTCTCACCGGATTCGACAATGGCAATGAGCTGCGCCTGCGTAGGCAGCAGGACGGGAGCGCCAACGGTTGGGTAGCTTTCGACGCCACGCTTAAATGAATAGATTTCTTTTTCATCGCTCTTCACCCCTTCATACACTAAACAACCTAGAGGGTTTAGGCTCATTTTGCGCAAGGGATAGGGTAAATCAATTAAGCCAAAATCCTGCATCCCTCTACGCTTGGGATACTGGGAGCGCTCAATGGTTATCCATTCAACTTGCGCAACTAAGTGGCCCGCATCGCTGGGAATGAGCACATAACCGTTAATGCGAGGAAAAGGTCGAGGTGTACCTGTATTTAGGGCAACGCCATCGGGAGCTTCAATATCCAGAAGCACTTTAATTTCGTCTGGCGAAACAAAATCGATAGTGCCAATACGCAAGGAATCAGCATAAGCCAAAGGAGACATGGTCATAGAAATCAAGCCTCATCACCGGTTTTATCAATAGATGTATTTCCTTTATTTTGCACCTCTACAGGCATACGCTGTTTCAACAGTTCGCTCATGCGTGATGACGTTTTATCAATAGCTGCTTTAGGCAAATAATGCTGGGTGAGATTAGTTAAATCCGCTAATGCTGGACCAATCATCAAACTTATTTGTGAATCTCTCCCCAGCTCTCTGTAGGTATTCATAATGCGACCCAATGGGTCGCTATATGAAATTACGACTAAGTGCGTAGACGGTATGGTTAACATATCGCGTATCACCCGATTTATATGCTCGTCACCAAAACTGTAGCCATAAGTGATTAGAGTGCTATTAGGGCGGCACACTGCTGAAGCCAAATCACGAAATAACTCGACATAAGGATAATCCGCCGTTTCTCGGTCTTTAGCAGAATTGGGATAAATCATTAATTCATGAGCAGTTACGCTTCCGAGCCCTGGTGCTGCTAAATACGGAGTTACGCTGTCGGTACCAAATGGTAGACCTATGCGACGAATATCTTTATTTGTTTGCACCCAGTCTACAGATCCATGAAGCTTAGTGAAGCGTGCAACACCTTCAAGATAGCGAGGCTCACCGCGAATACCTGGTGGATTGTAGTGCATATCTAAATCAAGACGCGATGAACGAAAGATAGGCATTAAATTACCGACAAATCTATCCAGCAAATGTAACCCCGCTAGCTCTGCACCCGCTTCAATCAAGCGATCATAATTTGTTGTAAATATATTGAGTCTATCGCGTACTCCAATACGACTGGCAAAACTCATTAAAAATGTGACTAAAGTATTAAACGCTTGCTCACGTTTAGTCTCTTCTGCGGCTGCGATACCAGCTTCACTTTTTAAGATGGAATTCGAGAAAGATTGCATGCCTGCTTCAATCTCTTTTTTTAAAGCTTTAAATTTTTTTGACGCTTGAAAAATTTCAAGCCCGCGAAGTAATTCATTTGCAACGCGCAATTGATCTTCTAAATTTCCATCTTTCCTCCCAGACTTGTCGGATGTTTTTTTTGCAGCCGCATCAATTTTTTTTGGAAAAACAGTTAACGGTATTTTTTCCATGCCCACAGCGTTGTTGCCTGTAGCCAACCTGTGTACTGCGTGAGTCAGCCCAGATCCCGCTAAAAGTGAAAGATGCTCAGATTGAAATAATGAAGTTAGCCAAGGTTCAATGCGATTTCGCAGCTCTTTGTGGCCAAATGTTTCTGAGCTGAGCCAAGTGGCATCGGAGCCAACCTGTAGCTTGAAGTTCTGCTCGTCCGCAACGAATTTCAGAAGCTGATGGTCGTCTCTTACCTTTAATGTATTGATATCAGGTTTAGATTCCGTCATATGTTCAAATCATCCTAAAGGTGAAAATTATATGTATACGTTTGTAGTCTTTACTGGCACCTGAGTTCATCGAAATAAAAAGAAAGGAAAAACTCTGTTTTGATGTCCGCTTTGGGCACACTCCCGGCTTTGAAGGCTGAGCTTTTATTTGGATTTTTGTC
>CAYRZQ010000077.1:0-10536 GCA_964428835.1 uncultured Comamonadaceae bacterium | reverse complement strand
GCGGTTGAGGCGTATAGTTTGCCAAACAATCAGAGGAGCGATGAACAACAGGGAGCAATCGCCATTCCGCTCTGGCTTGTCCTCTAAAAAGGTACCCGCTCATTAATCGCTCGCTTACATCGAACACACCTTTAGGGGAAAGGACATTATCATCCATAAAACAATCTATTAGTTCTCGTGCGGTATTAAAGCTGACATCTTCGTCAAACATGCAATCCCCCATTTTTAATTGAATTATTTCGTCGAAATGATCGAGTAACTGAAGGTCAGCCCATGCCTTTCATTATCACCCCATTGTCGATGAGCGCACCAATTTCGAACTTTGGTAAATGAAAATTCTGTTTGAGTTCAGAATAATTGTGGCACCAATAACTCCTTGTTTTTATCGCAGTCGCTCGTTATGCCACTGGCACCTTTAAGGTCGCGGCTCCCAGCGGATGAGTTTCATAGTTAAAGAAGTATATTTTGCACAGAGGAGCATTAACAGAACTGCTTTTGGCAAGGTCATATAAGGTACCGCAACCAAATTTTTCCCATATATTTGAAACCATTACCTATCAGGAGATTTTTCCAGTCCTGAGGGGATAGCTCTTCCCATTTAATCAACTGCGCGTCAATTTTTAAATCAGGCATCAAAGCTTCCTGCTATGGATGGTTGTATGACATTAAGCGCAGAAGGTACTTTGTAAGTTACACATTACGATAATCTTCTCGCGGCGATTCACCAAAAGCAGACGACGAAACATATTAACTAGAAAACGTGCTCTTGGCGTGAGCTTTAAGGACTCATTACCGCAACCGCCTGTTACTTGTTGGTTCTTCTATTTTTCTTTAATAATAGTTAAACCACTTAAATCCTGATTTTCTCCGATACTAAAGAACTCGACATTATGATTAGTATTCTGCTTAACGAGATTTCGATAGTGCAACTTACGATCTGGGCTCATACGCAAGCCAAAAACTACATGGCTTAAATCTCCAGGAAAGTCGAAAAGGCCATGAGTCTCTTCCACGTATCGCCATTCCTTTTCATAATTCCATGTAGACGTTTTGGTACTAATGGTTGACCGAAAAACTGGATCTTCAAATGAGACTCGTTGTACATTTTGCCGTCCGGAGCCGGGAGCGAAAACTTGCACCTCATTTATAAAACCTGCGTTAAACGTCGGCTTTTCTCGAGAATATGTAACAGGCAGGCAATGCCTTTGACTTGCAAGCTTACAGTCATGAGAGGTACTAAATCCTAATGCTATGCCCTGATGGTTTGCGCCGTAATGAGCCCACATAAGTTCATTGGAGCAATCTTCACTTAAACTGAAAATGCCAACTTTAGATAGGCGTTCACGCATATCTTTAAATATGTTCTCAGGCCTTGACAAATCGACACCGTGATCAGAATACAATTGCCTCATAGCTTTAACTTTCCTTTCGTGGCTAAGCTTACCAAACCGCTTAATCCAATGTTTTGTTGCTCTTTCACTCAATGAAAATAGTCGCGTTGGTGGCTCGAAAAATGGTGGCCGCATGACTACCCCCATCAATTGGCCATTTTCAAGCTCTCGAATGGTCCTCGTCTCCCATTCCAATGGAATCTCGCCAATTCTACATTCCAGTGGATCATTTAGTTGAGAGGGGGAAGAAAGCCAAACTTTTTGATTCTTGATTATATCTTCCGTTCGCCCTGAATCATCACGATATTTATAAAGTATGTTTGGTCTCAATTCATTATTCTCATATGTTGTCTCTATCACTGGCAGCCTAAGATGGAGTTCAATAGCAGTTTTTAAGTTGTTATGTAATACAGAGAATGATAATCCAGCAAATCTAATAGTCAGATTTCACTGAGCGTGTCTTTTATTTCATGTTTCAGCGCTTTGGAGAATTTTCCATATTCAATCTCAAGATCCATTAAGCGACTTATTTGACCATCAGTAATTTTCCCGCCTGAGCTCAAGGTCTCTAACATTGACTTGTAGGTCGAAGAGTATGGCATTAAAACTTCTCTTTTAAATTGCTGGAATTTTTCTATAATAGAGTCAGAAAATAGTGCAGAATTTCTCCAAAATGTATTTAGTAGAATATCTTTACGACCTAAGAATTGAGCGTGGAGATCGACAAAATTTTCTCCTCTATTTGTGAGTGCATCTTCAGATATTTTTCCCATCGGAGATTCACAGTCACTGATACAAGCAAAGCTATCCAATAGGGCGTGAACTTTTCTTTCATAGATTGAAAGGTGCTTAGCTTTTCTAAGCTCCATTTGAAGTCCTAAATGGGATTTAAAGGACTCTAGCAGCTCTTGGTTTTTATTCTTTTCAAACTCTATAAATCTCTCTATTTGTAATTTTGTTGAAGTTATAATCTTGTGCTTAACGTACCAAACAACAAAGCCCAACACTGAGCCTACAAAAGTAATCTCCTGCCAATTCTCCATTAATTGCTCCATAAAAAGATAACAGCTTATAAAATAGTTCGGACATTTACATATGTTTCAATTTTTACCAATTTTTCATCGAAAAATTTCAACATTCATAAGATTATTGATTTAAGGGAAACTGGGTTTATAGACTCTGCTCTCATTTTTGGTGTATGTCCGCTTTGGGCACGCAAGTGACTTTCACACTATCTTCAACTAAATGCTAAGTCAATTCCGTCGCATAACGGCCAATTGCAGAAGTTGGCTTTCGCCAAAACGGCTTGAATAAACCGCTAATTAGAGCGCCAATGGAAAGAGTTTTTTTACCACAGTCGCTTGTTATATATATTGGAATCTAGCAATTAAATGCCTCTAAAAAAAGGAAATTAATAAATTTTTCAACCTCATTAATGGCGAAGTCTATATATTCACGCTCAATGATAATTTCGCGATCCATTTTCAGATAAAGATAATTGCTATTAGTCACTATATTTCTTAATTTTTCTTTACTTTTAAAATTCAGGGTGTCACCTTCAACGTGAACAATGCAGTTTCTTAACAAATTTAGATTTTGAAGGTTAGCCCAAATACCGTTAATTTCATTAAAATCAATTTTTGCCATTTTTTCCAAATATAGTTTAGATCTCTGAATACCGTCACCAGTAAGATCGTTAAGCTCAATTGGATACTCATTAATTTTTTGCAAAATGACGCATGTTGATCTCATGGTGTTTTCAAGAAAAGAATATATAGATACCAGGGTTGAGTCTCGATAGGTTCCTATAAATGTATCTGAGATATTTCTATATTCCTGAGACATAATTACTTCCATAAGGCGCGCCCCGTCATTGCCAACCCCGAGGTCTTTTAAGCCGTATTTTTCAGCTATCCCCTCTATGTCATTTTCAAACTTAGCTTCAAGTTCATTTGTATAAGCTCTAAACCCTTCAAGACGATTGATAATATTTTTCTTTAAATTTAGGGTGGCGGCCCGATGTAGTTCCATTTACGTACCTGCATTTATATTTTTACTGGTCTTACCCACAAAACTGCGACTTAAAAACTATCCGGCACCAGGCGCTGCTTAAGCGATTTGTTAGCCGCCTTTTTTCCAAGCCCAATAGTCAAATTCAAGTGGGGTTGCACTACAAGAAAGACAAAAGTCATGTACAATTTTTTGCATAAAGTCATATGTATTTTTATTGTAGATATCCCCCATTGACGCTTTATTAATTGGGAGGCACTCTGAATAGCATTTATTTATTTTTGATAAAGTTTGGCTGTCTAGTGCGCAATAAGAGAACCTATTAAGATCTAAATGGAATGTATAATGTTGAAACTGGAATTGACTTAACCATTTAACATATAGATCTATTAATTTACGGTTGTGCGAAAATGATAGTGCATCGCCCTGTGATTCAAGCCAATAACTACCTAATGAATTAACCAAGTCATTATGCCAAGTGATGAACGATTTTTGATTAAGCTTTGTTTTTGAATCATGATTAATAATTTTCTCAGTTCTTTCTTTTGCCCAATTACGAAAAACAACGCTAGGTGCTAAATTATAGCCTCTAAAGGCTCTAAAAGTGTTTCCTGCAACTCCGTATTGTTTTTCGTTCGATATGGATGCCAAGGAGCTAGAGCCAATATTTTTTCTAATACCAACTAATGCTTTAGAAAATATTCTCGCCTGACTTTTATCAATATATATTTTCATTGTTGCTTCTACTTTGGCTAACGGTTTATTCAACGGCCTAGGCGGTATACTTACAGAAATACGAAATCCACCCAACTTTAAAAATCTCTGTATAAAGATACCTTAGAAAAAGACTTCAATAAAGCTGAAGATATGCGGGTCAATAAATTTGGAAATATACGGCCAACTAAGTTTAAGAGCCGGACTTCTGCTTCGGGCACTACTACCACCTTCGGCCAATAGCGGACAATCAAGAGAGCTCATCGTACTTATATTCAACTCCCTGTATCAGATAGCCATCGACTTTTATACATGATGCCGAGGACACATCAAATAGCGCCGTATTTATACCTCCTTCGTTAAGAACACTGCTATATTCAAGACCGTCCACACCGCTTTCCTTGAAAAGCTCAGCAATATATTGACTAGCGAGATATGCGTGCTTGTCATTGTGATGAGCAGGAAACGCAAAATACAATGCTTTCAATATAATTCCATTCATCATCCTCTTTACCTCACGCTGAACTTCAACCTTCTCTATATCTTTTTCAGTTACCTCGTTCCCCAAGCTATCCCCAGCCAATAGCGAAACTATTTTTAACGGTCTCACGGTTTTTAATGTTGCCACTGATATTCGCGCACGCTTCCATGGTCTCACTTCTGCAATAGCGGTGGCTGGACTGTCAGCTAAATAAAGATATGAAATGCCCTCAGGATTTATCCGGCCAGAGCCAGCTTTTCCTGGTGGAGGCGCTCCCATATCATCAAGAGTAAAAAGATCTAAGATTCCTGGCTCACCAATTCGAGCCCGAAAAAAGCTGACATCCTTTTCAATAGTTTTGAGACCATGTTCTATTTGTCTTTTCACAAAATCATCAACCAATGACGCGTGAAGTTTAGGCAGAGAAAATCGACTTTTGTACCTTAGATGATTCGATATTTCCATGTATGAATCTTGGATCTCTTTAGGAAGAGTATACGATTCAAATTCATTTTCACTCATTCATTCTGCCTCGACCTACTTGAGGAGTTAATAGAATATTTTCACCCAGCCACAAGACACTTGCCGTATTCGGCCAATTGCATAGCTTGCATGATGCGAAAAAATGCAATTAAAGATTTAAATTGTAACCAATTTCTTCTAGATTTTTACCCTCCAGCTCCTCTAACCTCTTTATGCTTCCAGCTGAAAATGTTATTGGTACATTTTTATTATTTAGTAATTTATGATCACTAAGATCCTCTACAGATTTTTGAATATTGGAAAAATTTCTACTTAATTCAAAAGGTGTAGGAAAGGGTATTATGATGAAATTTTTATTAGGCGCGGCAAGGTCAATGTCTGAGGGCAGCATAATTTGATATATACAGTTTCCAAACCCTAATACCAAATAGTAGTTTGGGCGAATTGTTATCAAATCCTTTTTTCTAAGAACCATAACAGTGAGCCCTCTGTTTGGGTTATCACCTGGAATAAAGCTCTTCATCAAAAGCAGTGGCTCGATCAATTTATTTGAATGGTTAGGATCAAGTATCCACTTTGTGGCTTGAGTAAAATTAGATATTTCATTCGATGGAAGTATTGATAGACCAATTTTCACCAAACACTTATATACTGCTGCTGGGATATGAGGCTCAATTTCAAAATTATAGAAAATTTCCATCTTTTCATTATCGATTTTTGCATGTCCATTAACAGGCGCCAATATTTTCATTGGCTGACCGCTTTTATAATCGAACCTAGTTCTTTTATCCTTGGATCTATTGCTAGGAACTTTTTTCTTTCCTTTAATTTTTGCTATTGTACGATATGGTTTGGTGAACTTATCTAAATGATCCTCTAAGTTATTAGAGAAAAAAGTATTGCATGAATCGCATTCACATACCAAAATTAACTGTCCGTTACCTAAAAACTCTGGAACTGCATGAGAAGCATTTTTAAAAGTAACTGTTGGAGAAATTTTTTTACAAAAGCGGCAGCACTCCCATTTTGAGCCGATTGAAATCTTCTTTCCTTTACCAAGAAAATATGATTCAACCAAAGTATAGTTATCATAAAAATACTGAATCTGCTCATAAATGTTCATCAATTTAATCCTTATCAAAATATCAAAACATCAAAATTTCAAATTGATAAAATCCGACATATCTAATCTTTTTTTAAGTTGTAATAATTGATAAGATTAAACCCCAACTTCCGATTGGGACATAAACGCGAATTACGAGCTAGCTATCCCGGATAGATTCATCTATCACTTCACTGCCATTACCGGAAGCTGGCCTTTTGTAAAAAGGGTGCCTTGCAGCCCATCAATCTAGGTACGATCAATCAAAAACAAAGTTATTACAATGCGTAATCTGTCTTAGTCTTTCTTAGCTGGAATATATCGCTCTCCGCCAATAAGAGTAAGCGACTTCGCACCTCTAGTGATTGCAACATACAAATCCTTTTCATTTAGCGAGTCTGCGTCAAGGATAACTGCGTGGTCATATTCCAGCCCCTTAACGAGTAAAGTCGTAGCTATCAATTTTTTATGTCTGATAGGTCGCCCCGTGTGGCGCATATCGCGCTGATAAAGTTTAGCCGCGTCCGAGAGAGAAATTTCTTTACTATCATTTTGTAACTTTAAAATATTAAGGAAACGATAAAATAAATCTCGCCGATAAACAGATAGTCCTGTATTCGATCTAAGCGCCAAAAAGAACTTCCTAAGATTTAGTATTGTTGCTTCATTGAGGTAAGAGTTCGCAGCATCCAATATCACTGGATATTTTGTGCTTTTATTTTGTTTGGCCACCTCACCCCTCTTGGTTCCAGCTGTCAGAGCCTTATCGATACCAGTAAAGCATTTTTTTGCAAAGTCCAGTGCGTGTAAAAAACCATCTTGAGCAGACTTGGCGTTCTCCAACTTTTTGATAAATAAATGTATTTCTTTGCCTTCTACTTCTTCTATGGAGGAAAATTTTCCGGCCATGCTTCGCGCCAAACTGTGAGTTTTATTTTTGAACTGTTGGTTACCGCCATGTAGAGCAATTACGCTTTCATCGTGTGCCAAAAATCCACAGAGTGAGGAATATTGCTTTGCTACCAAGTATTGAGATTCGGTTTTAATCCATGATACGCACGATGGCAGATCATTCAATAAATCAATCTGCTGCCCCTGTTTCAACTTTGACCGAACATCTTTGAGCCAAGCCCCGAGCTTCGGATTACCTGCATTATTCCAACGCCAAGGCGTTTCCAATTGTCCAAGGCAAGCAAATGAAGGATAGACATCCACCTTCCAATCTAAAGGTTTTCCCTCTCCAAAATCGAAGATAGCCTGCATTGGATCACCTAGAATGCGGCAGTGCAGCGACTCAGCTAATACGCAAATGAGCCTGTGTTGAAGATCTGAGCAATCCTGATACTCATCTACGTAGACACCATCATAGGTAGACTCAACGATGTGACGAATAGCTTTCTTTCCAATTAAAACAGCGCAGCATTCATAGAGCTTGTTCCATTGCTTGCCTGTTGGGTGTTCAACCCTCCAACACGACATTTTAGGATATGCTAAACAAAGTCTAAGAGACCAACTTGCAATCGTGTCTACTTGGTACTTTGAACTTGGAACCCCGAGTGCTGCCATCTTGGTCTTGATTGAGTTCACTCCTGCAAAAGTATGCGTCAATACCAGCTGACGCTTACTAGCGGCTTTTACTGCCAGCGCGATGAGGTGAGTTTTTCCATACCCAGCAGGCGCAATCACATACCCCTTACCAGAGAATTTACTCAACTCGACAGCAAGATCCTCAGACATCTTCTGCCCACACCCAAAGTTTATCTAACTCAAGAGCAAGGTTTTTGTTGACGAAATCAGGGGCTTTATAAACTGGGCTTATCGTTTTGAACCAGAGATCACCTCTGGTTATGTCCTTAAACCATCCTGCATTTTTTGCGGCCGCACCGATACTGGTTCGTAACTTTAAACTCTCGGTCCAGGTATCAATATCTAGATCTAAAGCTTCATTGAATTTGGATCGCACTTGATCATATGCAGAAAAACCGAGTTCGTTTTGAGCTAACTTCACACTGGCCACGACACCGGCCCATGGCAAATCCAGGAAGGCTCGCTCTTCCAATGACAATTTATCGCTCCAAACATGCACAGAAATTTTCAATTCAATAAGTTCCGCGACGTCGGCAGCAGAAAACTGAGTTTCTGCATCTGCATCAGCTAGTACCGACACGTCGTAATAAAGCGATTTGAAGGCCTTTGCCAGGCTCTTCACCTTGCTCCCACCTCTTGCGTCAACAAGAGCCACCCCGTGGAACGAAAACGGCTCCTTCTTGCTTTCTGCCTGATAGTCATCAAACCCTCTTAAGAAGCCAATTTCAGTAGCTCCTTCACAGACTATGACCTTTTTAGCGAGAAATGCTTCTGCACTCGAACGAATCTTGCCCTGAATCTCATGTTCTTCGAGGCCGTTTTGTGCTGCTGAGATGATTGTTACTTTGCCAGCATTGTTGTGAACGACGTACAGTTCCTTTACTGTAAGTTCTCGCAACACTACTGGTGAGTGAGTGGTTAAGAAATACTGGCCGCTATTGTCTTCACGAATATGTTTGATAAGACGGGTGATACGATGCGGCTCCAGTCCGAACTCAACTTCATCAAACAGTGTGATATGGCCTTCCTCTAAGCCCATCTTCTGAATACCGCAAAGCAACATTCTTCGAGATCCAAGCCCCAACTGGCGTAGTGGAATGTCACCATCATGTAGAGCTAATCCACCAATCTTCATATTTATGGATGTCAGATCTAGGTGAGCTTTGTAATTGTAGAGCACGGGCACACCAAGCTCTTTTGCAATTTCTTGCGACCGCTCGGCAGCAGCATCGAAGTTTTTAAGCGTAACAGCCCGACCAGTGTCAAAAGATGAGCGAGCCTTTCTTGATGTATTTACCAAGAGTTCGTTCAGACTTTGTGTTTCAGTGAGCTTGGACAATGCCGTACCGGTTGCCCAAGATAGCTGCCTCTCACTGTAGGCACCAATAAGCCCCACACTCACTTTATTCCTGTCCGCTTGTTTGAAAGGAATCCCTTCAGGGGTGCGGTCGCAGACTACAATCCACTTTGGCTCCAAATCCTTCTCCACTATTAAACGGATTGTGAGAACAGGCTCTAGGTGATCATCTGGTTCATCATGAAGCTGCAACTTAGCTGCGTCCCAACCGCGCAAATATTGTCCGTATTTATTAAGAGAACAAAATTCCTCTATCAAATTACCGATAGAGACCTCAATCACGACAGGATGCTCCACATTGCATTGATAAAAGTCAGAGTCGGATAGCGTCAGATTCCATTGAGGATAAAAGGCGAATCGTATTGCTTCCAGTATCGTTGACTTTGATGAATCTCCCTTACCGATTAAACAGAAGATATTTGCGGATGGGAGGCACCATTCAAACTCTTTCACTCCACGAAAATTATTTATTGCTATTTTTCTAATTTTCAAAATTCATACCTCTCCATTAAACCAGCAGTTAACATGAACTGAGACAAAATCAATTTTCTCCGGCAACTAATGTATTTTTCTAAAGAATCTATACCGTCAGGCAAATTGGATTACATTTAGACTACTTGGCATTAAAGGTCCGCTTTGGGCACAAGACCGACGGTCCGTAAGTACCGGCGAGTAAAATATTATTGTTGCGAATGCTGCTTGATTATTTAGGCTTCCCATCATGGCAGCTGGCTGGAATATAACCCATCACATACGCTCAATGATATTACAAGGGCTAACGCACTTTAGTTATGGGTAGAAAAAAGCCCTCTGATGAGGGCTGAAAATTAAAAAAGCTAAGCAGCCATAAGATCCCTGGCCATGGCCATTTCAATACTGTCCCCGCGCTGATTGAGTGAATCCAAACCAGACTCCGGAATATCGCCCGAAGTAGATTGGCTCACCGCAATCTTTTCTGCCATTAACGCCAAACAACGGCTTTGGGCAGATTGGGCATAGCCCAGGAATAACACTTCCACACCGTGTAGCTGACCAATTCGCCAGGAGCGGCGAGCGGCCTGCATTAAGGTGTAGACGTTGTACCCCGTTTGCATAAAGACAATGCTTGGGAACTCCAGCAGGTCAAGACCGGTTTTCACCAGTTCGGGGTTGCAGATGAGAATATCTATCCCTTTTTCTACTTGCTCTGCTACCCAGTCTTCACGCTTTTCGGTGGCCACGGTTGCTTTGAGTACAGAGACCTTTAAACCGGCACTGGTCAAAATATCCCGCAGGCGTATGGAGGTATCTCGTGTACCTGTGTAGCTGGTGTACACCAACACTTTCCGACCTGCGTTCTTTTGCTCGACACAGTAATCCTTTAACCAGGTTTCTTTGGGCGATTCCCGGTGCTCATCAAACACACTGGGAA
>CAYRZQ010000076.1:0-10877 GCA_964428835.1 uncultured Comamonadaceae bacterium | reverse complement strand
CGAGAACAAGAACGAGAACAAGAACGAGAACAAGAACGAGAACAAGAACGAGAACAAGAACGAGAAATCGGAATTAATAAAATTAAAAAGTCCTGACAGTGTCAGGACTTTTTTTTATTCCGAATTCCGAATTCCAATCACTATCACACTATCACACTACCATACTATCACACTACCACACTACCATACTATCACACTACCACACTACCATACTATCATACTACCATACTACCATACTATCATACTATCTTATTACCCTGCTCGCTCCTGCGGCGGCAATTAGGCTGAGGCCGGCGAGTAATAGGGCATTGGCGGGATCACCAAGTAAAAGGGAATCATAAATAAAATAAACCACCACCATACTGATGATTTGAGGGATGACGATGAACATATTGAAAATCCCCATATATACGCCCATCCGATTTGCAGGAACGCTTTGTGACAACATTACGTAAGGCATTGACATGATACTTGCCCAAGCAATACCCACTGCAGCCATTGCAATCATATAGTGGTATGGATCTGTCAAAAATTTCATCGAAATGAACGCAAGCCCACCTGCAGTCAAACATAAAGCATGAATCATCTTGGGGTGAAGTCGCTTGCTGAGTGCTGGAAGTATGAGCGCAAATGCAAAACACAAAACATTAAATACAGCTAATCCCAAATTGCCCCATTTAACACCATCTGCAAAACCAGCATCCGACGACTCAAATGCGTTAAAACAGTGGCGAGCGATAGACAAGCTCAAATATTGCCACATCATAGGAAGACCAAACCATGTAAAGAACTTAACCCACCAAAGGCGGCGCATCGTAGCAGGCATCTCTTTAAACGCGACAATTACTTCTTGTAAAATATACAATAAGCCCTTCTTACTCTCCACCTTTTCTTCTTCTGCCGGAGGCTCTTCACTAGTAGTAAAAACAGTAACAGCGATAGAAACTAGAATTGCTACCGCACCGATAATAAATGAGTACTTTACAAAATCTGGAATTCGATCGATCGAACCTTCTGCTACGACCGTAGAAATGCCAATCGCGGTCAATATCAAAGGCATCGTATTCGCGAGTGTCTGTCCTAGTCCAACAAAAAAACTTTGAATGCTATAACCCAATGTGCGTTGATCGTTGTCGAGCTTGTCTGCAATCAACGCTCTGAAGGGCTCCATCGTAACGTTCGCCGCACCATCGAGCAACCACAATAGAGAGGCCGCCATCCAAAGATGTGTAGAATATGGCATGAGCACCAAAGCCAAACTCGTAAGAATTGCGCCTACCATAAAATAAGGTCTTCTCCTTCCCCATCGCTTGTGCCACGTTCTATCACTCATTGAACCAATGATTGGTTGAACAATCAAACCAGTGATTGGGCCAGCGAGCCATAGCAAAGGGATCTCCGACTCTTCCGCTCCCAAATAGCGATAGATAGGACTCATATTGGCTTGCTGTAAACCAAAAGCATATTGCACTCCTAAAAATCCAAAACTCATGTTCCAGATTTGCCAAAAATTCAGTCGCTTCTTCGTCATCATTTTATTTATTGAGTACAGCCTGATAATTTACGTCGACAATAACATCCGCAAGTTGCTTTGTTGGTCGAATAATGTCATGTTCTAATGCCAATACTTGCTCGATAAAATCACTCATCTCTTCCCTTGCGCGAGATGCGCGCTGTTCACGAGTTTGCAAGTAGGTCCGATCCATATAAACCCTGAAGTCTAAATTTTCTATGAAAAAAGTATAAGTACCTTCGATAATCAAAACATCGTAGCCTTGAGAAGGAATTATTTCGGAGAGAATTGTATTCAGTTTATAATTAACAACGGGCACAGTGATATCTGCAACTCCCTCCTTAAATGAAAGTATGTTGTCTTCCAATAAAGAAAGATTCACCTCATGTTTTCCAACATTCTTCAAACTTTCAACACGCTTCTCATGATTTGAAGCTGGTGGTAAATGGAAATAATCATCCATGTGCAAAATCAGCGCTTTTACGCCCAAGTCGTGCAGTGACCTTTGCAAGCAAACTGCTGTAACCGACTTACCGCTGCCAGACTCTCCAGCAATTCCTATTGCGGAACGAGTAGAATCTTTGTGATGCTTTTTCCACATCTCTGCAATCTTTGCAGAGGTAGTGAAGTATTCTGGTTTGATTTGAATTACGTCTCCTAGCATCCCCACAACTTTTTAATGGTTTCTTTTTCACTATTACACGCGTGTGCCATGAATATATATCCTGCGGCGCTGAAGCCCAAAGGATTCACACCTCCAGGCTTGGATGTATTAATGTTCCAAAACTCAGTGAACATATCATCTGGATTATTTTCCATCGACAACTCTTGAGCCTCGAGTATTTTACCAGATAATCCATCAAATCCATTTAAGAATAATCCCAATGAAAGCAGGCCTGTGAAGACTGGCCACGAACCACCATTATGGAATTCATGCGGATTATTTTTAAATTGATAAGAGTAATTATGACTAAGTAAACTCCAATCGGCATCTCCTTTAAGAATTACTGGAGCAAAAACAGGAATCTGATACGACTTATTGGTTACAGCCATTACATCCACGGCGGATGCTATTTTAGTTGGTTCATTTTCCAACCCAAGCAATAATACCAGCGCATTAGCTGCGGCATCCCAGCGAGTGTCATAACCTGCCGGGAAAAAAGCGCTCGCCCAATAGCCCGACTTATTGTTAAAACTACTATAAGCTGATGGATGATATATGTTTTTATCAATGAGATTGCCGGATTTGTAATTCGCAATAATTAATGCGGTTTTGTTTTCATACTCAAGCTTACGCTCATCGTCATGAAAAATATTTGAATAAAGCTTCAAACTCCACAAACGCAAGAGTTGATCATACAATACATAACCCTGTGACACGTATTCATCTGCCCAATTACCACCCAAAGGTGTATAGATTAACCCGCGACCGTTGAACTCCCAAGCCTCTAGAATATCGAACGCTTTGCTCACTTTTGATTGAAGAGGCGTTTTATGCTCTGGAAAATATTTTGAAACAAGACATGCTCCAATTATCCACCAGGATGTCGCGTCAACGCGACCTACTAAAGAACCGAAGCTTACCGACTTTCCATCAGAGGAAACATTGCTTGGTATTTGACCAAATTTATTTTGATATTCGCCAAGAAATATCACACTTTTTCTGAACGACTCTATGCAGGCTTCATTTCCTGAGAGTAATGATGCGATACCAGCAATCATTGAATCCCTCGACCAAACTCGCGCATAGTTGTCTTTAACAATAGGAGATGCAACAAAACCATTAGCGGTAATGCATTGCTTCAAAACATCTATGGCTTCTTGGTAATATTTCATGCGCTTAAATTAAAAAAACTCAAGGAGGCTTTTACACCTCCTTGAATTTTACCCATCCAAACATCATTTCACGATGAAATAATTATTGGTTCAAACTAAAAACTATATCTCAACGTTGCAGAAAAAGTTCTTCCTGTAATTGATCTGGCGCGCAATACTTGTGTTGTATTCTCTACGATAGAGCCTTCCTCAGATTCGGTGATACCGATAGTGTCAAGGATGTTGTTACCGTTGATCATAAAGTTGAATCCTTTAGCAATTTGGAGATTCACGAATAGATTCAAGTATGTATAACCAGGCATGATCAATTCATTGTTATCTTGAGCGAAAGACTCAGTTGTTCCGATAGCGCTAAGTCCAAGAGTATGATTCTTATATGTATATGAAGGACTGAAGTTGTAGATAACAGCTGCCTGACGACGAGGTCTGTTGCCTACTACATCAGGGTTCAATACATCAGCAGAAATCTCAGCATCAGTGAAGGTAAGACCACCGCGAATGTTGAATCCTTTGATAGAATATTGACCATCGAGTTCTATACCCAATGCTGTGTATTCACGATTTACAGAAAGCTGTGTTGTGGCTTCAAAGTTTTGTTCTTCTGTTAACGCATAGAAAGCCGTTGCATTCAACATCACATTCTCCTTGCGGAACTTATACCCCAACTCTGCCTGAGACACCATATCTGAACTCAAACCTGCAGCTGCGCTACCATCTGGATTGATATATGGACCGAACAAAAGACGGTCAGCATTCGCACGTCCACCAACGCTATAACGACCGAAGACTGACATTTTATCATTTAGAAGATAATTTAAACCAGCGCTGTAGCTCAAATAATTATAGCTATAATTCACAGGACGTGCATTTGCATTGTCAATGGTCGCTACATTCTGCTCGACTTGAGAAATAGCACCATCGCCATTCATATCGATAGTTGTTGTCTGTCCATCGCCACCAGCGAATGAACCTGAAACATTACCGCTATCATAGCGGAAACTTGCATCAACCGTGATAGCTTCATTTACGTTTACCTCCACGCCTGCGTAAGGAGCGAAGATGTCGTAGTAGGTATCATAATTTCTGTGGCAGCAATTGCCCCATGCTGGAACGCCATAAGCAATAAGACCGTTATCGGTAAAGGCTGTATCGTTGCGATTTACATTTACCAATTGAGCGTTATTATCGCTCACCTCCATCAAGTATGAGTTCCAAACCCATGACATGCTGATTGCCTGATAAGCCTTATAGACACCACCATTTAGTTTAACTCTTCCAAGATCTTTTTGAATATTGAAATCGTTTGTGAAATTATTGAAGTTGTTCAACTGTGTGTCAAACAAATGCATGCGCTGCAACAGTCCATTTCCATTAGCATTCTGAGGAAACGCCTCACCTGATGCGGCATAGGTCAATGACGTATATCCTGGCGCTACGGAGCTTGCGATATCGGCAGCGGGACCGACAGCAGCTGTGAATGGCGCAACAAAAACACCATTATTGAAAGCCATACGTGCACGGTTGGTGAGCTTCCAGCCTTCGCCTACTTCAAAGGCGAATTCAGTACCCACAGCTGTTGTATTGGCATGCATTCCATCAGCCAAAGAGCTTCTACGAACCTGACCATCAGGACCAGTGCTAAGATTAGCAATAAGAGCTGGTGTATGAAGCGTTCCTCTTAAAGCGCTATATCCAGCGACTGAACTCCATTCAGGGTTGTCGTTGGTACCAGATACCTGAATCGGCATCGGCATATAAGCAGGAGTGCGATCATTGAGATATTTTAAATAAACGCGAGCGTAACCGCGGTTAAAATACTTGGTGAGGTTCGCCTTGATCTGACCACCATAACTAGCGTTGTAGCCAGTGGTACGTGGGCCATCACCTTGACGGAAGAAACCACCAATATGGAAAGACATATTGTTGGCCATAGGTGTTCCATATTCGAAGTCGGTGCGATAAGAGCGGAAGTCGATACCGGCTGTCGTAGCCACGCTACCACCTTCAACAGCACCTGTTTTGCTGATAAAGTTGATTACACCTGCTGGAGAGTTACTTGCCAGTGTGCTTGCGCTACCTCCGCGAAGAGCTTCAATTCGGCCTACTGAATAATCGAAACGTGTGAAGATGTCGGCAGTTGCGAATGCGATATCGCCAAATTGCAAAACAGGCAAACCATCTTCATGAAACTGAAGATATTTGGAACCACCTGTTGCGATAGGCACGCCTCGCACGGTAATATTGGTATTTCCCTCACCAGCAGAAGCCTCAGAGCGAATCCCAGGAATCGATCGCAGTACTTCAGCAGTGCTGCGTGCTCCAAGCTCATCCACTTGGCGTGCATTCAGCGTACTGATCGAAATGCTCGATTCTAAAGAAGATTTAGGATTTACAACCCCAGTCACTACCACTTCCTTCAGCGTTTGAGAAGAAGAAAGTACAAAATCCAATTTAACAGTGCCACCATTAGCAACGGTAGCCATCAACTCCACGTCGTCATAACCGACACTGGAGGCTTTGACACTATAACTTCCAGCAGGAACGTTGGTAATCTTAAACATCCCTTGATCGTCAGCAATTGCTCCATAATTGCTGTCCTTAATTCGAATAATGCTAAAACTAACGGCTTCTCCCGTATTGTCTTTTACACTTCCCTCAATTGTTCCTTGAGCTTGAATGAACGATGGAAAGAGAATACTGCAAAAAACAATCAAGAGCCAATGACTTGATAATTTTTTCATGTGGTTTGGTTTATTGGTTAACTTTTTAATCGAAGACAATTTTGCTTCGAGGTTGGAGCAAACAAAAAACTTTTTTTCATGCACTTCAATACTGAAAATGAAAATAAAAGGCCGCAAACGTTTGCGCAAACGTTTGTTGTTGAAAACTTTCCATTAATAAAAATTTAGTATGTTTGACCTGAATCGAATTCGAATTCTCTAAACCTTATGCAAAAAAGAGCCACGATCAAGGATATTGCTCATGAATTAAATGTGTCTGTAAGCACCGTCAGTCGTGGGCTCAGTGATCATCCAGACATCAGTATAGAGATGCGTGAGTTGATAAAAGAGAAAGCCAAAGCACTCAATTATCATCCCAATCACCTTGCCTCGGGTTTGCGTAAGAGAAAAAGCAGTACGATAGGTCTTATTATTCCCGAAATCACCATGTTCTTTTTCCCATCAGTGATCAAAGGGATAGAATCCGTGGCTCGAGAAAATGGATATCAATTGCTAGTACTGCAAAGCAATGATGATTTGCAACAAGAAAAAGATAATCTCAGATTGTGCGTAGATCATAGTGTAGAAGGACTGCTCGTATCTCTGAGCAATCAATCATCGAATCTTCAGCACTTTGATGAAGTGCGTGAACTGGGGATTCCGGTTGTGCTTTTCGATAAAAGTATCGACAGCTCTCCCTTCGATGAAGTGTTGATAGATGATGAGCGTGTCGCATTTCGTGCGGCAGAATTTTTAATCAATCATGGATGCAAAAATATTGTGGCGATCATGGGTAGTGCGAGTTTGAGTATCTCACAAAAGCGCTCCAGAGGATATAAGCTTTGCCTCCAACATTATGGTATTCCACTAAAAGAAAACAGTATTCTTTTTGCTGTTAATTTTGAAGAAGGCAAAGCTTGCATTGAAGAGCTTTTGGAAGCCTATCCTGATACCGATGGTATCTTCTTGATGAGTGATGAATTGATAGCAGCCTCCTCGCTTTTGTTGCAAAAAAAATACGGACAAAATCCCGAGGCCTGCGCCGTAGTAGCTATTTCCGATGGACTCATGCCGCAAATCATTGACTTTCCCGTGAATTATTTTCACCACAATGGATTTGAACTAGGTCAGCTTGCTGCTTCTAATCTATTTAAGCGAATCAAGGATAATTCGAGCGAAACGCAAAAACCTGTTAAATCATTACTCGAAGTCAACCTCATAAAGACGATGAAATAAAGATTTTGATGCATCTTTACTTTATTACCTTTGTGAATATGAAGACATTTATTCGAATTGCAGCACTCGTTATTTGTGTTTTATGCGCTCAGCATGCATTAGCTATACGCGCTTATTTTGACTACCGCGTTTTCGACATTCCAGGCCAGGGTCCTTTCGTAGAAGTTGTTATCTCTTACGATGGACAAACATTTGAATTAGCCGACAATGGCCAGGGAGGTTTCAACGCAGCTGTTGGGTTGAGTATTATCATTAGTCAAAACGATAAAATTATCGATTTTCGAAAAACCATTGTACAAGGTCCAACTCTTGAAACTCAGGAAAAGACCGACTTTTTAAGCTTAGAAAGATTTTCACTTCCCAACGGAATATACAATGTGGAAATCGAAATTACAGATAATAATGCCCCCAATGTTGCACCCGTAAAGATGGTGGCTCCAATTAAAATAGATAACTTAAAAGAAGGTGCATTCTTTTCGGATATTCAGTTTATCAGTGCATACGCTGCGTCTACAGATATCAATGCATTTTCTAAAAGTGGTTTTGATTTAATCCCTTACGTTTCCTCCTATTTCCCTAGCAATATCAATGAGTTGTTGTTTTACTCAGAGATATACAATTTAGATAAAGTATTGGGAAACGATGAGCCACTGGCATTCGTCATTTCAATTAGACAATTGAATAATACCGAAATCAAAGAAATCAGCAGAATCAAAAGAATCAATGCGCGCACCGTTTCTCCCCAACTGCATACGATTGACTTAAGAAATCTGCCATCGGGAGAATACAAACTTTTGTTGGAAGCCAGAGACCGCAACAATTCTTTGATTGCGATGAAAGAAAGATTCTTTACTAGAAACCTTGTAAAGGCTGTTCCCATTGAAGAACAAGTCCCCGACAACAATGTAGTAGCACGATCTTTTGCAGGCCGTTATACGCAAGCTGACACGCTGCGCGACATCATTTATTCTCTCAATCCTATTGCGCTCAGTCAAGAACGCAACACCATCAATAACACGATGGCTTCAGCGAATCTTCAGGAAATGCAAAGTTTCTTCTATTCTTTTTGGTACAAGCGCAATCAAACAGACCCAGAATTTGCTTGGAGACAATATGAAGAGAAGCTTAAGATGGTTGATGAAAACTTTGGAACTAGAATTAAAAAAGGTTGGAAAACAGATCGCGGTCGTGTTTATCTACAATACGGTCCTCCAAATACTCGCATCGAACGTCCTCATGACCCTGACTATTGGCCATTTGAAATCTGGCATTACTACGAAACCAATGATAAACTTCATGACCGAAGATTTCTGTTCTACAATACAACTCTAGGTGAAGACTACGAGCTACTTCACAGCGATGTTCCGCAAGAGCCAAAGAATCTGGACTGGCCAAGTCTTGTAAGACAACGAGCAATGAACAGCCCTGCTAATGTGACGCGCAACAGCAATTTACAGGAAAGAAACAATTTTAGTGGTGATGAACTTCAAGATTTGTGGTATAATCCCTACTAAGCACTATTTTCGCGCCTCCAAAACCTCGGCGTGAAACAAGTAGCAATAGCAATACTCAATTGGAATGGCATCCGTTTCCTGAAAGAATTTCTTCCAGGAGTGGTGGAACATAGCATTGAAGATGCTGACGTTTACGTGATTGACAACGCCTCCACTGATGCATCTATTTCATTCATCCAGTCGCACTTTCCTCAGGTTAAAATCATTCAACTTGAAAAGAACTTCGGCTTTGCCGGGGGGTATAACCACGGATTAAGGGCTATACCTAATGAATGGGTGGTGCTCCTCAATTCTGATGTAGAAGTGACACCAGGCTGGATAAAGCCTGTAATGGAATATCTCGAAAGTGATCCTATGATGGTGGCTTGTCAACCCAAAATCCTCGACTACCACCGCAGAGAATATTTTGAATACGCAGGCGCCGCAGGCGGTTTTATTGATAAAGATGGCTTTGCTTTTTGTGCAGGTCGCATCTTCTATGAGTTTGATAAAAACGACAATGAACAGTTTTTTGAAAATGAAGAAGTCTTCTGGGCGAGTGGTGCAGCTATGTTTATCAAACGCTCTGCTTACTTTGAAGTGGATGGTCTGGATGAAGACTTTTTCGCCCACATGGAAGAAATTGACCTTTGTTGGAGATTGAAAAATAGAGGTTATAAAGTTGGCGCTTGTCGTAAAAGCGAAGTTTATCATTACGGAGGTGGCACCCTCGATCGCATGAATCCGTATAAAACATTCCTAAATTTTAGGAATAACCTATATCTTATTCTAAAAAATTATAGAAATGGGAATACGGGATTGAAGCTTTTTAGAAGAATGCTGCTCGATGGTATTGCAGGAGTTCGTTTTTTGACGGAAGGTAACTTCTCTTATTTTATCGCTGTTTTAAAGGCTCATTTCAGTTTTTACGCATCATTTTTCAAGATGCTTTCTAAAAGAAAAAAAGAGAAACTTTGCGATCGCAATGTGAATCTTACGGGGATGTATAAGGAAAGCATAATCAAAGCATTTTTTCTGCATAAGAAACATTTTTATCGTCAATTGAATCGCTCTTCATTTGTCAAGTAATTCGCATAACGCGAGTTGATAGATTAGAGTGAAAGCATATGACGAGAACATGGTTGCGAGCGCCTTTCCTGCGCATTGGTTTGCCTTTTATGACAGGGGTTATCATGGCTTTTATGCTGGGAGCCTTGCCTGTGGTCTCGTCATTTTCCATGATATTATGTATTGTTATCTTTCTCCTTGTTCGTAATAATAGCAATCCACAAGTAAGGCATCGCGTAGGAATCTTTGTTATGGTTTTTATGGTCAGCTGTGGCTTCTGGATTGCATCGATCACTGCCCCTCAAATCCATCCACTCCATTATGAGCGTATTGAAAATCAAAACGAACTTTATATTGTAAAAATAGTCGACTTTCCCAAGGTTAAAGATCATTACGTCTCTGCCACCGCAGAGATAATTTATTCTGGAGATAGCACTGGTGTTCTCGTTCCTGGCAACGGCACCATCATGATTCAGTTTTTTCGCGACTCGCTCGCTCGACAGCTCATGACAGATCAACTACTACTTGTTCATAGCAAATTACAAACGCCTGACCCACCAATATTTCCCGAAGCCTTTGATTATGCTGAGTACTTAAAGCAAAAAGGCATTTATAAAATCTTGAGACCTAAAAATGATCATTGGAAGTTTTGGAAAAAAGAAAGAGAAACTACTACTAAAGGAGATCTGATTTATCTGCGTGAGGCCTTGATTCGCAAATTAGATACTTATGACTTGTCAAAGGAAACCAGAGGCATTGTAGAGGCGCTTGTGTGGGGTAAGACAGACGAAATGGATCGCGAACAAATTGCAGAGTATAGCAAAACTGGCGTGGTGCATATTCTTGCGGTATCTGGTATGCACGTAGGTTTGATCTATACGCTCACTCGGCCGTTGACAAGTCGCATGCGGGGTCGAAGAACAGCAGTATTAAGATTTTTAATACCAGCTATCATTCTTTGGTTGTATGCAGCCATCACGGGCTTCTCCCCTAGTGTTTCGAGGGCAGCTG
>CAYRZQ010000075.1:262-11525 GCA_964428835.1 uncultured Comamonadaceae bacterium | reverse complement strand
GGCTCTGGTTTTGGTGGACCCAAGAGCGGCGAGAGAAGGCATCGTCAAGCTAAGTGAAATACTTCGCTTTTCGTTGTCTTCCTCTTCCCGTGACGCAGTCTCGGTTTCGGAGGAACTCGAAATGGTACAGCAATATCTGCAGGTTGAAAAGCTTCGCTTCGGAAGTCGCTTATCCTATTATATTTCTAAAGAAGCTGAAAGCGATGATGTAAAAATTCCTGTGGGTATCATTTTGACTCTCGTTGAAAACGGAATAAAACACGGTGTTTCAAAACGTAATGGTGATAGTGAGATTCATCTTATTGTAAAATGTACTAAAAGCTTACTTGCTGTTGAGGTAAAAAACTCAGGAACAATTCAACGCGATGAGTCTGGTTTAGGAATAGGACTGCAATTTGTGAAAAAGAGGCTTAAAGCTTTTTACAATCAAGTGGAAATTGATTTAAAGGAAGTAGGTGAAATGGTGTCCGTAAATGTAATGGCGAAAATATGAATATGATTCGGGTTTTTTTAGTAGATGACGAGCCTCTTGCCATTCAGGAAATGAAGTGGATGCTTAGGGATTTCTCAGATCTCGATATCATTGGACAAGCGAGCTCTGCGATTGAAGCGATTCGTCAAATAAACTCATTAAAGCCAGACTTGATTTTTCTTGATATTAATATTCCAGAGAAGACAGGTTTTGATATAGTAAATGAACTTACTTATTTCCCTCAAATCATATTTGTAACAGCTTATGACGAATTTGCATTGAAGGCTTTTGAAATTAATGCTATTGACTATCTCATGAAACCAGTTGGTCAAGAACGGTTGGTGAAAGCATTAGCAAAGGTTAAAGCTTCTGGTCAAACAAGTGTTTCGCGAATTTTTGTAAAGGAAGAATATGAGATGAAATTTATAGAAACGGCTTCGATATCATGGATTGAGAGTATCGGAAATTACATCCGTATTCATCATGACAAAGGAAGCAATATGCTCTATAAATCCTTGACTGCAATAGAGGAACAGTTAGGCCAAGAGAATTTTTTTAGAGCGAATCGAAAAGAGTTATTCAATTTAAATAAAATGATTTCTGCGCACAAAGATGATTCAACTTGGATAGTGAAATTGTTTGATGGTAAAGAAATTCAGCTAAGTCAAAGACAAGGATCGAAGTTTATATTATTCAATAAAAATGCGGAGTTATGAGGATCTTATTGGTTTTATTTTTTACGGCTGTCAATGGTCTGTTTGTCTCAGCTCAATTTCAAAATAACAATTGGAGATTTGGAAACGGTGGCGGGTTGAATTTTGATAGTGTTGGAAATGTCACCATTGCATCTGGGCAAACCGCTACCCAAGAAGGAAGCGCCGCTATTTCAAATCGTACTACTGGTGAGTTGCTGTTTTATACAGATGGACTTAGCGTCTGGAACGCAAATGATGAAGTGATGCCAAATGGAACAGGGCTTTTGGGGGGAACGCAAGAACTCACTTCCAGTACATCCGCTGCTGCAATCGTGCGTGATCCAAGTAGCGAAACCATGTACTATATTTTTACTCTAGATGAACAAAGTAGCACAAATGGACTTCGTTATTCAATAGTTGATATGACACTGGACGGAGGTCTTGGAGCAATTCCGACCAATCTGAAAAATATTCCCGTCTATAGCACAACATCGGAAAAACTTCAAATCATTCCCAATGCCGACCAGGACGGATATTGGATTATCACACACGACAATCAAGAAGCATTGGTGGCATTCGAATTAACCACTTCTGGATTATCTACAACCCCCGTGATTAGCAATGTAACGAGTCCCCAATTCAATGGAGCTGGTCATTTTAAGGTGAATAGAACCTTTGATCGTCTTGCTATTGGGAGTTTGTTTGAATCAAACATTAGTTTAATTGAATTTGATAATGCAACTGGTGTTTTCTCAAATCCGATTTCATGGGCGTACAATTTTGGAACAACCTTACAATACGGTGTAGAGTTTTCTCCCAATGGCCAAGTGCTCTACGTGTCCAATCTGGAGAAAATTGTTCAGTATGATATAAGTTCAAATAACCCAGAGGTGATAGAAAACACGGGGTTTGAAGTGTTTGTAAGTAATTTTTTAACGGGGAATCCTGCTACAATGCAGATAGCTAGTAATAATAAAATTTATGTAAATAATGGTGGATCGATAGGAGTGATCAATTGTCCTGATTTCCTTGGGGCTGCATGCAACTGGCAGCAGAGCGCAATAGCTGGAGCTGCTTTCGGTGGCTATGGACTGCATATTTGGTCTTATGATATTGCCGCCACTCCAGTGGTACCAGAGTTTTCATTGGAAGCTTCTGACAATTGCGTGAATTCTACTATAAACTTTGATATTAATATTCCCTTCGATTTTGATGAGATTAATATTAATTGGGGCGACGGTAATACAGATAGTTTCACAACTAATAACTTCAGTTACTCATTTATTGAAGAGGGAGCGTATGACATAAATGTAGAGATTATCAGTGGGTGTCAAAGTTTTCAGTTTGATTCGACTTTTGTAGTGGAGGTTTGTAACGTTGAAATTTCTGATTTCATAATCACCGGTGACCTTTGCGACGCTGATAGCCCGATTGGTCTCCAAATACCTATTTCGTCTACTTTTGATCAAATTATAGTGAATTTCGGAGATGTCAATTCACCGACGAATGAGGCTGTGTTCACAAATGTATCCAATACGCTTTCTCTTAATCATCTGTTCTCTTCTCCTGGTAATTATGAAGTTTGCGTAAACTATATCATAAATGGAGAGTTGGATGTGATTGTTTGTTTACCGATTGAAATAGGCTTGTGCTGTGAATTTGAAGTCATAACTGAAAATCTCTGTACTGAAAGTCCATCTGTCTTTTCGGTGTTCGGAACGAATGAAATCAATTCGGTTGTATGGCAGATTACAAATCCTGTCGGTGAGATTTCGGAACTTGAGGGATTGCAAGTGAGTACCAGTTTAGTATTGGAAGGTCTTTATTCTATCTCCGTTAGTATAACGGGTGAGTGCGGTATTACAAATTTGACATCTACAGAAAATGTGATCAATTGCGAAAAAGTATTCTGTGATCCTTTTATTCCAAATGTTTTCACTCCTAATAATGATGGCACAAACGAATTCTTTACTCCGGTATTTCCGTGTGATGGGGCTGAGTTTGGTTTAAAGATTTATAACCGTTGGGGAGAAAAAATCTTCGATAACGGTGAAACCAATCGCGGATGGAACGGCGGTATTAATGGATATTTCGTTCCAGACGGAACGTATATTTATGAGGTTGAGTACCAAAAGTCAGAAGCAAATCGCGCATTGGTGAGCGGTACGCTGACACTGCTGAGATAGAATCCAGCTATTTTATAATGTACCAGTTTTGGAACTTAAGAAGTCAATTCTTTCAAATACTGCTCCGCTCTTTTTAAATGTGCATCGCGCTTGCTGGCATCCATCTTATCAAATGTTCGTACCATCATGCTCAATCGTGGATTCTTCAAAAAGAAATCACGGTGTTTGTCAATGAAGTTCCAAAACAAGCCGTCCCATGTCTCACACCAAGGTGCTTTGGTGTAGTTGCTCATTTTCAAAATATAGTTGGAACCACTGATATATGGCTTCGTGCTCATGATGCCGCCATCTGCAAATTGCGACATACCATACACATTAGGCACCATTACCCAGTCGTATGCGTCGATAAACAGCTCCATAAACCAACGATACACCTCATCGGGATCAAACTCACAAAGGACCATGAAATTTCCTATCACCATCAGTCGTTCGATGTGATGACTATAAGCACTGTCATTCATGCGTTTCACTGCGTCATCGATGGGTGCAATACCGGTGGTACCATTCCAGAATGATTCTGGAATGCTTCTTTTATGATTGAAAAAATTCTTAGTACGTTCCTCTACTCCTTTGTTCACATACACTGCTCGAATATACTCTCTCCATCCAAGTACTTGCCTCACAAAACCTTCAAGACTATTAATCGGAATATTATTCTTCAAAGCATATTGAATGGATGCATCCAGAATATCCTTTGAAGAAATCATTCCTATATTGAGCATAGGAGTAAGAATGGAATGAAACAATGTTCCCTCACCTGGAACTATTGCATCTTGATAAACACCATAGTTTTGAAATCTTTTTTCTAAAAAATCATTCAACCATTTCAAAGCTTCTTCGCGATCGATAGGATAATGCCAGCGGTTTAAACTTCCATAATTATCCTTAAAATTTTTCTCCGTATAGGCAATAGCTTCCTCGATGTAAGCGCTCGAAGGTATTTTAGGTACGGGAGGAATTCTAACGCCTTTGGGCATCTTGTTACGATTCTCTCCATCAAATGTCCACTTGCCTCCGAGGGGCTCGCCAGCGGCGTCGAGCATGATTTGGTGCCGCTTGCGTTCGTCGATATAGAATGCTGTAAAAAAGTACTTCTTTTTAGTGCCAAAATATTTTTTTACATATTCATCCGAACAGAGAAAATTTAAACTCTCCTGTTTCGCTTTCGAGATATTGTATTTTTTACAATATCTGGTGATTCTTCTTTCGAGAAGATAGTCTACGGTATCGAAGTATTCAATTTCTTTTATCTTCTCTTTATATAAAAAACCGAATAGGTGCTCGGTCTTGCAACGTGCGTCTGTCGCTTCTATATATAACTTTTTTTTATTTGGAAGTAAATCAAAATAGCGGCGCATTGTAGCACGATGATAGGCTATCTTTTGTTTGTGAAATTTATATTGATTGAAAAATAATTCATCTTCAATCATTATTACCAAATCTGCTTTAATGACAGGAATTGGCTCAAACAATTGATGCGGATAAATGAGGAACGCTTTCATTTATCGTTTCGAAATTTTATTATTCGTAATCGCGCGCTGGCGGTTGCATTTATGTCTTCCTACTTCGTCGGATCTAAGGGCTGTGTGTTTGGTGCTGCGACCTGTCATTCTTTTTCTCCACATACGAAAGCTGGAAGCTTTCATTTCTTTGCGCATCAATTCAATGACTTGTGATTCATTGATTCCAAATTGAGCTTCGATGGCTTCAAAGGGAGTGCGATCTTCCCACGCCATTTCTATAATACGATCGATGTCTTGTTCGGAGAGTTCGATTTTCATGCGGTTTGTCGTTTGAGCCAGAGATCACGAAATGCTCGATTTTTATCGTAATCGTTGGCTTGTTTGGTAGTGTTGAATTTTCTATCAGGGCGCGGATCATTCCCAACTCCTGCGATGTATGCCCAGTTGCCCCAATTGCTAGCTGGATCATAGTCGATGAGTTGCGACTCAAAATAGGAAGCTCCCCAGCGCCAATCCATACCGAGATCATGAACGAAATAGCTGGCCACATTTTGTCTTCCTCTATTGCTCATCCATCCAGTGTGTTTCAACTCTAGCATATTGGCGTCCACAAATTCATCTCCCGTGTATCCTTCAATCCAAGACTCGAGCGTGCGCATATCTCTGCGCCATTTTCTGGGCTGACCTTGATTGAAGCCATTTAATTTGAATAAAGATGATCCTTGTTTAGCTGCGGTGAATTTGAAAAAGTCGCGCCACAACAATTCAAAGATCATCCAGTAAGTGCTGTCGTTTTTTACACGCTCATCTTCATATTTCCATATTTCCTCCGCGATTACAGCAGGACTGATACAGCCCAACGCGAGCCATGGAGAAAATTTTGAACTATAATTTTTTCCAACCATTCCATTGCGTGTTTCTTTATAAGTAGCAATGTGATTGGTATCCCAGAGGTATTCGTTCAATCTCGCCTTGGCAGCTGTTTCTCCTCCGATAAATTCCATCACGCTTCTGTCATCCATGGAGGGCGGTGGCAACAGCGAAGAAAGTTCTAGATTTTCTATATCGATTTTATCCGGCGCATACAGTCCGTCTATTTTTTCTTCCGGAATATGAAAGGCTTGTTCTTTCTCAACCTTCGTTCTGAATTTGGTAAACACATCAGGAAGACTATGGATGGTAAATGGAAGGTCTTTCTTCTCTACTAAAGTGGAAGTCCACTTTTCTTCCCAATCAATTTTATTTTTGATTAAAAGCTCTTGCAGAGCTCGTTCCTCAAGAATTTCTTCCGTGCAAACTTCTTTCGAGTAATAAACGCGATCCACTTCCAGTTGCTTGGCGATCTCAGCGATTTTTTGTGCAGGATTTCCTTTTACAACGATGAGATAACCTCCCAGTGCTCGAATGTTCTTTTGTAAATCCTGAACGCTTTCAATAAGAAATTTAAAACGATGGGCGCCGACTCTTGGAAAACCCAAAGGATTTGTTTTGAAAAAATCTTCATTCAGACAATAAGCGGTGTAAACTTCATCCGCGTTATCGTATGCCGCTTCTAGTGCGGGTTGATCATCTATTCGTAAATCATTTCGAAACCATACCAACGCCTTCTTTCTTCTCATCTTTTCTGTGCTAAAGTGAGATTTTAACACCTAGCAATGTCTAAGTGTTCAAAGGCTATGAAGATATTATAGGGCGCTCGCGATCGACAATAATTCGGAGCGAACGTGTAGCAGTTTATCCTGAATCGTTGCTTCCTCATCGATGAGATTTACTTTTTTCTTGAGAGCATTCTTAGCACCATCAAGGGTAAAGCCTTTTTCCTTTACGAGATGGTGTATTTTCTTGAATAACTCCAAGTCTTTTTTCGAATACACGCGATTGCCGCGGTTATTTTTCTTTGGCTGCAACTGAGGAAATTCTTTTTCCCAAAAGCGGATCAAGGATGAATTGACGTCGAACATTTCAGCTACTTCCCCAATAGAGTAGTAGAGTTTTTCTATTTCATTCACTTTGGTCAACATAGAGTGCGAGAAGGTTTAGTCGAAGCTTTGGTTTGCATTCGCAGCGCGCTGCAATAAGTCTTCGTATTGTTCGGGTGTAATATCGCTATAAAAATAGAACGCAGGGTCAACTTTTTCACCATTTCTGATTACTTCATAGTGAAGGTGCGGTCCAGTCGAGGCTCCCGTATTTCCCACATAACCGATAATCTGACCTCTTTTTACTTTTTCACCTGGCTTTACATTGACGCGTGACATGTGCGCATAGAGTGTTTGGAAGCCATATCCATGGCGGATGATGACGTGTCGGCCATAGCCTGCCAGCTTGCTATCCACAGCTTCAATCACGCCGTCGCCGGTGGCATAAATCTCAGTGCCCACATCGGCCGTAAAGTCAAGACCGGTGTGCATTTTCGTAATTTTATAAATCGGGTGAATACGCATACCAAAACCCGAGGCTATGCGCTTTAAATCAGCATTGGCCACTGGTTGAATTGCAGGAATCGACTGGAGCATGTCCTTTTGAGCCTTCGCTAATTCATATACTTCTTGGTAAGACTTGCTCTGTTCTACAAACATGCGCTGGAGCTTGCCAATGCGCTTTGTGGTTTCGATGATTTCTTTACTGCTCTCGTAGCCTTTTAGAGCCTTGTAACGATCGCTACCGCCTACACCGCCTCTACGCTTATGCTCGGGATAAGGGGCGGCACCGAAAATACTGCGATACACTTTGTCATCTCTTTCCTGCAAATCGTAGGCAAAGGTCTCAAGGGTATCTATTTCATTGTTGAGGTCTTCAATTTTCCCTTTTAAAAAGGAAATTTCTCTCTCTAATCTTTTGGTATCCGGATCTTTAAAAAATGAGGCATAGAGTGTCACACCTATGGCTCCAATCACAAGGCCAGCAAATAAATAGCGCAACCCCTGCACGAGATAGTCGCGCACGGTGAAACTGATCTTTTCGAAGTTCAGCGTCGTGGGGTTGAATTTGTATTTAAGCCTTGCCATTTGACGGCTGCTAAAATAAGCTACTTTTGCGCCACTATGACTTCAAAAGAAATACGTCAGCAATTCCTTGACTTTTTTGCGTCAAAGGGCCACCACATCGTGCCTTCAGCTCCTATGGTAGTGAAGGGCGACCCTACATTAATGTTTACCAACGCCGGGATGAACCAGTTCAAAGACTTGTTTCTCGGTAATTCGGAAATAAAACACCCTCGAATCGCCAATACCCAAAAGTGTTTGCGTGTGAGCGGAAAGCACAATGACCTCGAAGAGGTGGGGGTGGATACCTACCACCACACGATGTTCGAAATGCTCGGCAACTGGTCGTTTGGTGATTATTTTAAAAAAGAGGCCATCGAGTGGGCTTGGGAACTTCTTACAGAGGTTTACAAAATCCCGAAAGACCGTCTATATGTGACGGTCTTTGAAGGCGATGCAAGAGAGAACCTCGAGTTTGATCAAGAAGCTTATGATATCTGGGCGGGCCTAATAGATAAGGACAGGATTATCAATGGTAATAAGAAGGACAACTTCTGGGAAATGGGCGATACAGGTCCTTGCGGCCCTTGCTCTGAAATCCACGTGGATATTCGTCCAGATACCGAAAGGACTAAGATTGACGGCAAATCGCTCGTCAACGATAGCCATCCTCAGGTAATTGAGATTTGGAACAACGTTTTTATGCAGTTCAATCGCAAGGCAGACGGTAGCTTGGAGTCGTTGCCAGCGAAACACGTCGATACGGGAATGGGCTTCGAGCGCCTTTGCATGGTATTGCAAGGTGTGTTGTCTAACTATGATACCGATGTCTTCACCCCGACTATTTCGGCCATTGAAAAGCTCAGTGGTAAAAAATATGAGCGTACCGATTCGAAGAAGGACATTGCTATGCGCGTTATTGCAGATCACGTGCGCGCGGTTTCTTTTGCGATTGCCGACGGACAGCTGCCTTCATCAGGAGGAGCAGGATACGTGATTCGTCGTATTTTGAGAAGAGCCATTCGCTATGGCTACAGCTTCCTCGATTTGAGAGAACCGTTTATCTATTCTTTGGTGGAAGTGCTTTCTCGTGAGATGGGTGGATTTTTCCCTGAAATAAAAAATGGCAAAGACCTCGTATCGAAGGTTATTAAAGAAGAAGAGGAAAGCTTCCTACGCACGCTCGACAAGGGTATTGCGCTATTGGAAGATATCTTGAAAAATACTCAAGGCGACACCATCGAAGGAAAAGTAGTATTTGAATTGTACGATACCTTCGGCTTCCCCGTGGATTTGACAGCGCTCATCGCCGGTGAGAGCAAAAAGATGATCGACCAATTGGGATTCGAGCAAGAATTGCAAAAGCAAAAGGAGAGAAGTCGCGCTGCCACAAAGCTGGAAACAGACGACTGGGTAGAACTTGCCGAAGGAGAGACGAAATTCGTAGGCTATGATGAATTGGAGACTACGTCTAAAATCTTGAAGTACCGTCGTATTAAAGCCAAGGGTAAAGAACAATACCAATTGGTGTTGGACATAACCCCATTCTATGCGGAAAGCGGCGGACAGGTGGGAGATCACGGTGTTTTGACCTCGGCCAATGACCGTATCGAAATCATCGACTGTAAAAAAGAGAACAACCTTATTGTACATTTTACTGAAAGTCTTCCTGAAAATCCAGGGGCAGCTTTCATCGCCAAGGTGGATGTCAAGAAGAGAGAAGATAGTATGGCCAATCACACGGCCACGCACTTGTTGCATCAAGCATTGCGTGAGGTATTGGGCACCCATGTGGAACAAAAAGGTTCATTGGTAAATCCTGAATACTTGCGATTTGACTTTAGTCATTTCTCAAAGATGACCGATGAGGAAATAGAGAAAGTAGAGAGCTTGGTAAACCAGCGAATCGTTGCCAATCTTCCTTTGGAAGAACGACGCGATGTGGCTATTGACGAAGCCAAGAATAGCGGTGCCATGATGCTTTTTGGTGAAAAGTATGGAGACAAGGTTCGTGTAATCAAGTTTGGCGAAAGCGTTGAATTGTGCGGAGGAACGCACGTCAAGAGCACAGGCACCATTCGTTTGTTCAAGATCACTTCAGAGGCTGCTGTAGCCGCAGGCGTTCGACGCATCGAAGCCATCAGCGGAAGTGGGGCATTCTCTATGATTACTGGCGAACTGGAGCAGCTCGAGCAGGTGCGCCAATTGTTAAAATCCAAAGATGTATTGAAGTCAATAGCTGATTTGCAAGCGAAAAATGCTGAGTTGGCGAAGCAGATAGAAAAGTTGAATAAGGCCAAGGCCGCGCAATTGAAGAAAGAGCTTGGTGTCAAGTTTGAGCAGGTAGATGGGGTCAAATTGCTCGTGGAAATGGTGGACTTGGAAGCCGCTGAGATCAAAGATTTGGCGTTTCAATGGAAGAGTGAAGTAGAGAATGCAGTGATAGTGTTGGGTAGCGAAAGCGCGGGCAAGCCGATGTTGACCGTGGCATTATCAGATAATTTGGTGAAAGAAAAGCAGTGGAATGCCTCGAATATTGTTCGCGATTTGGCCAAGGACATCAATGGAGGAGGGGGCGGACAGCCATTTTTTGCGACCGCTGGCGGTAGTAAACCAGAAGGTTTGCAAACGGCTCTAAGCCGCGCCAAGACTGCGATATTGGGTGGCTAAAAGGTGTTAGATGAGTTATGAATGGCAGTTTGTTTACAAGCTAATTAATTTTTGTTCAACATTGGAAGGCAACCAATGAACTTTGTAGTCGTCATATAGGTGACTGCTCCGCTTGAAGTAATAACTAACCATTTAAAAAATAAGTGCCATGACACAGCTCATTCAAAACATCATGGAGGAAAACCCAGGGATTTTCATCCTAGCCATCTTCATCATCTTTATCGGTGCCGTGGGCAAGGCGAAATTATTCGCTAAAGCCAACCAAAATTGGGTAGCCGCTTTGGTTCCCATTTGGGATCTAATTGTCGTATTGCGCATGGTAGGTCGTCCTACATCGCACGCAGCGTTTTTATTGATTCCAGGTTACAATATCTACTTTGGATTTAAATTATTGATTGAAATAGCTCAGTCATTTGGAAAAATCTCAATGATTGACGCCATCTTGGTTTGTTTCTTCAACGTATTTTACGTCCTCAATTTGGGCTTAGCATATCAAGAAGAGTATTACGGACCAGTATATGGAAAGAGTTTGAAGGACGTGCAGGCGCGCAAACCTGCACTTGTTTAGATTTTTGGTTTCATAATCTGAAAGAGCCCCGTCATCGGACGGGGCTTTTTATTTGGGGAAAGGCGATGGGCGATGGGCGAATGAGAGGGGCGAGGGAATTCGCAATTCTGAATTCGCAATTCTGAATTCTGAATTCTGAATTCCGAATCTCTTGTTCTTGTTCTTGTTCCTGTTCTTGTTCCTGTTCTTGTTCCTGTTCTTGTTCCTGTTCTTGTTCCTGTTCTT
>CAYRZQ010000075.1:0-162 GCA_964428835.1 uncultured Comamonadaceae bacterium | reverse complement strand
GTTCTTATTCCTGTTCTTGTTCCTGTTCTCGTTCTAATCTGGGACTTCCCGTCCCTTCGTGGGACAAATTTCACTTTTGGCACAAACTTCAAAAAGTAAGGTCTCCCTACGCAGTCAAGGGTTTTAGTGATTTGTGGCATGGGTTGGCACGGGCATTGGCTA
>CAYRZQ010000074.1:0-11716 GCA_964428835.1 uncultured Comamonadaceae bacterium | reverse complement strand
ACTGCCCCTGTGGGACTAGCGACTAAGCGACGGAGGGACGAAGCGACTTTTTTTGTTTAAATTGAGAATTAAGGATATTAATATGACTAAACAAATACTATTTCTACTTTGCACTCTCTTTGCCGTTAGTTTGAAGGCACAAAACACCTTCAGCCAAATGCACGCTATTTCCATTCAGCAGCCACCGTACAATTATATGCCACATGGAGTGGCTTATGATGTTTTTGAAATAGATGTAAGTCCTAATTTTTACGACGGCTATCTCCTCTTCGGCGGAGGTGTTTTACGCAGTGCAAGTGTCACACTAGACTACAGAAGGGCGATAGCCATGAAAGTGAACACCAACGGTGATTTGATGTACATGCGTGAATACAATGATGTTGATACTACAATGGAGACTTCCTTTGGAAGTTGGTACTACAGCTCTATAGTACAAGATCATAATGAGAATTATCGGGCAATAATGACTATTACAGACGGCCTGGCTTCTTTTAAAAGATATATGCTGACGACAGACCTCTTCGGAGATCCGATAGACCTAGTTTTAATAGACTCTGTTTATTCCGATGATCGCCATTTTACAACGTATTTCGATCATAGAGATAGCACCCTATTGCTCGGACTGGGAATAAATCCTGAAAATGGAAATGCGAATGCTGTGGATTATAGTGTACTTTGGAAACTGGATACTCTTGGGAATACAATATGGAAAAAGGAATATGAAGAATGTTTTGTTATCAATAACATAAAGGAAATTCCCAGCGGAGGATACATCCTGTCTGGTATTAATATATTTGGCATCTGTAATGATCTATATCCTGATGACGAAGCTGTGGTAATTCGAGTCGATGAAAACGGTGAGGAAGAAGCTCGTTGGTCGCATAATAATTTCTGTGTTGGTGAAATTGTTCACCCGATTCCAATAGAAAATGACCAAATCGTGATTGTTGGTAAAGTTAATCCTGAGGAGTACGATGGGATTGCCCCATGGACCGGAGATTTATACAGTAGTGTACTCGAATACCAAAATGGACAATTGATTGAAATAGGGGAACAAAAGACATACTACAGAGAACATGCACCAGTTAGACCCATGCAAGCTCAAAAACTATCTGATGGCAGCGGATATATGTTTACGGGAAGTGGTAGTTTCACTGAATTTGACCAACTCGTGGGCTACCTTGCGAAGATTGACAATAATAGAGATTCTGTTTGGTTCAGGGCATATGTTTATTTTGAGCCTTTAGAAAACTCTTTGGGCAATGGTTGGCATTATTTGAATTCTTTCAAAGAAACATCGGATGGTGGTTTTGTAGCTGCGGGATATATTCAGCAGCGGGGAAATAATCCCAATCCTCTTTTGAACTCACCTTGGGTGGTTAAAGTGGACGAATACGGTTGCATCGAGCCGGGGTGTCATTTGGTGAATGTGGAAGAGATTGTGATTGGCTTGGAAAACACCATGAGTGCTTTTCCCAATCCCGCCTCAGATTATGTCACCATTCAATTCGAAAACGCAGATTCAAATTCCCTTCATGACAAACTACAAGATGGCGAACTCATCTTCTTCGATATGCAAGGCCGCGAAGTGTACCGAACAAACACTCGGTCGGCAGGCTTCGGCGGACAAATGACGATAGACATCCAAAACCTCCCCGCCGGCTCCTACACCGCTCAATGGATAAGTAAAAACCAGTGGTTGGATAGTGTGAAGATACTAGTATCTAGTCGTTAGTCTCTTTTTCCGATTTCCTCCAGCTTTTGGATGATGGCTTCGGGTTCGTGCATCGTTACGAGGGCCATGCGGTCTTCTTTGAAATTGTTGAGACCTTTGAAATAGTTGCTATAATGCCTGCGCATCTCAAGTACTCCGAGTTTTTCTCCTTTCCATTTGATTGAAAATTCAAAGTGCTTTCGCGCCGCGGCAGCTCTTTCTACCAAAGTAGGTGGAGGCAATTTTTCTCCTGTCTTCAAATAATGTTTGATTTCATTGAAGATCCACGGATAGCCAATACTGGCGCGCCCAATCATGATTCCATCTACGCCGTATTTATTTTTATACTCCAATGCTTTTTCCGGCGAATCAATATCGCCATTGCCGAAGATGGGGATTTTGACACGTGGATTTTCTTTCACTTTTGCAATCAATGTCCAGTCGGCAGATCCCTTGTACATCTGCACGCGTGTGCGTCCGTGGATGGTGAGTGCTTTGATGCCAATGTCTTGAAGACGTTCTGCTACCTCAAGAATGTTTTTGCTCTGATCGTCCCATCCGAGACGGGTTTTCACGGTCACGGGTAGGGAAGTGGCGTCGACCACGGCTTTGGTCATTCGCACCATTTTATCAATGTCTTTGAGAATGCCCGCACCTGCGCCTTTACACGCTACTTTCATCACCGGACAACCGTAGTTGATGTCGAGCAAATCGGGATTCACGCGCTCAATGATTTTGGCGCATTGTTCCATCGTCGCGATTTCACTACCGAAGATCTGCACGCCAATCGGACGCTCGTATTCAAAAATGTCGAGCTTCATCACGCTCTTGGCGGCGTCGCGAATGAGTCCTTCGCTGCTGATGAATTCGGTGTACATCATATCCGCACCGTTCTCTTTGCAGAGCATTCGAAACGGCGGATCGCTCACATCTTCCATTGGTGCAAGCAACAATGGGAAGTCGGGCAATTCTATTTTATCTCCAATTTTTATCATGATTCATTTTGAAAAGACATCCTCGAAACGCATTTTTTTCACCAACGGTTTTATTTTTTGATGATTTCTTTTCGGGCACAAAGGTAGTTAGCTTCCTTTGTACCATGAAAAATCCCTTTTTTCAAGAAATGTCCCCCGGACTTCGCGCGGTATTGTTCGGGTCATTTATCCTCGTATGCGCGGGTATAGGCGCGATGGCAGCCATAGCGCTGGCGATAGCCAATGGCTTCAGCGCCTCGAGTGTTCAGGATTTGGTTACCAATCCTGGTATCGAACATATCGAGCTGCTCAAATGGATGAACAACCTTTCGCAGGTTTCGACCTTTTTGTTGCCTGTGGGCCTTTACCTCTTCATTTTCGGCGCGCCGAATGCTTTTCGCGCAAATATGCCCCCTACATTTTTCATGGTCTTATTGGGCATTCTTTGGATGGCGTTGTCAGGTGGAGTGATTGATTTGAGTGCCCAGCTCAACAAGATGCTCATTCCAGAAGGTAGCGCACTCGAGGCGTGGCTCAAGCCTACTGAGGAGAAAGCAGAACAGTTGACCTACATGATTTTGAACTATAGTGGCGTGGGCTCTTTGATTAGCACCATTTTCTGTATCGCCATCATTCCCGCTATTTGCGAAGAATTGGCCTTCCGAGGCGTATTACAACCGCTTTTGATCGGGGCCACCAAGAATATTCACTTGGGTGTATGGATTAGCGCCATCATCTTTAGTTTTTTCCATTTTCAGTTCTACGGGTTTCTACCTCGGATGATTCTCGGGGCGATGCTCGGGTATTTGTTTATTTGGAGCGGCAGCCTTTGGGTCAGTGTATTGGCGCACCTTGCCAACAATGCATTGGCTATTGTATTGTTTCACTACAACGGCATGAGTCTTACAGCGCCGGAAGATGATTTTCAAAATAGTATTCTGTTCTACACCGTTTCGAGCGCACTATTCGTGACTGTTATGCTGATTTTGAGGTCAAAACGTATCCCAGAATCGGGTTGGTTGATAGAATCTTAAGAAAAAAAGACTATATTTGCGGCCCTTAAAACAGGGCACCATGAACGACATGTTCAAAATATTAGCAGGTTCCGCTTCCACCTACATGGGTGAAGGAGTGGCTGCGGCGATGGATACCACATTGGGTAACGTCATTCTCCAGCGTTTCAGCGACGGGGAGTTTCAACCAAGCATCGAAGAAACGGTGCGCGGTAAAGACGTGATAATCGTGCAATCTACTTTCCCGCCAACTGATAATCTTTTTGAATTGCTTCTTCTAATCGACGCCGCCAAACGCGCGTCTGCAAAGAGAATCATCGCAGTGATGCCTTATTTCGGTTTTGCTCGCCAAGACCGCAAAGACAAGCCACGTGTGGCCATCGGAGCGAAATTGGTGGCCAACTTGCTCACCGCAGCTGGCGTGAATCGCGTGATTACCATGGACCTCCATGCTGAACAGATTCAAGGATTTTTTGAAGTGCCCGTAGATCATTTGTACGCAAGCACCATTTTCATCCCGCATCTCGAAGCGATGAACATTCCTGATTTGGTGATTGCTGCTCCTGACACCGGTGGTACCAAGCGCGCCAATGCATACGCAAAAATTTTGGGAGTGGACCTCGCGATCTGTTACAAGCAGCGCAAGGTGGCCAACAAAGTGGACAGCATGACGGTGATTGGTGACGTGCAAGGAAAAAATGTAGTGCTCATCGACGATATGGTTGACACCGCAGGTACCTTGTGCAAGGCGGCGGAGATGATGTTGGAAAATGGAGCATTGAGTGTGAGAGCAATTTGTACGCATGCCGTATTGAGCGGTCAAGCGTATGAGCGCATCGAAAACTCGGTTTTGAAAGAGTTGATCGTCACCGATTCAATTCCTTTGAAAGAAGGCGTTCCAACAAGTAAGATAAAAGTGTTGGGTGTATCGAAGTTGTTTGCAGATGTATTGCACAACTTATTAGAGAATAAGAGTATTAGTTCGCATTTTATAATTTCATAAATACAATAAAACAATGAAGCAAATTAGTTTGAGCGGTTCTCTTCGCGGGGACGTAGGGAGACAAAATGCCAATGAACTGCGCAGATCTGGGCGCGTTCCTGGGGTACTTTACGGTGGTAATAGCCAAATCCACTTTAGCATTGACTCAATGGATCTCAGCAAGATCATGCGTCAGCCAGAGACTTTCCAAATCAATTTGGATATCGATGGTAAGGTATATCCAACCGTAATTCAAGAGACACAAGCACATCCAGTTACTGACAAGATCGTACACATCGACTTGTTGGAGTTGATTCCTGGTAAGGAAATCAAGACTGCTCTTCCAGTGCGCGTTACAGGAAGTTCAGAAGGTGTGAAGGCAGGTGGTAAGTTGGTTCAAAACTACCGCAAGATGCGTATCATCGGTAAGCCAGAGGATCTTCCAGAGGCTATCGTGGTTGATATCACTCCACTTCAAATCGGTGACTTGATCCGTGTTCGTGAAGTAGCTGTTCCTGGTTGCCGCTTTGCTGAAGCTGAAGCTTCTGCAGTAGTAGCAGTTCAAGCTACCCGTGCGTCTATCGCTGCCAACCAGGCATCAGAGGACGACGGTAAGAAGAAGAAGAAATAAATTTTTTTCGAATAATGAAAAGCCCTCTGGACTCCAGGGGGCTTTTTCTTTTTAGTGATTAATATTGTAGCATGAAATTTCTAATTGTTGGATTGGGAAATATTGGTTCGGAATACGAGCAAACGCGTCATAATATCGGATTTAAGGTGGTGGAAAAATTGGCGCAAGATGCTGGTGTTTCCTTTACTACAGGCCGTTATGCAGCAGTAGCGGAAATGAAGAATAAAGGAAAGACACTCATTCTCGTCAAGCCATCCACGTATATGAATCTCAGCGGCAATGCGGTGCGCTACTGGATGCAGGAAGAAAAAATTTCTATTGAAAACATCATGGTCATCACTGATGATTTGGCGCTTCCATTCGGCAAATTGCGCATGCGCGGCAAAGGCAGTGATGGCGGCCACAACGGACTAAAGCACATTCAACAAATTCTCGGCACCGATGCTTATCCTCGATTGCGATTTGGTGTGGGCGCTGAGTTTAGCAAAGGACAACAAGTGGACTACGTGCTCGGAGAATGGAATGATGATGAAAAGAAAACCTTGCAAGAACGGATTGAGGCCGCTGCCAAGGGCATTCTAAGCTTTGCTCACATTGGGCTCGAGCGCACCATGAACACGATCAACATCAAGTGATTTTATCTCGATTTTGTTTTTGAAAAACCGTATTTACCGATGCGGATTTTGAATCGCTTTTTGCGCTCTGATTTGTGCGTTTCCAGATCAACTTTGTCACCAATGGAGCCAGGCTTTGCAAATTCTTTTTTCAAGAGTTCCGTTGCAAAGTCGGATTGCGGATAATCTTTATCGCCCCAAACTTTTTCTTTTGCCTTCGCCTTCGCAAACTCCCAAAGATTCGCGTATGACGTTGAATTGCCCGATTGCGCTGTATAAGCCAAAGCGTTCGGTTCCTTATTCACATCTACCACTTTAGGAAGAGTAGTTTCAAGTGGAGTAGTGGTATTGGTTTCAGAGGCAGGATTCGTTGTTTGTTGCGCTACATCTTCCTCTTGTGATTGCATAATTTCACTAGGCGTGAGTGGCATTGGTTGCTCTTCTTGTTTTGGAGCGTCGATATTTTGGCGCTCGTCAGAAGGCATGGGATCAGGAGGAATCACACCATTTTCGGCCACTTCACCTTGATCGGGAGCAGCATCAAATGATTTGATGTATTTGGGTAGAATGATGTTTGACTTTTCATTTTCCTGCACCTCTTCATTGCTATTGGGGGCAGTGCTATTTGGCGTGTTTGAATTATCCTTTTTATCGGGTTGGTTGATAGGACGTTCGTCATTGATCGCACCGTCGGCCATCGAAGAGTTGGTGGGTGCTTGAATGTTGAACCATATCAATGCGGCGATAGCGGCTGCCGCTGCGCTGTATGAGAACACGCGCCTCATCGATACCACGCGGCCACCTTGTGCAGCGGGAGCGATGCTTGCCATTACGGCTTCTTTGCGCTTGAGCGAAGCTTTGTCTTCGAAAATAATGATTGGTGCAATCAATTTCGGCAGCGCACCGATGCATGAAGTGTTGTGGAAAGCGGCCACAGAAGGCTTTTGATAGCGACGTGCGCCCCAACCCGGCAGGAGGTTCCAGTGAATGCTCGCCAACTGACGACGCAATTCTTGTTTTGCAGCAAACTCTATGAAGGGCGCTTCCAATCGTGGCAGGCGCACGGGTTTTAATTGATCTTGAGGAATGGCATGTGCCACGGGCGGGAAGATGGGCGCCTCATCAGGAGCGGGGTGGCGGTATAAATCCAATTTGGAAATAGAGGCATCATCGTCAGCTTCGAGTGTAAAGCCGCTGAACTCTTCGAGTTCAGCCGCAAGGTCGGGATGGGATAGCAAGAACAACTTGACATCCTCCATCTGGGAGGCGTCCAAGCGACCTTCGATAAAATCGAGGAAGAAGCTCTCGTAATTGTCTCTTGTAATCATATCACATTTTCCATTTTGCCGATGTAGGCCTTTAGGGCAACACGGGCACGATAAATATACACTTTTACTTGCGATTCATTCAGTCCGGTGATCTCTTCGATCTCCTCATAGCTGTAGCCTTCATAGTCGCGCAACATGATTACGCTTTTTTGAATGGCTGGCAATGTATCCAAAGCCTCGTTCAACACTTTTTGCAAATCCGAATATTGTCTTTCGGAAGCGCCCATTTGTGTGAGTTTGGCATCGGCCGCATAGTCCAATTTTCTTTTTTCCCTTCTCATCATATCGATCATCGTATGATATCCGGCTGTAAAGAGGTAGGACTTTGCCTTTTCAAATGTCACTTCCTCCACCTTGACCCAGAGTTTTGTAAATGTTTCCTGCACAAGATCCTTAGCGGTATCGCGGTCTTTGACATTTTTGAGCAAAAACCGGTACAACGCATCAGAATGCATGTCCACACATTTATTGTACTCACTCACGGTCATTTGGAAGGCTTTTTCAATCGTATGACGCTCGACTTTCGGGAAAGTTACAAAAAAAGTACAGAGCTACGGAGGTACTGAGTTACGGAGGTACTTTTTTAGATACTAGATACTAGCGACTAGTGACTAGCCTACTGGCCTACTAGCCTATTATCTTGATCTAGGTCAATGTCCCAGCCTTAACCCTGCCTCTACCTTTGTCAAAAAATAAGAACAATGGCAAAGACAAAATGGAATTTGGACCCAACGCACAGCGAATTGGGATTTAAAGTAAAGCACATGATGATCACCAACGTGAGTGGATCATTTGGTTCGTTCAACGCGAATGTTGAAACAGAAGACGATGATTTTAGCACCGCTAATATTGAGTTCACAATCGACGTGGCTTCTATCAACACAGGCAATGAGCAGCGCGATGGTCACCTCAAGAGTGCTGACTTCTTTGATGTAGAAAATCACCCACAAATGAAATTCGTTTCGAATAGCGTTGCGAAGAAGGGTGACAATGAATATGAAATCACAGGTGACCTTTCACTTCATGGTGTAACGAAGCCAGTGACGTTCAAGGCTGAAAATGGCGGTAGCGGTAAGGATCCTTGGGGAAATCACAAGACTGGTTTCACCATCGAAGGTAAAATCAAGCGCACGGATTTCGGTTTGAATTGGAACGCTGCATTGGAAGCAGGTGGGGTATTGGTGAGTGAAGATGTAAAGATCAACGGAGAACTTCAGTTGACAAGATAATTTAAGGGTTATTGGTTAAAGGTTTAGGTAAAAGAAAAAACGCCGGCTATGCCCGGCGTTTTTCTTGTTCCAAAATTTTCTCTGTGGTTTTTTGCCCGATGAGTTTGCGGCGGCCGGTGGCGATGATGCTCACCTTTTCGCGCTTGAGAATGTGGGCCACATTCTTCAATTGTTTTAATGAAATATATCCTGTCAACTGTCGGAAGTCTTCGGTAAATAGACCTTCTGTAACATTCTCAAATGCCAAAACTTTTTGAATCGCTTCATTGGTAAAGCGCGTATACACTTCGATTAAGATGTTGGCATCATCTGCTACGGTAGAGGGTTTTATTTTTTTCTGGTAAAAATAACCGCGCTTATTGACGACGTGATCGAGATCACTGGCAACGGCAGATGCCGTCGGAAACGAGCCCGCACCGCGCCCATATAGGAATTGCGCTCCAGCAAAACCAGCTTCGATATTCACACCATTGAACTCGTTTTCCACTTGATAGAGATTGTCCTTTTCACTCACAAACTCTGGCAAAACATAACCGAATACTTTGCCATCAATTTGATAAATGGAAGGAACGAGCTTGATTTTCAAGTTACGTTCACGCGCAAAGTCAATATCTTCTTTATTCAATGAATCTATTCCAAAATTCAACACATCTTCTGTTGCCAGATAGACGCCGAATGCGTGAAGTGCTAGGATGATCAATTTATATTTTGGATCATAACCTCCGACATCGGCGGTGGGATCTGTTTCTGCAAAACCTAAGTCCTGTGCTTGTTTGAGCGCGACACGATATTCCAATTTTTCATTGAATATTTTTGAAAGAATGTAATTGGACGTTCCATTAAAAATACCGCGCAAGCTCAAAATGGGCTCGTATGCAAAATAGTTGTCGATCGTCTGCACGATGGGAATCGCACCGCAGACGGCAGATTCGTAGCGAAACACTACATTGTTGAGTTGAGCGAGGGCCGTGAGTTCTTCGAGATGTGTGGCCACCATTTTTTTATTGGCGGTGACGAAGTCTTTTCCCGCCACTATCGTTTTGCGCGCAATATCGAATGCCGCATCTGCATCGTCGATGGCCTCAATGATGATGTCAATCTCTGGATCTTCAATGAGTTCGTCTGCGCTGTATCTCAATATTTCGTTGGGTGCAATGCGAGGCTTGTCTTTGCTTTTCACAGCAATGGATTTGATTTGTGCCTTTTCATAGCCTGTGCTGTTGAGCAACAAATAAAGCCCTTGTCCTACGCAACCAAAACCAATTAAACCGATTTTTTTCATGATTTTATATTTTAGAAAGTACGTTGATCTCTTCTTCCTGAAGAATGCTCGTTAATTTTTTTGTTTCTACTAAAAAGCCATCATGTCCATAGGAAGAATCGATGATATGAAGCGAAGCATCAGGAATATGTTTCGCTAGGAATGCCTGTTCTGAAGGCGGGAACAGTTGATCGCTATCAATTCCAATGACAATGGTTCTTGCTTTTATTAAACCGAGTGAACGTTCAATCGGTTTTCTATTTCTTCCCACATTGTGGCTGTCCATTGATTTCGTGAGGCTGTAGTAGCTATATGCGTCAAATCTTTTCACCAATTTTTCTCCCTGATAGCGTTGGTAAGCCGCTGCGGGAAAACCATCGATTTGCTCGTCGTCCTTCGCGTTCTGTGTTGCGCCGTATGCGTCATAGTGGCGATAACTCAGGAGTGCAATGGCTCGTGCGGCGCGAAGTCCTTTGGTAGCGGCTTGTGCAGAAGGTACGCCCCAGGTGATGTCTGCCTCGATGGCCATGCGCTGTGCCTCATTATATGCAACTCCCCAAGGACTGTGTTTCGCAGCCGTGGCGATGAGTACGAGTTGTTCGCATATATCTGGATTCTCGATTGCCCATTCCATTGCCTGAAAGCCTCCCATGCTGCCGCCAATGAGGGTATGTATTTTTTTGATACCCAAATGCTGTTGCAACAGTTGGTGCGCCTTCACCATATCGCGAATGGTGATGAGCGGAAAGTGCTGATAATAGGGCTTTCCAGTAATGGGATTAATGCTGAGTGGACCTGTGGTGCCATAGCAACTCCCGATCACGTTGGCGCAAACTATGAAATATTTTTCAGGATCGTAATAATTACCGATGCCAAAAAGACCATTCCACCAATCGAGCACATCGCTATTGGCGGTGAGTGCATGACACACCCACACCACGTTTGAACCATCGGTGTTGAGGTGACCTACCGTGTGGTAGGTCACCTGCAAACCGTGGAGGTGTGTGCCACCTTCCAAACCAAACAAACCATCAGGCGAGAACGTCTTCATTGATTTTTGTGGGGATAGGAATGTTTACTGCGTTGATTGCATTGCGCAGATCCGCTTTGATATCATCGACGTATTCGATGCCTACCGACAATCTGAGAAGACCAGGTTCAACCCCTGCAGCGCGTTGTTCTTGTTCTGTAAGCTGTTCGTGCGTGGTGCTTGAAGGCTGGATGATGAGTGTTTTAGAATCACCCACATTCGCGAGGTGAGAGACAAGTTGGAGGTTATTCACCAATTGATCTGCCGCCTCTTTGCCCCCTTTTATTTTGAAGCTCAACACACCACCAAAACCATTGGTGAGATATTTTTTTGCAAGTGCATTGTATTTTGACGAAGCCAAACCGGGATAGTTTACATACTCGACTTCGGGCTGTTGCTCGAGCCATTTGGCGATCTCAAGTGCATTTTCTACTGTGCGTTGAACGCGCAATGAAAGTGTTTCGAGACCTTGAAGGAGTAAGAAAGAATTGAATGGAGCCAAGGCTGGCCCGAAGTCGCGCAAGCCTTCTACGCGAGCGCGAATTGCGAAGGCGATATTCGGAAGACCGAGAGGATTGCCTTCACCAAATACTTCCCAGAATTTGAGGCCGTGATAACCTTCACTGGGTTCGGTGAATTGTGGGAATTTTCCGTTGCCCCAGTTGTAATTGCCGCCATCAATGATGACGCCGCCGACGCTTGTGCCGTGACCACCGATCCATTTCGTAGCACTTTCTACTACAATGTTTGCACCGTATTGAAGCGGTTTGAAGAGATAGCCTCCCGCACCGAATGTATTGTCGACTACGAGGGGCACATCGTATTTGCGAGCGATGTCTGCAATTTTTTCGAAGTCAGGAATATTGAAGCCTGGGTTACCAATGGTTTCGAGATAGAGAGCTTTAGTTTTTGTGTCGATGAGATTTTCGAAAGAAGCGGG
>CAYRZQ010000073.1:0-11955 GCA_964428835.1 uncultured Comamonadaceae bacterium | reverse complement strand
CATTTGCATCAGTTACTGTGCAAGTCCAAGTGCCAGCTGTGAGGCCTGTTACAGACGCAGTACCATCACCTGCTGGATTGCCTGGGGTCCAGTTATAAGTATATCCACCTGCACCACCTGATATAGTTACAGATGCAGCACCATTGCTACCACCGTTACACGACACGTTTACTTGTGATTGAGCTGATGCTACGAGTGCAGTAGGTTGAGTAATGGTGATATTTGCCTGAGCAGAACAACCATTACTTCCTGTTACAGTGACCACATAGCTACCTGCGCTCAATCCTGTGGCTGCAGAGGCTGATCCGCCCGATGGAGACCAAGAGTATGAATAAGGTGCAACTCCACCTGATGGATTCACGGATGCAGCACCATTTGAACCGCCATTACAAGCAATATTCGTAATACTAGTGGCTAATGAAGGCACTGCATTTACAGTTGCGACAACAGCAGTGCGTGCAGTAGAATTGCATCCGCCATTGCTGGCCTCTGCCCAATATGTTGTAGTTGCTGAAATAGAAGGAGTAGTGAATGAATTACCTGTTCCCAGCGCAGTTCCACCAGAAGATGCAGCGAACCAGTTGATCACACCTGCACTTGCTGTTGCAGATAATGTAACTGTTCCCGTTCCACAGCGCGAAGCTCCTGCAGATGTTGCTACAGTTGGAATTTGATTGATAGTTGCAATCACTTCCGAGCGTGTGGGTGTCGTACATGAACCATTTGTGCTCGATACCCAGTAGCTTGTTGTTGCGCTGAGTGATGGAGTTGTATATGATGTTCCGGTCGTTAACGCTGAACCTCCTGTTGAAGCTGCAAACCAGCTAATTGTTCCCGCGCTCGCAGTTGCTCCAAGAACTACTGTTCCGTTACCACATCGAGAATTATTTGTAACAGCAGTGATCGAAGGAGAAGGATTAACAGTAACTGACGTATTCAAGGTTGAGTTACAACCAGGAGCAGAAACAGTAACAGAATATGTACCGCCACCATTTGCTGGTATATTCGCGATACTTGGATTTTGTAAATTAGAAGCAAAACTATTTGGACCTGTCCATGAATAAGTGAACGGACCACTACCGCCAGTAGTTGTTACACCCAGTTGAAGTGTAGTTCCTGAACAAACAGGACCAGAATTAGAGGCAGCAAAATTGTAAACAGTAACCATTCCCACGTTACTGAATGCGGTTCCACAAGATCCATTTTGAAGCACAGCTCTATAATAACGAGTGGCTGTAATACCAGAATAACTGATAGAAGTAGAAGTGTTGGCTACTGTTGTCCATACCACACCAAAGTCATCAGAGAATTGCCAGCTTTGAACAGTACCAGTGTGACCAGACAAAGTAAGAGTACCTGAATTGGTGCCACCGCAATGCGTTGCATTGCTCACGCTACCGCCGATTGGAGGTGTACCACTATTAACCGTAATCGAATAAACGCCAGAAAAAACAGGACTACCGCAGCCACTGTTTTGAACACGTGCCCTAAAGAAATAAGTTCCAGCAGTAGGAATCGTATTCGTAATCGTGGTGTTTGTGGAACTGATTGTTGTAAACGAAGAGAAATCCGATACAGTAGATCGTTGCCAATCTACTACCGAACCAACATTACCAAAAAGAGTAAGCACTGCAGAACCGCCAGCGCAAATCGTATTGCTTTGTGCGTTGATCACACCTCCATTGGAAGCAGCTACTGTAAGCAGTGTTGATGAGGTAGCGAGGTTAGAACATGAAGGTGAAGTTGAGTTAATAATTGCTCTATAGTATCTAGATTCAGTGAGACCCGTTACGTTGAGTGTTGTTGTTGTATTCGCAATCGCAGTTCCTGCAGTAAGGAAGTCGTTTGTTGACCATTCCCATCTAACGACTGTTCCTGAGAAAGGTGCTAAAGTCAAAGTAGCGCTACCACCTGAACAGATCGTAGTATTTCCGCCATTCACTCCAGTAGTAGGAGCGCCGTTAACATTGAGCGTGCGTGTATAAACAACAGTCGAAGTTGACAAATCGGTAGGCATACCGCCATATTCTACCAAATATGCAATATTGACTCCATTAGGGAAGTCATTCCATGTTCCCGTATTATTAATCATGTGACCATAATCTTCTTCTCCTATTCCACCACCGCAACAGTCGTTCGGTTCACCTCCAGCCCATGCTTGGTATACACCTGCGATAGCTGAGCCGACATTGTTACCCGTAGCGTTACCATTTCTCATGTGTGTTCCGCGCTCTGGACCCGTTACCCAGTACCAGCGGCCCTCAGCAGCGCCTTGATTTGCAAACTGAGTAAAACCAACAGCCGCGTTTATTTCAGCAAAATTATCAGAACACCCTAGCCAGGAATTGGTGCTGGTAAAGGCCTGAATAAAGCTATTCTCAGCCGCCGAAGTAATGGTGGTGAGATAACCTTGATATCCGAAATAAGAAGAGTTTTGAGCAATCGCGCGAGCATTTGTCCAAGTTGTGCTTGCTGTTACTAATTGATAAAAGTGATCATTCAAAATGTTATAGAAAACAGTTCCGAAATTGAATGATACTTTTCGCTGCTCTGGGAAACATACAGCAGAAGTAGTGCGAATAGTAACACGTCTCAATAGGTCTTGCCACACCGTCGGTGAGGCAGTACCTGAGAACTGAATACTTCGTGTGGCTGTGTTGAACGCAGAAGCTGTAATGCCTGCGGGCAGCGAACCATTAAAACCAAGAACATCACCATTGGTGTAGCTACCCGTGATGGTAACTGTAAACCCGGTGATATTTCCATTAGCACTGATAACGAGGTTGGGATCAACAACAGTGGCAACGTTGTTTGGCACTGTAGCAATTGTTCCCGTACCCGTAACAGATACTTGCGAAGCCGATTGCGCCGTCGCCGTTACAGCACAAAGCAGACAGAGTGTAAAAGCAATAAGCTGTACACTCAGAGTAGTGAGTAGACGAAATTTAAGCATGTAAATTAAGATTTAAGTAATTAAAGAGTGGATTAAAAAAAAGTGACATAATCAAGGGTTTTATTATGTGTCATTACCATGATTTGATTATCAAAAAACGGCTGACAGTCACTCAATACGGAGGTGTTTCACTCAGGTTTTTAGTGAAAAATAGTCAGTTGTAAAAATGAAGGTATCGACTTCAAAACAGCAAGATTGAAATTGAAAAAAAGGGGCACGGAAAAAGGGACGGAAGGACGGAGGGACGAAGCGACGGAAGGACGGAGGGACGAAGCGACGGAAGGACGGAAGGACGGAAGGACGGAGGGACGAAGCGACGAGCGACGGAAAGACTAAGGGACGGAAGGAAGGAGGGCATAAAATGGACTTGCCGATCTTGTGGGATCGAAGCAGACCCCGTTAGGGGTCCAACGTTTGTAGCAACGAATAGGTAGTGCGATAATTCGACTCCGTAGGAGTCGCACACAAGCCGCGAATGCAATACGAACGAAACAACGAAAAACAACACCACGCTCAGGGACATTTGCATGTTCCCTAACTGCAATTCGGAATTCAGAATTCAGAATTCGGAATTCGGAATCCCATGTTCCCCTGTTCCCCCTTGTTCCCTTGTTCCTTGTTCCCCAAAACCCCTTGTTCCCAAAAATCCCCTCTTCCCTTTATTCCTTTACCAACCTCTGGAAAACGGTCTGTCCATTAGAGGCTTGAAACTTCAAAGTGTAAATGCCAGATGCGGCTGCGTCAACAGGTATGATGAACGATTGTTGTGATACTAATCCTTCTTTTACAATCCTCCCTTGTGAATCAATGATGCTATAATTGTAAGGTAAAAGATCATTGGAAGTTTGTATTAAAAACTCATGACGAAAAGGATTGGGAAATGCTTTAACGAATGCATCACCCACAAGATCATCAGCAATATTCACTACGATGAACGCTTCGCAAGAACTAATTTCAGAACACAGTCCATTAGAAACTTCAACCGCATAACTGCCACTCACATTTGGAATAAACTGCTCCCCTATCTCCTCTGCTATTGGACTAAAATTATCATTGCAGTCTAGCCATTGAAAGGATGCGTTTTGAGGAAAATTTATTGCAGAGAGTTGCTCCGGGTTGCTGATTATTTCTGCTTGTATTTCATCTATCAAAAGCGTTGTGGTAACAAGGCTATCACATCCATTAATATCCGAAAAAATGGTTTGATAAACTCCCTCTTCACTATAGGTCTCTCCATTAATGGTGAACGATTCACCCGCGCATAAAGAGATACTCTGAGAGGAGGCGAGCTCGGGTAACACCACTAGTTGCAGTGTTACCAAACTATCGCAGCCGGCGGCAGATGTTAAAGTAGTTTGATAAATACCTGACTCCGAAAAAACTTCATCTTCGATAGAATATGTTTCTCCCGAACAAAGTGTGGCATCAACTTGAGAACTCACATTCACACAATTTTCCAGACGTGTTAAAGCAAAATCTCTTGTTACGCCATTGTCTGTCGTGCCCGCTAAAATTATTTTATGATCATCCTGCAAGACCATGGAAAATAGTTCATCATACTTATTGAAGAAAGACGTAAATACTTTCCCCGCGTTGCCGAAATAATTGTCGTATTCACCATTGGTATTAAAACGATAAACAGCGAAGTCATAACTTTCAAAAGGAGTACTTGAAGGGAACGGTTCTCTCCTTGTTAATCCAACCAATAATTTCCCATCAGCTTGTCTCTGAATCGACTTAATTGACGTATAAACGGATCCGAATTGATCGCCAAGGAAAGTTTTCAAAACGCCATTGGTACCATAACTTGAGTCTAGACTGCCGTTTGAGTTGTATCTGGCTGTTACAAAGTTATAGTTCGCTGTAAAGCCAACGCTTTCTTCGTTGCTTCCCGCTACAAGTATTTTGCCATCTGGTTCAAGAAAAATAGCATATGGCGCTGGGCCTGCGTTTACAGTGAGCACTTCATTTTCAAAACTTGTATCGATTGTTCCGTCGCTGTTAAAGCGAAACAAAGCAAACCCAAATCCACCACTCGATCCCTGCGAATAGGTGGAGATGATTATTTTTCCATCGGGTTTGACAGCTATTTCAGGGTCAACACCAGAGACAAACAATCCTTCCTGATAAGCTGTACCGCTATTACCAAAATTTGTGTTTACACTTCCATCGCTACTGAAAGATGTGATGTAGAGTGCAAATGGCTCGCTGTTATCAATGGGATTAAGTCCATGGTTTATCACAAAAAAAGCTCCATCCTCTCTCACATGTAAAGCCGATAAAGAAGAGAAGGAAGAAGAGAAAGAAGAAGTTGAGATGCTTACCTTACCATTTATTCCAAAACTGGAATCTAAACTTCCATCCGAATTGAATCGAATAACCTCTTGTCCGTTGTTTGATGAAGCGAAATTGCTATACTCATTCAACACTAAAATCTTTCCATCGGGTTGAAGGGCTGCTTTTCTGGGTGTGTTGACTTGTTGATCCAAAATCAGAGTGCTTTTTCCATTAACGCCAAAAGAATCATCTAAGCTGCCATCCTGATTAAACTTAGCTATTGCAATATCCGAACTGCCAAGCGTATTAATGATTCTATTCTTTTTAGTGCCAATCAACAGCAACTTACCATTGTTTTCCTTAACAAGAATTCGCCCATTGTCATTGCTTGATTCAACCTTCTCACTCGTTATTCCGTCTTCATTAAAACTGTTGTCTAGGGTTCCGTTGCTGTTGTAACGGAGAACGTTCAAATCGGCAAAACTTGAATAGCCTGCCACAAGAATTTTAGAATCATCTTGGACAACATTGCATTTGGGTATATGAGATCCACCAGGCTGAATGGATGTGATTACTTGTCCATTGTTACCAAAAGATAAGTCGACAGTGCCATCGCTATTATAGCGTCTTGTTAAAAAATCTCCGCCAATACCAAAAGGACCTGCATCAAGAGTTTGTGTATTCACTACAAGTTTGCCATCTGCTTGTTGGGAAACAGAGTTTACTATATATGAATTATCGTTCGCATCAAAAGGAGCGAGTGTTCTGCCATCTCCATCGAAGGCAAGATCGATACTGCCATTTGAGTTGAATTGTGCAATAGAAAAATTGTTGCTTCCCGCAATGCCAACATAACCAGCAGTTCTTATTTTGCCATTTGGGGCTACACTCAGAAATAAGGGGTTGTTCGATCCGCTTAAAGTGGCTGCAACTTTACCATCTCCGTCAAACGTATTATCAAGCGTGCCATCGGTATTGTAGCGAGCCAATAGGATTCTAGCGTTACCGCTACCTGCACTACCATTACCGCACGCCAGTATTTTACCATCTGTTTGTAAAGCCAACCGAGAAGGAAAATTTTGAAGGAAACCAAATGTTGTTAAGACCTGGCCATTTGAGCCAAAAGAATTATCTAAACTACCATCTTCATTATACCTTTCAAGAAGAAAAGCTGTTGCATTTGTAGCATAGTTGATTTGATAACCCAGCACAACAATCTTATTGTCAGATTGAATAACGAACGGAATACCACTTGTTAGAGGAGCCATTCCAGCATCAACAAAGCCATTGTTTCCGAAGCTGTTGTCTTTGCTTCCATCCGCATTGTACTTTGATAAAAGAACATTACCTGTTTGTTGATTTACACCCATATATCCATAGGTTAAAATCTTACCATCGTTTAAAACTTGAATAGCATAAATACTTGTATAAATGTTGGTGCCAAGGTTGAAACTTTCTATTTTATTCACTACTACACCATTGTTACCAAATGAAGCGTCACGGCTGCCATCCGCATTATATCGCACCATTAAAGCGCTGTAACTATCTCCAGCAAATTCTGTATTGGTATTGCCCAGGTAGGCAGCACCTCCACAGATAATTTTCCCATCGGGTTGCACGGCAACGGCATTCCCATAGGCTTCACTGCGGCCGAAGCCAGTACTGACTTTGCCATTTGTACCAAATGTATTGTCCAAACTACCAGACTGTGCAAAGACCATGTAGCTCATCAAAGTAAGAGCTACAAAACATTCTAGTTTTTTTATCATAATTAAACAACTATTCGGTTTTTTAGAATCAAGACTTTCGAAGTATTATTCCTTCACCATACTCTTTGTGATGCGGTTCCCTTGCTCATCTTCTATCCACATTTTATACAGGCCCGGTACCAAATCATTCAACGAAAGACGAACGGTTTCTTGGGTTACACTTCCAGTGCGAATTACCTGTCCAGTTGTATTGAACAAGGTGTAATGGCTCGGCCAAGAAAATCCGCTCAAGCTTAACACCACATCGCCTTCAAACGGATTGGGAAAAAGAACTGCAGTAACTTCTCCATTTCGAGATACATGATTTACGCTCGCAATTATAACAGTTTCACACGCACTCGTTTCAGAACACAGTCCATTAGAAACTTCAACCGCATAACTGCCACTCACATTTGGAATAAACTGCTCCCCTATCTCCTCTGCTATTGGACTGAAATTATCATTACAATCTAGCCATTGAAAGGATGCGTTTTGAGGAAAATTTATTGCAGAGAGTTGTTCTGCACTGCTGCTGATTTGCGCCTGTAAATCATCTATCAAAAGCGTTGTGGTAACAAGGCTATCACATCCATTCATATCAGAAAATATGGTTTCATAAATGCCCTCTTCGGTATATGTTTCTCCATTAATGGTAAATGATTCACCCGCGCATAAAGAGATACTCTGAGAGGAAGCGAGCTCGGGTAACACCACTAGTTGTAGTGTTACCAAACTGTCGCAGCCAGCGGCAGATGTTAAAATAGTTTGATAAATACCTGACTCAGAAAAAACTTCATCTTCGATAGAATATGTTTCTCCCGAACAAAGTGTGGCATCAACTTGAGAACTCACATTCACACAATTTTCCAGACGTGTTAAAGCAAAATCTCTTGTTACGCCATTGTCTGTCGTGCCCGCTAAAATTATTTTATGATCATCCTGCAAGACCATGGAAAATAGTTCATCGTACTTGTTATTGAAGGATAAAGAGAGTTGTCCATTTTCGCCGAAACTAGAATCATATGCTCCATCAGAATTAAAACGAAAAACAACAAAATCGAATAGTTCATAAGGCGTGGAGGCAACACTCGGGTCGAATCGATTTAATCCTAAAAGAAATTTTCCATCCGTCTGGCGGACCACCGACGAAATTGTTCGATTATCCCATCCGTAAGGACCAAAAAATTGGGTTCTGGTGATACCTTCTGTGCCATAACTCGTATCCAGACTGCCGTCAGTATTGAGTCGAGCAGTCACAAAATGATAGAAAGAAAACCAATCATTAAAAGCAACCGATCTTCCTGCGGTGATTATCTTTCCGTCAGGTTCAAGAAACACGGCATGCCAATCGGTCGTAAAATCAATAGTAAGTATATCATTAATAAATTCCGTGTCAACACTGCCATCTTGATTGAATCTAAACATACTAAATTCTGTGTAGTAGGTTTCGGGATTAAAACGGGTAGCGGCAATAAGAATTTTGCCATCCTCTTGTACGATAACATCAGGGTCTGGATAAGAGACAAAAATCCCTTCAAAGTAAGTAATACCACTGTTTCCGAAGCTGATATCTAGCTCGCCGTTACTTTGAAATTTGCGAATAGTAAGATAAAGATTGTCAGTATTTACACTTGGATTGGTGCCATAATTGATTACAATAAAACTACCGTCATCAAGCACTTCTATAGCCATTGTCTGTGAAAAGGTTGATGTTGAAATAGTGATCTTTCCCTCCACACCGAAAGTCAAATCCAAAAATCCATTATCCGTTAGACGCATAATCTCTAGGCTACTAGAAACCCCATAGATTATGACTTCATTTAAAATTAGTATTTTCCCATCAGGCTGAATGGCTGCCTTTTTCGGAGTATATGCGAGCTGGCCAAAAACGAATTCATTTTTGCCTTCTATGCCAAATGACGAATCGAGCGTACCGTCTGCGTTATAGCGAGCTACAGCCATATCTGACAACCAGACCACATTTAGCGGATTGTTTCTTTTACTCCCAATCAAAATCAACTTCCCATCATTTTGCTTCAAGACTAATCGTCCATTATCATTGCTTGACTCTATCTTTTCAGTTACGATTCCGTCTTCATCAAAACTACTATCCAAAATCCCTTCACTTGTAAATCGAAGCAAATTCAAATCAACCTCAAAAGTTTCGGCATCAATTGAATTTCCTACTAATATTATTTTTGAGTCTGTTTGAAGTATTGCCCTTCGCGCGACATTGGAGCCGACTACAGGGCTTATACTGGTCTTACCATTCGTTCCGAAGGTAACATCCACTGTTCCGTCTACATTATATCTTCTGATTACATACGCCTGTATATTACCAAAAGCGTTAGAGTTGGATGTATTCGTAGTGACAACAAATTTATTATCCAACTGAGGAGTGGCGGAGCTAATAAACAAGGATTCATCACCCGCTTCAAAAAGGGAAAGCGTTCTTCCATCACCATCGAAAGTGAGATCTAGGCTTCCATTTGAGTTGTATTGAGTTACAGCGAAATAAGACCCTGCTGATGTGAATGCAGTTCCAGCTGACTGAATTTTTCCATTAGGCAAGACCCGTACATACACGCTGTTATTCGCATTCCCAAATTGGGTAATTACTTTTCCATCACCATCAAATGTTGGATCCAATTGACCTGTTGTACTATATCGAGCCAAAAGCAATCGACCATTACCAGAACTTCCTGATGCGATCACTTTTCCGTCTTCTTGCAAGGCAAGACTGCTCGGGTAATTGAGCTGAGTTCCAAATGTGGTTAATACCTGACCGTTTGTGCCATAAGACGTATCCAAGCTACCGTCAGCATTGTAGCGCTCCATGGCCCACGTTGCGAAATTTTGATTGGCATTTGTGCTTGATTGATAAAGTCCCCCGAGTACTACTATTTTACCATCCCCTTGAATAACTAATGGGTTTCCATTTGAATTTGGGGAGAAACCACCGATTACCATTCCATTGTTACCAAAGCTATTATCAATACTGCCATTCGCATGATACATCGTTAGAAGGAGTATTCCCCATTGAACATCTACGCCGCGGTATCCGTAAGTTAATATTCTACCATCTTCTAATACCTTTATGAAGTAAACTCCTGAATTAATCGTATTATCATTTCCCGTAGCTTCAATTTTATTCACCACCGCTCCGTTATCCCCAAATGACAAGTCGCGACTTCCATCGGGATTGTATCTATAAACTACTGAGTTGTAAGAATCTCTTTGAAAGTCGCGCGTAGTGTTCGCTGAGAAGGCGGAGCCACCGCAAACAATTTTTCCATCCGGTTGAATAGCTGTTGCGTAGCCATAGACTTCGCTTCGGCCAAAGCCTGTTTCTACTTTGCCGTCTACACCAAAAGAGGTGTCTACACTACCTGATTGGGCGCGTAAAATCAAACTTGAGAGAATGACAACAAGTGACAATAAAATCTTGAAAGTACTGATGGAATTCATAAGCATGGATTTTAGTTATTGGCTTCACAAATCACTGAATTCCATCTTCGTTAGATAGAACTTCGCTAAAGATAGAATAAAAACAACACCACGCACAGGGAAATTTGCAATTCGGAATTCGCAATTCGCAATTCAGAATTCGCAATTCAGAATTCGGAATCTCATGTTCCCCTGTTCCTTGTTCCCAAAATCCCACTTCTGAACCTTTGGTTTATATTTGCTATGTTTACCGCCCTAACGAATGAGAAAGCAAATACTTTTTGTACTTTTTACAATAACCTATTGCGCGTCAGTGGCGCAATACACCACGAATCCATTGGCCGATAAGAAATGGGTAAACGTGGCGGCAGGGCTTTCCAATATGGACAATGTCAGCTGGACCGCAGGAGTCACAGCCTCGCTCCGGGGCGACGTTATCATCACATCTGCCCGTTTCGCTTATTCCCAAGAATTAATTGAAGCTGCAAACGACTCTGTCTTTTCACCAAAAAATAGACTCATAGAATTAGGTATGATGTGGGGAGAAGGTTATGGGGGAAAAAACTGGTATGTATCTGCCACGGGTGGTATGGGACTCAACTTGCGCTTATTTGCTGACGACGAGGAAGACTCTGATCAAGTAAGACGCCTCACAGCAGTAACAATTGGAGTGCCCTTACAAATTGAATTTGGTATCTTTATGACTGAAAACATTGCTCTCACCTTCAACGGCATTGCCAATTGGAACTTTAGAGAACCCTATGCCGGTGGACAAATGGGAGTGACATATCGCGTCAAGAATAAATGAAATTAGACATTCAAAATATTGAGGATATAACGTTGCTTGTAGATACTTTTTATAATAAGGCATTCGAAGAACCTTTGCTTGCGCCACATTTCGAAGGCCTCGATTTTGAAAAGCACAAACCTCATATGGTCGCATTCTGGGCATTTGTTTTACTCGACAAACCAGGATATACCACCAACGTTTTCGACAAGCACACCCACCTTCAAATTGGTAAAATTCACTTTCAAAAATGGGTGGAGATTTTTCATCAAACAGTAGATGAACTTTTCGCTGGTGATAAAGCCAATGATGCAAAGCTTCGCGCATCAACCATCGGATGGACTTTCGGCGAAAAAATGGAAAAACTTAAACCCCACATTGACGAATGAATCGCAATGAGTTTTTAAAAAAATCCGTAATCACAGCTGGAGGCCTTTACTTCTTACCTCATTTTCTTTTGGCTTGTAAAAAAGAAAATCCATTTAAAGAATTAAAGTTCAAAGGTTCTGTTGGCATTGTAGGTGCTGGAGCCGCCGGACTTTATGCCGCTTATTTGCTCAAACAAAATGGGATCGATGTAGAAATTTTTGAGGCTTCCAATCACATCGGCGGTCGCATCAAATCTTTGCAAGGATTCACCGATTTTCCAATCGATCTTGGCGCTGAAGAAATTCACGGCGAGCGAAGTGTTTGGTACGATGCTATTCGCGAGGCCGCACCTGAATTCATCTCAGCAGAGCTTG
>CAYRZQ010000072.1:0-12878 GCA_964428835.1 uncultured Comamonadaceae bacterium | reverse complement strand
TTCATTCAAAAAGCACTTCGGCGCCGCTCCAACAAAATTCGCAATTCTGCATTCTCAATTCTAAATTCTGAATTCCGAATTCCGAATTCCGAATTGAGAATTGTTTTCCGCAGTTTTGGTTAAATCCGTTTACATAGTCTTCACATAGCTTTGAAGAGTTAATCATTGACTTATGAAAAAAATAGTATTCTTTATTTTTCTTTTATTTTCTTTTCAAATCGCCGTAGCGCAGAATGGGCGGAAAGCTTGGTTGGGAGCCCAATTACAACCATCTCCAGCAAAGGACAAACAACCCGAAGGACTTCTAATCGTTCAGACGGTGGGTGGAAGTTCGATAGAGTTGAAAATGCAATCCGGTGATATTCTGACGGAGCTCAATGGCAATAAAATCACTTCGGATATAAATGTTTTGAGAGGATTACTCGCATCCATTTATGAAGATCAAGATTTAAAGGCCACCGTTTATCGCGGAGGAAAGAGCGTTGCCCTTAAAGGCAAAGCGAAAGGAAGACCGAAGGAAACGGATGATAACGCAGAAGTAATTTACGACTATACGCCTTATCGAAACGGACAATTGCGGACGGTCATCAACAAACCTTTTAAAACCGGCAAGATGCCTGCTATGCTTTTCGTTCCGGGTTATACATGCAGCAGCATCGAAGGACTGGACGATTCACATCCTTACAAAAGAGTTATTGACGCCTTCGTTGATGCAGGTTATGTGACACTTCGAATTGAAAAACCTGGTTTGGGCGATAGTTATGGTACGCAGACGTGTGAGGAATGTGATCTCAATGGTGAGATTGAGGGTTTTGAAAAAGGTCTTTTGAAATTAAAATCATTGCCTTATGTTGACACAACTCAAATCATCATTTTTGGTCATTCCATGGGAGGTGTAGTGGCGCCTGTTTTGGCTAGCAAGCACAAGGTTCAAGGTGTGATTGTTTATGGCACTACCGCTAAGCAATGGTTTGAATATCAACTCGAGATGAATCGCCTTCAGACCTTACTTTCTAAGCCTGATCCGGTGGAGTTGGAGGAGTATTGCAAACAGCAAACGGCAATTGCTCATGAGTTTTATGTAGAAAAAAAATCTCTTAAAGAAATAGCTTCAAATGCTGAGTTTGCAGAGCTATTAAAAACTACTTGGGAATGGGACGGTGAGAATGGAATCTATAGTCGCAATGGTGATTATTGGAGACAAATAGATCAACAGCAATTAATCGATAAATGGAAGAATATCAAGGCAGACGTGCTCGTGCTCTATGGTGATGCGGACTTTCAGGCCTTCTCGAGACAAGATCACGAACAAATCGCGTACACTGTAAATTACTACCAACCAGGGCGCGCTTCGTTCCATGCTTTTAAGGATACAGAGCACAATTTTGCAAAGCTTGGAAACATGCAAACGGCCTTTGATGTATTCTCAAGTGGTGACTATCAGAAAATATTTGATTCATTCAATTTCGATGTGACCAAGAAATCTATTGAATGGGCACAAAGCTTATCTGGAAAAGCAGCAGTGGAACCTGCTTTACAATGGAAGAAAGCAAGCACAGAAGTATACGGTGGTAAACAAGATGACATTTGTTTTATTAATCGCAATGAAGGTTGGTATGTCAACGGTTATGGTAGAATCTATCACACCAAAGATGGAGGAAAGACTTGGGAGAAGCAATTAGAAAAACAAGGAACTTTCTTCCGATGCATTGCATTTATTGATGAAAAGACAGGCTTTGCGGGAACAGTAGGAACCGATTATTTTCCGAATGTCACCGATACCATACCGCTATACCGCACCACAGACGGAGGTGTTACATGGAGTCCTGTAGATTACAAAGGTCCTTATGTGAAAGGACTCTGCGCTATTGATATTGTGAAAGAACCTTTTATTAATCATGGAGTCACCGATTATAAGTATCACATCTATGCCGTGGGGCGCGTGGGAACACCTGCGAATATGATGGTGTCACATGATGGAGGAAAGACATTCGAGTCTTGGAGCATGGAGTCGTATGGGGCGATGTTGTTTGACATCGACATGTTTGATACTAAAAATGGAATAGCGTGCAGCGCGAGCAGTGGTGATTTGCAACAAAGTAATGCACTTATTTTAAAGACAAGCGACGGTGGAAAGACTTGGAAGAAGGTTTACCAAAGCAATCGACCAATGGAAACCACATGGAAGTCTTCTTTCCCCAGTTCGAAAATAGGATATGTAACCATACAGAGTTACAATCCTGACCCCAACGTAAAGCAACAGAGAGTAGCGAAAACAGAGGATGGTGGAGAAACTTGGAAAGAGATCAATCTATGTGAAGATGCAACTGCCAGGGAATTTGGTGTTGGATTTATTGATGATAATCATGGATACGTAGGTACAATGAATAGCGGCTACGAGACCAAGGATGGAGGTAAGACATGGGATAAAATTGATCTTGGCAGAGCCTGCAATAAAATCCGAATTTATAACGATGAAAAAGGCGTATACGGAGCATCGATAGGAGTAGATGTCTTTATATTGCGATAAATAAAAAGAATATGAGTTTTAAGAGTTGGAGGTTATTAAGCGTTTTGTCGATGCTGACTGTAGTGTTCAGCGGATGCCATGTAGGAAGATTTTTTATCTACAATTTCGCAAATATCTCCGATCATAAGAAGTTTCCTAAAAGGGCGCTCGCTGCAAGTGAAGCGCCCTTTCGTTTTTATGAAGCTGCGGTTTCCAAAGGTCCAAAACAAATTGAGTATAAAGGAAAGTCAGTTTCTTTTGAAGATTACTTGGACGCGCAAGGCACTGTAGCTTTTATGATTATCCGACGCGACACGATTTTGTATGAGAAGTATTTTAATGGCTATGAGCAGAGTGATGTTGTGGCATCCTTTTCAATGGCAAAATCTGTGACTTCTATGCTCATCGGTTGCGCAATTCAGGATGGATTGATCGGTTCAGTTGACGATCCCATTACCAAGTACCTTCCCAGAATGAAAGATCCGAAAATGTCAAAAGTAAAAGTGAAACACTTATTACAGATGACAAGCGGCATTGATTTCAATGAGAGTTATATCAATCCATTCGGACACGCAGCAAAGTTCTATTATGGGAGACAACTGGAAAAGTACTGTGAAAGATTAAAGTGCAAGGAAGAACCTGGGACAAGGTTTAATTATGTGAGCGGCGACACTCAGTTACTAGGGATGATATTGCAACAAGTATTGGGGGAAAAGAGCATTTCAGAGTATTTGAATGAAAGGATATGGAATAAGTTGGGCATGGAGTACGATGCAAGTTGGAGTACAGATAAGAAGGGTGGAGTGGAGAAGACATTTTGTTGTATCAATGCTAGAGCTCGTGACTTTGCTAAGTTGGGAAGACTTTATTTGAAGAAAGGGGAGTGGCAGGGGCAGCAATTGGTGTCTAAGTCATGGGTAGAAGCTTCAACAAAAGTGGATGAACAAGAGGGTAGCGTATGGTTCTATCAGTATCAATGGTGGATACCAAATCGCAACGGGGCTTTTATGGCTGAAGGTATATTAGGTCAGTTTGTTTACGTTGATCCAAATAAAGAAATGATAATTGTCAGGCTTGGTAAGAAGCACGGAAATGCTGATTGGTGGAATATATTCAATGCAATAGCAGCGAGTGATTTTTAGATGTATTAAATGAATTACAAGACATGGAAAGTAAACCGAAATTGTTTCTGTTAAGACCGAACTTCATAGATCTCAATCTATCGGATACAGCGGAATATTTCTGTCCTTACGGAGCCTTTATTGAGGGTGTATTGTCGTATTATCCCTCATTGCGTGAACAGCTGGAAATAGTTTATGTCGATTTTGAAAGGCCACGTTATCAAATTGTGGAAATATTGGGCACAGAGTATCAATTGTCACCTTCTCTGGTGGTGGATTATTCTTTAATCCCTTTATCATTACTCTCGAGATTCAGTGTTTCAAATGGTCATTATTTTACCAATGATAACATGGTCATCGCGCAGTTTTTATCCTTGAAATATGGAATTGGGGAGGTGCATCCGTGAGGGTTTTTCTTGAAAAAAAATAGTTTTTCATGCAGCGTTTTTGATGTTTCCTCATCATGTTGTGTAGCATAGCGAGCATTGATATTCATAGCTCCAAAAAAAATGAACACATGATGAGAAGGCACTTTTTATTATTGGGATTTTGTCTGTTTAATTATTTTACAACCATCGCCCAAAGCCATGAATACACAGAGTGGTATTTAAGCAGTCCTGATAGCCTTGATCCCTACGATCAGGATATTTATGTTAAAGAACTAGGAAAAGGCAAGGACACCGTAATAGTTATTCATGGAGGCTTTGGAGCAAACCATGATTATATGCTGGATGCTATTGCGGGATTAGAAGATGATTTTCACTTTGTTTTATATGATCAGCGCGGCTCATTACTTTCTCCAGCTAGAAAAGAGGATCTGACTTTTGAAAAGAACGTCCACGATCTTGAACTTCTTGTAGAACAATTGGGCTTGAAAAAAGTGAAGATTATGGCGCATTCCATGGGTACTATCGTAGCGATGGAATATTTGAAACTCAATCCTGAAAGAGTGAATAATATAGTTCTGATAGGAGCTATTTATACTAAATCAGATAGTATGGAATATGTGTTTTCCAAAAGAATGGATGATCAGATAATGTTTCTTAGTTCTAGAAAGGAAATAACAGAACAACCTATCTATAAGAAGTATGTTGAAGTTAACGGAAATTTTAGCAGTAATAAGGACCGCACTGATTGCAATCGACTATTTTTTGCATCTTCAAACATTTACGACATCAGTCGCTACAGATTGATGCGTGGAGGATTCCATTATTTTAAGGAAGAAGCGAGTGCAATGTTTGAAACAGTGAATTGGAAGTATGATTACAGAAGTCTTTTAAATGATAAAGCGAAAACAACAATACTATTTGGGGATCATGATTTTATTGATTTCAACGCAGATTACCACAAGTCTCATATTGAATCCTATCCCAATATTCGGTTAGAGTTATTCGAGAAGGCAGGTCACAACATTTGGATCGATCAACCAGAAGTCTTCAGACAAAAACTTTTTGAAGCGTTGAGGAGATAGTAGGGGGGAGATAGTTATCGGGGGGAATCTGGAATTTGGAATTTGGAGTCCCGATAGCTATCGGGAGGAATTTGGATATTGGAATTTAGATAATTGAGTTAAACTACAGACGCCAATTGGTAAAGAGTACTTTTTCAAATACCAATCAGTCTCAGATGTTTGTATTCTATTTCCGAAGCATATAAGCTGAGCCTTTTTCTTAGAGAGTTATTAATGGTAATATAAATACTTTTTCTAACTTCCTTTCGTCCAGAAATAAAAATAATATTAAGCATCTCAGCTCTCGTGTTTGGACTTCCAGAAGTTTTCTCTGCACTTATTATTATTAAATCATAATCGTTCAAACTGAAACTCCATTTCAAAAGGGTTTTTGATTTATAAACGCCTCTTTGCCAGCAACAAATTTTATCACTGCTTAGTATTATTTCCTTTTTGAAGTTTTTTAAATATAGAAAAAGGCGGCCTATGATTACAGTTACGATTGAGAATAATGAAACGGTAGTCAAGTCGAGGCCACGCTTGAAAATTGTTGTTATTAGAATGCTCAGCAGCGTGAAGGATGCAATAAGGATGTAGGATAATAGATTTGTTTTTTCCTCATCTATTAGTACTAGTTTCCCTTTTTTAATGTCATCATTCATCGTTTATTCTGTAATCGATTCCGAATTCTGAATTAAGAATTCCGAATTACTTAATCTACAATTTCTGAATTATATTTCCTCACAGCTTTGGTAGCGCGTCTATTGAAGGCGACATCGAAAGGTATGGAAACAACAATGAGGCCTGCGCCAATACCTGCTAATGCCCAATTCGGTTCTCCGCCAACAATCGCTGACCCAAGTGGTAAACCAATCAAAAAGCCACCTGCAAAACTCAGTACATTGGCAATGTCTTTATTCGTTTTGGCAGTTTTCAACTCCTTATGAACGGCAGTGTTGTTTTGTGTGAGATCGAGTAAGTCACGTGGAGACATGAGTTTCTCCTTATATACGTAGGTGGTTCCGAAGCGTTTCACAACCTCAATTGTATCTCTTTGATTTTGAGCGAAAGAATAGAGAGTTGCAATTAGAAATAGGCATATTAAAATCAATTTTTTCATAAATGATAAGATAAATAGTTCATTATTCTAGTTAATTCCCGCTGGCTATCGGGATTCCAAATTCTGATCAGAACGTCATACAAACGCCCATTCCGGCTGGAGTAATTCCGAGGTTGAAATAGACTTTATTAGGACTTGAGTTTCTTAGGCCATCATTGTATATCCTGACCGCATTGGTCGCACGTTTGTTGTAAGCGATATCAAAGGGCATCGCGAGGAAAAGTAAACCGATTCCCGGACCTGTAATCCCCCAATTAATATATCTGGTGCTGATAAGCGAAACAATAGAGTATGACGTAAGCATTGCACCACCAAATGCGAGTATGCTACTTATGTCCTTGTTTATTTTTGCTAACTTCATTTCTTGTTGCGCTTCTTTGTTCGGTTTTGTGATACGCAATAGATCACGGGCGTTCATTCGAACTCGATGCTGTCGATAAACAGTCGTTCCTTCATTGCGCACTTCAATAGTATCTTTTAGATTTTGTGCAATAGTGGATACATGTATAAATGAAGAGATTAGAAATAGAATCACCATCCTCATTGGAAAAGAGTTTTTAGTTAAAAAAAATCAGGACATAAAACCTATCTTGAATTAAGTCTAGACAAAAATATAATTTAATTAAGTCAAATTATTACTTTGACAAATTTTAGCTTTTACGGAGTTATTTGTGAAAATAGGCCTTTTGATAGGAAAATAGAAATGAGTGTTTTAAATTAATATTCGTTTAATTTGAGTAATTTAATTCATAAGTCACGATTCCGAATTCCAAATTCCGAATTCTGAATTCAGAATCTCTCATTCTCATTCTCATTCTCATTCTCATTCCAGTCATCTTTTCAGCCATTCCAAGGCTAGTTGAACTTTTTTATCTTCTTCTATTGAGTTGAAGTTGTCGGGACCTGTGATGATAAGATCAGGCCTAACTACGTCTTTGTAAACGATATTATTTCGATCTATTGTGTTGGTGGTAGAGAGATTTAAAAAGAGTGAGTTTCCGAAAGGAAAGTAATCATTGCTTGTGCTATAACCAGCAGCGCTATTTTCTCCTATAAATATAGTTCTAGGTCTACCTTTGAAGGATACTGCCAATATACTTCCGGAACTTGCTGTAAGCGGTCCAATAATCAAAGCAACAGGAAGTGTATCAAAGCTACCTTCTAATCGATGTGTGATCGTGGTTCTAGGATAGTTGTTGAGTAGAATGTTTCCGCCTTCTGTTTTGAACGTCATTATTTGATCTCCATCTGCGTTGACACCGCCGCCAAGATAGGTGTCGCCAAGTAATTTTGCTAAACCCGCGGCCATGGAACTATACTGTCCACCGCCATTAAGTCTAAGATCCAAAACAATTCCTTTAATGTCTGTAGTTAAATATTTTGATACCGTGTCCGAAAGCATTTGCGCATAAATAGACACATCATCTCCCATCGCCTGTACACTTGGAACTTGAAGATAGAGAAAATGATTTTCTAAAATTTTAGCCTTAAACTTTCCTGTGTTTTGTCCCATTAAATCAAGCAATGGCCGGATATAGGTAAGTGCAGAATCTTCAAATGTTGGGAAATTGCTATAATAGTTTCCATTGCAGAATATACCGCTATGATTATCGTTCAGCTGCTCGAAGACATAAACAAATGATTTTAGGCTATCGTCCGCATTTGTAGCTTTCTTTAGCCTCGAAGCAAAACCTTCATCAACTTCTTTCCAATTCACTCCCTTAGAATGTACGCTGCTTAGTTTAATAACATGATAGACGCTATCTAAGCTAACGCCAATTTGCGCTCCCCCCGCTATGCTCATGAGCAAGCCAATTAATATTGTGGTTGTTATTCTATGCATATTCTAAAGGATTAATTCTGCATTCGCAATTCTGAATTCTGAATTCTGACCTGTTCTCATTCTCATTCTCATTCTCATTCTCATTCTCATTCCCGTCCTATCCTCTTCCAATCGCAAACATCACCGGGCGCTTGTGGAGTTTTGGCGGTTTCGCCATCCATTCCTCGAGTGATTTTGTGCCAATTTGTTCACTGTCCATCGTGAGGTCGGCTGCGATGCAAAGCAGCAGGCGAGGGGAGAGATGGTTTACGATATCTTCAAAGAGTGCTTCATTTCGATAGGGTGCATCCATCATCAATTGTGTCTGATTATTTCTCACTACCAGCTGTTCCAATTGCTGCAACTTTTTAATGCGCTCCGAGCGCTCGCGCGGTAAATAGCCATTGAATGCGAAATTTTGTCCGTTCAATCCGCTGGCCATTAATGTCAGTAAAATACTGCTGGCACCGACCAAAGGAACTACTGGCGCTCCTATTTGATGTGCTTTCATAACGGCCACGTTCCCAGGATCCGCAACGCAAGGCACACCAGCTTCGCTTATCACGCCCATGTTTTCACCGCGAATCAGTGCTTCTACCATTCCAAATTCATTGTCGGTCTTGGTATGTTCGTTCAATAAGATGAAGTTCACATTTTCAAAATCTTCGGTATATCCAATGGCGCGCAAGAGGCGTCGAGCGCTGCGCAATTCTTCTACTATAAATGTTTTAATTGTTTGAACCACAGTCTTGGTAACACTGGTAGTTACATCACCAGCTGGTCCACCAAGGGTATTGGGAATAAGATATAAAGTTCCTTTCTTCATGCTATAAATGAAAAAAGGCTTTCCGCGGAAAGCCTCTCTTTCGTTGATATTTAATTATTATAAATCGTCAAAACTCACATCGCCACTCGATGAGTTGGCTTCAGTATGCTCTTCGCGCTCATAACTTCTGCGTTCCTCAGGTGCACGATAATTACCGCTTTCTTGCAATTGCTTGATGTGGTCAAAAGACTCTTGCAATCCCGCCATAAACTTCTCAAAGTCTTCCTTATAGAGGAAAATTTTGTGTTTTTCAAAACTGAAGTTACCATTGTTGTCCACACCAGAGCGCTTACTTTCAGTAATGGTCATAAAGAGGTCATTGCCGCGGGTGGCTTTCACATCAAAGAAATAGGTACGCTTGCCCGCTCTCACCGAGGTCGAAAATACGTCGTCCCTGTAGAAATTTCCTTCACTCATAGACAGATCTATTTTGGTTTTTTAAGGTTGTAGTATGTCAAATATAAATACTTCTGTTAAAATACAAAATAATATGAACAATTTTTTATGTAGTTCGAAGCCCCGGACTACACCTGTATCTATCCTCATGGTAGTAGTCATAAAGGTTGTCCAGTAGTTGCTCGCAACGATCCGTTCCCAACTGTTCTGCCCATGCAATCAGGCCTTTGGGATAATTCACCCCTTTGGTCATTGCCAGGTCCAAGTCCTCGGCACTGGCTATCTTAAGGTGGAGGGCCTCAAATGCTTCGTTTATCAGCATTACTAATATTCTCTGAAAAATCGTTTGTTTCAGATTGGTGTCGCTCGATGGCTGGGTCTTTTCAGCCCCTTCAGCATAACTGTAATATCCTCTTCCAGTTTTGCGGCCGAGCCATCCGGCTTCTACCATTTTCTTTTGGGTTAAAGATGGCTTGTAGCGTGGGTCGTAATAAAAGGCGCTAAAAACTGATTCCGTTACTGCATAGTTGACGTCATTTCCAATTAAGTCCATCAATTCAAATGGTCCCATTCGGAATCCTCCTTCGCGCATGGCTTCGTCGATGGTGGCCATATCGGCAATTCCTTCTTCATATATGCGCAATGCTTCCCCGTAAAATGGGCGCGCTACTCGATTCACAATAAATCCCGGCGTATCCTTGGCAATCACCGGAACTTTACCCCAACGCTCCATCCATTCTTTACAAGACTCAGTGATGGCTTGATGTGTTTGAAGTGCGGGGATAATTTCAACTAGCGGCATCAAAGGGGCGGGATTGAAGAAGTGCAATCCAATCACTCTCTCTGGTCTCTTGCACCCTCCAGCTATGGCAGTGATAGAAAGGCTAGAGGTATTAGAGGCAAGGACAGTATTAGCATCCACCATTTCATCCAGGCCTTGAAAGAGCTTTCTTTTTATCTCAGGGTTCTCAATGATGGCCTCAATGATCAAATCGCAGGTTTTTAGAGCTTCCAACTCCTCAGCGATTTGGATGCGATTGCGAACTTCGACTGCTTGTTCAGCACTCATCTTGCCTTTTTCGACCATTTTATCGAAGGTGGCCTTGAGACTTATCGAAGCCTTATCTAGCGCCGCTTTTTGGGCGTCATACAATATCACAATTTCGCCCGCTTGAGCTGCTACTTGAGCTATTCCGCTTCCCATAGCACCGGCGCCTACTACTCCCACTTTCATGTGTCGTATATTTGATTTTGGCGACGAAGTTAGCATGAAGCGCTAAGTTTTAGTTTCTTTATACCGCGATGAGGTCATCTTTTTATAAAATAATTTTTGCTTTGGGCATGATGCTGCCTTTATCTGCAGCGGCACAACGTCCTTCTGCATTCATCGAACGCGGGGATTTGGCCGCTGAAGTTGGACAATGGGAAGAAGCTTATGCCTTCTACTATGAGGCTTATCAACGCGATAGCGCCGAATTTGATCACCTCACCAGAATGGCTACTGCTTCTCGAATGCTTAAAGAATATGAAGAGTCCTTGCGAATGTATCGTGAGGCTTATGATAAGGATGAAGGTAAGCTGTTTCCTGAAGGCTTGTTTTGGATTGCCATGCTCGAAAAAATGCAAGGAGATTATGAATCTGCGCAACGAGACTTTAGAAAATATACCAAGAAGATTAATAAGGATAAAAAATCTCAATTATACCAACGCGCTCTCAAAGAAACGGAAAGTTGCGTGTGGGCTTTAAATTATAAAAAAAGACCTTTTCGTGATAGCCTGACTCATTACACGTTACAGGGCGGTGAGAAACAAAGCGAAAATTATGCTTGGAGCAAAAGTGATAGCGTGATCTTTTCTTTTTATAAAAATGATAAAGCCAAATGGGAAATCTGGAGTGGACTTTTTGTAGATTCTACAATAAGTCAGGCCTCATCAATCGCGGTGGATAGTGTGTCAATTGCGAATGTTTGTTTTGACAAAGAAGGATATGCATACTTCACGCGCTGTGGTAATGAAGGTTGTGGAATATGGCGCACGGATAGTCCTGGTTTAGATTTTTCAAAAGCATCACCATTGTGGACGATCAATGCTCCAGGAGCCAACTCAACAATGCCGTGGATTGCCGAGATTGAAGGAAACGAATATTTATTCTTCGCCAGTAATCGTCCGTTGGGAAAGGGTAAAATGGATATTTGGTATGCCAAAAAATCAAATGGTACATTCATTAATCCAGAGAATGCAGGTGACATTATCAATACTTCTGAAGACGAATTGTCGCCCCATTACTACAAAGACCGATTGTATTTCAGCAGCGAATTGCATGCTGGTTTTGGCGGACAGGATATTTTCTTTTCAAAAGGAAATCCGGCGAGCTGGGGCATTCCAGAGAATTTAGGCTTACCTGTCAATAGCAGTTTGAATGATTTGCTGTACCGTATTGAGAGCGATAGTGTGGCATATTTTTCTTCCAATAGAAAGGTAGAAGGGAAGGTGAGCACATGCTGCAATGATATTTTTAGAATAAAAAAGAATAAGGTAGTGGTGGCGAAGGATAGCACTGGCAACGTAATAGCGAGCTCTGGAATAATTTCTTTCGAAGAATTAAATAAAGTTCTACCTGTGACTTTATATTTTCACAACGATGAACCGAATCCTCGTTCGGTCGATACCACAACCTCTCGCACTTATGGAGAAACGTATGACGCCTACGTCAGCATGCTAAAGGAATATGAGCAGGAAAATATGAAAGGACTTTCGGGCGAACGAGCTGAAGATGCGCAATATGAAGTGAATGACTTTTTTGATTTAAAAGTAAAAAAAGGCTGGCAGGATTTAGAATTGTTCTCTGGTTTAATGTTGAAGGAATTGGAAGCTGGTCGGAGCATTCGACTGAGTATTCGCGGTTTTGCGAGTCCACGGGCAAAAAGTGATTACAATAGAAAACTCACTCAACGACGAATTCAATCATTGGTTAACGAATTGGAGCAACGGGATAATGCGGCTTTAAAAAAGTATATTGATGGTACCGCTGTCAATGGAGCGCGCCTTTATTTTGAAGCCTTGCCATTCGGTGAAGAACAAAGTGATAAAGCAGTCAGTGATGATTTGCTGAATATAAAGGAAAGCATCTTCAGCCGGAGTGCCCGTGTGGAGCGTAAGATTGAAGTGCAAGCGGTCGTGGAAGTCCCAACGATTGTACCCTTTGATAGTCTATATATTGAGCGCACCGAACATGATTTTGGTCGCATCGGCAAATACGATGTGGTGAATACTCAGTTTATTATTGAGAATAAAGGAAATACCATATTGGTGATGGACAGTGTGATAGCCGCTTGTGGCTGCACAGAACCTGTGCTATCTCAAATGATATTAAATCCTGGGGATCGCGCTACAATTGATGTAGGTTTCAATCCCTTCGGTGCCCGCGGCCCACAGGAAAAAGAACTCACCCTATATCCAAAAGGTCTCGCGCCGAGAAGAATGAAAATTCGAGCGAATGTGAATTAGGAGTGAGAGGCGAATGAGAGGGGCGAGGGGGGACTTGAGAACGAGAACGAGGGATTCAGAATTCAGAATTCAGAATCACTAGTGTCCGGTAAACTTTTTTAAACGTTACTTTTTGCTTTGTAAGCAT
>CAYRZQ010000071.1:0-13234 GCA_964428835.1 uncultured Comamonadaceae bacterium | reverse complement strand
ATAGGGAATAGGAATAGGGGGAAAAGATAAACATTAATAGCCTGCCCATTCATGGGCAGGTGGGGAACATGGGAATCTGGAATTTGGAATTTCGAATTCAGAATTCAGAATTGGCTATTGCGAATTAGTACCTAGGTAACTACGTAACTCCGTAACTACGTAACTCCGTACCTACGTAACTCTGTCCCTATTTCACCGGCTCTATCGTTTTTCCTTTTTTGATTTCGATTTTGTCGGCGTTGGTGCGCCAGGGAGTCCAGGATTTTTCGAGGAAATCGTTGAAGGCTTTCGACAATTCTTTGGTGCGCTGATCGGCGATTTCGAATGCGCGCTGGGCGTTTGATCCTGACTCTACCGAGCCTTGTGACACGTAGCCAGAGGCATTGTACAAATCAGAAATGATATACTTCGAATCGTCACGTATTCCTTTTTGGTTTTCTGGAGAAAATAACATTTGCTCAATGTCATTCAATCTCTTGGTCACCGAATCGGCTTCGGCGAGAATGGTTTTCTTTAAAGAATCTTCTACAAATGTCCACGAACTCTTATACACCTCCATAATCTTGCGACACTCGCGTATTCCATCCATCACCTTAGCTGCGCGCTCTACCGAGACTTTCAACTGCGCCTCTTCCCTTTTTGCTTTGTTGTAAGCATTCGTATTGAATGTAAGTCGCGGATCGAAACGTATTTCTACCTCCGACGAATCTTTCACTTTATCATATTCAAAAATAACAGTGTACTTTCCGGGGGACACTGATACCATGCCGCCTGGCTTCTCTTTGTCTTCACGCTCTTTTCTGCGCGGCCAGTCAAAACCGTTGGGCTCCATTCCCCAATAAATAATATTGAATGCGCTATCGGGTTTGTGATTGAAATAGCGAATGGTATCGCGCTTTGCATCAAGTATCACCACTTTCACTTTTCCATCATTGTCCACTTTTGGTTTCTCTTCTTTTCTATCTGCTGCGCCTTCCTTCTTTTCTGGAAGATTTATAAATACGTTGAGACGTGCAGCGGTAGTGCGATTGTCACCTTGATAGTAACTATCCGCACCGAATCTCTGTCCTCGTGGTCGCTGTGTTTCCACTTGAAGTGCCACCGGATTCGGCAAGGCTTTTATTTTATTTTTAAATGCATCAGCCGATTGCGCATAAGCTCTCAGTGGTCTGATATCATCCAATACATAGGCCGCTCTTCCAAACGTTCCGATCACGAGATCATGTTCGATAGGATGTATTTTCAAATCTTGCGTTGCCACGGATGGATAATCTTCTTTCCATTTTTCCCAATTCTTTCCGTAATCAAAACTCACAAACAATCCGTGTTCCGTGCCGAGGAATAATAAATTGTGTGCGATAGGGTCTTGTGCAATGCTCAAACAATGACCAGACACTGACTTTTCATTCACAAGCGACACCCACGTTTTTCCAAAATCTTTGGTATGAAATAAATAAGGTTTCCAATCATTTTTGCGATAATTATTTACAACCACGAACGCTTCACCTTCATTCGCATTGCCCGCGATGATCACAGGCACCCACGCCTCTTTGGGCATCCCTTTGATCAATGCTGTCACGTTTGTCCATGATTTACCATGGTCTTTCGTGAGTTGTACTTGACCATCATCGGTGCCCACCCAAATCACATCGCTATTTTTTTCTGAAGGTGTAATGCAGAGAATGGTGCAATAGTTTTCCGCGCTGGTGGCGTCAATCGTGAGGCCACCACTCATATAGGCTTTCTGTTTTTCTTTATTGTTCGTAGTAAGATCGGGAGAAATAATGCTCCACGATTTTCCTAAATCTGTTGAGAAGTGAACGAATTGCGAACCGAAGTAAAGGCCTCTACTATTCGCATTGATGCCCGCATTCCAATTAAAGCGAAGCTTTGTAGTGTCAGGAGAAAGTGGTTTGCAAAATTCTGACTCTCCCGTATATGAATCCACGCGATTCACTTCACCCCCTTGGTATTGCGCGAATAAATATCTGGAATTGTTGGGCACTGGTACCACATCAAAACCGTCGCCAAACAACATCTCGCGCCAGTCTGCATCGATGATGCCTCCTTCCTGCCATACATACGCAGGGCCTTTCCAACTACCATTATCCTGCATTCCACCATAGACATTGTAGGGAGTTTCTAAATCAAAATTGATGTGATAAAACTGACCCAATGGTAAGTTGCCCGCGAAGTGCCAATTCTTTCCTCCATCTCGTGAAGTATTGAGTCCGCCGTCATTTCCTTCAATCATAAAAAGTGGATTCGATTTGCTCCACCAAAATGCGTGGTGATCTGGATGCACTCCCCAATAAGGCAACATCGTTTGCCACGTCTTTCCTCCATCGATGCTTTCTGTAACGGTGCTATGTAAATAGATGAGATGGTTTTCATTCTTTGGATCTACATAAAATTCATGATAGTAAAATGGACGATCGTCCACGTCTTCTTTATTCACCAATCTCCAATTGGCGCCACCATCATCAGAGCGATATAGAGCAGTGGTTTCAGATTCAATCATCGCATACACCACTCTTGAATTACTCGGAGCGATAGCGAGTCCGATGCGTCCGATTTTACCACTTGGTAAGCCTTCTTTTTCGCCCAACTTCTTCCATTTCTTTCCGCCATCGATGGTCATATACAAACCGCTGTGAGTGCCGCCGCTATTGAAGAACCAAGGCTCTCTACCATATTGCCACATCGAAGCAAACAACTTGTCTGGATTGTTGGGATCCATCACTAAGTCAGCGCAACCTACGCTATCATTGATGAATAAGATTTTATTCCAAGTCGTTCCGCCATCGGTTGTCTTGAATACTCCTCTATCAGGATTTGGTCCCCAAGCGCTGCCTACTGCTCCTGCGAATACTACATCAGCATTTTGATGATGCACACAGAGGCGATGAATGGTTTTTGTGTTTTCTAATCCTTTCAGTTCCCACGTTTTTCCGGCGTCACCGCTGCGGTAGATCCCTTTGCCGTTCGTCTGCGAGTTGCGAGGATTGCCCTCCCCTGTTCCTACCCAAATCACATCGCTGTTTGAAGGAGCAATTTTCACCGATCCAATACCGAGCACTTCTTGTTCATCAAAAATTGGAAGCCATGTGATTCCTTCATTTTCGCTTTTCCACAGCCCGCCGCTTGCCGTTCCAGCGAGCATATATCCGCCAGGCGCATCAATGGCATCAATAGCCGTAACTCGGCCACTCGTAACAGCAGGGCCGATGCTACGCATATTCATATTTTTAAATTGATGTAAAACTTTTTGTTGCGCGGAAGAAGGGAATGCAACAAGCATTAGAGCGCACGCTGCGAAGGAAATACGAATAGAAATTTTCATGGTGGTAATATCATTCATAATGCAATGAACAAAAAAGAATAAAGTGTTGTGCGGCAAATGAAGCAGATTATTGGTTTTCTTTGCGGTGAACCATAGATTTTAACTGCTTTGCGAACGCGTCTCGACACATTCAATAATGATTGGTACAAGCCAGGGGCTGGTTGGAAAAGAGCATTGTGGTATATTACTTCTAGTATCTTTTTTGAAACGGGTTTCCCAATTAGTTTTATCAAAGTCGTTTTGCTTAGACTTTTCGGCGCCAAGGTGGGCCAATCGGTGGTCATTAAACCCCGCGTTCGTATCAAGTATCCTTGGTTTTTAGAAATTGGAAATCACGTCTGGATTGGAGAGGCCGTGTGGATAGATAATCTCGCCGAAGTCAAAATAGGAGATCATTCTTGCGTTTCCCAAGGAGCGATGTTGCTCTGCGGCAATCACAATTATAAAAAATCAAGTTTTGATTTAATCGTCAAATCTATTATCCTCGAAGAGGGATCTTGGGTGGGTGCACAATCTGTCGTGTGTCCGGGCGTCACCCTGCATTCGCATAGCATTCTCACTGTAGGTTCAGTAGCAGCGAGCAGCTTGGAACCTTATTTTATTTATTCAGGAAATCCCGCTGTGAAAATTCGTGAGAGGAGGATGAAAGAATGAAAGTAAGTGTCATCACTATATGTTATAACAGCGCTAGTACTATCCGAGAAACAATAGAATCTGTTATTTCTCAAACGTATAAAAATGTTGAATATATAATTGTAGATGGCGCCAGCAATGATGGCACACTCGACATCATTCGCCCTTATGAAAACAATATTTCAAAATTAATTTCTGAACCTGATAACGGAATTTATGATGCCATGAATAAAGGCGTCATGGCAGCTTCAGGAGATATTATTGCTATTCTCAATTCGGACGACTTTTATGCGGATGCAAATGTGATATCAGATATTGTCAAAACATTTGAAGTCAGCGCCTCCCATGCTGTTTACGCCGATTTGATTTATGTTGATCGAGCAAACACCTCCAAAGTGCGTCGGACGTGGAAATCGGGACAGTACGAAGATGGAAAGTTCTTATTTGGTTGGATGCCTCCCCACCCTACTCTATTTGTAAGGAAAAAAGTCTATGATGATTTTGGATTGTATAACACGACTTTGCGTTCCTCAGCTGATTATGAATTTATGTTGCGTGTGATTCATAAGGAGAAGATTAAGTTGGCTTATCTGCCGCGTGTCATCACAAAGATGCGCGTTGGAGGGCAAAGCAATGTTACATTAGAGAACAGAAGAAGAGCCAATCTCGAGGACAAGCAAGCTTGGGAGTTAAATGGGTTGAAGCCTTATTTTTTCACTATTGCACTCAAGCCAATTCGCAAGATTCCTCAGTTTTTTCAATTGTAATTATTATTCATAAAAAAAGCCTTTTCAGTCGGCGTCGCTTTCTGAAAAGGCTTTGAATATTTTTTGGTTGAATTAGAACTTCGCTTTTGATCTACGAACTCCAGCTCTATTTTTGAGGTAGCTATATTTTGATTTGTAGAAATTACTTCTTCCACGAATCACTTTACCCACTGTTATTTGAGCAGTAAGGAAGCTATCATTGTTAGTGGGATCTCCTCTCTTTGATCTTTGATCTTCATCGTAATATCTAAAGTCATTTACGCTGATGTCCGGATCATCTGGGTCGTTGGTAGAATTGATTTCGGTAATCAGGGCTTGATAGGTCTGGCTGTAGAATTCTCTTGCGAGCGGGTCATCAGAATTAGGAAGATTGAAAACCGTAGAGATATCGTCTAAGTAATCTGTGAAGGTCGTTCTCCATGAGAATTCCATTCCCACTCTCCATTCTTTATTGAACGTGAAATACATTCCGAAACCTGCGGGGATAGCGAGGCCAAGAGCTGAGTACTCATTTTCTTGTCCTTCTGTTCTCCAAGGTCTCAAGTCAAACCACTGGCCTCCATATTGAAGTTCGCCATTGGTGAATATTTGACCCTGAGGATTGTGGTAGTACCCAGAGACACCTCCGAAGAGATACATTTTGAAATCAGGATTGTAGTAACCTCTGTTTCCGACGTCGTTGTCGTACCAGATGGTCACTTCTGCTCTTGCTCCGAGTTCGAAAATGTTATTTCGGAAATTCATGTTACGTCCACGGCGAGCGGGATTGGTAGTGAGACGATCGGTATCGGTAATACGCGAATAATCGAAATGAGCGGCAACTGCTAGGCGCTTAGAAAACTTATAACGGCCATATGCACCACCTGAATAGCGTGTTGAAAGCAAGTGCATATCCCAAATGAAATCTCTTCTGGTGAGTTCTTTACCACCGATATCACCTAGGTAGTTTGCGGCACCCATTTTTATACCATAGTCCCAGGCATATTGGGCACTGGCGCTGAGTGTGCTCAGAAAAACAAATATGACTAGCAGTTTCTTCATCCCGTTTGCGGTATATTAAGGCCTAATAAACAAGCCGCTAAGATAGATTTTTCGATTTATTCTACCAAATCTTATTTTTACGGAGCAAAGCAAAACAGGTTTTATGTTCTTTGCAGCACAATTGAGTTAAAAAAAGATGAATAGAGCAAACACACTTTTTGGAATAAAATATCCCATTATCCAAGCAGGTATGATTTGGTGCAGCGGATGGGAGTTGGCAAGTGCCGTTAGCAATGCGGGAGGATTGGGGATTTTAGGAGCCGGATCTATGTATCCGCATATTTTGGATGAACAACTGACCAAGTGCAAAGCTGCGACTGATAAGCCTTTCGGAGTGAATCTTCCATTACTCTATCCTGACGTTGACAAGCACATTGAAACTATCATCAGACATAAAGTTCCTGTGGTTATTACGTCCGCTGGCAATCCCAAAACATGGACTTCTATATTAAAAAATGAGGGCATCAAAGTAATCCACGTGGTATCCAGCGCAAAGTTTGCCCTAAAGTCTCAGGATGCAGGAGTGGACGCCGTTGTGGCAGAAGGCTTTGAAGCAGGCGGGCACAATGGTCGTGAGGAAACTACTACATTATGCTTGATTCCTTTGGTAAAAGAAGCCGTGCAAATCCCAGTCATAGCGGCTGGAGGAATTGGAACCGGTCGCGCTATGGTAGCCGCTATGGCTCTCGGAGCCGACGGCGTGCAGATTGGTAGTCGATTTGTGGCGACTCCTGAATCTAGCGCACATCAAGCTTTTAAAGAAAGAGTCGTCTCTGCAAGCGAGGGCGACACACTTCTCACACTCAAAGAGTTGACTCCCGTGAGATTGCTTAAAAATAATTTCTTTAATGAAGTAATGGCCGCGTACGACCGTGATGCCAGCAAAGAAGAGTTGGAACAAATTCTCGGACGCGGCAGAGCAAAAAAGGGAATGTTTGAAGGTGATCTGGAAAATGGAGAATTAGAAATTGGGCAAGTTTCGGCGCTTATTAAGAGTATGAAGCCCGCTGCAGAAGTAGTCAATGAAATCATTGAAGAGTATAACAGTGTCCGCAACGAACTGGCTCATAATAAATACGAATTCTAACCAAGGTGATGCAACCTTTTGGTGCTTTCGAGTGTGAAATAAAGTAAACAAACTCCCGTTGAAGGGGCGCTTGCATTTATCTTTGTACACGAATTGAAGATTTCGTCTCACATATCCCTTTTTCAGCGATTCATCGCAATCTTTTGCGTATTCGTCGCACAAGCTGTTGATGGTCAGGCGGTACTTCCGCCGAGTATTTTATGTACGCAGGATTTTAGTAATGGAGATATTCAGGTAACATGGCAAGCACCAGCAGATCCTGGCAACAACTTCATCGCATATCACATTTATACCTCGATAGATCCTTCTGCACCATATACTTTGGCCACTACTATCAATAATATTGGGGTAATAAGTTATGTTTACAATCAAGGAGCCTCAGCGACCACTGAAATTTGTTTTTACATACAAACAGAATATTTGCAAGGAGGCGTGCCTACCCTCAGCGCTCCTGGTCCAGTAATGTGTAGCGTATTTTTGGAAGTAAGTCCCAGCGCTGCTCCACAAGGGCTCGCTTTTTTGGATTGGAACAATCCCATTCCTAATGGCTCAGGTGGTGAGTACACCGTATTGATGGAGTATCCAGCAGGCACTTGGCAGACCATTGCTACTTTAGAACAAGAAATCACAGCTTACAGCTATGAAATTGCCGTCTGTAATGAGTTCTTGAATTTCGGTATCTTGTTTAATGCCTCTGGTTTTTGTGAGAGCATAAGTAATATTTCGGGGGAATTGCTAACCGACCTCACGCCACCCGCAATTCCAATAGTTACTTCTATATCTATTGATCACACCACCAACGACGCGGTAATTAATTGGTTGCCGAGTGCATCTCAAGATTGCCAAGGTTATATTGTCTATCGGTGCCTTGCCAATGGCACTGTGACGCTCTTAGACACTGCATTTGGGTATTTAAACACTTCATTTATTGACATTCTTGCGCAGACCACCATTGGTCCTGTTGGATATGTAGTAGCTGCGATCGACACATGCTATAGTGGTACTCCGCCAAGTCCAAATACCAGTGCTGCCGGAGATGTCTGTAATACGTCTGTTTTCCTCGATCCTATTGGTTATGCTATCTGTGAAGACTTTGTCACATTGAATTGGTCTGCCTACGAGGGTTGGGAAGAAGCCGTTGAAAGTTATGAAGTCATTCATAGTTTTGAAAACAACGCCCCCACCATTGTCGCCTCTTTGCCAGGAAGTCAACTTTCATTTCAACACGATGTCACTGTGGGCGGAAATAACAGCTACTACATCCGTGCTCGGCATCCAAATGGGACTTACACTGCCATTTCCAATCTCCGGATAGTAAATGTTATATATCCTCCTGATCCGTCCTTTAATTACATTACTTCGGCAAGTGTATTGGCGGAAGATAGAATTCGTGTAGAGTTTATAACCGAGCCAGTAGGTTCGGACATCTTATTTACCATTCAAAGGCAGACTTTTGGAACCAGTGATTGGGATGATGTATCTTACGTTAACTCTTCAGGCCTAGACTTTATCGCGTACGAAGACAGTATAGACATCAACACCAATGTCTTTTCGTATGAATATCGTTTTATAGTTCAAAACATCTGCGGAGACACAATTGACACCAGCAATGTTGCTGTTACCATGTTGTTGAATGGTTTTGCTTATGATGACAGACTCGCACTGGCATTACGATGGAGCCCATATCTTGGTTGGGAAGACGGCGTAAGTGAATATCTCATTTACAGAAAAGAAGGTCTTGAAGGTGTTGAGGAGCAAATTGCAAGTGTGCCTGGCAATCTCACATTTTATGAAGATGACGTTAGTGAATTGAGGTTTAGCCCGGGTGACTTTTCATACAGGATTGAAGCCATCAGTCAAACGGGAACGTATCCGGATGAATACAGCAGTTTTAGTAATCCAATAAGATTAAGTCTCGAACCGATTATATGGGTTCCCAACGCATTCGTTGTTGATGGTTTCAACAATACCTTTCAGCCAGTGATTTCTTTTGCCAACTTTGAAGAGTATAGAATGATCATCTACAGCAAGTGGGGCGACGTAATCTATGACACGAATGATATCAATGCCCCTTGGGATGGCTTTATGAATGGCGAGCCTGTGCAGGAGGGTGTTTATGTTTATTTCATAACCATTGAAGATGGAAAAGGCAGGCCTGTAGAAAGGAGAGGAACAGTCTTATTACTTAGTGATCGTGAGCAATAATATCACACACTTTATCATTGATCAAGGCAACAGTATTACTAAACTAGCCTCATTTGCTGGACGCGACTTTATAGAAATGAAGCGGTTTAGCGACAATGAAAAAGAGGAGCTTTTCAGTTATATCGCCCAATATTCACATCGGGACGTCTTTATTTCAACTGTTCGCGAAACGAATGATTATTTCAAAGCACTGCAAACTCCACAGCATCGATTGATTTTTTTTGATCGAAACACTGCACATCCCTTAGATACTAAGTATAAAACACCAGCTACATTAGGTTTGGATCGCATCGCCAGCGCAATGGGAGCGGTCACCTTGTTCGGCAAATCGAATATTCTGATTATCGATTGTGGCACTTGTATCACAACAACATTTCTGGAAAGAGGGGTACTAGAAGGCGGAAGTATTGGACCAGGTCTAAATATGCGGTTTAAAAGTTTGAATCATTTTACTGGTAGGCTTCCGCTTATATCATTTGAGAATCAACTGCCTTTATTGCTTGGAAAATCGACAAAAGAATCAATAGAAAGTGGAGTTGTATGGGGGTTGATTTATGAAATTCGAGGAATAATCGAATCATATTGTAGTGATTATGAGGATTTGAGCGTCGTAATTACCGGCGGAGATGGTGGATTTTTGGGAAGCTACCTGAAAAGCCCCATTTTTGCAGTTGAAAATTTGACCACCCTTGGTCTAAACCAAATTTATCTTTTCAATCATAGTGAGAAAAATAATTAGTGTTTTTGTATTGTTTCTGACGACCGTTCAGGTGATTGGCCAAGCGGGAATAAGTAACCCATATTCGAGATTTGGTATTGGTGTTTTGTCGCCATCAGGCTCGGTAAATCACTTTGCGATTGGAGGCATTACTACCCCAATCATTGATCCGAATGCCATCAACATATACAACCCCGCCTCTTATGCCAACCTTTCACGCACTACTTTGCAGTTGTCTGGTAAAGGTGGTATTCAGAATATTACCAATGGTAATAGCGCAGAAACGTTTCGAGCTGGCCAGGTATCTGAGATAATTTTTGGTTTTAAAAAGCAGGGTGCACGTTGGGGACTTACCCTTGGGCTTGTTCCGTACAGCACTGTGGGTTACAATCTGACCTCTCCAGTGGTGGTGAACGACACCACCTTGGCCTCTTATAAGTATGATGGAAGTGGTGGTATTAATCGCCTTATAGTTGGTTTTGGAAGATCTGTAAGGCTCTATAAACTTCCCAAAGTAAATCAGTCGCTTACTGGAACGGCAAGGTTGAATGACGAGAACAGGGTCAAAGAATTAAGAGATTCACTTGCCATCGTAAAACCAAGATTGTCTGTAGGAGCAAACTTGAATTATTTGTTCGGCACGTTGCGTCAAGAGAGCCGCGTGGAGTTTCCAACGAGCCGATTTTTTTCTACTAAAAACACAACAAAGACTACAGTTTTGGACTTCGTATTTGACGCGGGTGTGCAGTATATGATGCCATTGAAACTTACGTGGGATAAGAAGAAATTGAAGAAGGGAGTGTATTTGAATATCGGAGCCAATTATACCTTGGGTAGTGATTTAAAAGCTAAGAATGAAACAATTGGTGAGATGTATATCCTTTCATCTGGGCGAGAAAGTGTAGTAGATACAAGTTATGTCAACCCTCTTCAACAAGGTTTTGTTTCCATTCCAGCGCGCATAGCGATTGGATCGAGCGTGGTTTGGGCAGGGCAAGAAGGAAGGACTACGGCTTTATCTTTTGAATATAAAAACCAAGACTGGAGTTCTTTTTCCAGCTCCTTCCAGGGTAGTCTTTCGGGAAGTGAATTGGGCGCATTCACCAATCTGGCTATCGGCTTAGAACGCACACCTCGCAACACAGAAGCTGCGAATAATATATTCGAAAGGACTACGTATCGCATCGGATTGAGAAGCACTCAAACCTACTTGAACATTCGAGACAAAAATGTGACTCAAGAGGCTGTAAGCGCAGGATTATCTATTCCTATTTTATCATCAAGAAGTAGCAGTAGGTTCAATTTTGGAGTGGAGTTTGGTCGAGGTGGTACCACCGAAAATGGTTTATTGGAAGAGGAATTCGTGAACGTTCAAATTGGTTTTTCTCTAACACCTCATTTCTTGAATCCCTGGTTTGTACAACGCAGATATGATTAAGTCCTTCAATATTTCGGTGCTTGCTTTGGCCATTGTCATCTTGAGTTCTTGTGAGAATAAGATGTCGGATATCAAGGCTGCAACTGATGAGATCATTGTGCCATTGCAGACCAATTTCGATGCAGAATACCGTTATACCGAAAATGGTGAGTTGCGAAATATTCTGAAAGCAAAGCAGATTGATCAGTATGGTGGAGAAAATCCGTACATCGAGGCGTTAGGTGGCTTTACAATGATTTTTTATGACAGCATCGATGTCGAAGATGCTCGTTTGACAGCAGAGCATGGCATATTCGATCAGAAAAAAAATGAATTGACTGCAAGTAAGAATGTGGTACTGCGCAACACCGAAGGAGAAATGCTCGAAACCGATAAGCTGATTTTTCAACAAGACAGTTCCCGTATTTTTACCGATGCTCCTGTGAAAATCACCAGTGGCAGTGGTGTTTTCTATGGCAAGGGTCTCGAGAGTAATAGCTCATTTACCCGTTACAAAATTCTCGAACCTACTGGCGACATTTACTTTGAGGATAAAGAAACTTCTTTACCTTCGTCCAATGGAGAAAGTCAATAAATTCTTTGTTCATTTTTGGCTTGCTGTGAGTATTGCTTCGGCTATTTATGCTGGGGTGATGATTTATCAGCATGGCTGGGATCAGGCGAAAACAAATTTGTTTGTACCTGTAGTAGCGTTTATTTGGTATTTGTTTAGACGCAGCATGAACAAGCGCATTGAAAATAATATGCGCAATCGCTCTTAAAACTTAACTTTGCACTAATGGACCCTGGGTGGTTATTAATTGTCATATTATCTCTTTTAGCTTCTGCATTTTCCAGTGGGGTTGAGATTGCCTTCATCACTTCGAATAAATTCAAACTCGAATTAGACAAAAAGCAAGGAGTTTTTGGTGCAGATATCATTTCCTACTTTGCTGCACGCCCCAAGATGTTTATTGCAGCTATGCTCGTTGGAAACAATATCGCACTGGTGATCTATGGACTTTACATGGGTGATGCTATTGTTGATTTTTTAAGTTTGAATTTTCCTTTTACTGTAGAATGGCTTGGAGAATATGGCCTACTCATTACACAGACGCTCATTTCCACGGTGATTGTATTAATTTTTGGGGAATTTATCCCAAAGGCTATTTTTTCAATCAATCCCAATCGTTGGCTTAATCTGCTCGCTGTACCGCTCATTTTTTGGTATGGGTTGTTGTGGATTTTCGCTGTAATCGTTACTGGGATTAGCAACACATTTTTAAGGCTCATTGGTTCGTCAAAAAACAATGAAGAAATTGTAGGCTTCGGAAGGATTGATCTCGACCATTATTTGACAGAGGCTACGGGCAATATTGATAAGACCAAGGAATTTGACCATGAAATTCAGATCTTTCAGAATGCTCTTGACTTTTCGAAGGTGAAAGCGCGTGACTGTCTGGTTCCTCGCAATGAAATCGTTGCCGTTGAAATCACGGATAGTGTGGAGGAGTTGAAGCGGAAGTTTATTGAAACGAGGCTTTCAAAAATTTTGGTATATCGAGAGAATATTGATCACATCATAGGCTACGTTCATTCATTTGAATTATTTAAAAAACCAGAACACATTCAGCACATTCTTCGTCCTGTTTCTATTGTGCCAGAACCAATGCCGGCCAATGAGGTTTTGGAAAATTTCATTCAAAAGAAACGCAGTATGGCGGTGGTTGTGGATGAGTATGGTGGCACGGCAGGCATTATCACGATGGAGGATATTGTAGAGGAGATTTTTGGTGAAATTGAGGATGAGCATGACAAGGAGGAGACTCAAGAAGAATTGGAGCTCCAGATTGATGAAAAGACCTATGAATTTTCTGCTCGTTTGGAAATTGATTATTTGAATGATAAGTATCCTTTTGAGCTGCCAGTGAACGTGGAAGAATATGATACATTAGGAGGGTTACTGCTTCATTATTATGAAGATATTCCCGATGAAGGTGCGGTTATAGTCGTCGAAAACTTC
>CAYRZQ010000070.1:0-14354 GCA_964428835.1 uncultured Comamonadaceae bacterium | reverse complement strand
TAAACATTAATAGCCTGCCCATTCATGGGCAGGTGGGGAACATGGGAAACTGGAATCTGGAATTTGGAGTTTGGAGTTTGGAATTTGGAATTTGGAATTCAGTTTTGCGCCGCATATCGACTCCGTAGGAGTCTCATGTTTGTAACATCATGAAGCACCGACGCTCTCCCCGACTCCGTAGGAGTCGCACAGGATGGGGGGTGGTGGTGATTTTTTCTGAGAGACGTTGATGTGACTCACTTGTTTTGAATTATATTCGTATCAATCTTTTCACAAAAAAGGACTTGAATGAATTTACGAAAAACCAATTATCGAAATCTGAATTTTTCCTCAACTAAATCCTCTATTATCTCCAAATGATAAAAAACTTAATTGTCATATTCTTTTGCACATTTTATCTGAGTACAGTCGCCCAATTCAATAACGTTTACTTGACAGATTACACCGGTGAAGCCTTGGCTATTGAAGTTTATGATAATGATAGTTCATATATTATTCCAACCGTGTATGGAACTAATAATCTCGATCCAAAGTTTGATCTCATGAAAGTTTCTTCAAACGGAATTCTAAATGAACTAACAAATATCTTCGATTTTGAAAACACTATTTATTCTGGAGCTCACAATAGTTTTTTTAAAACGACGGATGATGGTTATTTGTTGGCTGCAGGCTACAATGGTCCGTTTATAATTAAATATGACTCTGAATTGCAAATTGAATGGCAGCAATTTGATAATTCAGGCGGATATGCTCATTATTGGGGAGGCGGAGAACTTGGCAACGGAGACCTCGTCTTGGGCTTGACCTCACCAAATGAGTCATACAATATTCTACCCATGAGAAGATATTCAGCTCAGGGAGAACTACTTTCAGAATTTGAAATAGAGTTAAATTATAATTTCGTACTTCCAAACTCTTTTGCCGTTAAGGATTCTTTCGTTTACGTGGCATTCCACCACATCTTTTTAGAAGGACGCAGAAACTACTTGGCCTGCTACAATGCAATTACAGGTGAGGAAATCTGGGAGGTAAATCAAATAGAAGATGATGAAGCCCTAGCATTCACAGACCCTATTTTATGCTTGGACCATTATGACAGACTATTGTACACTTATCATGAAATAAATGAAGCCAATCTACTTGGAGACTTTACTACAGGGTATTATGGCTCAATCAAAACAGTTGCCTTAAATCCCGAGTCTGGAGAGTTTACTGAAGAATTATATGTTTCACCAAGTTGGTTACAAGTTTGGATTTGGGATGCTGAGATAACTGATGATGGTGGCATGGTCATTATGTATCAAGGCCGTCCAGAAATACCACCGCATTTTTGGGGCCCAAGGGTTATCAAACTTGATGCGGATTTCCAGCCCGAATGGAACAGCATTTTTTCACCGCCAGACGAATATTTCAATCCACCTGGAGGCTCTTATTGGTTGTCGGATATTGAAATTACTCCTGATGATTGCATTGTTACATCTGGGTATACTCAAGCATTAAATGATGAGAACGTAGTTTTCCGACTCCCCTGGGTCCTGAAAATCGATGCATGTGGCAATGAAATTATCACCGACTGTTCGCTCAGTGGATTGAGTGAACTTTCGGGGCGTAATAAAATTTCTATCTATCCCAATCCCGCGCGGGATCGGATATTCCTCAAAGCAGAAAATGCCATTCAACACGCGATGATTTTTGATATGAATGGTAAAATGGTGCACAACGAAATCTTCAGCGGCGCCCAAGAACAAACCCTCTTCATCGATCACCTCCCCCCAGGACTCTATTTAGTCAACGCCATCGACAGCAAAGGCGTGAGGAGCAGCGCGAGGGTGGTGGTGAAATAGCGATTTTTTTAGATACTAGATACTAACGACTAGTGACTAGTTCAGGTACTAGTGACTTAGCGACATAGCGACGAGCGACGGAGCGACTTTTTTAGCACTAGTTACTAGATACTAGTCGTTAGTCGTTAGTCACTAGTCGCTAGTCACTAGTCGTTAGTCGCTAGTCGCTAGTCGCTAGCCACTAGTCGTTAGTAACTAGTCACTAGTCGCTAGTAACTAAAGTTACACCAGTTTCTTCAATGCCAACTCGAATGCGGTGGCGGTGATGCGGCGTTTATCGGGGTGGATATCACGGACTGCTTTTAAGGCTTTATGAATCGTTGCTGATGTATCCTTGAAGATGCCGTCGTCTGTCAAATCTACATCGCCATTGCTCATGAGATATGCAAAGACGCGCGCCATACCACAGTTAGCAATAAAATCGGGAATGAGGCTAATCTTTTCATCCACCAATTCTGCGATTGGACCGTAGAATATTTGTGTATCAGCAAAAGGAACGTTAGCGCCGCAAGCCACCACTTCTACTCCACTCGCTATCATACGCTTCACTTGATCTTCGGTCATTAATCGCGACGCGGCGCATGGCAAAAACACATCCGCTTTCACATCCCAAATCTTGGCGTTTACTTCTTCAAAACTCAATAGATCAGGCGCATTCAAAGCATTGCCGTGACGGTCGATGAACATGGTTTTTATTTCTTCAAAAGAAAAACCTTCTTCCCGAATGAGGCCTCCAGCACGGTCGATGATGCCCACCACTTTTGCGCCTTGTTGGCTCATATAAAATGCAGCTGCCGCTCCCACGTTACCCCATCCTTGAACCACCACTTTCTTCCCTTCTACTTTTCCTCCCCACAACTCATAGAAATGACGCACACTCTCGGCCACGCCAAATCCTGTGATCATATCTGCTACCTTATATTTCTTATCAACCGATGGTGAATACTTCTCATCCTCCAACACCTTCACCACACCCAATCGCAAATTGCCAATACGCTTTACTTTTTGAGCTTCCGTTGGTTGAAAGTGGCCATTGAAGACACCTTCTTGTGGATGCCACACACCGCAATCTTCAGTAATCGGAATCACTTCATGTATTTCGTCAACGTTCAAGTCTCCACCAGTTCCATAATAATGCTTCAACAGTGGAGCTACCGCGGCATACCAGCGTTCCAATACTTCTTTTTTTCGAGGATCGCGCGGATCGAAATTGATTCCACTCTTAGCTCCGCCTATCTGTGGTCCACTCACGGTGAACTTAATTTCCATCGTTTTGGCCAATGACTCCACTTCTCTCTTATCGAGCCCTACACGCATACGCGTGCCACCACCAGCAGCGCCGCCGCGTAAAGAATTGATTACCACCCAGCCTTCAGCATCGGTGAGTGAATCTTTCCATTCAAAAACAATTTCCGGTTTTTTGTTCTCGTATTTTGACAACAGTGTTTTCATCGTGCAGGAATAATTTGACGCACCAAACCTCACGTGAATATTTCACTTACGCAAGGATTTTTGAAAAAAAGATGAAAAAAATCACAGCCAAATTGCACCGCCAACGCTATCATTCGAAGCTCCTGTCACCGACCGAAGTGTATTGACTTCTCCCGAAAGGCGTAACACACCGAGGAATCCGAAGATGATTGCTTCTTTGAATTGAATTATTTCAGGCGATGGTATATGAATCTCAGCGCTACTCAAATCGCGCATGCGTTCCATTAAAAATTCATTAAATGCTCCGCCACCCGTCACAAGAATTTGTGCAATTGATTTGCTTTCTATGAATCCGGCTATTTGGACTGCGATATGCTCCACACTTGTACGCATCAAATCTTCAACCGAATGTTCATTCGGTAGGAGATCTTTTTTATAGTAAGTTTCAAAAAACTCCCTCCCTAAAGACTTAGGTAATGCTTCTTTATAAAATGGAATCGCATTCCATTTTGCCAATAAAGAATCGATTACCTTTCCTTTTCTCGCAAGCATTCCACCCTCATCATACTCCTTGCCTTGCATTGCGGCGATGGCATTCAATAGAATATTGCAAATGCTCAGATCCCCAGCGATGCGCTGACCGGCTTCTTGAAAAGAAATATTGGCAATGCCTCCTAGATTCAAACACGCTGCATATTCAGAAAATAACAAGGCGTCTCCAATAGGAACGAGCGGCGCACCTTGCCCGCCAAGTGCCACATCTTTTGTTCTGAAATCGGCCACCACCGGAAGTCCTGTTGCCGCAGCAATGTGCGCTGGACTGCCCACTTGAAGCGTCAGCGACTGCTGTGGTGCGTGAAAAATCGTGTGACCGTGAGAACAGATGGCATCAACTTCGGTAATATTATTTTTAGAAATAAAACCACTCACCCACTTCCCATGAAGCTGCCCGAGAGCAACATGAAGCATGCTCAAATCATATCCTGAAAGATTCATTGCCCCTTTCAGGCGTTCTTTCCACTCTGAAGAATAAGAAACAGTATCTCCAAGATGAAAATCAAAAGTCCAACGATCTTGCTTTTTGTAAAAAGTACAATAAGCTATGTCCAGGCCGTCCAGCGAGGTTCCACTCATCAGGCCTATGACACGAAACTGCTTCATGAAATAGTGGCGAAAGCCGCTCCGTACATTTTCATACGCTGTTCTTTGATGGCTTTATCAGCGAGATAATCATCATAAGTCATGCGCTTGTCGATGATACCTTTTGGTGTCAACTCTATGATGCGATTGGCAACAGTGTGCGTGAATTCGTGGTCATGTGAAGTAAATAATGCTACATGTTTCCAGTCTTTCATCGCGTTGTTGAACGCAGTGATTGATTCCAAGTCCAAGTGATTGGTTGGCTCATCGAGCATCAAGCAATTGGCATTGCTCAACATCATGCGAGAAATCATACATCTTACTTTCTCTCCTCCACTCAACACATTCGATTTCTTGAGCACCTCTTCTCCACTGAACAACATTTTACCGAGAAAACCGCGAACATACGTTTCGTCTTTATCGGTGGAATATTGTCGAAGCCAATCTACCAGATTGTCATCGCCATTGAAATACTTGTCGTTGTGGTTGGGCAGGTAAGCAGTAGTGATAGTGCTGCCCCATTCGTATTCACCAGTATCTGGAGTATCGTTACCGTTGATGATTTCGAAAAATGCAGTTATTGCTGCGTGGTCTTTCGAAATAACAGCCACCTTATCTCCTTTGATGAGTTTGAATGAAACATCAGAGAACAATAGATTGCCTTCTGCGCTCGTCTTGGAAAGGTTTTCTACATTCAAAATTTGATCACCGCAGTCGCGATCTGGTCTGAAAATGATACCTGGATATTTTCGTGTACTTGGCTGAATATTGTCAATTACCAATTTGTCGAGGAGCTTTTTGCGGCTCGTTGCCTGACGCGACTTTGATGCATTCGCGCTAAAGCGTTCCACGAATTCTTGGAGTTCCTTGCGCTTATCCTCAATCTTCTTGTTTTGATCCGCACGCTGACGAAGCGCCAATTGGCTCGACTCGTACCAGAAAGTATAGTTACCCGTGTAAAATTGAATTTTCCCAAAATCAATATCTACGATGTGTGTACACACCGCATCGAGGAAGTGACGGTCGTGAGATACGACAATCACCGTATTTTGAAATTCAGCCAAGAAATCTTCGAGCCACGTGATCGTTTCGACGTCCAAGTCGTTGGTAGGCTCATCAAGTAGAAGGATATCGGGATTTCCGAATAATGCTTGAGCAAGAAGCACGCGCACTTTTTCTTTACCTGTAAGGTCGCTCATCAAACGGTGATGGTCATCGGGCTTGATGCCAAGACCGCTCAGCATGTTAGCCGCGTCGCTCTCCGCATTCCAGCCGTCCATTTCAGCGAAGATGGTTTCCAATTCTGCCGCCTTCTCGCCGTCAGCATCTGTGAAATCTGCCTTGGCGTAGATCGCATCTTTTTCCTGCATCACGTTCCAGAGTTTTTTATTACCCATCAAAACTGTTTGCAGAACAGGCACACCGTCGAACTCGAAGTGATTTTGCTTGAGCACCGACATGCGTTCACCGGCACCAATAATAACCTCTCCAGTGGTGGGGTCGATATCGCCAGAAATGATTTTTAGAAAAGTAGATTTTCCAGCGCCATTAGCACCGATCACACCGTAGCAGTTGCCAGGAGTGAATTTAAGATTTACTTCTTCGAAAAGGGTGCGCTTGCCGTAGCGCAGAGAAAGATTGGATACCGCCAACATGAGCTGAAAATTTTGCGGCCGCAAAGATACGAAGAAGCCAGAGGCTTCTGAAATAAGTTTCATTCATGTCGAACAAGTTGAAAAATTTTATAAATTTGAAATATTGATAAAAATCGACACATGTCACAGGCAGAACTATTAAAAAATTTAGTAAAGCAGGAAAAGTCTAGAGTTTCCAGCAAAGCAAATGCCTTGAAAACACTGACGAAAGCCAAAATTCTTAACAAGAAAGGCAAATTCACCAAACATTACAGCAACCTAGAAAAGGCGGTTGATGCGGAATAGTATTTATGAAAACCGTGGTGGACTTTTTATAGGGTTTCATGGATGCGATGAATTCGTTCGCGATGCTCTAGTAATGAACCCCAAAAATGTCAAAATCAGCCAAGAAACATATGACTGGCTTGGGCACGGATTCTACGTATGGGAAAACAACTTTGAAAGGGCGCTCGATTGGGCAAAGGACAAGAAAAAACGTGGGACATTAGAAAAGCCTTCAGTGGTTGGGGTAGTATACCAATTAGATTTATGCCTAGACTTTACAGACAGCCTTTACACCAAGGTAATTTCAGAATTTTACAATTTACTCAAAACCGACCTTTCCGAAGCTGGAAAACCCTTGCCTCAAAATCGAGATATTGGGTCAAAAAAACATTCAGACTTAGTAATTCGTGAGCTAGATTGCGCAGTAATTGAATAGATGCATAACAAAATTGAAACTCAAATTGCTAAAGATTTAAAGGTTAAAAATTTTAGTTTGTATAAAAACTTCGACACGGTTCGAGGCGTTTTTACAGAGGGAGGTCCTGCCTTTGATGGGGCTGGTATACAGACTAAGAACCATATACAAATTTGTATACGCAATTTAGATTGCATCAAAGCCTTCTTTATTCCGAAAAAATAATGGAAACTACCACCAGTGTATCGTGAACCCGTTCACTGGTTTTCTTGTTATATTCGCGGCCAAACCAAACGAACAATGCATTTCGAATTAAGTGAAGAGCACAAAGCAGTGCAAGCTGCTGCTAGAGATTTCGCTCAAAACGTCCTCAAACCAGGCGTTATCGAAAGAGACGAACATCAAAAATTCCCAGCAGAAGAAATTAAACAACTCGCTGAGTTGGGCTTTATGGGCATGATGGTAGATACAAAGTATGGCGGAAGCGGAATGGATACGCTTAGCTATGCCATCGCTATGGAAGAAATTTCCAAAATAGACGCCTCTGCCTCTGTTTGTATGTCTGTAAACAACTCATTGGTATGTTACGGACTCGATGCTTACGGAACGGAAGAACAAAAGCAGAAATACTTGGTGCCGCTTGCAAAAGGTGAAAAAATTGGTGCTTTCTGTCTTTCTGAGCCAGAAGCAGGTTCTGACGCCACTTCACAGCGCACTACTGCGATCGACATGGGCGATCACTATTTGCTCAATGGAACTAAAAACTGGATTACCAACGGTAGCACAGCAAGTACATACCTTGTTATAGCTCAAACAGACGCTTCGAAAGGGCACAAGGGCATTAACGCTCTCATAGTAGAGCGCGGCATGGAAGGTTTTATCGTGGGCGCTAAAGAAAACAAGCTCGGTATCCGCGGAAGCGACACCCATACCTTGATGTTCCAAGATGTAAAAGTTCCAAAAGAAAATAGAATTGGTGAAGATGGCTTCGGTTTCAAATTCGCGATGAAAACCCTCAGCGGTGGCCGTATCGGAATTGCTGCGCAAGCACTCGGCATTGCAGCAGGAGCTTACGAATTAGCCCTCGCCTATTCCAAGGAAAGAAAAGCTTTTGGCAAAGAAATATCACAACACCAAGCTATCGCTTTCAAGCTTGCTGATATGGCAACTGAAATTGAAGCAGCTCGCTTGCTCGTTTACAAAGCAGCTTGGATGAAAGACCAAGGCTTGAACTACGACGAAGCCAGCGCCATGGCCAAGCTCTATGCTTCAACGGTGGCAATGAAACATACAGTAGAAGCTGTTCAAATCCACGGTGGATACGGATTTGTGAAAGAATATCACGTAGAGCGTTTGATGCGCGATGCGAAAATCACACAGATCTACGAGGGAACAAGTGAAGTGCAGAAAATCGTTATTTCACGAAGCGTTCTCGGAAAATAAGACTTCTCACATCCTTTTGTGTAGAACCTATATTGACACCCCGACCAGAGTCGGGGTGTTTTTTTTTATTTAGCGTCAGATAAAAAATCTATGAAACGCTTTCTATTTCCGCTGCTCGTAATCGCTGGCCTTGCCTTTATTGCGTACGTTTTTTTTACTTTTTTAAAAGAAAAAGAAGTCGGAAAAGACCCGTGGTTAGCCGCTCCAACCGAAAGTGAAATCATCATTGAATGCAACCCCATTCATAATACAGCCAATATCTTAGAAGAATTTCCTTCATTGCAACAACTGCCTTCGTTCGAAACATGGAAAAAGGTGGCCAATCTCTTCGCGAAAGTTGAAGTATCTCAAAAGATATCCTCAAACTCCGGTCTTTTCTTCATTGCAAATGACCCATCAAAAATCGCATTCTCCATTCCGGTAGTTTCTCAATTTACTATAAACGACATTCAAGCAAACGCTCCGTCTGGCACAGAGTTTCAAGGGGTGAGCGTTTATCAAATGGACGATATTTACTTTGCAGTTTATGATGGTTTGTGCCTTGGCTCGAATTCAAGCTCTATGCTTGAATCTTGCATTCTAGCAATAAAAAATCCCAGTTCACAACAAGAGCTTTCTCTAATTCGTGACAAAGCCGCAAAAGATGCAGCGATTACTTTCTATGCGAAAATCAACGATGATAGCTGGCTTAATTTGGAGATTCAATCCACCGTTGATAATCCGCAACGTTGCACAGGAACCGCTGTTAGCACGAATAAAAAGAACCGCATCTTTGCTATTGGCAGTGGTCATGAGCGCAGTGTTTCCGATATCATTCCCGATGGCGCAAATGATTGGGAAATCTGGTTCAACGCAGATGTTTCAGAAGCTCACAATAACATCTATGAGTATTTATTTCCAGAAGAAAAAAAAGAATACTGGTCTCAAGCTTGGATAAGTATTGGTGATAGCTGTGCATGCGATCTCAACGAAGTGTGGATCAATAGACTTTCAGGAACCTATGGCACCTTCTACATGACGGATGATAGCATCACATCGCCTGTGGCCTTCTATGAGATTAGCGACACCACCGACTGGATTACACAACTGTCATCGATCGCTCAGGTGTCGCAGGGTGGCATCCTCGCCTTCAAATATCCCGAATTGTTTTCGAGATACGAGAATAATACAGCGTTGACTGTACACAATTATGGTGTTTTCAAAAACGGCGTACTCTATGCGGCCGAAAGTTCAAATCTCATCACCAAGATTGCCACAAGCAGTAATTTCAAGACACCTGCTGCTTTAAAAAATCATCCGCGCACTGCACTTATATGGCACGGAAACTTAATACTAAACTCAACCTTACCTATTGGATTCAACAACATTCTTCAAGCGCTTGGAGTTAAAGAAATTCATATCACCGGCACCGAAAGTTGGCCAGTAATCACCTACATGAGAAGCCTCGATGGCATTCAAAATTCTACTGAGCCGATAGAATCTACTATTCCAGTTAATGACACTATAAAACCGAACGAAAGTTCGGTAATACCGAATGAAAGTTCGGGTAGTAGCTGGATAGTTAAAAATCACAAGGATAATAGCAATGAAACCATCAGATATACGAGCAGCGGAGAAATTGAGCTTTTGGGAAGTGATAGTAAATCCCTTTGGAAAGTAGCTCTAGACGGCGCTGTCATTGGTGATGTGATTCAAATCGATGCTTTCAAAAATGGTAAACTTCAATATTTATTTGTTGCGGGAAACAAATTGTACCTCCTCGATAGAAATGGTAAAAATGTGGGCAGATTCCCCATGGCGCTGAAAAGCAGACCCAGCACAGGAGCACATGCTTTCGATTACGAAAACAATAAGACCTATCGCATTCTTATTGGGTTGGAAAATGGCGAAGTATTAAATCTGACATCTGAAGGCGGGAATACAAGCGGTTGGAATTACGCAAAGGGTAAAAAGATTACTGCGATTCAATACGAGAAAACTACTCAAGGAGATCGCCTCATTTTCACGACTGACACAGGTTCTACCATAAAAATCAAGCGCAATGGAACACCAGCCTAGAGCCGCATTCCTTGTTAAGAAAGGAGCCGCACATGAAGCATTCGAATGGCGTCCGATAGCTATTCCAGAGCCACAAGAGAATGAAGTGTTGATTCAAGTTACCTCATTCGGTCTGAACTTCGCCGATGTGTTGGCGCGCAATGGACTATATCGCGAAGCTCCTCCTTTACCATCGATTATTGGTTATGATGCAACGGGAAAAGTGATTGCCATTGGTAAAAATGTAGATTCAAAATGGCTTCATAAAAGAGTCGCAGCATTGACTCGTTTCGGAGCTTATGCGACCCACGTATGCACTCCAACAACGGGTATAGCCGAAATTCCAGATGAAATGCCTGATGTAGAAGCATGCGCACTCGGAACACAATATGCTACTGCCTATTACAGCGCCTGCTATGTGCAGCAATGCAGAAAAGGAGAAAAGGTGTTAGTCCATGCAGCCATGGGCGGTGTAGGCACGGCACTGATTCAAATACTCCAAAATATTGGTTGTGAAATTTATGCGACCGTAGGATCTGATGAAAAAAAATCAGCGCTTATTCAACGTGGTATTAAAGCGTATAATTATAACACTGAAGATTATGAAGCCGCCATCAAAAGCACGCTCAATGGAGATAAATTAGATGTAAGCTTCAATTCTATTGCTGGCAGTACATTTAAAAAAGACATGCGTCTTTTGGGAAGTGGTGGTCGACTCGTTCTCTATGGGTTCGCCGAACGCAGCGGAAAAACTGGCGGCAAATGGGCCACCATGAAATTGCTTTGGTCCATGGGATTGCTAATGCCTATTTTACTTTTAGCAAAAAGTAAATCCATCATTGGAGTGAATATGCTCAAGGTAGGCGATCACCGAGCGCATATTATCCAAGAGTGCATGGAGCAATTAGTATTGCTGTGGAAACAGGGGAAAGTCAAACCTGTCAACGGCGGTGTATTTTCCCAAGAAGAACTATCTAAAGCACATCACGCACTGGAAACCAGACAGATACAAGGAAAGGCAATTATTTCCTTAAAATAAGAATTCCGTTAAATCCTAAAATCCATCCTTTAATTTGAAATAATGAACCGTTCGTTCATTACGCTCTTGTGACTTGAAACGAATTGCGAAATTTAGGAGTACCAAACCAATAATTAAGTACTTACTAAAACCTGTTCGTTATGTCAAACAAAGCATCAGATCAATTGCACAAACTCATCAAGAGTATGAGCAAGCCTGAGAAGCGTTACTTTAAAGTGTTCTCTTCTCGACATATTATTGGCGATGAAAACAACTATCAAACCTTGTTTGACGCCATCGATAAACAAGAGGAGTATGACGAAGAAAAACTCTTGAAAAAGTTCAAGGATAAAGGCTTCGTTAATCGCTTTTCAATTGCAAAAAACAGACTATACAACGCGCTGCTCAAGAGCCTTGATAGTTTCCACTCTAACTCGAGCATTGAAGCCCAAATACACAGGCAAGTGCATGCTGCGGAGATTCTCTATAACAAATCACTCTACGATCAAAGTGCGAAGGTGCTGCACAGTGCAAGAAAAGTAGCAGAGAAGCACGAACTCTATACCGTGTTAATCGAAATTTCGAAATGGGAAAAAAGAATCATCGAAAAAGGAAACTATGATGATATTCAAGAAATATCAGAGTTGGACACCATTCTAAAGCGCGATATTGAGATACACGAAAAACTAAAAACTACCGAAGAGCTTTGGAATATTAAAAGCAAAATCTTTTCACAACTTTATCGTCAGGGTAAGGTTCGCACAGAAGAGGAAACTGGTCATTTCAAGCAATTGATTGACGACGTGAAGAAGCGTCTTGCCAAGCAGGACATCGGTGTGGAGAATGAGTACTTGTTGCGTCATATTAGCAGTGCTTATCATTTTGCTTTAGGAGAATACGCCCTTTGCTATCCTTTTCTAAAAGAAAATATTGAAATCATTCAGCAGCATCCGCACCTATTTGAAGAAGAACCAGGCATTTACTTATCGGTATTATCAAATACCATCTATGTTGGTATGCGCCTCGGACAGTGGGATGAAGCATTCAAATATCTCGATGAACTGCGTGCCTTCCCTCAAACCCTTACTGAGAGAATGAATGAGGATTTAGAGATTCGTCTATTCTCACTTGGAAAGAGTACTGAATTAGCTCTCTATGCTCAAAGTGGCGAGTTTGAAAAAGGCTTGGAAATCATTCCAGAAATTAAACTTGGTTTGGGTGCTTTTCAAGAACATTTGAGCAATGTTCGCAAAGCGCATTTTTACTTCAATATTGCCGTCATCTATTTTGGACTTGAACAATATCATGAATCATTGAAATGGGTCAACAAACTATTGAATAATGTTGATATTGATAAAAGTAAGGACATACATTGCATAGCTCAGATATTGAACCTTGTGATCCACCTTGAGTTGGGTAATAAAGAGCTTTTACCCTATACCCTTAGATCTACTCAGCGATTCCTCGCGACCCGTAATAAAGTGTTTGAATTTGAAAACGTAATGTTGGGCTTCATCAACGAAATGCTTAAAAAGCGCACCAATAAATCCAATGATGATCTGTATCAGGACTTGTCTGCACAATTAGATGGCCTGCGCAAGAACCCATTTGAGCAGTTCGTTTTTGAATATTTTGACTTTCATTCTTGGGCAAAAAGCAAAGTGACAGGAAAGAAATTCAGAGAGCAGTTGGCGGCATGATTTATTGGTGCAAATTTGCACTATGAATGACAACCGCACGGAATTAGAAAAATTAGGTGAGTTTGGACTCATCAAGCATTTGACGCAATACTTTAAGATTCACCATCCATCTACTATCAAAGGAGTTGGAGATGATGCCGCAATTTTAGAGGTTTCACAAGGAGATCAAGTGGTGGTCACAACGGATATGCTTGTGGAAGGAGTGCATTTTGACTTGATGTATGTTCCTCTGAAACATTTGGGTTACAAGAGCATCGTTGTGAATCTCAGTGATGTGTTTGCGATGAATGCTACGCCTAAACAAGTAACGGTAAGCATTGCGGTTAGCAATCGCTTTTCTCTGGAAGCCATTGAAGAATTATATGCTGGAATAAAGAAAGCCTGTGAGTGGTACGAAGTCGACCTAGTAGGTGGCGACACCACGTCTTCCACTTCCGGACTCATTATTTCAATTACAGCGATTGGATTTGCGAAACCAGAAAAAATAGCCACCCGATCAGGTGCGAGAGTAAATGATTTGGTAGTGGTGACAGGCGATTTGGGCGGTGCTTATATGGGGCTTCAAATCTTGGAAAGAGAAAAGGAAGTATTTCGATCTGCACCGGGAGCCCAACCCAATCTTACAGGTTACGATTATGTATTGGAGCGACAATTAAAGCCAGAAGCGAGAAAGGATATCGTGCAGTTGCTCGCTCAAATGGATGTAAAACCTACCTCTATGATCGACATCAGCGATGGACTTTCATCAGAACTCATGCATCTTGCCGATCAGAGTTTTGTGGGCTGTGATATTTATGAGGAAAAAATTCCGATTGCACCTGAAACTATCGCTGCTGCGAAGGAATTCAACTTGGATTACACCACCGCTGCTTTGAATGGCGGTGAAGAATATGAATTACTCTTTACTATCAAGCAGTCAGATTTTGAAAAAATTCAAGGCAATCCAAACTTTAGCGTTATAGGCCATATCACTGATGAAAGTTCGGGATGTAGAATGATAACAAAAGCTGGTGAAGCCATTGCGTTGAAGGCACAAGGCTGGAATGCATTGAAGCCAGGAGAAATGTACTAAGCGGAAAATCGAATGTCTTTCACATTCAGTTGAAGTGAACGTTGGCCTTGCCATACGTTTTCTTCAACTGTAAATAGAATATCTACAGGAACATTCTGCGTGATGGGTGCGGCCCATTTGCCCAAGTCAAAACCGATACCATCGAATTTTTTTTCTCTTCTTTCTGCGCCAAAGACAGAGAGTTTCAAATGTGTTAAGTTTTCACCTACCGCTCGCGTTCCGCCCGCATTCATTAGGTTTCGTGCGAGAAAGACGGGCTTCATATTTTCCGGACCGAATGGCGCAAAACGTTGGAGAATACGGTAGAATTTATCGTCGATATTGCAGAGATTTAT
>CAYRZQ010000069.1:0-14900 GCA_964428835.1 uncultured Comamonadaceae bacterium | reverse complement strand
CATTAGAGAACAAAACTGCTACGAGAAGTAGCCAAGAATACCTTAGCCAACCCGTTCGGCTAAATGAGTATCTGTTGCTCATAGATAAATTTGGTTTTGATTAATAAATAATTAAATGTGTTAAGGTTGCTTTTTAAGGATAAGCATACGCAATGTTAAGACGAAAATCGTTAAATAGGATGCCTAACCCCATTTTTTTTTTCGAACCAGACCGAATGTTAAAAAAAAATCCCCTTTCGGGGATTGTATGTTAAACCAAGATTTTTTATTCCGTCGATTACTTTTGTTCCAGATTTGAGGTAAACTCTTCGATATTGGCAATTCCTCTCAAAATTGCTGGCTGCTTCCCGACTCTCCCGATGATCACCCCAAAACCTTCTGGAATATTGGCCACGTTAATCAAAGTAATTTGGGAATCCGTTACGGTAAGTTTCACGTCGTCTTGATTGCTCTCAGTATAGTTTAATTTTCTTTCCTTGCAAAGTTCAATAGCCTTGGCCTTGAACGCCTTGAAAGATTCCAATTTGCTATCAATGTCGGGTGTTGTTTCTCTCAACGTCGCCAATCTTTGTTCGGACGGTTCAAAGAATACAACTACCTCTCCCGTTGTGCGCATATATGTATTTTCCACTTCCACCCCGAAGTTGAGCGGAGTTTCTTTCGCCGCTTCTTGCGGTTTGTTTTCTCCGCAGCCGAAGAAAACGATAGCACAACAAATAAAAAGAATGGAAGTGCTTCTGAAAATTCCGTTTTGCATGATATTCCTTAATTATTGATTAAAATATCTCTCGATGGTTGATTTGTAGCTATCCATCTCTCTCAATCCTTCGCAGAAATATGGACCGTTTTTGCTGCTATGAAGAACTGCTCCGAACTTCGAACCCATGGCAGTTCTCTCAAAGAGATGAGAACGTGTATCAGAAACATGGATTTGAGTGGTTTTCTCTGAACTAACGTAGACAGCATAGCCTTTGGACTCCAATTCTGGCTTCAATTTCCCCACTACACCCAAAAACTTTTTTAAGTCTTCTGAGGAATTTGGAATAGACGCCATTTCATCCTTAGCTGGGTGATAGAAAATGATGCACTCGCCCTTTACTGTTCTTTTATCACCTTCAACCAAAGTCGAGGCGGCATAAGCTGGTGTGTCTTTGACAGGTGCAGGAGCCGGCTGATTAGTTAAGACCTCCTGCTTTGGCTCTTCTGTTTTTGCATTATTGCACCCACTTAACGCAATGCTTCCAGCCACTAAAACTAAACAAATCCTAGAAATCATAAATTGTCTTTTGCTGCAAGATTACAAAAAAACTTGTCTATTTCGGAAATTTCATTCGGTAGGCAACGTCCACATCGCCGTGGCTGATATCATTCAACTTTCCTTTTAGCAGCGTTCTTTTAAATGGCTTAATGTGCTCAATGAATAAAGTCCCTTCAATGTGATCGTATTCGTGTTGTACAACCCGCGCGGCAAAGCCGTCCAATTCTTCTTCATATAAATCCCAATTTTCATCGTAGTACTCTATTCGCACGATGGGCTTTCTCCAAACCTCCTCGCGAATGTTAGGAATCGAAAGGCAGCCTTCTTCAAAACCCCACTCCTCTCCTTCCTCTTCATAGATGATAGGATTAATAAACACTCGTTTAAAGTCTGCACAACTCGGATCCCCATCTTCACCGTCTGCGAAAGGACTAGCGTCAACGACAAACAGGCGAATTGACTTTCCTATTTGAGGCGCTGCCAATCCCACCCCGTGAGCATTGTACATTGTCTCAAACATATCCTCTATCAACTTTTTCAAATCAGGATAATCGGGAGTAATTTCTTCGGCCTTCTTTTTCAAAACCGGGTCGCCGTATGCTACGATGGGGTAAATCATGGGGCAAAGATAATAAGACAGTAGGCTAGTAAGACAGTAGGCTAGTAAGACAGTAGGCTAGTAAGACAGTAGGCTAGTAAGACAGTAGGCTAGTAAGGCAGTGGGCTAGTAAGACAGTAGGCAAGTAAGACAGTGGGCAGGTGATTGATATGGGAAAAATGCATGAATAACAAGTATAATTTATACGTTGCGAAGTATGGGACGATGGATTTCTTTTGCCCAAATCCAAACAAAAAGAAATGAAAAGTATATTACTCGAAAAAAGCCTACACTTGTCAGTGCAAATAATGCAATGGAGCTCATCCTTAAATTTTGGGGACTCAGTTTTCATTAAAAACCAAATCCAACGTAGTTGTACTTCTATAGGTGCTCACGTTAGGGAGGCCAATAGCAGTAAAAGTTCAAAAGACTTCATTAACAAACTAAAGACCGCCTTTCAAGAGCTCGAAGAAACTGAATATTGGATAAAAATTATAAATGAAACCCTAAATCAAAAATCAACCACTAGTATCAATGACCTATGCATCGAGTGCCGAAAACTGCTTTGCGCAAGCATCGCTACAGCATCCAGAAACCAAAAGAGCAAGTCTCAAACAACTTCAACATAACCCCTCAAAACTCCTCTACTAGCCTACTCTCTTATTAGCCTACTCTCTTACTAGCCGACTCTCTTACTAGCCGACTCTCTTACTAGCCGACTCTCCTATTGGCCTAATAGCTCGCCTTTTCTTCCAGTTTCCGAATAATTTCATCATCTGTAAGTCCAACGAACTCTAATGCTCCTTTAGATTGTTCTGCCCATTTACTTTCGGGAAAAACTTCGATAACCCTGTTATAGTATTCCTTTGCCTTTTCTGCATTTTTCAACTCACTGTCATATACGAATCCAATCAAGTAGAGTGCTTCAGGACGTCTTGATGCTGTTTTGTATACGTCATAATATGTGGACAGTTGATTTATGGCTTGCTGTGGCTTTTTTAATGTTACACTCATACTAGCTGCACGAAACAAAAACTCTCCAGATAGTGTGTCACTCGTATTTTGATTGTAATAATCCTGATAAGTCTGAACTAGTTTTAAAGCACTTTCTCTATCAAAGACGACAGCATTTGACCTTAAAACACTTTCCAAACTATCAATCTTGTTCGCTAATAACTTCCTTCTCTGCTCTGCAGCAAAAGCTATTGGATCATTCTTTGATTTTTCTTCGCTGCAAGATACCGCAGCCATCAGAAAAAAAAGTCCATAAAAAATTTTATTTCTCATTGCACAAAAATAACTCTCACAGAGCTACTTTCCAATAATCAACTTGCATATTCTCCTACTAGCATACTCTCTTACTAGCATACTCTCTTACTGGCCTACTCTCTTACTAGCCTACTCTCTTACTAGCCTACTCTCTTACTAGCCTACTGGCCTACTGGCCTACTCTCCTATTAACCACCTTAAACCACAGCGGTGGCATTAGCGCTAGGAGCATCATGCTGGGGTAGCCGGCGGGGAGCTCGCTGGCGTCGGGGGTGGTGTCGAGTAATTGATAATGCTTGCTTGGTGTTGTGTGATGATCACTGTGGCGAGTTAACTCAAAAAGAACTAAACGTCCCAATGCATAATCCGAATTCCAACTGTGCGACGGATTTACATCTTCATAACGATTGTCATTAATCTTCTTTCTTTCTAAACCATAATGCTCAATATAGTTCACCGTTTCTAATAAGATTATTCCTATCAATGCAGATAGAAGAAAACCTATCATTGCTTGCCAGCCAAAGAATAAATAAATACCCGCTATAATTGATAGCTGTATAATATGGTATTGAACCATTTCATTACCGAGTGAATATTCGGTTTTCTTTTTCCTCTTTCTTTCTTTATTTTCAATTCGCCATGCGCTCAGATATGTGCCAATGATGGAACGAAACCAGAATGCGTAAACAGTTTCCCCTTTTCTTGCGGTCGCGGCATCTTCGGGTGTACCAACGTTGCGGTGATGACCTCTGTTGTGCTCGATGAAAAAGTGCATGTACAATGAAGTGGACAACATTAGCTTGGCCATGAACTGTTCCACTTTGGTTGTTCGATGCCCAAGTTCGTGAGCTACGTTTATCCCAAAAACGCCACACATCATCCCCATACTTGCGATACGACCAATGGTGTTGATATGTGAAAGGGGATACTCACTTACTATATTTAAAAACCAAATTAAAATTCCTACATGAATAAATACAGTAGAGTAAATTATAAAATCATATAGCTTATCTTCCTTCACAAGCTCGCGTTCAGCATCTGAGAGATTATAAGCGTTTTTACCTAAAACAAACTCCAGAATCGGAATAATGACAAAGGCAAAAGCAACTGGAAACAATGTCCACCAACCATCTGAAAGAAATGCAAGCACAACGGTTGCCGGTAAGAGATATGCTGTGAAATATTTCATATCTCAAATTTACTAAAAATCCACTACAATCTTTTTAAGGCTTATAAAATTTTGCTACATGCAATTTATCATTAACCAAATAATGAATGAAGTAAATTCCAGTAGAAAGATGGTTCATATTTAATGTCCCCGTCTTCGATGTATAGACGATACTTCCTAATGAATTATATACTCTTATATCTGTGGCATCAATCAGGGAGGAATTCGCCAGCTCATCTATATTCGTCACGTAATAAAATTCTGGTTGAAAAAATTCTTGTTCTTGCTCAACAGAGATTGCCGCGAATTCTATACAACCATTCGCATCTTGCAACTCAACGAGAAACTGTCCAACAAATAAAACCAGCGTATCTCCAAATATCTCCCCTTGAGAAATATTCAAACTATATGGTGGTGTACCTCCACTGATAGAGTATGGAATAACATCGTCAAACTCACTTTCTTGTTCAAAAGAAAATACAAGAGGATCTGGTTCGGTAATTATAACTTCCGCTGGCTGTGTGCACAATGACGCGTATGTCCACGAGAGATTGTAAACTCCACTGGCATAATTCTCCTGCGGCGCAAAGTCTGGCTGCCACAATTCATTGGCCGTCCAAGTGATAGTGCCATCCATTTCTCCAAAACAAGATACATTGGTAGAAACCAAAACTAGTTCTGACTCTGGCGCAACCTCAATGAGGATTTCATTAGAAGTATTTTCAATGCCGTAATCATCTGTAATGGTGTAACTGTACACTCCCGACTCTCCTATCCATCTTTGTTGGCCTACATAACCATCATTCCAGACAATGTCGCCGACTGTTGAAGCATTAAGAAGTATTGAATCATTTGGACAAAGACTTATTTGAGACGGAAGCAAACTATTGTTGCTATCGACAATTGAAAGATCTCGATAACCCTCAATAAAAACATAAGCGGAATCTGCGACAAGATTGTAGTAAGTATCTATTTTACCGCTGAGCCATTGAATATCTAACCGGTATATTGTATCATTTTCACCCAAGCCAATAATATTCCATTGAGAATCTTGTGAGAGAAAACCATCTCCCGCGCGCGTATATCTGACGATGATGTTAGGATCATCTGGTGTGCGATAGCAGCGAATATGCGACCCTATTCCGTCTCTATTTGACACCTGACCCTGCAACCTAAACTTTAAATAGTTGTTGTCGTTTCCAATATTCATCACGACTCGAGCAGGTATTCCAGGAATTGGTGAAACAACCAAGTCGGGAAAGCCATCATTATTAAAATCGCCTTTTGCAGATGAGTAGCTACTGATGCCTGTATAACCAGCAATAGAAACATTGCGAAGGAAAGTGCCTGAATTATTATAGAAAAAAGGCAGGTCATCGCCGGGGTTAATTTGATTATTTACAAATAAGTCCTCCCATGAATTGTTGTCCCAATCAATCCAAGTGGAGCCCCAAGAGACGCGATTGACAGTGACATTATGATCGCTGGCCACATTGGTATAATAGCCCTGTTCATTTTTTTCCCAAAGTTTATTACCTGGTGGATTATCACTGACATAAATATCATAGCGTCCATCCTGATTGTAATCAGCTACCGCACTGCACATGCCATCACAAGGTACATCCAAGCCGTTTCCAACTGCTTCGTTGATAAAGAAACTACCGTAATTAACCAATAGAGCATCGGGCGGGAAACGATCATTACAAACATGGACGTCTTGCAGGCCATCCATGTTGTGATCGAAAAAAGTACTTTGAAAAGAAAACTCGTTACCAATATTTACTCCCCATGAATTGGATATATCTGTGAAGGACTGTCCTTGATTATTTCTAAATAGCCAACAGCCTACAGGGCCTTGGTCATTGTTGGAAACAAACAAATCTAACCATCCGTCATTGTTCACATCTCCCCACGATGCACCGTAGCTGTCTCTGAAAGGTAAAGATCCAAGTCCTACCTGACTGGTAACATCCGTAAATAGCCAATTACCATCATTGCGAAAAAGCAAAATTGGTTTTTTATAAACGGAGACAAACAAATCAGGATCGCCATCATTGTCATAGTCACCATAAAGTGCGTGTTTTGCTTCTCCATTGGTGAAAACTGGCTTTCGGAGAATAAAGCCATTTGAAGTTGCTTCAAAAACTAATAAGCTATCATTTGTTTGAACGAAAGTAATGTCGTCCAGACCATCGAGATTGACGTCGTAAACCGTGACTCCTTGGCCATATTCGGATTCATAGCGAATGACATCCATACCAAGGGCATTGGGATTAAATGTAAACTGAGCTGAGCATTGAATTACGGCAATGACAACACACCAGAGTGACAGCACTGTTCTCATGGCAGTTTGATTTTGGTTAATTACGTTAAGGCTTCGTTAATTAGACGAAACGTAAATCCAATGGATGCCTGTAATTTTTTTCTAGACTTTAAATATGAGAGAAAAATGATTGGCGGGGCCCGCCAAATGATAGATTGCGCGAGCGTAAGAAATATTAATCTTCTTGATTCTTAAGCCCATCCCGAAGCTGAATCCTGCCATTCCTGGCCTTTCAGCCAAGCCCAATTCTTGGCGGCGGCGATAGTTGTAAGCTCCGCGAATTTGAATATTATCACCTAATAAAAATTCAGCCCCCATAACGAGGTGTCGCATTAATAGATCACCAAACTCAAATCTACGTTCATTGATCCTTTCTCCAGTCAGCGGATCGATAGCGTTTGCCTCACTTGGATTAACGTAAGAAAGATCCCATTGCTGAAGATTTTCTGCTACCAAAGAAAAACGTATCGGGGCATACTTTGGCTTTTTCGTAATTCCTATTTGAAATTCAAACGGCAACTTTTCGCGCGTTGCAGATGTGAAGGTGTTTAGCTGTGCACCTAAATTTCGGACAAGAAAAGCAGCGGTAAATCCTTTTGATGGTTTGTGGTATGTTGCAGCGAAGTCAAACGCCAAAGCCAACGAATTGTATTCAGCGATATTCGCGTAGAAGGTTTTTTGATTTACCCCCACTGTCCAAAGACTATCTACTTTGTAGCTAGCACCAAGTGCCAATGCATATTCACCTGCATTGAATGAACCCATATTGTTACCAGCGGCATCGTACTGATCCATTGAACCGTGAGAGATAAACAAAAGCGATGCGGCTGCATTCCATCTGCTATTTATATTTCTTGCATAAGCCGCGTTGCCAAAATTGGTTTTGGCAAAATAATCGACATAGCTCAACATTAAACTGCCACTCATATTGCTATCAATGAGCGCAGGGTTTATGGAAGCTAATTGAATATCGCTATCCGCAACCGCATTGAACGCTCCGCCCATGGCTGCAACTCGCGCGGATGGTTGGATATTCAGACCGTTAAATACAGTGGTGCCTCCAATCTGACCAAAGGAGAGCGACGGAAAAACCAGGCTAATGATAAATACTAAACAAAGACGCATTATGGTCCTGTGGGTTATTAATTCACAATTCGGAATTCGGAATTCAGAATTCAGAATTATGAATTTCTATTAATGGCATTCAAATCCTCAAATGCTGTTTTCAAGCGTTGGATGAAAGTCTTTTCCCCTTCACGAAGCCACACACGTGGATCGTAGAATTTCTTATTAGGCTTATCATCACCTTCGGGATTACCGATTTGTGCAGCGAGATAACCAGCTTTGGTTTGAACGTAGTCGCGAACGCCAGAAAGGAAAGCATATTGCATGTCCGTATCAATATTCATTTTGATAGCGCCATAACTGATTGCTTCACGGATCTCTTCTGTCGAGCTACCGCTGCCTCCGTGGAAAACGAAGTGTATCGGTTTTTCAACTGTATTGAATTTTTTCTGAACGTATTCTTGGGAATTTTTGAGGATAACAGGCTCAAGCTTGACATTACCCGGCTTATATACTCCATGTACATTTCCGAATGCCGCAGCCACTGTGAAGCGAGGGCTTACCTTCATTAAGTGCTCATAGCTATAAGCTACGTCTTCGGGTTGCGTATAAAGTTTGGAGCTATCCACACCAGAATTGTCAACTCCGTCTTCCTCTCCTCCAGTGACTCCCAACTCTATTTCCAGGGTCACCCCCATTTTTGCCATGCGCTTTAAGTATTCGACACAGAGCTCGATATTTTCATGCAATGGTTCCTCTGAAAAGTCGAGCATGTGCGAAGAGAAAAGTGGTTTTCCCGTGCGTTCAAAGTGGCGCTCGCCATGCTCTAGCATACCATCCATCCACGGAAGCAGATTTTTTGCACAATGGTCTGTATGAATAATTACGGGAACATTGTAGGCCTCAGCAAGCATGTGGATGTGCTGTGCACCGCTCACAGAGCCGAGAACAGACGCTTGCTGTGCATCATTTTTTAATCCTTTTCCTGCGTAGAAAGCTCCTCCTCCATTGCTGAATTGAATGATAACAGGAGAGTTTACTTCTCGCGCCGTTTCGAGCACTCCATTCACAGTGTTGGTACCAATTACATTGACAGCAGGAAGGGCGTAACCGCGCTCCTTAGCATCATTTAAAACTTCTGTTACCTCATCTCCTGTGAGGACTCCTGGACGAAAACGCATGGATTAAGTATTATGATTTATAAAATATGACGAATTAATTTTCTTACTTCACCGCTCTATTTACTAGGTAATCTGAAAGCATCTCCTTTGACTCAGCAACGCTAGTGATTGGTGCTACTTTACCTTCCACTGTGACCATGTACATGTATGGAGGAGTATCGAAAGAAAAAGTAACTCCAGATGCTTTTACATAAACTACTTTAGTTGAAACATCCAATACGAACGATTCAGCACCCGGAAAAGTGGTATTGAATTCCTTGATTAGATTATTGACATCAAAACTTGCGTCTGCGCCGCCACTTGTAGAATAGGCTTCCCAAGCAGACTTAGAAACAACAAGCGCAGGTTCAAGAACGTATGTGGTATCACCTGTTACTTCGGTTTTCGGTTTTGAGCCACCTCCCTTGCATGATACGAATGCTCCACTGAGCGCAACAACTATAAAAAATAAATACTTCATAAGGACTATTTTATTTAAGTGCAATAATAACCAAAAAGCCTATCTTTTCAATAATGCAGCTGTAATCACTTCATGCATTTCTGTAACAAAGTTGAATTTCAGGCCTTTTAGATAGCGTTCATTAATATCTTCAATATCCTTTCTATTTCTTTCTGAAAGAATAATTTCCTTAATTCCAGCACGCTTAGCTGCTAGAATTTTTTCTTTGATTCCACCCACTGGCAATACTTTTCCGCGAAGGGTGATCTCTCCAGTCATCGCGAGATACTTCTTCACTCTTCTTCCTGTGAAGGCCGAAGCCAATGCGGTGAGAAGCGTTATTCCGGCGCTTGGACCATCTTTAGGAACAGCACCTTGAGGAACGTGAATGTGTACATTCCATTTCTCAAACTCTTCTACATCCAGATCTAAAAGTTCGCTGTGTGCTTTGAGATATTCTAATGCGATTACAGCCGACTCCTTCATTACCTCTCCTAAATTTCCCGTAAGCGTGAGTTTTCCCTTTCCTTTGGTTAGACTGGTTTCAATAAAGAGGATATCACCTCCTGTTGGAGTCCAAGCCAATCCGGTCACCACACCAACCACATCGTTGTCGGTGTACTTATCCTTTTCATAGCTGGGTCCGAGTACTTTCAATACCGCTTCTTCCGAGAGTTTTACGCTGTACCTCTCTTCCATCGCTATTTCTTTCGCACGATTACGAACGAGTTTACCAATCCTTTTTTCGAGAGAACGCACTCCACTTTCATTGGTATATTCTTCAACAAGTTTTACCAATATATTTTCTGGGAATTGAATCTGACTTTCTTTAATCCCGTTTTCTCTAAGTTGTTTGGGAATTAAATGCCTTTTGGCGATCTCAACTTTTTCTTCAACCGTATATCCATTCACCTCAATGATCTCTAATCTATCACGCAGAGCAGGTTGAATGGAAGATAGAGAGTTGCTTGTTGCTATGAACATGACCTTAGAGAGATCATAATCCAGCTCAACGTAGTTATCATAAAAAGCATGATTCTGTTCCGGGTCCAAAACTTCCAACAAGGCACTGCTTGGGTCTCCGTGAACACCTTGTCCAAGTTTATCAATCTCGTCCAAAACAAATAGTGGATTCGAAGTCTCGGCCTTTTTTAGGCTTTGCAAAATTCGACCAGGCATTGCGCCGATGTAAGTTTTGCGGTGTCCACGGATTTCTGCTTCATCGTGCAGGCCACCAAGAGACATGCGCACGTATTGCCTTCCCAATGCCTCAGCAATACTCTTACCGAGGGAGGTTTTACCAACTCCAGGAGGACCATAAAGGCAGATAATGGGCGCTTTCATATCGCCTTTAATTTTTAAAACTGCCAAATGCTCGATGATCCGTTCTTTTACTTTTTCCAAACCAAAATGATCACGATCCAGAATTTCGCGAGCATGTTTTAGGTCGAAATTGTCTTTTGAATAATTTCCCCACGGCAAGTCTAGGAGTGTGTCGATATAGTTCGCTTGAACGCTGAATTCTGCTGCCTGCGGATTCATGCGCTCCAATTTTCCTATTTCTTTTGCAAATGCCTTCGCTACGGCGTCCGGCCAAACTTTAGTTTTTGCACGCGCCTTCTTTTCTTCAATTTCCTCCTTAATGGGATTGGCACCCAGCTCGTCCTGAATTTGCTTCATCTGCTGCTGAAGAAAATACTCGCGTTGCTGCTTTGATATATCGGTATGTACCTTCTTTTGAATTTCATTCTTCATCTCAGCTAACTGCAATTCCTTGCCGAGATGTTCCAATACCTTTTTTGCTCTTTCTTCTAGATCGGCAATTTCAAGTAATGCTTGTTTTTCGTGCACGCTGCTCTTCATATTTGAAGATATGAAGTTGGTGAGAAAGCTAAGACCTGTAATATTTTTCAAAGCCACAGCGGCCTCGCTCGGAATCTCAGGTGAGATTTGGGTGATGCGAACAGCATGATCTCTTAAAGACTCAAAAAGCGCTTGCTGCTCTTTGCTTTGTTCATTTTTATTCAGCTCAGGATATTCAACTACTTGAGCTTTGAAATAAGGTTCAGTATCAACCAAGCCTTTAATTTCAAATCTCTTTTTACCTTGAATAATAACTGTTGTGTTGCCATCGGGCATACGCAACATTTTCATGATGGTCGCTTGCGTTCCGAACTTATAAATATCCTCGAAACTTGGTTCATCGATGTCCCCATCTCTTTGGGCCACGACCCCGATTGTTTTGTTTCCTTTGTTTGCTTCTTGAACGAGACGAATGCTCTTATCCCGGCCAACGGTAATAGGAATTACGACACCTGGAAATAATACTGTATTTCGAAGTGGTAGAATTGGCAGAATTTCGGGCGTATGCTCTTTATCCATTTGATCTTCGTCCTCAGCAGATATGAGTGGAATCAACTCATGATCATGCTCCTCTTCCCCTGCAAATCCTAGAAAATCTTCTTCGATATTCATTTAATTAAAATTTTGATTGACCGCATAATGCCAATGGATGTGCCAATTCACAAAATGCGACAGAATGACCTAAACCGACTTTTCAATAATGTTTGCATAGAGCTCTTGGTATTCCTTCGTTAGGGACATACCTCTGCGTGCAAATACCCTCTCTGCGGTTTCCATGGCCTTATGAAAGTCATAGTTTTCGAAGCCATCTTTTCCTCCCCATGCGAAGGCCTGAATATACTTTGGTGGAAATCCTCCGCCAAAAACGTTGGCGAAAGGCCCTACCACAGTGCCAGTATTGAACATGGTGTTAATTCCACTTTTTGCATGATCGCCCATAATAAGTCCGCAGAATGTGAGACCTGTATCAAGAAAATCGTTCTTCTCGTAACTCCAAATTTTGACTGATGAATAGTTGTTCTTCAAGTTGCTGTTGTTTGTGTCAGCTCCGAGATTGCACCATTCGCCTAAAATTGAATTGCCGAGAAATCCGTCATGTGCCTTATTTGAATAACCGAAAATTACCGAATTACTGACTTCACCCCCCACCTTGCAATGTGGGCCAATGGTGGTGGCACCATAAATTTTAGCTCCCATTTTTACTTGCGAATGAGCACCCAAGTAAAACGGTCCGCGAATCATTGAACCTTCCATTACCTCAGCATCTGCATCGATGATAATTGGGCCATTGGTTGTGTTGAAAATAACACCTTCAGCCTTGGCACCAGAACCTAATAAAACTTGAGAAGCATCGCCAATAATTGTATTCGAGGAATTGACGTGCGTAAACGTTTCACTTTGTCTCCAAAGTGTTGCGTCTAATTCAAGTAATTTATGATTTAGGGTGAAGATATCGGTAATTCTATCGAGCATGATGCACTCGCCCTGATATTCAGAAGCCTGTTCGAGGCTCGAAATCTCTCCACCAGCCAATTTTGATGCAATCACGGCTCCACCCTTTCGCAAGGCTTCACCCGCCTTTAATTCCAGTATTGCCTCACAAAGCTCTGGCGTTGGGATGCAGCGTGCATTAATTAAAATCTGGTCTTTATCGCTGGGAAAGTCAAACAACCCACGCATCTCTTGTCTGCTGCTGTGAGCTACACTCATATTCAACGAACGCTGCCACTTTTCAGCAATAGTGAAAATCCCAACCCTCAACTCTCCCACAGGACGAGTATAAACCAAAGGAAGAAAATTCATCCACTTGTGATCTTCGAATAAAACAGCTTGCATGTACAGAGATTTTTTCCAAATATAAATATCTCAGTAGCCGAACTGTAAATTATTTAGATGAATCAACTGAAAACTTGGATAGCAAGCGCGACATTAAGAGTGCACAACCGACAACGCAGAGCGGATAAATCGGAGCAAAATAGCGCTGCTCTACAAATCCCAAAACGGGAGCTAGTGCTATGAAAATAGTAAATGGAAATAATGTCCAAACCCGCACTTCATTATCTGATCTTCGCCAAACCAACAACAGTGCGAAAATGCCCAACGGTGCTACTACAGAGAAAAATAGCAGATAAAAGAACTTTAATGCCTTACCTAAAAAATTCATCTCATTGAATGCAGGGCCTGGGAAATTTTCCAAACGCAATGGAAAAAGAAACACCCTAACATGCCTGAGCTTATTCAAAACATAGTAATCAAAAACGTGATTTGCTCGATAGTCCAAACGACAACTCCTAATTTTTTCCAATAGTTGCGCCGATGTTTTTTGCTTTTCAGTATCTGTTTGAATTGCAAAATCTCTGTATTCGTTTCTAAGAGAAATCAAACTGTCCAATGTGAATGCAGCATGAAAATGTCTGTCAGAAATGATTGGAACTGGTGCATTTTTCTCATCACGAAAAAACCATTTTGGTACCGAGCCTTCTGTCCAAAACGGCTCACCAAAACCCATGTCAATTAAGAGCCCCGAGGCTTCCTGATATTGCAGAGTATAAGTGGAGTAGCACTCCTGAACGGGCGCCGCCAATATCAATCTCCTACCACTTTGAGTAAACGTGTATTGAGACCAGGCTCCTAAAGCTAAAACCAATGGAATGATAAAGATGAATCCTGAAGCTATCAATTGTTTCCAATTCTTATCAAACTTAAAGACAATTAATAATGCAACAACTGGATAAACAACCAGCATTATTTGTCTTAAAAAAACGGACCACGCAAGAAAAACACCTGCAAAAAAGATAAATCTGCTAACCCCTGAATCAAGTCCTTTTTTAAGGAAATACAAAGAAAATATGAAGAATGAAATTGAAAGACTATCCGCCATTAACAAATGATCCAATACACTTGTGAAAGAACTTATCGTGTATAAAACAAGAGTAATGGGATAAATCAATTTTAGTTTAAAAACATCATTCGCCCATTGAGCCAGAATAAATATCGAAATGATACTTAGTATCAGTTGGCAAAAGACCATCCATACTTTCCCGATATCTTCACCCAACAGTGCCGCTACTGGTGCGTATAAAGGTAGGATACCAGGCATGCGACAAAAGTTATCATAGCCCTTCCCTTCTGCAAAATTAGTAGCAGAAATGTAGTATCCGAAAGTGTCGCCAGTAACTACAGCCAAGCCATTCACCAGTTTGTCTTGATCCCAATGTCGATAATGCTGCAGCGCGAAATAGGAAAACAAAGAAACTTTGAAAACCAAAACAAAAACTACCCATTGCATTTTGCTAATGGTAGAAATGAAATTCGTTATTTTACGAATATTAAAAGCCAACTGCTTTCCGGATATGATAAATCACATAATCGATTTCTTCCTGAGACATCGGAACATAAAGTGGAATGATAATACTTCTATCCGCTGCATCTTCGGAAGCTGGCAATGACAGTCCTTTACATTCCTCCGCATAGGCGGACTCTCTATGAGAAGTCATCACACCGCGTCTTGTACTTATACCTTCGTCTAATAACTTTTGCATTAGTTCGTTTCGACCGAGCGGACATTCGGTTTTCAAATATATGCTGTAAGATTGATAATTTGTGAAATACCCTTCAGTCTCAAGGGGAAGTCTGAAGAATGGTATGTCTGCGAATGCCTTATGGTATTGATTGGCGATTGTTCTTCGCTCTTCGATGATTCTATCCAATTTGTTCAATTGCTCGATCCCCACAG
>CAYRZQ010000068.1:0-15162 GCA_964428835.1 uncultured Comamonadaceae bacterium | reverse complement strand
ATGATTGTGGAGTAATTTGATTAAGTAGATAAAATGAGAAGCCCCTCGCTGTTTTTGCGAGGGGCTTTTTTATTTGTTAAATCTATCTATTCAAGTAAAGTATCGGACTTACTCAAATTGAAAAATGGGCACAATTACATAACAGCGCTCTAACAAAGGGCTTTTACCTCCCTCTTTTTATTCAATCAATGGTAACGCATAGCTAATTCAATCTGCAGGGTCAAAAGATATTTTTGGCCCTTTCAATTACCTATGCGAAACCTATTTCTTAACCTCTTCATTCTTATACCAACAATGGTGTTTGCTCAGGATGGTCTGGAAGGGATCATTGTGGAGCGTTATTATGTTACCACAGAAAGCGATGGTGCCGCTATTAATAAGAGCGGAGAGCTTCCAGCGGGTAGTGTTACCTACAGAATTTTTGTGGATTTAAAACCAGGCTTTAGATTTCAAGCTGCATATGGTTCAAAAGAGCATCCATTAATTATTTCTAGCACTGAAAATTTTTTCAACCACGTTGATGCTGGAACTACTCACCCGAATGTACTACCAGGACGAACCCTGTCACAGGATGTTTCACTTTTAGATTCTTGGTTATCTGTCGGGGCGGCTTCTGAATATCATTTAGGAATCCCAAAAATATATGATACAAACTCAGATGAGAACGCTACAAAATTTAAAGATGGTTTTCTGGAAAACAAGGAGGGCAGAAAGGACTTTGCTATTCGTGAGCGCGATGGTTTAGCACTAGCTGAGACTTTGCCATATCCTACTTTTTTTCAAATGGATAGTTGTCTGAAATTTTTGGGAAGGGCTACCAACGGTAATAGTATAGTAGTCAATGATGGTGCTTGGGCAGCAATGGGAAAAGGAAGTGTAGGCGCAGATTCACTTACAACAAACACAGTTTTAATTGCTCAAATTACAACTACTGGAGTTTTGTCGTTTGAGTTGAATTTACTTATCGCAGATACACATGGTAACTCTCACAAATACGTGGCGAGAAACCCTATCGGAAGAGAAAAGACTCACTCGAGCCTTATCTACAATTCAAGCGAAAAGACAAGGAAAAAGAAAAGAAATAAAAAGGAAAACGTATGAAGAAAATAATCAATGCTATATTTTTTATAGCCATAGCTCAGTGTGCCGCGAGTCAAGGATTAGAGGGAATCATAGTAGAAAAATACTATGTGTCGGATGAAGCCGACTCCATTGATGCTGATGAGAACTTTGCTGTTTCACCACTCAACGTTGGAAGTGTTACCTATAGAGTTTATGCCGACTTAGCGCCAGGATATAAGTTTATTCAAAGTTTCGGAAGCGAAACCCATCCATGGAGAATTGAGACATCAACTGTTTTTTATAATGATCCAAATTATGGCTTTAGCTCCTATGAAGGGACAAGTGTAAATAACACTCGCAAGAATACAACGTTGATTGACTCATACTTATCTGTAGGTGGTGTAGCAAATGGTAAGGCAGGAGTATTAAAGATAGAAGACACAGACGGCACTATTGGTAATCAGCAGGGCATTCTTGCAAATAATAATCCTTTGGTTGGAGCTCCAATAACTGGGGCAGACGGTGTTGATGGACTCATGGATGCGACGAATATTACACCTAATACTCTAGGGCTATCTGGTGCAATAGACATATTTGATCAAACGGCGGGTTCGCTATTCGAAACAACAAATGGAACTATCGTAGCACTGGGAGGTTCTTTAGGAGTTACTCCTTCAAATCATGTATTGCTCGGGCAGTTTACAACGGATGGTACATTTAGTTTTAGATGGAATTTGCAAATTCTTGATCCTAATGGCGATGATGAAATCTATGTAGCCGAGAATCCTGTAGGTACCGAACAAACACTCGGTTCACTAATATACGTTTCAGAGCCTTTGCTTAGTATCAATGAGAATAGTCAATTCTCGGAAATGAAAATATTTCCAAACCCATGTGAAAGCGAGCTTACGTTGACGTTGAATTCAAAGGAATTTGAAAAATATGAATGTGAGATATTAGACATTTCTGGTCGAATCGTAGCAAGAGATCAAGTATCAACAGGATTTAATACTCTCAATGTGAGCGAACTCATTTCGGGCTCTTACATTTTGAAGATAAAAGGCAATAAATCTGTGAGCACGATTAAATTTTCAAAGAAATAAGTAATGCAACGGTTTTTGTTTTCTCTCTCCCTGCTTATTGCAACTATTTCCGGTTTAGCACAAGGACGGTTAAATGGTGTTGTTGCAGATGCAAATGGTGAATTGCTTTATGGAGTTATTGTTAGAGCGGAAGAGAATTCTGCCGTAATTACACAAACGGATTTTGATGGTATTTTTTCATTAAAATTTCCTGACGATAAGGAATATACTGTAAGATTTTATCTGGTGGGATATGAAGAATTATTTGTTCCCATCAAAGTCAGTAATAACGAAACCATCAAGAGGGATTTTATTCTTAATGAAAAAGTAACTACCACTCAAAGTGTAGAGATTATTGCTAAAGCAAAGAAGTCTGCTGATAGCTTCATGGAGAAGAAGAAGATGAATTCTGCCATTACCATGGACTATATAAGTGCTGAAACACTAAAGAAAACAGGAGATTCTAATGTCATTAGTGCAATTGCGAGAGTTTCAGGTGTTTCTACCAATAATGGTTTGATTACAGTTCGCGGTATTGGTGACCGTTATGTTCGAACCACCATGAATGGGTCACGGATACCAACCCTCGATCCATTGACAAATAATATTCAGCTGGATATATTTCCAACAACGCTCGTTGACAATATTGTAATTACCAAAACAGCAAGTGCTGATTTAGTAGGTGATTGGTCTGGAGCATATATTTCTGTGGAAACAAAGGATTATCCTGATAAACTGACCATAGGAATTGAGACGCAGATTGGATATAATGCTCGAAATACTTTCAAGGATTTTATTACTTCGAATAGAAGCAGTACTGATTGGCTTGGTTTCGATTCGAATTATAGAAATCGGGAGTCTAATGAAATAGTTAGAACAGGTCTGAATCCGACAGTTTACCAACAGTTTGTTGCATTGGGATTGGGTGATTATTTTAATCAGCTTGGAGTTGCAGGATGGAGAGATGGGAGCGAGCAGAGTGATCAGTATTTTAGATTGGGTCTGGTACAATTGGGTCTGTTACCGCAGGCATTGATGAATGATGCAACAGCGTATCAAAATGCGGTTAGTACTTATCAGAGCACTTATCGCCCGCAGGCAATAGAGAGAATAACGCCGAGTGGTACTAATTACGACAATGGTTTTAATAATGATTGGGACGTATCTTATAGAAGAACGCCTTTGAATTTTTCTCAGAGTTTTAGTATCGGAAATCAAACTACATTGTTTGGTCGTACACTTGGAGTTATAGGCGGCTTCCGCTACGGCACCAATTACAGATATGATCCTGAGGGAATTTCTCAACGAGTAGGAAACGAGGCACTTGGATATCCTTTTTTAAGAAGGGATGATGCAAGAGTGGGAAGAGAGACCAATTCATGGAGCGCATTGTTGAATGCCTCATACAATCTCAATGCTAACAACAAAATTTCGGTTCTATTCATGCCAAATTTTATTGGAACGAATGATGTGTCACGCTTCAGAGAAATACCATTTCCAGTAGATGTACAAGAATTGATTGTGCAAACAAATATTTTTTATGAGCAAAGAAGACAGCTCATATCTCAGGTGTCATCGCAGCACTTCTTCCCCAAACAACGATTAAAAGTTGATGTGAATTTGTCGTATACGGATGGAAAGAGTGTGGCTCCTGATTTCAAAGCTTTGGAATACATAGAGCTTGAAAGAGATGGAGTTGTTACAGCATATACCTTCGGACCAACCGTGGGGGAAGGCATAAGAAGATTCTACAGATACTTGACAGATAACATTCTTGATACACGTGTAGATTTTGAGAAAAATCTTGCGAGTGAAGATTCTAAAAGAAACCGAAAGATTCGTTTTGGTGGTGCGACTCAAAGAAATTTTAGAAGGTGGAATAACTATGAATATAGGGTAACTTTAGGTAATAGTGTTTCTACTGCGCCTCTCGTTGATGGAAATATCAACGCATACATGGGGCCAGATAAATTCACTGTTACAAATGGTATCGCTGACTATTTTTATGATGACTTGTATTTCGACCGAAACCACAGCTTTGGATATAGCAATGTGATTGCTGGTTATGGAATGGCCGATTGGGAATTTACTCCATATCTCCGTTTGAGTGGAGGATTAAGATTAGAGGCAACAGATATTTTTACAGATGTAGATAGGTTTCATGAGCTGGGTTATGAAAGAGATGACATGAGGAGAGAGAATAATCCGGGGTTTCCATTTGTTAATCCTGGAGAGATAAATCGTATTGATCTTCTTCCTAATGCAAACCTGATTTTTAAGTTTGACCAATCAAAATATGGGCAAACTAATCTGAGATTCAATTTTAGTCGATCTATTGCGAGACCTAGTATTCGTGAACTAAACGATGCTGCGATTTATGATGCAGAGTTTAGAGCTTTTGTATATGGTAACTCAGATTTGGAGGTTGTGAATATTTCTAACTTTGATTTCAGAGCAGAAACATTCTTTAATAACGGTGATAATGTATCGGTGAGCGCTTTTTATAAGCGACTTCAGAATCACATAGAATTAGGTTTTGGTACTGCCGGTATTACCTGGGAGAATATTCCTTTGTCCACGGTTGCGGGAATCGAACTGGAAGGAAAGAAGTCTTTGGGTAAATCTTTCGAGGTGCGAGCGAATATAACATTCGTAAAGTCTGAGGCTGAATTCATACGAAGAGGCCTCCAAATCGTGAATGGCAGGAAAGAGTACACCATAATAGATACTTTGTTTCGCCCAATGTTTGGACAAGCACCGTATCTCGTTAATGCTATAGCAAGTTATAAATGGGACGAAAAGGGCTTTGTACTAACGGCAAGTTATAACGTTCAAGGTCCAAGACTCGTTATCGCGGGAGCCATAGAAGGTATTGCCAACGTGTTCGAGCTTCCAAGAAATTTGATAGATGTAAAGGCAAGCAAAACGCTTGGAAAACACTTCTCTGTGAGTCTCACTGTGAGAGATATTCTTAATGCAGCAGTGGATAGATCTTACGATCTTCCAAACGGCTGGGTGCCTTTTGATAGATTCCGATATGGTACAAGTTTCAATTTAGGAATCGCCTATAAATATTAATAGAATGAACATGATGAGATTTTTATTCATATCTATTCTATTGGCAATTGCTGTTACTACACAAGCACAATTAGAAAGAGTAATTGTAGAAAGATATTATGTATCGGATGAGAATGATGCCACCGATGAGTTTGGCGGAGGCGTTCCAACAGGCACCGTGACGTACAGGGTCTATGTGGACTTAATGCCTGGTACTGTTTTAAAAAAGATTTATGGAAGCCCAACAAGGGTCTTTGAGGTGGTGAGCACAGAAAGTTTTTTTAATCACGAGTCAGATGGACAGTCTTTTGGAAAAGACTTCATTCGCGCAAGATATTTGGAAGGAACAGTCGCGCTCGATACATGGCTCACTCTTGGGCAGACAACAAGACTTCAAGGTGGTGTTGTGAACTTTGGTATTTTGAAAGAACGTGATACAAACGGCTCTTTCATTGGGGGTGAAAACAACGATGGAGGAAGCGCAGAGATTAGTACTGGTCTTTTGATTAATGAAGATCCGAGCGCGGGTATTCCTCTCACTACTGCCGATGGTATGTTTGCCTTGGATCAGGCTCCTACTAATTGGTTTTCCAATGGTCTCACGGATTTCATCACAGGTGAGGATACAACAATGTTTGGGTCTGTGAATGTGAGAAATTTTTATAGAAGTAATCAATTTGAGCTTTCTAACTCTGGAGTTTTAGGAGTTGAAGAAAGCGAAAACCAAATATTGATAGCTCAGCTTTCGACAAAAGGAGAATTGAGTTTTATTCTCAATCTAGAAGTTGAATACATGGAAGATGGTGAAGTAGTAACAAAAAATTATGTTGGCACTTCAAATAACCTTTCTGGAAATGAAGAATACAATCCATTTTTGGTTTACCCATTTGAATGTGGCTGCAACGATCCAGCATTCCTGGAATATGATCCTGATGTAGTGTGTCTAGAAGAAGGCTCTTGCGCAACCCCGATAGTGTTTGGGTGTTTAGATCCCGAGGCTTGTAATTATGATTCCAATGCAAACTTTAACGTACCCGTTTTATGCTGCTACCCTGGGTTTTGCGCTGATCGTGATATCGAAAAGGTTTGTCCATCACTTAAAGGCGAAAGCTTCGATTTTGATGTTTTTCCAAATCCAACAGAAGGCGTACTCTCAGTCAATGTGATTAGTGGTGCCGAGACATTTGTTGAGATAGAGATTTTTAATAATTATGGTGTTTCTCAACTGAAGAATAGATTGGAAAATGCAGATTTGAACATCGTTCAGTCTTTGTCTGTAGCAGATCTTCCCAGCGGTCTTTATCACGTTTCTGTGACAACCTTATATGGTAAACAAACAAAATTATTTGTGAAGTTATGAGTTGGACAACAAGAAAAATAGCTTTGTTAATGATGTCATTTTTTGTGATGGCGATTTTTATTTCTTGTGAGGAAGAAAAAGAAGAGGAGAGAATAATTGAAAGAGGAACTGTCACGGATAATTCAGGAAGAGTTTATAAGACCATTAAGGTTGGAAATAAATGGTGGATGGCGGAAAACTTATCGGTGAAAAGATTTAACAACGGGGAAGAAATTCCATTCGTGGATAGTCAGGATCCAGCAAGTGAATGGGCAAATCTAGAAGGCCCAGGAATGACATTTACTCTTGATAGCACTGTGGGTTTTCTATATAATTATGATTGTCTCATTGATAGCAGAGGAATAGCTCCAGAAGGATGGCGTATCCCAACTGATGAGGACTGGAAAGATTTAGAAAAAGAGATAGGAATGTCTTCAAGCGAAATCAACAATACAAGTTGGAGAGGAATAAACGAAGCGGCGTTATTAGCGTCAAAAAATTCTTTGGGTTGGTCTCCTGGCCTTTTATTCGGCACTGATGAGTTTGGCTTTGATGCACGCTCCTCAGGAGTGAGAATATTTGATGGTCGTCGCAACTTGTCAGGCAAGGTTGCCTTTTGGTGGACGCTTACAGAAAATGGAGATGATGCTTGGTATCGCTACATGGATAGTGACCAAACGCGGATTTTCAGACATTTTACTCACAAAAATTATGCGATGGCATTGCGCTTAGTAAAAGATAATTAATCATGAAAAGGCTATTCATACTTTTTTTATTATGCCCGCTATTTTCGTTAGGTCAGTCCGACTCATCAAAATGGTCAGTTGGTGGCGGAGCGTCTTTTGATAGGACGTATAGATGGCTTGCGACGGAAGGAGATGAGTCGATAAAAGAACTATACGATACACTGGAATCTCAGGATTTTGGAATGAGTAGTCGCTTCATTGTGATGTACGATGTAGGAAAGAGTGTAAGCATAAATTCAGGAATAGCATACGCAAGGAGAGGATTTCAGATAGATACTCTCAAGTCTGCTGGTGTAAAGGATATGGTTGAAAGGTTTCATCAATTGGAAATTCCGGTGGGTGCTCGTATTCATTTTTTGAAAAAAAAATCAAGTATGTTTTTCTTTGATGCAGGTGTTTTTGCTTCATACATGTTCAAACATCAAGGTCGATTTAGAGATTTGATAAGAGATACAGAAACGCGTTTCTCTAACACATCAAATTATAATGCTATTGGCTTTGGTTGGTACGGTGGCGCTGGTTTCCGTGCACAACTAAATGAGGCGTATTCGATTGCCTTTGATTTATCATACCGTCAAAACATAAACTCTATTGCCGAGGGTGACTTGACTCGAAGACTCAATGCTCTTGCCTTTGGAATTTCAATTTTACATGATCTATAAAATTTAACAAGATGAAATCTTTTTTACTTCTTGCTTTTCTTGCATTCTTTTCTTTCCATACCTCATTCAGCCAAGGCTTGGAAGGAATAATAGTGGAACGCTATTACATCACAGATGCCGCTGATCAAGCGAATTCCATAGCTCAAGGAGCTATTGCTCCATTACCAGTAGGTAGTGTTGCTTATCGCGTATACGTTGATATGGCTCCGGGATATAAGTATTCTCAAATTTATGGGAGTGAAACGCACAACCTTATTGTAAATACTTCAACAAGTTTTTACAATGATCCAAACTTTGGTGTTGCGGTTAATCCAGGCTCTACTTCTTTAAATCTTACCAGAAGACACACTACTATGATTGATTCATGGTTTACAGCGGGTGGAACATGCGCCGGTAAAGTTGGTGTCCTAGAAGAAGAAGATAATGACGGCACAATAGGCAATCAACAAAATATTTTGGCAAATAATCCTGGTGGTTGTTATGGTCTTCCAATTAATGGAACTGGTGCTCAAGACGGAATGCTTCCTTCTTCTCCTACTACTTATGTAGCTCCTAATACACTTGGTTTAGGAACAGCCTTGGACGTTCTTGATCAAACATTAGGAAATTCTATAGTAATCAATAACGGTACAATCGTACCTCTTGGAGGCGTTGTCGGGCCTACAGCAACGAATAGAGTGCTTATTGCACAGTTTACAACAAGTGGTACCTTGAGCTTTGAATTTAATGTCCAATTAATCAATATAAGTACTGGTTTGGCTGAAAACTACGTGGCATCCAATCCGGTGGGTGATGAACTTACGCATCCTACTTTAACGTTTATATCAGGTCAGGCTCCAATTATTGCAATTACTGCGCCTGCAAACAATGCTGTAGTTCCAGTTGGAGCAATTGTTCCTATAAACGTTAATGCAACAGACAACGGAGGAATTGTAGAGCAGGTAGAATTTTATGTTGACGGTGTTCTTTTATTCACAGATGTTACCGCTCCATTTAGTGCTAACTATACTGCTACGCCAGGAGCACATACTATTTCTGCTATTGCATTTGATAACGATTGTCAATCAACCAACTCAGCGATAGTAAATATTAATGCTCAAAGCAATAATCCTCCTACAGTTACGGTATCCGCTCCCACTTCGGCGATTGTAGGAACGAATATTACAATCTCAGCTACGGCAAGCGACTCTGACGGTAGTGTCACTCAAGTTGAATTTTTTGTGAATAATGTTTCTGTTGGAATAGACAATTCCGCTCCTTATAGTATTCAATATACGACAACGTTAGGAGCCGGACAAATTGTTAGAGCAGTGGCTACTGACAATCAAGGCGCAACTGCAAATTCAAATAATATTACATTAAACGTAGTGGCAAATACGCCTCCGACGGTTGCCGTTACAAGCCCTGCAAATGGATCAGCATTCATTGCTCCAGAGGTTATTACAATCACGGCAAGTGCAAGCGATGTTGACGGCAGCGTTGCAATCGTTTCATTTTTTATAGATGGAAATTTAATTGGAACGGATAATTCTGCACCGTACTCCTTTACTTGGATAAGTACAATTGGCGAGCATACAATTGCTGTTTCTGCCACTGACAACTTGGGCGCTGTCACGAATTCTTCGGCTATTGCCATTTCTGTTGCTGACCCCAATGCTCTGCCGTATTACATTGATGATGTAATTGTAGATTGTTCACAAAACACCGTGTGTGTTCCCGTAGGCGTATCTATTACAGCTCCAGTTGTTAATGTAATTGGTTATGATTTCGAGTTGACATACAATGCTTCTCAATTAGAGCCTACTGGTGTTTTTGAAGTCTATTCAAATTTGATCGATGCTGATAATGTTAACCTATCATATTACATCGTCTCTCCTGGAGTGCTTTCAGTGTCTTTAACCTTAAATGGAAATGCCCCAGCAGGTGCTGGTTTCAATGGGTTCGGCGATCTATTTTGTATTTCGTTTACGAATGGACTAAATGCAAATGAATCTTCTGAGATATCTTTTTCATTAATTCAAGAGTCTTATACTTCTGGTGTTGAATTGACATCGGGTTCCGAAGGTGGAGTGTCATCTATTATCAATTCTGAATATAGCACGCAAATGACTTATTGGGCAAACAATAGTCCTATTGCTTACGATGAACAAAATCCTGATGATTTTTTGATTACAAATATTTTTGGAGTGGTGGAGGGTTCTACCAATGGTGAGGCGGTGCAGCCAAACGTTGATGGTTTCTTTAGTCATGATTTGAATAATGGAACTTCGATTCAGATTGAAAGAGATATTATGAATGATGTTGCAGTTCAACCAGTCATAAACGGAGCTGATGCTGTGATTGCAAAAACCATCGTTGCTGAAGTTTCCTATACACCGAGCATTTATCAAATTATTGCTATGGACGTAAACCTCGACGGTGTGGTGAGCGCAGGAGATATTTCGCAAATAAACCAACGTGCGACAGGAGCTATTGGTGAGTTCCAACAGTCTTGGAATTATGAAAATGGTGTATCAAATGGAGAGCTTTCGAAAGATTGGATTTTCATAAAGTCCAGCGATATAGAAAACAATCCTGCTTACCAGATTTCATCAAACTTCCCTGCTGACGATATGATGGGATATTCTAGACTTAGAGTACCTGCTGCTCCGTTTATCACCGACTTAAATGTAAGCGACTTTGATGTAAACGGAAGTATTTGTCCTCAGATAATTGAAGAGGGGATTATAGGAATTATGTTAGGTGATATTGATGGTAGCTATCAGTTTCAACAGCCAGGGGAGGGTATCCGAGGAGATATTATTCCTGGTGATACATTATTCTTCGATTTGAGCAACGCAACTTTTGATGATAACGGTACGGATTTCTTTGTCAATATTCCAGTGATTTTTGAGTCAGTTTCTTCTTCAATTAGTGCTATAGATTTTTGGATGCAGTATGATGAAAATCGTTTGGAATTTGCAAGTGCTACAATTACGGCTTCGAATGCTGATCTATTCGCGCACTATGATAATGCCTCTCAAACACTGAGATTGACTTCGAGCGGTGATGACGTGAATACTTTTTTTGATGCAAATAGCCAAGTGTTCACGCTTCGATATAAGCTCATTGACCCCTGTCAAGTAATAAGTGAATCTGACTTCACATCTATAGATGTATTATTCAACGGAATGTCAGGAAACTGGAAGATGGGTGCGTCGCCAGAATTCGAAAGTGCAGTCGTTGAAGTTGTAGATCAAGATGTTTACTGTGCCGGTGAAGAGATTTCATTCAACTTGGTTGGCGATTTTCAAGGTCATTCGTTTATTGCATTTGAATGGGGTTTCGGCAACGGCCAGGAGTCAAGTGAGACGACAGGTACTGTTGTTTATGCAAGTAGCGGAGATTATGTAGTTAATGTCGTAGGAATTTCTGAAGCAGGATGTTTGGCATATTTTTCTTTGCCAATAGAGATTAATGCTACGCCTACCGTTTCATTTACAGGAATCACATCAGGAAATCTCTCAGTATCATTTACCAATAACAGTTCTATCAGTTCTGGTAGCATTGCTTCTTATGAATGGAATTTTGGAGATGGCAATTCTTCCGCTGATAATGCACCAACACATAACTATTCAGAGTTTGGAGATTACAATGTTGTCTTGACTGCAACCTCTGACTTGGGTTGTGCTGCTTTGATTTCAAGTACAATAGAAGTTGTAAACTCAATTGAAGAATTTGAATCTTTTGGAGTAAAAATTTATCCGAATCCTACAAGTGGTGTTTTCACAATTGAAGGAGAAGAAAATTTACAGGTAAGAATTTTTGATTCTGTGGGTCGTGTTGTAGTTGATAACATTGTCGTTAAGAATGGACTCAAAACATTGGTGGATATTTCGTATTTGTCAGCAGGAAACTATCATGTTTTGTTGTCTGATGGTACAAAGAATGTCATGACACAAATCGTTGTAATACCTTAACCAACATGGCATAGCCATGATTTACTAGTAGTTAATTTCGAAGAGCCCCACAAAGAAATTTGTGGGGTTTTTCTTTGCGAAAATTTTAATTTAACAAATGATTGATTTGTTAAGAACGATAGAAAATCACAATACATTTTGGAAACAACTGGGCTTTCTATTTAACTGAAGCGTAATGTTTTTTGCTAGCAAATCGCATGGTTGAAAATACATCTTTGGCACTCATTAATTAACCAAAATCAATCATGAAAAGTAAAATGACAATTATGAAGTCGATTGCTTCTTTTGCAATGACTTTTGCTGCATTCGCTTCTTTGAATGCTCAAACAAACTTAGGTGCTGACTGCGGATGTCCTGCGGTTGGTTCACGTCCTTCTATCAACATGTCTTCTTTGCCAGGTTATGTAGCATTCGATGCTAACTCTGGTGAGTTGACTTCTGGTGCTGTACTTACTTGTGCCAACACTTACATTCTTGACAAGCGTCTCTTCGTTACCCCAGGTCAAACCTTGACTATTCAGCCAGGTTCTTTGATCAAGGGTAATGCTGGTACTGTTGCTCAGGCTACTGCTCTTGTAATCCCACGTGGTGCTGATATCATCGCTAACGGTACTCAAGACTGTCCAATCGTTTTCACTGCCGCTGCAGATCCATTGGATGGTACTTATCCAATTTCTAACATCGGTCAGTGGGGTGGTGTAATCATCCTCGGTACTGCTACTAACAACTTGACTGTTGCAGCTAACGGTCCTTGGAGCGTTTCTACTCCTGGTCGTCTTGCTGTTGGAGATGGTCTTGGTCTTATCGAAGGTTTCGCTGCTGACGTTCCTTACCTCCGTTATGGCGCTCTTCAGGCTGGAACAGTTGCTGGTGAGACTATCACTCCTTTCAACGATGATGACAACTCAGGTATCCTTCGTTATGTGTCTATCCGTCACACTGGTGCTAACCTCGCTATCGGTAACGAGATCAACGGTCTTACTTTGGGTTCTGTAGGTCGTGGTACTACTATCGAACACCTTGAAATCGTTTCTTGCGCTGACGATAACGTAGAACTTTTCGGTGGTTCTGTAAACTTGAAGTATGTTACTACTTTGTTCGGTAACGATGACGCTCTTGACTGGGATCACGGTTACAATGGTAACATCCAATACTTCTTCAGCATGAAGACAGACACAGATTCTAGCCCAGATTCTGACAACGGTATCGAAGCTGACTCTGATGACCAAAGATCAAACAACCTCCGTCGTTCACACCCAATCGTATATAACTCTACGTTCGTTGGTAATGCTAAGACTGCTGGTACAGTAGATAACAGCGGTATGGCTGGTATCTGGGCTAAAGAATTGACTGAAGGTGAAGTTTACAACTCTGTATTCGCTTTCTTCCGTCAAGGTCTTAACCTCCAGAAGTCTTTAGGTTCTGGTCGCTCTTTCGCAGCTGGTGGTGAAGCTTGGCACAACTGGACAAATATTCCAGGTCCTGCTTCTGCTTCTGCTGGTAACGGTTCTCAGTCTTTGAAAGTTGTTTGTAACACTTTCGTTGGTTGTACTTATCCTTTGACTGTAGGTGCTGGTGCTACTGATGCTTCTGGTGCTGCAGCAAACCAAACTTCTGGTGCTGACTTCACTCAGTTCACTGTGACTGATATGAACACTATCGTTGCTGGTAACACTCTTCCTGGTTTTGATTATTCTTTTGATATCAACACTTCAAACAACGGTATCATCACTCAAAGCGACGTAATTCCAAACCCAGCTCTTTCAATCTCTGGTTGCCCAGTTTCTACAAACGGTTTCTTCGAATACGCTCCATACCGTGGTGCTTTCGATTCAGATCCAAGCCGCAACTGGTTGTCAAACTGGACTTACTCTCAAGTTCTCGGTTCTACTCAAGGTGTACAAGCTTGTCCAGCTGACTTGAACCAAGACGGTACTATCAACGTGAATGACTTCTTGTTGTTCGCTCCAGCTTGGGGTACTGACTGTAACTAATAAAATTCGATTTCACATCCCCTGTGCCTAACCAGGGGATGTGATTTCATAAAATCTTTTATCATAATGAAAACAATAAAATACATCCTTGGTGTTTGTTTGATGATTTCGACATCATCAATCTTTGCTCAGGGTCTTCAGGGTATTGTTGTTGAGAAGTACTACTCAACAAATGCTGCTGACGCCGCTGAAGCAACCGCTAACGGTGCGGTAGTGCCACTTACTGCTGGTTCTACAGTTTACCGTGTGTATGTGGACATGGCTGCTGGATATGAGTTCTCTCAAATCTATGGTAGCCCAACTCACAACCTTACTGTTTCTTCTTCTGCTAACTTCTTCAACGACCCAACCTTTGGTGTAGCTTATACTCCAACAGTTAGTGCTTCTAACTTCCGCACTGAAACTGCATGGTTAGACTCATACTTCACAGTAGGTGGAGTGCGCAATGGTTCAGTTGGTGTTCTTAAGTCTGAAGATACTGACGGTTCGGTTGGTCATGCTACAGGTCTTCTTGCCAACAACGCAGGTGGATGCTTCGGTCTTCCTATCACAGGTGCTGGTTCTCAAGATGGTATGGTACCTTCTTCTCCTTCAACTTATGTAACTCCTAGCTCTATTGGTCTTGATGCTGTTGTAAGCGCTTTGGATCAAACTGCTGGTAGCTCGGTTGTGGTGACAAATGGTTTCCTAGCTTCTCTTGGTGGCGTAGTTGGCCCAACATCTTCTAACATGGTTTTAATTGGTCAGTTCACTACTTCTGGTTCTTTGAGCTTCCAACTTAACTTACAGTTGATCAACATCGCTACTGGTGTTGCAGAAAACTATGTTGCTTCAAACCCAGTTGGTGGAGAACTAACTCACCCAACCTTGACTTACAATTCAGGTATCGCTCCAGTTGTAGCAATTACTGCTCCTGCAAACGGTGCAAACGTTACTATTGGTTCAAACGTTACTATCTCAGCTACTGCTTCTGATGCAGGTGGTTCAATTACTTCTGTTGAGTTCTTCGTAGATGGAATTTCTGTAGGTGTAGATGCTACATCTCCATACAGTGTTTCTTACAACGCTGCTGCTTTGGGTGCAAGAGTTATTACAGCGGTTGCTACAGATAACGATTGTAACGAAACAACTTCGGCTTCTAGAACTATTAATATTGTAGCTGCTCCAGCCGGTGGTGCTCCAGCAAACGACAACCGTGCGAGCGCGGTATTGCGTATAGCATCGAGCTTCCCAGGTTGTACAAACATTTCAGGTAACTTGT
>CAYRZQ010000067.1:0-15749 GCA_964428835.1 uncultured Comamonadaceae bacterium | reverse complement strand
GAGGTTAATTTGGTGGAGCTAAGCGGGATCGAACCGCTGACCTCAACACTGCCAGAGCATCCAAGGGCGAATAATGTTACCTCACCCCATGTAACGCAATGTAACTATGTTATTGATAGTAAAGGATTTTTCTTGATTTTGGTTTAACGGCTAGTAACCTGATATCACATTGAATCTCAGGAAAAACTAACTCAAAACTAACCCCAAAATGAAAAATACCATCAAATTTTCAAAAGATTGGCTGGTTAAACTAAGCCAAACCAAACCCGAAAAGCGCATTGAATACAAAGATTCTGATAACAAGTTTTTGCGCGCTATTCACCACCCCACCGGTACGGTGACGCTTTGCATATACAAATGCCCTCGCGGGCAAGTCATGGCGGCGCGGGTAACTATTCCCATCAGCGTTAATGATGCCATGCCATCCATGCAGCAGGTGCGCGCCGAAGCCAATAAGGTGATTGTGCAGTTGGATGCTGGCGTTAACCCTAACCAGGTCAAACCGATCAAAGCCTCCAAAGTGACACTGCAAGAGGCGCTGGATAAATACCTGGAAGCCTCATGCAATACTGAAGCAGTTAATCTGCATTATCGCCGTAGCATTGAGAAATATTTGGCAGATTACTTGGACAAACCGTTAGCTGATTTGTGTACGCCCATTCGCCTGCTCAAAGCACACCGCGATATTAAAAACGGCATCCTATCCAGAAACCAAACTAAACGTTTATCTGGTGAGGGTGGCATAGGCGCTAATGAAGTGATGAAAAAGCTGCGCAGGATTCTTAACTTCAATCGCGCGCTTGACCGCAGCCAAGCCCTACCCCAATGGCCGACTGAAGAGTTGGGCAAATCTGGCTTGAAAATGTGGCTAGAGCAAAAGCCCCGCACCAGTCGAGTCCACAAAGAAGAATTGCCCGCGTTCTGGACTGCGATAGAAGGCCTTCAGTGCAGCCTGCAACGCGACCTGTTCAAATTCCTGCTGCTCACTGGCTGCCGCTCCGCCGAAGCTCGTAAACTGCGTCAGGAAGACGTGAACTTTCATCGCTGGACGGTGACCTTCAAAAACACCAAAAATGGCTTGGATCACACCCTACCACTTACAGAGACCTTGAAAGACATAGTGCTCAACCGACTTAGCCTGAGTGAGGATGGGCGGCTCTTCCCTCTATTCGATCCCAAGGCAGTCACCAAGCACATAAAGCGCGCCAGCGGCCTGCATATCACCCCACACGACCTACGCCGCACCTTTGCCGGTATAGCCGAGGCTGCAGGCATAGGCTCCACCATGAAAAAAGACCTCCTCAATCACCTATCGGGGCGCGATGTGACCGATGATTACACCGGCTATACAGATTCTGACGATCTGCGGGAGGCATTACAGCGAATTGAAGATAAACTCATGTATTTTGTCGAAATGCCCACAAGCAAGCGCACAGCGGCATGATACAAGGATTGAAATATGTATATTTTAGGATACACTCATCATGTATAGCATTCTGACCACCGAACAATTCGATACTTGGTTTGAAGACCTCCGGGATCGAAAAGCCAAAACCCTGGTACAAGTCAGAATTGACCGAATGGAAAACGGCAACTTTGGTGATTGCCAGCCTGTAGGTAATGGCGTTTCCGAATTACGTATTCATTACGGAGCGGGCTATAGAGTGTATTTCAAACGTTCTGGCTTAGAAATTATCGTATTACTGGTTGGTGGCGATAAATCATCGCAACCTAAAGATATTAAAACAGCCATTACCTTGGCCAACGAATTAGGGCTGTAAAATGACTACATTAAAGTTGCGCAAATGGGATTCTGCAGAGCATTTAAAATCCGAAGAGGATATAGCGCTCTATTTGGAAACCAGCTTTGAAGAAGCAGGTGATGATGCTGCTTTTATCGCAAAAGCGCTCGGCAATGTTGCCAAAGCCAGGGGCATGACCCAACTAGCCAAAGAATGCGGATTAGGGCGAGAAAGTTTGTATAAAGCCTTGTCAGGCGAAGGCAATCCCAGCTTTGCCACCATCCTCAAGGTTCTCAAATCATTGAACCTGGAACTACACGTTAGCAAAGCTGGAACTGTGAATTCTAACGCTTAAAACGCGCCACTTTTTATAAACTCCAACGCTTTCTGAATAGCCGCCTCTGCGGTTACTTTGCCCAGAATATAATCCTCGGTTAATTCCTTAAACCAATCGGGTGCATCTTCTGGCGTAAACCCTTCCAACCGATGGATAGCATCGACCTGTTCGACAATTTCACGACGGCGTTCGATTTCTGCACTTAACTGAGCATCATTTATTGTTATAGCGCTTTCCTCGAAGGCACCTAGCAGTTTCGCTGCGTACTGGCTGAATTCTACAACATTGCCAGGAATATCCAGTCCACCTAGCTGATTAGCAATCTCTTTTAAGCTGTCATTATCCATTGTCATCACCATCAGATTGTTGTTTTAAAATGCAATTTATTTGATAAAACTTAATGCGGGCACATATAGGAACAATTAGACCTAAGGCTTCAGCAGCAAAAACCCTGTTCTCAAATTAACCACCGCCTACTGCACCTATCTGCTTTTTATTTTCACTTATCAAAACTGGTACACAGGCTTGTGGCGAAAAAGTAACTGTGCCATCAATTTTCCGGACAACAATTATTTGATCGTCATTTATCTTTATAGCCCTTTCATTCTTTGATACTTGGCATCCTGTATAAGATTTTGCCTCAAACAGGTAAATAAACTCAGATGCCGTTTTCTCAACAAAATTTTCATACACTGGAGCAGCATGCCTTGAAACACCCCAGACAAATCCCAAGACAGCAGGAAATACAAAAATTCTAACTACGAATGTAGCAATCGGATACAACTCAATTTTTTCAGGAAGCATACCTGAAAAACACTTGATGCTTTTAATCTGATCAGCACCCATTGCAAACATTAGATATAGTTGCCCGAACAGGAAAAACAACATAAATATTATATAGCTGGTTGCAACTATAAATAACGGCACCAACAACACTGCTACAAAGTTAGTAGCATAGACTAGATTGTCAGAATCAAATTTAACGATTTCATTAAGTACTCGTGCTGATAGTGCATATGCCAGATTAGTTGAAAAAGCATAACTTAATAATATTAACGCCTTACCCAATAAGCTATCCCATACAATCTTGTATACATAAAGGAGGTCAGATATCACTCCAAAAGTAAGCAAAACACCGCAAGTTACTACGGCAGCAAAAAACACCTGCTCAAATGGCGTGACATACCAAAATGCAGACAGCGCACAAAACACCACGCCAAAAAAGTATAGTTTTTGACTCCTATTCAAGGCTGCACATATAGTTCCGCTATTCTCAAAAAATTCTTTTACTCTTAACTTAAAGCTATTATTCATGCGAAATACCGCCCAACCATTAATTGATTTAAATTTTTAAACCAGCTTTCTTTGTGCATAATTCTAAGTTTATGCAAATCATTATCCAAAATTTCCGCCTTAGTTAATCCAGAAAGTTTTTCCCATTCAGAATCAAAAACATAGGTTGCATTGTTAATTTGAGTGCTCTCCAAAATGAATAGAGATTTTTCTGGAAACCCAAAAACAAGATAGCCTGAAAACCCGGCGCGACCCACAGCGACAAACTCCGGCTCAAAAATATTTATAGATTCAAGCCTTTTTTCTATAACAGTCTTATTTCCTTCCGGTAAATTGTTAATTACCGGAGAGATCAAAGTTTTAAGTTCCCCCCAAGGCTTTCTACCTTTAGGTAAAATATCCCAGTTAAGTTTTTTAATTGGCGAACTTATAATCGATTCAAGGTTCTCATTTCTTAGCTCACACAAACCAAATATTTCAAGAAATAGATTTACCGCATGGGTTATTAAATAATCATTTTCTGGATTAAAGATTATTTTAGGTGCTGCAATTAATTTACCGCCTGATGCATCACCGACGACCATAAGCTCTAATGAAGGTGGCTTAATGTAGTCTCTTTGGTACCGACTGTAGGGGACGTCAACAATTTTCGACTTTTCCTCAAAATCATTACGTCCACAAAACTGTTTCCATTTCCATTCAGCTTGGCGATATACGCGCTCCTTGGGCAAATCCTTTAGAGGGATACTTTTTCCTTGTGCATTAAATCTAGCAACTGAACCTTTAGCTGTAGGCAATACAGTCTCACCAAACTCAAGCATTGAGCTGAAGCCGCTGGTAACTGCTTTGGCAAGATCAATATGCCGTAGATCCACACAAATAATTACGGGCTTACCATTAGCCAGCCCCTCTGCATAACCACCTATCGACCTGATCCGCTTTTTGTTAATCAGCATGCCTACCTCACTCATAAATGATGAAATTCGTACCTAAATAGTCACCTTCAGTTTTTTAACTCGCACACTGCAACACAGCATGTGTGCGAATTAAGCATGCACCTACCTTTCCTTTCGCACCCCCTTAAACGGGGTCTTGTCAGAAGTTTTCACATCCATAAAACGACCCGTTTCAGTGTCACGCTTTACATAATGACCTGATGGAGTTTGAGTCTGAGAGCGACCTTTAACTGCACCATTACGGTGGCCGTCGCCTTTTGGTGGATTTGTTGCCATTGAGAATTTCCTCTTAAATTATCAGATTTAACCAGAACCCATTAAAAATGAGCCTTTGCTCATTAAGGTGGATACTAATAACAATTTCTGATTAAAGCAAGCTGTTTATCGAGAATAATTTAAAGCTTTGTATATAAACTCTTTACCACCTGACGGAGCAATCTCTTCAGACCGCATGACCAAACCATCTGAAACTAGTTTTTTAAGGCGGGTGCTTGCATTTTGTACCGATATATCAAGAGCTTTGGCTACATTGGCAGTAGTGATTTGACCATGTTTGAATACCAATAAAACCAGCTCTTTGGTCGATTCATTAAGAGGCGGGCCAATAAAAGTAACCTCCCCTCCCTCTTTCAACACAACCAAGTTTTGCTCCTTAACAAGTGCGCCTGCATGCCAATTGGCAATAAGATCGGGATCATCGGGATTAAACCCGCTCAACATAAACCACCGTTCCCCTCTTAAATGCCTGGCAAGGGATATAACACTTTCCCTAGGAAATGATGAGTCAGTTGCAATAATACCCGCCATAGAAATTTCAAACACTTGCTGCTCAGGATGACGATCTACATATGCCATCAACCCCTGATAAGTTTTTTTCCCCTGAACATTTCCAAAGGGATGATCTTTTCCATCAGTGTAATCAATTAGGTTTATCATAGAACTTCTGCTTCACAGCGTTAATTTAAGCTGAATTCAATATATACTAATTAAGGTAGAAATCAAAACAAACCTGCGTGCCTTCCAATATCGGTAAATCGAATTTGGGCTTTGCTTCAAATAATTGACTGTTTCGATAAACCAGCTTCAGCTCTAATGTCTTCTGCCGAATTGTTATGTCGGCATTATATCGAGCCGCATAATCCTGACTCTGCTTCAATCCTAACCCTCTGGTTTCGCCATCAGGATCTGTACCAAATCGACTCAGTTGACCATCCATAAATACTTTCTGTAGCAAATCAGCATCCGTTTCTTTTTTTGTGAAATCTAATTTTTTGTAAATATCAGGATAATGCTCATGAAGGCGAGGCTTCAATGTTTCCAAAATGCCTAAACCACTATCAGAAACAACAACTTGAATATGTTCTTGCGGATATTGGTACCGCTGCATTGCAGCAAATCCCAAAATAGGTGAACAACTATGATCCCGAACATTCCCAATTAGCTCGGAAAATATAGTGAAAATAGGCGTCCGATATCCTTTAGCTGCGTGTTGCATAAAAGCGTTCGTTAGCGCCTCAGGGATTGCCTCATCTAGATTTGATGGATCAATTGCAGCTATTTCCACTAAATTTTCTGAATTCCCCTGGAATTGTTTGGCTCTGGATTCAGCTGGTCGCTTTGGCAATATGGAAACTGTGGGCGATAAGTGATCGAAGAATCCCAACCGATTCAAATAGTTTTTTGTTTTACCACACAGAGTAAAATCCAAAGTAATCTTTTTGCCTTTGTGTACGCATTGATTTGCCAAGGCGATTATTCTCGCCCCTGCAATCAGCAATATCTGGCAATTCGCGGGGAAAACTATGACGTACTCATCCGCATCATTTTCAAAAAAACAGCCTGCAGCACTTAAACCTTGTTCGAATAACTCAGCGCAAATCCAAGAGTTAGATGTAAATTCGAGAATGTGTTTTTTACTAGGTAACGGATACCACCGGAATGATTCCTTATCCTGATATAAACCAGTGCTATCTCTCGCAAGCAAAGAATTAACTTCTTTCTTATCCACACAAAGGACTTTGGCTATTTCTCTGCCTAATAAACCTGGCTTGCTATTTACAATTTTAAGTATTTTTTGCTTCATGCCTTTTTTGAATACTCCATTAATTTTACGCGCTTAACTATTGTTCATCGTAGATATTAAAAGCTTCTTGCTTCAACAACCGCAATATTTCAGCAGGTGCACTCCAATCACCTTCTTCAAACCATATAGGGCTAATTCCGTGGCTTGCTAAAAACTGATCACGGGCGATTCTTTCGCCTTCATCATCTGGCGCATTTAAAATTGCAAAATGTTCAGGCATGAAATCTGAATTTTCGGAGTAGTGCGATTGAAGTATTTTTAAGTATCTATCTGCGATCAAACTGCAACCCATAAAAAGCACGGTAAATGATCCAAATATTTTATTTAGTAGCTTAGGTATCGGTAAGCTAATATCAAACTCGCCTTCGCCATATGCTGCTTGATATTCTGCAAACCGCAACACACGATATCGAGGTTCATCTAAATTTCCATGCAACTTTAAGAGATAACGATCACCTTTATGAACCGCCTTTAAAAAGCGCCCAGAAGTTTCCGTACCAATTACCTTATCTTCAAAAGGTAATTTCTGGCTTTGCTCTAATACAAGATCGAAGTTTGTGGTTATTACTGAGCCAGTAAACAAATAATTAAGCTCAGTAGCCGGACTTGATTCTGGTGAAATTCGAGCGCTTCTAAATGATGCTTCAAAATCACGCTTAAACACATTCTCTGTCTGCGCGGCAATCACTTCTTCCATAACCCGCTCATGCTCACCAGCTTTCAATCTTTCACTAATAGCCTCTTTATTCAGCTGAGCCTTAACCGCTTGCTGAACAATATACTCCGACCACGAGGGGCACCCCGCATCTACCGAAAAGCCAGCACCGACAAAAGGAATAACCGTCGATTTACGCTTAATTAGATTAAGTAATTTATCAAATACCAATTCATTGCTAGGAAAGCTCTCTGCGCGCAGTATTCTGAGCTTATACTCTGCTTTTATCTGACTAATTAGCAGTCTATATTGGGCAATATCGCCATAAAATAATGCGAGTGAAAAATTCCCTAAATCGAATGTTTCGTCATTACCATTGTCATGGTGGTAAGTTAAACCAATTTCACCTAGCTCACCAGAATCCAGTTGTTTGTTGAAAAAATTGTTATCTACATATTCGTCTGGCAACTTAATTTTTTCTAAATTTGTGTCAAAGTAACTCATAACACCGCCTGCTCAACCAACGCATCTGCCAGCGCTAGCTGGGTGGTTTTGGCGTTTTGGAGGTTGGTTTTTAGGGTGTCGCAGAGAGACATTAGTTCATCGACTTTGGCGACTATGCGGTGTTGTTCTTCTATCGGTGGAATAGCAAACACTAGCTCTGTAACATCAGACATCTTTAAGTTCGGTTGCAAACCCGAACCACCGAATCTATTCAGATATACGCCTAGCACAAAGTGGCTTCTGAAATATTGATAGAAGTATTCTGGCTCCAATATCTGATTAATTCTGATAGCTGCAACCCGCTGGTTTAGCAATGACTTGTTGTAGCTAGCCGGACATTTACTGATTTTTAGACCGTCCGCAATGTAAGGTCTAGTTAATGCGAGAATGAAATCTCCCTCAAATACCAAATATTGACTTGCCGTATTAATAAAATCAGATGGCAAATAATCGGGTGTTTCTACAAATTCACCGACTCCTGCATTGGTTATTTTTATAACCTTAGCTCCTGCTTCCGAAGAAAAATCTTCACTTTTAAAAGCATTTCCCGCTAGCACCGTTGCAAACGATTGTAATCGTACAAATTCCCACCCACTCGGCAATTCAAACGGTTTTTCCTCTTCTGTAATTTCCGGCAGCGGTTTTTCTTTTTTTATTTTCCCTTCTTTAATCAACTGCGCTTTTTCGGCGGCGATTTTTTTTAGGAGTTCGCTAGCGGGTTCGTCGTTGGGGTTTTGGGGGACGAGTTTGCCCATTACGGCTAATTGCAAAATGGTTTGTTTAAGTTGGTCGATGCTGTGTTCGGTGGTGAATATGGTATCGAAGTGTGCGGCTATGCGTTGCCAGTTGTTTTGTAGTTCGTTGTGGTCACTGCTGTTAGTTAGCTTGGCGAGCAGTGCTTCTACGAGTTGTGCGTGGGCGGCGATATTGTCGCTTTGGGTTTGCTCCAGCTGATCGCAGAAGGCCATTAGCTCATCGACTTTGGCGACTATGCGGTGTTGTTCGGCGAGGGGAGGCAGAGCAAAAGGATAAGATTCTAGGAAATCCTTCGGCAATCGCTTTTGCCCCGCTGTTCCAGTCATCTTTGTTTCACCAACTAGTAAAAATGAAGGCGACTTTAAAAAAGCCAAAACATAACGAGGATTCAATGTGTTGTTAATTGGCCTAACAATATGAAGCTCTGTTGTGCCAGCTCCAATTTTGTTAGCAAGATTTTTAAATACACATGCTTTGCTATTTTCAAAACAAGGAGTTATTTTTGCTAAGCCAATATCGCCTTCAGCGAAATGAGTGAACCCTTGCTTTATTTCTTTCCAAAGTCTTAATTCCTGCTCATGTCCCCCGTCAAATCGTGAATCAATTAACGTCATCGGGACAAAAGATGCTTCTAATTCATCCTCCGCACTATTGCGTGGATTGATAATTGTAATGTGGCCTAACTGTGACCATTGCCAATTTGCAGGGATTTCGTATGACTTCTCTACGCCAATTGAATCTATATTAGGCTTGTCCTTTTTAATTATTCCCGCGCTGATTAGCTTCGCTTTTTCAGTCGCAATCTTTTCCAGTAATTCACTAGCCGGTTCATCATTCGGATCTTGCGGCACCAACTTCCCGCGCACTGCCAATTCCAAAATCAATTCACGCAATTTTTTAATGCCGTACAAATCCAACTTATTGCTGCTGCCACGGCCTGCGGAACTGCGGGTTTTATGGGCGGCAGTCCAAATATCCAAATGTTGGGTAATTATTTGCTGTGCAGTCATTATTCTTTCCCCATTAAAGCTGCACTTAAAATAGATTTCAGTTGATCTCGCAGGCCTTGAATTTGTTCTTGTTGCTGCGCATAGGTTGCCAACAATTCGTCTGGATCATGGCTTATTTGTTCAGCAACATGAGGGTTTTTAATATCCAGGTTGTAGTTGCGGGCAACAATATCTTCAATACTGACTTTCCACGCCTGTTCGTTCTCTACACGGTTTTTGCGTTTGGCTTTTACCGATTGTTTTTTGCCTTCGCCCCACCATTCTGCACATGCGGAAAAGTCTTCTAACTTCATGGGTTTTGTTTTGTTAAAGGCTTTTACACCGGCAGGCAATGGAACCTCGTAATACCAAACCTCTTTCGTTGGCGTGCCTTTTTCAAAAAATAAAATATTGGTTTTGATGCCTGTGTAAGGCGCAAATACAGAGTTAGGCAAACGCACTACTGTGTGCAAATTACAGGTGTCTAACAGCAGCTTTTTGATTTTGGTTTTTACGCCTTCACCAAAGAGTGTGCCGTCTGGCAGAACGACCGCTGCGCGACCCCCGTCTTTAAGTACTTCAATAATTAACTGCAAAAACAAATCCGCTGTTTCGCGGGTTTGCATTTCGGCGGGGAAGTTTTTTTCTATGCCGTCTTCCTCTGTGCCGCCAAAGGGCGGGTTGGTGATGATGACATCTTTTTGTTCGTCGTCATCCCAACTGGAGAGCGGTTTATTTAGGGTGTTTTCATGTTTAATTTGTACTGGTACTTCTATGCCGTGCAGCAACATATTGGTAGTGCAGAGCAAGTGCGGTAATTGCTTCTTTTCTACGCCGTGAATTTGTTGTTGCAGAATTTCGTGATCTTCCGCCGTTTTTACGTAATTAGTTTTTACGTGATCAAAGGCGCAGCTTAGAAAGCCGCCCGTGCCGCAGGCAGGATCGAAAATAGATTCACCAAGTTTTGGGTCGATCATCTCGACAATAAAACGGGTCACCGCTCGTGGGGTATAAAATTCACCGGCGTTACCGGCACTTTGTAGATCTTTTAAAATTTGTTCGTACAAATCACCAAATAAATGGCGCTCTTCTTTTTTAGTAAAATCTATTTCGTTGAGCTTGTTAATCACCTGCCGCAGCAAGGTGCCATTTTTCATGTAGTTAAAAGCATCGCTAAACGCTTCTTTGGCTACAAAACCACGTGGGTTGGAGCGAATCGGTGCAGGCATATCTTTTAATTTGGGAAACAACTCTAGGTTTACAAAATCCAGTAACTCCTCGCCTGTGATACCTTCAGGGTCTGCTGCCCAATTGCGCCAGAGGTATTTTTTGGGTATAGGTGCTTTGTAGGCATCTTCTTGTTCAAATTCTAGAATTTCTTCCTGAGCGTCAAATATTTTTAAGAATAATAACCACGACAGTTGGCCCAAGCGTTGGGCATCGCCATCGACACCTGCATCTTTACGCATGATGTCTTGAATGGATTTAACTACGGATGAAATGGACATAAATTTTTTAACTCTTGAAAAACAAATCCTCCCGCCTACGGCGACCTCCTTTTTCAAAGGAGGTTTTTATTGCTCCCTCCCTTTGAAAAAGGGAGGGCTGGGGTGGGATTTAGGGTTTATTACGCGCTATAAAGCGCGGCTTCTAATTCGGTAATGGCTTGTTCGTATTCTTTTTTGCTGCCAAAGGCATTTTTTACAATCTCTAGCGGTGTGCCGAATTGATCTAGTGGTTTTACTTTTAACACGTTAATGGATTCAATTTCGGTTACGCCAATATCGGCGTATTTATCCAATAGTGCATTTAATACGTTTTGCGCAGCGGAAGAATACTTGGTGAAGTAATTTCGCTTTTTCACATTCTCTGCACGTTCGCGGCGCGTGAGTGCGGGCTGATCAAAGGCAACGTGACATATTAAATCGAATGGGTCTAAGTCGCGGCTTACATCTTCTTCTAAGGCTTGCCAAATTACGCCTTCAGCCTCTAATTCGTTAATGATCGCTTGTTTGCGTTCGCTGCATTGCCATGTTTTTATAAAATCATTTAAGGAAGCGAATTGTTTTTTAATGGTGTTTCGGGTGTAGTCTTTGAAGGATTCTGTCACTAGTTTTCCATCTGTATCGTAATACTGCACACGCTCGGCAATTTTGGTGACGGTTACGCCAGATACGCGATATTTAACGTAGCGTTTGCCCTCTTCATCCTCGATTGGGCCATCGCCGAGCCCATTGTTTACATCATAAGTTGCTTGGGGGTCTTTGACTTCATTGCCGTTGTTAACATCGAGTGCCGCTTCTGCCTCTGCTTGTTCTGCTTGCGCGCTGGCGAGTTCGTCATCGAAAGTTGAATCTTCCAAGTCGATAACATCTTCTGCTGTCGTCACCATCACTTTTTCGGGTACGCCATCAAAGCTTGGGTCTGCAAATAATTCGGTGGCTTTTTTGAAATCTAAAATGGTGAACCAGAGTTTGTTGTAGCGATCATCTATACGTGTACCACGGCCAATAATCTGTTTGAATTTGGTCATGGATTGAATGTTTTGATCTAACACGACCAGCTTGCAGGTTTTGGCATCTACACCTGTGGTCATTAATTCTGAGGTGGTGGCGATAACGGGGTATGCGCGTTTGGGGTTGATAAAGTTATCTAACTGCGCTTTACCGAGTTCATCATCACCGGTAATTTTCATGACGTACTTGTCGTTCTTTTGCATCTGCTCTGGGTTGAGATTTACCAGTGCGCGGCGCATACGTTCGGCGTGGTCTATGTCGTTACAAAAAACAATGGTTTTTGCCATTGGGTCTGTGCGTTTTAAATAGGCGGTAATGGTTTCGGCCACTAATTGCGTACGTTCATCGATCACCATTGTGCGATCAAAATCTTTTTGGTTGTAAATGCGGTCTTCAATCAGCTCGCCGTTTTTATCCACTTGGTTTTTGGTGGGGCGCCAGCCTTGTAGGTCTACATCTAAATCTACCCGCACCACTTTGTAAGGTGCGAGGAAGCCATCTTCAATACCTTCTTTGAGCGAGTAGGTATAAACGGGGGCACCGAAGTAATCAGTATTGGAAACGTCATCGGTTTCTTTGGGGGTTGCGGTTAAACCAATTTGGGTTGCGCTAGTGAAGTATTCCAAAATTTCACGCCATGCGCTGTCTTCGGCGGCGCTACCGCGGTGGCATTCGTCGATAACAATTAAATCGAAAAAATCGCGGCCTACTTGTTTGTAGGCTTTTTGCGATTCTTCTGGGCCGGTTAATGCTTGGTATAAGGCCAAGTGAATTTCATAGGCAGGGTCAATCTCACGGCCTGTTACTTTGGTCATGGCTTGGCCGAAGGGTTGAAAATCATTTATGCGGGTTTGATCCACCAGAATATTGCGGTCGGCCAAAAACAAAATACGTTTTTTCTGGCGTGCTTTCCATAAGCGCCAAATTATTTGAAAAGCGGTGTAGGTTTTTCCTGTTCCCGTTGCCATCACCAATAAGGCGCGGTTTTGGCCTGAAGATACCGCCTCAATGGTTTTGTTAATGGCTTGTAATTGGTAATAGCGCGGAGCTTTGCCGCTGCCATCGTCATAATAATCTTGGGTAATTACCGGCAATTGCGCTTGGGTATAGCCCTTCCATACACAGAATTTTTGCCATAGCTGTTCTGGTGTGGGGAATTCACTTAGGGCTATTTCGGATTCAATCAAGCCAGTACTGTTTGTTTTGTCGTGGAAGATAAAACCATCACCATTAGAGGCGAACACAAAAGGGACATCGAGCAAGCGAGCGTAATCTAACCCTTGTTGAATGCCTTTACCGACTTCGTGCTTATTGGCTTTAGCTTCAATCACCGCCAGCGGCAGGTTGGGCTTGTGGTAAAGGACGATATCAGCAGACTTAACGGTTTTGCGCACACCCATGTTGCCGCGCACAATCACCTTGCCATCGCGCAGCTTTACCTCTTGGCGTAGCTGGGTCATAGAATCCCAACCTGCTTGCTCAATGGCGGGGAGAATGAACTTGGTGATTATGTCCGTTTCGGTTAAGTGCTTTTTGTCCATCAATAACGTCCTACTTGCGTAATTCTGCCTATTATTGGTTTACCAACCTTGCAAGAGGCCTAATATAACACCAGCTAATGATGATACATACTACGTCACATTTCACGCGCTTACAGCCTATTTTTTAACCAGAAAAATAGGCTTCTATTACTAAATTCCTCCCCTCAACTAAAACTCCGCACTTATTCAAATATCTAGGCGGTAGCCACTTCGTTTGAGCAGAACTGCGAATACCAAGGAGTAAAGTGATAGGCAAATTTTAATTTGTATATCACTTTACACAACTTGCCCTATGAATTTCGTGCGTTTTAATTCTTTTTATTTCACTTTGGTTCACTGCATTTTTTATCGTTCACTTTGGTGCATTTTGATTCACTATTGTTCCCTCGCTTATTTTTTCGCAGTACAAAAATAGTTATTCACATGATTAACAAGCCCTACAGGTGCAGTTAAAAAGCTATAGGGATATATAGGTATATACAGGTCTATATAGGGGGCAAAAAATTAGTGGAAAAACTGCTTTAAATTCATAACGTTACGGAGCAATTTTTTAGGTTCGGTTACCATTTATGCGCAAAAAGGTTACCGTTTATGCGCACCACCGCTACCATTTATGCGCACGGCGGTTACCATTTATGCGCAACTTTCATTTTTACGGTTACCATTTATGCGCACCGTTTTGTGAGCACTAACAGGCTTATCCACAGCCACCTAACACATGGGTTTTTGATGGATACAAATACAACCCTTGTTTTGCAGAACAATGGGCAATTAATTCGGGATACACACGCTTTACGCTTTGCAAATGTTTGGTAAAGGCTTTTTCAAAATGCCACTGCTTTGCGTAATCAGTACCGAATTGATTTTGTAAATCCATCCAGGAAATCACACAGGGTTTTGTTAACCGGTAAACCCTGTAGGTGATCCACAGATAAATATCCAACGCTAAGGGTGACTGGCGCAGCTCACGAATTGCGCGCACGTCCACCGGAAAAGCAGATTTCGTTATATCGTAAAAAAATGCACTCGATAGAAAGATAAAACTTTCTTGCAAGTGATCGCCCGACCACCAAAGTGCAGATTGATCCGCAAGGCGCATTCCACTTTCTTGATCCACGCTTTCGCTGTGCTCGCTAATGCTGATAGTGCATTGCAATAAACTGCGCAGTTGCTTTCTCAAGCGGCCGATAGACCCGTTTTTTCCACCAGTCGATTGAATGCCTAACTCTTTTAAAAATGCTCTGCAGGAATCGCCCAACTTAATTTCCCGCTGACCGGTAGCTTTTACTTGAGTGGTTATCCAAATCACCAGCAAGCGCGGGATGACACCATAAGGTAAGCCCACCCGCGACGGTGCCAGGATGCTGAGCGTGTGGCGGCCATTACGCCGAACAAACTCAGTTCCATTCACCTGACGATGCGGCAAGGTGGCGATGACTAAGGCTACCGGCGCATAAACAATATGGGCGTTGCGCGAGCGTTTGTTACTCAGATCAAACATTCGTTTGCTGCCCTTGCTCGCATTGCTGGCGCTCATGCATCCATTGATTGAACTGATCCTCCGGAAATAATCGACGGCGACCAATGCGCACCGAGGGTGGCATAGGGTCGTGGCGACTCATACGGTTTCGTGCGGTGCCTGGTGCCATATGTAACCGGCGACTGACCTCATCCAGCGTTAGATATTGGGTGCTCATAGTGCCTCCTGTGCTTTTGTGTTGGAGGCAGGTTACGGGGTGTGATTATGTAGGAGGTTCTGTTAAATTCTGTTTTTTAATATTAAAAACAGAATTCGATGAATACACTACGGATAAGAATATTCACACGGCTTCTTCAGCGGTCGCTACTGGGTGAAGCCAAAGAGAACCCCTACTACCGTGAGGTTATAGGGGCGCTAACTGACAAAGGTTTGCCAACATCAAAGTTAGCGGCTTCAAGCTGGAATGATTGGTGGCACGGAAAACGCTCACCAAATATCAGCACTCGGGCTGAACTGAATTCAATTACCAATAATCTTGCAACCAAATGGCTTGAGCCATGCTTAGTCAACAACCGGCTAGCGTGCCACCTGAGTTGTTTTGATTTAGCAGATATCTGGCAAAAGCATGGGCAGGAAAAAGCGATTACTCGCGCTTGGGAAATTCTGCAAACGGTGCATCAGGATTGGCAGGTTAATATCCGAGGGGAAGTGACGGTATTTAATGGCGTTGGAAGAGGCCCACGCGAAACAATAGCAATGAAAGGAATCCCAGGTAAACCGTTAAAATTGGTTAGCAAGAAAACCATTATCAACCTGGATAAAAACAAGCACTTTCGCCTACTCAACAACGCAACCCCGTTGACCGCTAATCATTATGAACCACTCAATCCTTCAAGC
>CAYRZQ010000066.1:0-16355 GCA_964428835.1 uncultured Comamonadaceae bacterium | reverse complement strand
AACAACAAAAAAGAAGATCGCCATCAAACCATCGTTGATCCAATGATGCAAGGATTTGGAAATAACTCCATCTCCAAAACCTATTGAAAACTTATACTCCCAGATATGGTGAAACGCCTCGCCAAATGGTGAATTGGCTATAATCAGTGCCAGTGCAGCAGATGAGAATAAGACAATACCTCCCATCTTGCTATTGCTAATGAAGTGGTTCACCGGATCTATGATGTACTTATCAGCGAAAGTCTTTTTAATCCTTGCCATACAGTTAGTTTTTGATATTACTCATCGAGTGAAATACATGACTTCATTTTTTCTTCGTACTCCAATCGCTTTGGGTCATTCTTTTCTATATAAATCTCCCTTATCCAATCAATAAACTCACATACTTGGGGATAGTTCTTCTCACCTTCAAGAAGCATTGCGAGTGAAAAATCATTTGCGTTTTCTTTGAATAAGCCATCATAATCATTGGAATAGGCAGATGCCAGGCTAAAATAAAATGTAAGATCAGGGAGGATTTCGTAGCCCGCCTCAGAGGACGCATTCTTATAAATTTCTTCAAATTTTTTCGATGCCACTGCATTCGCATTCTCTGGTTTTTTGATTTCTACAAAGCAAGTCTGAAGCGTCTTTCTATAATCTCTGAAGATATTGTTGAGCGCTCTATTCACAGTGAGTCCCGGTATAGTGAAATGATCGGCATCCTCTTTAATGTAGGCCCATTCTATATTCGTTCCAGTCATCGCCTTGGACAGATAAGCATTCAATTCGTCGCAGAAAGGTTCGTGACCATCTCCATAGAATTCTGTACCAGCAGAAAAATAAAAGTACTTTTTATCCTGTGACTTAATATTTTTTTCAATGAAGTCGTCAAAGACCTTTTTCTGCACCTTACTTCCTCCATCAAAGTACGCGGCAGAAGATGCGATACATCCCACGAAATAGTCTGGTTGTTTGGCTAATGCGTACATAGCGAAGATGGCAGTACGCGAATGACCTATCATAAAGTTAGAGCCATTGAGCCGATAATTCTTATTGAGGTAATTATTTAAATCGTCGGTGATAAACTTCAAGAATTCGTCACCTTTTCCTCCTTCTTCCAAGGGAATGGTCCATAAGCCGCGCTTCTCATCCTTCAGTTGTACAGAAGCCAAGACAAGGCCGGGAATGCCTCCAAGACCTGTTAGATAATCAATCGTATGAAGATTATAGCGATGATTGATTTCATTTTGGCTGTCCATGATTAGCACCAATGGAAATTTTCTATTGGGTGCTAGCTTATAATCTTTTGGAATATGAACTGTCAAGCCAATTGAGTCGTTTAGACCTTGACTGAATAAGACAACTTTTTCCGTTTGCTCATAGAACTGGAGTTCTTGTGCGCCTGAGATTAACGCACACCCTGAAATTAAAATCGCAAAAAGAAATTTCATTTTGCAATTTAGTCCTTGATACGACTAAATCGCAAAGCTTTCAACATAAAATCTGGAAGTGGTTTTAAAGGGTCACGTTTCTCTACATTCAAAAAGACGCCCCATTTTTCAATTATTGGCACCTTGTAAACTTCAATCATTTCGATGAGTGTTCGATCGTCGTCATGAATATAAGTGCAATGTACTTTTGTTTTACCCATGCTGAGAGCGTCGTTGCTATCGCAAGTAAATCCGTATCCTGCAGCTTTCAAATCATTGCCAAGCGCATTCATTCCTTTTACATCAAATCCTATATGCGCAAAACCGGTATCGCCCCAAATTCTATCCTTGAATATAAACTCGGGTGTTCTATCGAGTGCTTGAATCAGCTCGATGTATGTTTTGCCTGTCACTTTTGCAAATCCACCACCTGGCTGGGCAGATTGAGATAATAACACACGTCTGAATTTTCCTTTGCCGTGTAATAATTCTCCCCAGTCCTCAAAGACTCCGGTTTGATCATACACTACTTCGTCAAAGCCCAAAACCTCTTTATAAAGTTTGAAAGCTTTATCAATATCGGAAACACCAGTGCTGCAACCAATCACACCACCACTGTGATGGCCATCACGAGTATACCACGAGTCGCCTTGCAAGTACTGCCAAATGTTTCCATCCAAATCATGAATGTAGAAAGTGTATCTTCCGATAGGATCCTTCTTCAGTTCTGATTGGAAAGGTGGATTATTCTTTTTGCAAAATTCATAAGAAGCCTTGATGTCAACGCACTTGACTTGAGTAGCGGAAATTCCCAAATCCCCGACACCGATTTTAAAACTTGCCTTTTTAGGTTTAAATGAAGTTGGACTGATAACTTCTATTGCGCAGCCGCCTTGAAGATTAACGACCATGCTAGCCCTCTTTGTAATGGTCTCGCCATTGCAATAAACACGCATGAGCGGTGCGTCGGCAACGGAATCAAAAAAAGGAATATTAAGTCCAAAAAACTTTCTATAAAAAGGGAGTGATTTATCCATTTCAGAAACAGCTACTCCTATATGCTGCAAACCATTGATTCTCTTGTACATTCTTATTTCATTAATTCACCGATTTGTGAAAGGATATTCTTGCGTAGTACACTCCAAGCATTGAACTCTTGTGCCTCGCCTTTCATCCACTGCATCCAACGATTTCCCTTTTTCCAACGATGATATATACGAAGCCACGCGATTGCAAGCCTGCCACCAATCATAGCTGACGCAATTATAAGAAGTGTTGTGCTAAACGTCCAACCCAAAATGAATGACAATGTAGAAAATATAAGAACAGTATAGAGTGGGCCTAAAAAGGTAAAGAAGGCCATGCGAATACTGTTTTTAAATAGTAAGTCTTTGATGTTCTTTTTCACAAAACTCTCTACAAATCGCTCCACTGGCAGGTAGAATGTTCTTGAGACTAAATAAATCGGTAAAAGAAATCCAAGCAATATCAATCTACCAATTTGCTTTCCGATTGTCACGTTATTCTCAAGTTCATCAAGGCCTTGTTTTTCATTTAAAGTGAAATATGCTTCCAGATCACTTTTATGTTTTTGAATAAAGTTAGCTTGATTTGCTTTCTTGGTAAACGATCTATAGAATTCGAATTGAGATTTAAAATTGTCTTCTGGTGCGATGCTCATCACAAGTTCGCGCATCTTCATTATTAAATCATAAGCATCTTCGTCTTTGACGTCGATCATTAAATTTTGTAATTCCTCCGTCCCTTTTGCGATGATGTCATTCACTGCGCCGTTAAAGTCACTTTTACTTTTTTCGAAATAAGGTTTAAGTGAAATTGGCTTTCCTACTTCGAGATAAAATTCTGGATGATAGTCGTAGTATCCGCTATAGTCAAGGCCAACAGGAAGGATATGAATATCTTTATCCGCAAGATATTCCATGGCGCCTAAGGACAGCCTACCTATTCCTTTTTTGAAAGGAGACAATTGTTTTCTTCCGCGGTGACCACCTTCCGGAAACATTGCTACTACGGCATTTTTCGATAATCTTCGAAAGCACTCTTCGAATACTTTTTGATTTTCTTCTCGAATATTCTCTACTCCATCTCGCTCTCGATAGACAGGCATCATATTGAGGCGGAATAGAATTTTTTTGATCAACGGATTTTTGAACACATCAGCTCTTGCAAGCCAGTGCAATTGCTTTGGTGTAAACACGCAAATGAGCACAGGATCGAGCATTGCGTTCTGGTGATTCGAGATGAGAATAACAGGTTTATTGGTAGGAAAATTTTCTAATCCAGTAATTACCAATCTTCTCATAAACACTCGCGCCCCAAGACGAACGATGGGGCGCAAGATTCCGTATAATAAGTGTCGTGTCGGAGTATTTGCCAACGCTTTATCTTATTCGTTATAGTTCATTACTTTGTGCCCTCCAGCCAAGAGGTATTGATCACGGGTAAATAGATCCACGTCAGCCTTCATCATTTCGCTCACCAATTGTTCAACGGTGTGCTTGTGTTCCCAACCCAGTTTTGTCCTTGCTTTGGTTGGATCGCCAATAAGCAAATCAACTTCAGTTGGGCGGAAATATTTAGGATCTACTTCAATAATAACCTTTCCTGTTTTCTTATTGATACCTTTTTCACTTGCTCCGGAACCTGTCCATTCTATCTCTATTCCGACATGCCCGAATGCGAGTTCACAGAATCGTTTAACACTTACGGTTTTCCCTGTAGCAAGTACAAAATCATCTGGCTCATCTTGCTGCATCATCATCCACATACCTTCTACATAATCCTTGGCGTGTCCCCAGTCGCGCTGTGCGTCGAGGTTTCCTAAGTAAACTTTATCTTGAAGGCCGAGATGAATTTTAGCGGCTGCCCTTGTGATTTTTCTAGTCACGAAAGTTTCTCCTCTCAAGGGTGATTCGTGATTGAACAAGATCCCGTTACAGGCATAAATTCCGTATGCTTCGCGATAATTTTTTGTAATCCAAAAGGCGTATAATTTCGCTACTGCGTATGGACTTCTTGGATAAAATGGCGTAGTCTCACTTTGAGGCACTTCCTGCACCAATCCATACAGTTCACTAGTAGAGGCTTGGTAGAATCGAGTGATTTTTTCGCGGCCTAAAATTCTTATGGCCTCGAGAAGACGAAGTGTTCCAACAGCATCAGCATTCGCTGTGTACTCTGGAGTTTCAAAAGAAACATGTACGTGACTTTGAGCAGCTAGATTGTATATTTCATCAGGCTCAGTTTCTTGAACTAAGCGGATAAGATTGGTGCTATCGGTAAGATCCCCGTAGTGCAATTTCATTCCCACTCCATCTTCATGTTGATCTTTATATAGGTGATCAATTCTGTCGGTATTGAAAAGTGAACTTCTTCTCTTTACACCATGGACTTCATATCCCTTGCTGAGCAGAAGTTCTGCCAGATATGCACCATCTTGACCTGTGATTCCCGTGATCAGTGCTTTTTTCTTTTTCATATATAATGGTTAAGGCTCCTCAAAAGTCCTGCAATTTACGAACTATTGGGGATTCTCCGAATCGATATGGTATTGTATTTCGCTCAGGCGTTTGTAAACGCCATTCTCTTTAGCAATGAGTTCTTGGTGGGTTCCAAACTCCACGACTTTACCCTTTTCTAAGACCACAATGAGGTTTGCATTGCGAATAGTGGATAAGCGATGTGCAATGACAAGTGAAGTTCTTCCGAGCATCAAATTATCGAGCGCCGACTGAACTAATTGTTCGCTTTCGCTATCCAGAGCGCTTGTTGCCTCATCCAGCAGGAGTATGGTAGGATTTTTAAGAACTGCTCGGGCAATCGCTATTCGTTGTCTTTGTCCACCACTTAGCTGTATTCCTCTTTCTCCAACGATGGTATCAAAACCATCAGGGAAAGACTCAATAAAGGAAAGTGCGTTTGCTTTACGGGCAGCTTCCTTTATTTCCTCATCGCTTGCATTAGGCTTTCCGTATGAAATGTTTTCTTTAATGCTACCACCGAATAGAATTACTTCTTGTGGAACGTAAGCCATTTGTGATCTCAATTGTTGCAACGAATAGTCATGTGCACTTTTTCCATCCAAGAGAATGTCGCCGCTCGATGGCTCATAAAATCGTTGTATAAGCGCGGCAATTGTTGACTTTCCACTACCCGAAGAGCCCACGAGCGCCACTGTTTGTCCGCTTTTCACCTCAAACGAAACGCCTGCCAAAACCTCCACATCCATCCTAGAAGGATATCTAAAGTGAACATTCTTGAATGCGATTTCGCCTTTTGTCTTTTGCGAATCTGGTATGTTTTCTAGGGAAATATCTTCTGTTTTTTGATCGAGAATTTCCATCACATTTTCAATCACTCCGAGGCTTCTGTTGATAGAGCCCATTTGGGCTGCAAGTCCACCGATGGATCCTGCCACAAGACCAGTGATAAAAATAAACTGACTTAACACTCCTCCTGGCAACTCTCCAGTATCTCGAAGATATGCGCCAACGCCCATCACTAAACCGAGCGCGCCAAAAAGAAAAATGATAATAAATGTTCCAAATACCCCGCGCCAAATGGCACCTTTCAACGCTACTTTTCGAATCGCTTTGATACTTGAAGAGAATCTCAACGCTTCGTAAATTTCATTGGAAAATGACTTTACATTCACTATTCCCGTCAGTGATTCGTTTACGATCACTCCACTCTCAGCGACCTTGTCCTGCGTTTCCTTTCCGAGTTTTTTGATGAATCTTCCGAATAAAGCAATGGCGATGATCATAACAGGGAGTGTTAGAAGCATCACCAATGTCAATTTATATGAATACGAAACGAGCCATCCAATACCAACAAAAATGATTACCGTTTGACGGATAAATTCAGCGAGCGTAATCGTAAGAGTTTCTTGGATCGTACTGATATCGGCGGAAAGCCTGCTCGACAAGTCACCTACTCTTCTTTCGTTAAAAAACTGCATAGGCATTCGAATGATCGTATTAAACGCATCGCGTCTAAGATCAAACATTGCATTTTCAGTCACATAAGCGAAGATGTACACCCGGAGGAATGAGAATATGCCTTGAATAATTAGAATGACAACAAGAACTGTAAGGGTGAGACCTGTATCGCCCCAACTAGGGTTGATGGGGACAATGTTTTGAATCATTTGAGTCATCTGTCCGCCTGGCAATGTGTGGTCGCCTGTAGGGTTTACAAGTCTTCCAAGAAGCGCGGTAATCACGATGACCAAGAGACCGGAAACGACCAATAGCAATAGTCCCAGAATAAAGAGCCATCGGTCTTTTTTTAGATATCTAAAAATGCCCCACGATTTGAGCAAGGCTTTTTTGGAGAACTTCTTCTCCTTTTTTTCTTCTTTTTCCAAAATAATTCGTCCCGTTATAATTAACGGGACGAAGTTAATGGGATATTATGAAACTAATCGCAATAGTATTGTCACGATTTATATTAAAATCCTGTTGCTGTCTTCTTAGCTTTTCTGACAGCTTTTTCTACCTCTTTAGCCTTAAACTGAGAATATTCGTAATCGGGAATCAATTGTTTGTGCTCTGTGTCAAATCTCACTTTCACATAATGATCGACGAGGCAAGGGAACTCTACATTTTGTATTGGTCTAAACAAGCCCATATCCAAATTGCATTCGTAGCCACTTGACTTGGTGGGCATAGAGCGTGTGTCCACATAGACCTTTTTATTGACAAATTCCTTTCCACCAAACCAGATTTCATATTCATGACCTATGGGTAGAATAAATTCGTAAGATCCATTTTCTTTACTAAAGAAAGACGCATATACCTCTTTGTCTTGATACACGACAATCTGGACATTTTGAGCTGATTTGTCTGATTCAGCGATAAGATCAATCTCATAAACCTGACCCTGGATGATAAATCGGTCCGCACGAACCTCCTTCTTTGCTAAGGCAGGAAATGCAATGGCCATGAGTAAAAAGTAAAATAAGGCTTTCATTATATTCTGTTTTAATAACCGTATGCTTTTAAGACAGACACCATACGTGCCTGAATATTCTTTCTGTATTTGTCATCCCAGACCAATGTTTTCTTTCTCGGGATGTACTGTGCTTTCGCAACCGGTACCTCCTTCATGAAGTCGAGTCCCATAAATCCTGAATCTTTGAAAAGCGCTACATCTATCTGCATCTTCAATCCTCGCTTTTCGGCTTCATCATAGAACTTATCGAGATTTACTTCAATAATTTTTGTAACATATTGATCTGCGATATACTTGACTGTATACGACTTTCTGAAAGGAAGGTTATAGGAATAGGTACCTCTTTTTACAGAAATGTATTCTCCCAGCATTTCTCCCTGACTCCAAAACTCAATCTTGACTCCATCCATAGGCTTTTCCGTGGAGTCTTTTAAATTCATACGAGTGGTCTTCCCATAGAAATTAATCATTTCCCCTTCGGGATATTGACTCCATGAAAGGAATGACACACAGACAAACAATAGGGTTAATGTACTTTTCATGTCATTTGATTTTGTACACTTCTTTCTACGTTCTTGGAAATAAATAAGTTTCAAAATCAATTAATTACAGAATTACGCACCCTTATACCTTCATTATTTCCGCTCATACCTCCATCCTGCTATTTGAAACAAAGTGCAACATCCGTGAAATTTCACGTTAACAAATTTTTCAAAATAAATGTAGGTACATTAAATGTATCTACATACATTTGCCCCATGTCATTAGAAGACGACATAAAACAAACACGATTCACCAGTGAATATCAAAAGCTGATGTTGAATGTCTTTTATACCGCCAATTGGTTGGGACTTCAACACAGTCAGTTGATGCGAGATTATGGATTGACGGGGCCTCAATTCAACATATTGAGAATACTTCGCGGTCAAAAAGGGAACCCGCTATCAGTAAATGCTCTCATTGAACGTATGTTGGATAAGAGTAGCAACGCTTCGCGCATTGTTGACAAGCTGGAGGAAAAAGGATATGTGGAGAGGAAGGTATGTCCCAATGACCGGAGGCAAGTAGAAGTAACCATTACGAACCAAGGCCTCGAAATACTAAAACAGTTGGATGAGCCAGTTACGGCTTTGGAGGATAGCATAAAAGGCATTAACCCTGAAGAGGCCCATTTAATGAATGCGCTTCTCGAGAAAATGAGAAAATCAAATAACACACAATAACAATAAAAACAACCAAAATGAAAAAAGTAATTTTTACCCTAGCTGCTTTTGCTATGAGCGCAGCATCTATTGCCCAAATGGCAGACGGTACTTACAATGTAGATTACAAGTCGAGCACTATCAACTGGCACGCTGAGAAGGCGACTGGTTCAGGACACGATGGTACTATTCGCGTATCTAGCGGTCAAGTTGTAGTTGCAAAAAGCAACATTGCTTCGGGCAAATTGAAAGTTGATATGAACGGTATCACTTGTACTGACTTACCAGAAGGTGAATACAATTCTAACCTTATCAACCACTTGAAATCTCCAGATTTTTTTGATAGCGCTAAATTTCCAGATTCAAACTTTGAAGTTACGTCTGTGACAGCTAAAGCTGATGGAAAAGGTAATACACACAACATCGCCGGTAAAATCACAATCAAGGGAATTACAAAAGACGTAAACTTCCCAGCTAAAGTTAGTGGTGATGGCAAGACTGTGACCATCGATGGCGACTTGGTATTAGATCGTTCGCAATTTGATGTCCGCTTTGGTTCAGAAACATTCTTTGGTTCTTTAGGTGATAAAGCAATTAACAACGACATGAAGTTGAAATTGCACATCGTGGCTAATAAGAAAGCCTAATTTACCTTAGAAAATTGAGAGAGGTCCGAGAGCGTCAAGAGGCTTTTCGGACCTTTTTTCTTTTCTCGGGATCTTCGTGAAAGAAGTATCGGAAATCGAAGGTCAAATAACTTCCGTTGAGATTGTAGCTTACTGTGGTTGGATCTGTGTTAATTTGAAGCTGTGCGAATGTCGTAGCAATCTCATTAAATGGTCTATGAAAAGAAGCACCCAAGTAGAAGTACCCATCTTCTTTTGATCGCCATTCAAAACCATAATTTGCGAGCACTGAAAACTGAATCCAATTGCGTCTGAAAGTATTTTGATAAAAATCGAAACGCAGGGTGTCCCTCCTGTCATCAGCGAACGATTCAATATCCGTGGGATAAACATCAATGCTTCCTCCCGCACTAGCATTCATGTACAACTGTTCGCCAAGTCTCACATAAACCATTGCCTGCAGCGGAACTTCATATCCAATGAAGCGATAATTCATCTCCGTCATTTCATTAAGTAGTGGGTGAAAAAAAGAGAGCTTATAGTTGCGTTGAATAAAAGTTATACCTGTTTCTAAACTCCAGTTTTTGGTTAAGCCTCGTCTCACGACCATTCCCAAATTCATTCCGAACTCGGGGTCATTGATTACGGTCAGGCTTTCACTAGATGCGGATTGCGCTCCTGTTCCAAAGAATTTACTTGGCACCATTGGTTTGAACTGGATACCCAGAGTAGTCACATTCTCCTGTGCTAGGGCGTTTTGAACTATCAAAACTAAAAAAAGAAAAAAGACTACTCTTCTATCCATTCTGTAACATATTCAATTGGTTTGCGGTGGCTTTTGGGCCATTCTGCATCTGTATATCCAATATAAAACAATCCAAGACATTTGTCTTGTGGCTTTATTCCTAGAAAATCATTCATTTCTTTGGAATAAATTAGTTTTGGTGAAGACCAAAAGGCACCCAATCCATACGCCGTGCAGGTGAGGTGCATATTCTGCACTGCGCATGCCACGGCCTCTATCTCTTCTATTTCCTCAATCTTTCCTGTTGGGTCGCGTTCCATGCAAACAGCAATCACCGCTGATGCCATCAAAGGTCGAGACGACATTCTGTCAAATTTAGCTTGTTTGAATGCTTCGGGAGATGTTTTCTGCTTGTATAGTGTTGGCAAAAAATCAGCAATTTTTTTGAGTCCACTATCCATAAAAACTTTAAATCTCCACGGCTGGGTCATTCCGTGGGAGGGAGCCCAAATTGCGTTATTGAGAATCAATTCTATTTGCTCGCGGTGAACTTTTCTTTTCGAGAATTGCTCTGGTAGGATGGTTCTTCTATTCTTTATAACCTCTGTAATCTCACTTAAGCTGTATTTCATACACTTCTCATCATTTTTTTACAAAACTACTCCTCGTAGCGTTCATAACTATACTTTTGAATTATAAATATGCACATGAAGACATACATTATCACTGGAGCGGGCACCGGAATGGGCAAATCAACAGCACAGCTTTTGGCCAAAGACCCCAACAATCGCTTGGTTATTATTAGCAGAACAAAGCAAAACATAGAAGCGGTCTTGAATTCTTTGGACAACAAATCGCAGCACATTGGTGCCGCTTTCGACATTCGCGAAGCACAAGAATGGAAGAATTTGTTTGCACAATATGGAGAACAGCTAGCTAGCGTAGAAGGTCTTTTTGCGAATGCTGGAATTGGCGGAGCCAATCACTATGGCGAAAGCGACCGCTGGGATGATATTATTTCTATTAATCTCACAGGCACTTATGTTAGTATTCAAGAGTGTTTGCCTTACATCCGAAAGTCATCACAAGCTTTCAAGCACATACTCATCACCTCCTCTTGTCTGGCGCGCTTTGGAGTTCCGGCATATACAGCTTATTGCACAGCCAAGACGGGATTGTTAGGTCTCACCAGGAGTCTTGCAGTAGAACTAGGATCAGAAAAAATTCTAGTTAATGCTTTATGTCCTGGCTGGGTAGAAACGGATATGGCCAAGGCAGGCATTCAATTGCTAGCAAATGTGACTGGCAAAGATTACAAAAGCACTTTTGACGAGCAGATGAATATCGTTCCCCTACAACGCATCACTCAACCAGAGGAAATCGCACAGTTTGTGAAATTCATGTTTTCAGACTTGCAAACAAGTATTACTGGTCAAGGCTTGGATATCAATAATGGATCATTCATGATATGATAAAATCTCTTTTGGTTTTCACTTCCTTTTTAACGTGCCTTATAGCTCAGGCGCAAAACACAGACTCGGTATTTATTAGTAACATTTATCGAGAAGCTCTGGCGAATGGCGAATGCTATGATCACCTGCGCGTTTTATGCAAGGAAGTAGGTCATAGAATTGCTGGAAGTGAGGCAGCTGATAAGGCGATTGTTTGGGGTATCAATACTTTAAACCAATACGAATTAGATAGCGTTTATACGATGCCAGTTGAAGTTCCGCATTGGGTGCGTGGAAAAAAAGAAATTGGTTTTTATGAAATTAATGGTCAAAAAACTTCGCTTGAAATAGTCGCGCTTGGCGGATCTGTTGGAACAGAGAATGCGATTGTCGCTGAAGTTATAGAAGTCAAAAGCATCGCGGCACTGAGAGAACTTGACGATGCTACAGTAAAGGGCAAAATTGTCTTTTTCAATAAAGCCATGGATCCGATGTTAATCAACACAGGAGCTGCATATGGCGGTGCCTATGATATACGCAGTCAAGGCCCTTCTGAGGCTGCCAAAAAAGGAGCGGTAGGTTGTTTGATTCGCTCTTTGACATTAGCCGATGATAAATACGCGCATACAGGTGCTACGAATTACGATGAGAACGTTCCAAAGATTCCTGCTGCCGCTCTGAGTAGCGTTGATTCGAGGGAGTTGAGCAGACTATTAAAAGAATTTCCCGACTTAAAATTCACTTTGCATTTGACGTGTCAGAATTTTCCGAGAAAAATGCAAGCAAATGTTATTGGCGAAATACGTGGAAGCACCTATCCCGAAAAGGTAATTGTGGTAGGAGGTCATCTTGATTCTTGGGATGTTGGAGAAGGCGCACACGACGATGGCACAGGAGTGACACAAAGTATTGAAGTCTTGAGAATATTGTTGGCATTGGGATATAAACCAAGACATACTATTCGAGCTGTGCTTTACATGAACGAAGAGTTTGGGAACGATGGTGGGAAAACCTACGCGAAAGTTGTAGGTGAAAAGCAAGAAGAACATATAGCAGCCATTGAAAGTGATGGTGGCGGATTAACACCTCTCGGCTTCAATGTGCAAGGTGATGAAAAAGACTTAATCCAACTGCGCGAATGGGGTGCACTACTCGAACCCTATCAGTTGTATTCGTTTAGACAAGGATGGAGCGGTGTTGATATTGCACCATTAAAAACCGATAAAAATGTTCTTTATGGATTAAGTGTAGATAGTCAGCGTTACTTTGATTTTCATCATTCAAATAATGACATTTTTGAAAATGTCAATAAGCGCGAACACACGCTGGGAGCAGCAGCTATGGCGGCATTGGTTTATCTTATAGATCAAAAATAAAAACGGTTGGCTCTTTTTCTTTCGAGCCAACCGTTTTCAATAAAGTGTTTTTTCTAATCGCTTAATTGTTGCGCACAATTAATCTTTGTGTGTGTTTTTCGCTGCCTGAAACAAAGTTCACACAGTAAACACCAGATGCCAATTTTTTATCTATTGGCAACTCCATGTTTAGCTCGCCATCGGTAATTACTTTGGTAGAATAAACCAATCTACCTGTTAGATCATGAATCGCAATTTGAATATCTTTCTGTTCATCTGAGTCAATGAGAACTGCGATTTGCTCACCATTATTAGGGTTGGGATAAGCACTTGCAGCGAATGTCACTTCTGATTCGGTTGCTTCCACTAGTTGCTCATCGAAATTATTGCTGATTGTCCAAAAGCTTGCGGCTCCCGCCACTTGGATACAAACGCTCGGTCCCCAACTCGGCACATAGTCGTAAGGAAACACCGGTCTAACGCGAACATTATAAGTTGCTCCATTTTGAACACCTGCAATCATACTCAATCTGAACAGTCTTGAAAGGGAGTTATGATTGTAAACAATTGGTGCTTGGATACCATTCTGGTTTACAAGTTCTATTTGATAACCTGATACTCCGCATGATCTGGGATTAAATGTGATCCATGTATTTTGATTAATGGGGCCATAGTTCGAGCAGCTGAGCGCATTATTGATCGATGCTGCCGGCGGCAAACCTGTTGTAATGAGAACTCGAGATGTATAGTCTATTCGATATGTCTCGTTCACTCCTAAAGAGTTTGGCAAAGAGAAAGTAGAGCTAACTCCGAGGTTATATTGGCGGTCATATCTTAAGCCAGATAAGGTGCTGAGCATGATGGTTGTTGTTGGTGCATCAACATATATGTCTTCCAATGTAATTGCATCTTCAAAATGGAAATTGAATTGGCTGGCTCCTGTCCACTGGGTTTTTAAGTTACCACAAACATTATAAATTATAGATGGATTCGTGGCCTGACCCGATCTCAAACGAGCAGCTGTGAAGGTAAACGCACCTGTTCCAGCGCCTGAGTTTGCATTTCTTACACCGACATAATATGTCTGTCCAGCAGTCAATTCGTCGGTATTGAGTGCTTCTAAACCTACGCCAGATCTAAGGTTTACTTCTTTAATTTTTCTGTAATCCTGATCCAACAATACCAAAATCAAGTCGGCTGCCGAAGAATTCGCGGTAAATCGTCCTCCAGCTGTTGTAGCTACAAAAGTGAACCATACGTCTTCACCTGTGGCACCTGAAGTTCGACCTACTTGAGAAGCTGTTGAACCAACCAGAGTACCATTAAAGTTAGATGAGGCAGGGAAGAAAGTTGGGTTGATGAAACGAGCTGTCCAAGGATTGTCAAATGCGACGCAAGGACCCGCAATACAAGATCCATCATCTATGAAAGCAAAGGGATTAAAGGTACAAGCTGCAGGATCGGTGCAGCCGAAGCAAGCGCCTTCACCCACGCTGAAGTATGCGAACGTAGTTGTTAAACCATCACCAGAAATTGGCCCGTCGTTTACACCAATCAATGACCATTCTATTTCTTCTGGATAGTCGCCGCCAAATATTTCGATTGTATAGCAGCCATCTTCGAGGCACAAGTCCATTTCATCATAGCTCTTTGTATCCTCCAAAGTACCTGTAACTACTAAATCACCAAAAGAGTCGCGGATTTCAAAGGAGCCTCCATTCCATCCATCACCAACGTAATCGACCTTTATGAGTTCGACACAATTTGATAGGCAGCAAGAGCCATCATCAAAAGTTGCGGATGGAGTAAAATTACAGGCTTCGGAATTGGTACAGCCGTAACAGGTGACGTAATCACATGTCCCGTTGTTGCAAGTAGCTGCAGGATTATAATTGCAAGCGAGCGGATCGGTACAGCCCAAGGTACCAGGACCTATGAGGAAATATACATTTCTTTCGAAAGCAGCACTTACTGGGAAATTTTCAAACCCTCCTGAGATGATGGTGCTACCGGCAACGAAACTTACTTGATAAGTAGCGCCATTCCAACCGTCACCAAATTCGTCGGTAAGGAGCATTCGGTAGCAACCTGCCGATAGGCATACTATGCTAGACGAAGGAGCAGCATTAGCTGGAATGCTGAATATTACATTATCTTCACTATCAAATAGAGTATATCCTACTTCTGCAGGAAAGTCACTATCTGTAATTTCAATTTCGACACAATTACTAAAGCAACATGAACCATCATCAAAAGTGGCTGAAGGATCATAGTTACACGCGGTTGCATTGGTGCAGCCGCCAGAAAAAATAAGCGAGTTTTCCTTGGGCTTTGACCAAGAAAAACTAAAGATTTCAGCCTTCATATCGCTGGAGGCGAAGAAGACAGAGAGAAGGAAAAATAGGGTTGTTTTCATGTTCACATCCGATAATGTATGGACGTGATACGAGAAGAAAAAAAAAAGGTTATGTCTTTCGACATAACCTTTTAATATTTAGTTGCTTAATTTCTATTAGTTCGGACAAGTGCTACCAAACTGGTTCAACACCTCAAGAAGGTCAGCTACACCCACTACACCGTCAGAGTTAACGTCTGCAGGACAGCTTGAGCCGCCGATGATGATACATGAGCCATCATCGATAAGAGCTGCTGCATCATAGTTTTCTGCTTGCTCATAAGTACAACCTTGGCAAGAAGTGTATTCACAAAGGCCGCAATCGCTCAACCCTGCTTCAGGATCGTAGTTACAAGCGAATGGCTCAAGACAGCCAGGGGTACAGTTTCCTGAACCTACGCTAAATTGAATACCAGTTGTGTTAACTCCACCAGAGAGAACTCCGCTATTAGAGCCCGTTAAAATCCATGAAACCTCTGTTGGGAATGCACCACCACCCACTGTAAGTCTGTAGCATCCATCTGGCACGCAGAAAGTAGCCGTACCTGTGCTTGTAGCTGCAGGAAGAGTAGCAGTACCAACGATTTCGCCTGTAGTCAAGCTTGTGATAACAGCAACGTTGTTGTTCCATCCGTCGCCAAATGAATCGTTCATGATCAATGTCAAGCAGTTGTCGTAACAACATTCTGCTGGATTTGAAATTTCAGCGTTTGGATCAAAATTACAAGCAGTGTTGTCTGTACATCCAGCACAAGATGTGAATTCGCAAGAACCGTCATCATCTGTAGCGGCAGGATCGAAGTTACAGGCGGTATCATCGGTACAACCACAAACACCCGCACCGATGGTAAAGGTAACGTCTGTCTCTGGAGCTCCACCCGCAATGATTTCGTTTCCATTCTGATCTTCCAAGCTCCAAATTACTTCACCAGGCCAAGTTCCGGCAGTTACAGAAATTCTATAACATCCATCTTCAAGACACAAAATATCGAAGCCTAGATCTGCCCCAACGTTTGCATCATTATCTTGAGTGCACTGAGCATCATCAAGTGAACCGGTAGCTACAACGTTACCAGCTAGATCTTCGATTGTATAGACTGCGTTATTCCAGCCATCACCAAAGTCGTCAGCCATTTGAAGAATATAAGCTGTTTCACCAGCAGCACAACCCGCGCAAGAGAAATACTCACAAG
>CAYRZQ010000065.1:0-17010 GCA_964428835.1 uncultured Comamonadaceae bacterium | reverse complement strand
AACTGCCCACTATCGGCCCTAAAACAGCCGAGCGGTTAATCAGCGCCTTTGGAGCCAAGATGCTGGAGGGAATGCTTGCCGATAACATCTATGAGTTTGTAAACCTCATGGATGAAAACGGCGACCTGGTGTTTTCCGACCGGCAAGCGGCACGCATGGAGCGCGCCCTGGCGACCACTGAGTTCAGTTTTGGGCAAGGTGGATACCAGGCAACCGAGTTCCTCAAGCGTTACATCCCCAAGGGTTTTGTTGACCTGCTGGTGGTGGATGAAGGGCACGAGTACAAGAACGAGGGTAGTGCGCAAGGGCAGGCAATGGGAGTGTTAGCAGCGCTCTCGCGTAAGGTGCTGTTATTGACCGGTACGCTCATGGGCGGCTATGCCAGTGACTTGTTCTTTTTGCTGTGGCGAATCATGCCCCAGCGAATGATCGAGTTAGGGTATCGCTGCAGTGAGCGTGGCTCTATGGCATCTGCATCGATGGCATTTATGCGTGAGCACGGTGTGCTCAAGGATATTTGCAAAATCAAAGAGGGCGACAATCATCGCACCTCTCGCGGTAAGCGTGTGGTGGTGAATACCGTTAAGGGGCCCGGATTTGGTCCTTTGGGTATTGCGCAGTGCATTTTGCCATTCACGGTGTTCCTGAAACTCAAGGACATCGGGCAAAAAGTGTTGCCACCCTACGTTGAGCGCTATGTGGATATCGACATGGATGCCGATCAGCGCCAGCACTATGTGAGCCTTGAGCGAACTCTGAGTAATGAGTTAAAACAGCGGTTAGCCAAGGCTGACAATAGTTTGTTGGGTGTAGTGCTAAATACACTCCTGGCATGGCCGGATTGCTGCTTTCGCCCGGAGACAGTGAAAGATCCACGAACCAGACAGGTTTTGGCATTTGTTCCCAGTGTGTTTGATGAGCACCGGGAATCGCCCAAAGAAACCTGGTTAAAGGACTACTGTGTCGAGCAAAAGAACGCAGGCCGGAAAGTGTTGGTGTACACCAGCTATACCGGTACACGCGATACCTCCATGCGCTTGCGGGATATTCTGACCAGTGCCGGTTTAAAGGTCGCTGTACTCAAAGCAACCGTGGCCACGGAAAAGCGTGAAGACTGGGTAGCAGAGCAAGTAGAAAAGGGGATAGATATTCTTATCTGTAACCCTGAGCTGGTAAAAACCGGTCTTGACCTGCTGGAGTTCCCCAGCATTGTCTTTATGCAGACTGGGTACAACGTTTATACCCTCATGCAAGCCGCTCGCCGCTCCTGGCGAATTGGTCAGCAACACGGGGTTGAGGTCGTGTTCCTGGGCTATGCCCAATCAGCCCAAAGCCGCTGTTTGGCGTTGATGGCTGAGAAGATTGCAGTGAGCCAATCCACCTCTGGGGATATTCCGGAGTCGGGGTTGGATTCGCTCAATCAGCGCGGGGATAGCATAGAGATGGCAATGGCCAGAGATCTAATAGCTGTATAACTGTTCAATTTTTAGCCCTCTTCGGAGGGCTTTTTCATATATGTGAAGTGTTTCAAGTTACTTCGCAGAAATCCGCGCAAGTGAGTAGAATACCCCGCACTGTAATCAACGGGATAGGCTGATGACACTCACAGAACATAAGATCGAACAGGGTTTAATTGAAAAACTGGTAGACCTCAAATACACCTACCGCCCCGACATCCGCGACCGCGAAACACTTGAGCAAAACTTCCGCCAAAAGTTTGAAGCCCTGAACATGGTGAATCTCACCGATGCCGAATTCGCTCGCTTAAAGGATGGCATTGTTACCAGCGACGTATTCGCCGCTGCCAAAACCCTGCGCACCCGCAATACCTTCATCCGTGAAGATGGCACCCCGCTGCATTACACGCTGGTGAACATTAAAGACTGGTGCAAAAACGACTACGAAGTGATCAACCAGTTGCGCATCAACACCGAAAATAGCCACCACCGTTATGACGTGATTCTGCTCATTAATGGTGTGCCAGTGGTACAGATTGAACTCAAAACCCTGCAAGTCAGCCCACGCCGCGCTATGCAGCAAATAGTTGATTACAAAAACGACCCCGGCAACGGTTACGGCAATAGCCTGCTGTGCTTTATGCAGTTGTTCATTGTGAGCAACCAAAACAACACCTACTACTTTGCCAATAACCACAACCAGCACTTCAGCTTTAATGCCGACGAACGATTTTTGCCGGTGTACAAATTTGCCGACCCCGATAACCGCAAGGTGGATCGCCTTGATGAATTTGCTGTGAAGTTCCTCGCCAAATGCTTGCTGGGCGAAATGATTAGCCGTTACATGGTGCTGGTAGCGAGTGAACAAAAATTATTAGTGATGCGCCCCTATCAAATCTATGCGGTTAAGGCGATTGTGGATTGTATTCACCAAAACCGTGGTAATGGTTACATCTGGCACACCACTGGCTCGGGCAAAACGCTGACTTCATTCAAAGCCTCAACGCTGTTAAAAGATAACCCCGACATTGAAAAGTGTTTATTCGTAGTAGATAGGAAAGACCTGGACCGCCAAACCCGCGAAGAATTTAATAAATTCCAAGAAGGCTGCGTAGAGGAAAACACCAATACCGAAACACTGGTGCGGCGCATGCTCTCAGAAGACTATGCCGATAAGGTAATCGTCACCACCATTCAAAAATTGGGCCTAGCGCTGGATGAAAACAGCAAACGCAACCAAAGCAAAGCCAAAGAGGGCAAACAAACCTACAAAGAACGTTTAGCGCCCCTGCGTGATAAGCGCGTGGTATTTATTTTCGACGAATGTCACCGTTCGCAATTTGGTGACAACCACCAAGCCATTAAAGAATTCTTTCCTAAAGCGCAATTGTTTGGCTTTACCGGTACACCGATCTTTGAAGAGAACTCCACCGCCATACAAATTACCGGTGAAGAAAAGACCCTAAAAACGACTGCCGATTTATTTGAAAAAGAACTTCACACCTACACCATCACCAACGCGATTGATGACAACAACGTGCTGAAGTTTCACATCGACTATTTCAAGCCTGAAATCGTAGGTGCAGCAGGCGAACAAAAAGCAAAAATTAAATCGGGCGACCCTATCCCCAAACAAGCCGTTGTTGAAGCCATTTTAGCCAAGCACGATGCCGCCACTAATCACCGCCGTTTTAATGCCATATTAGCCACTGCATCTATTAACAACGCCATTGAGTACCATCAACTATTTACTGAGCTGCAAGCTAAACGCAAAGCGGAAGATGAATCCTTTCAGCCACTCAATATTGCCTGCGTGTTTTCACCACCCGCCGAAGGCAATAAAGACGTTCAACAACTACAAGAAGACCTACCACAAGAACAATTGGACAACAGTGTTGCTCCTGATGAAAAGAAAGCAGCGCTCAAAAACATTATTGATGCCTACAACAAACAATACGGCACTAATCACAGCATCACTGAATTTGATTTGTATTACCAAGATGTGCAGCAGCGCATTAAAGACCACAAATACACCAACAAAGATTACCCGCACCACAATAAAATCGATGTGATTATTGTGGTGGATATGCTGCTCACAGGGTTTGATTCCAAATACCTCAACACCCTGTATGTGGATAAAAACCTCAAATACCACGGGTTGATCCAAGCCTTCTCGCGCACTAACCGCATACTCAATGACACCAAACCTTACGGCAATATTTTAGATTTTCGCCAACAAGAGAATGCTGTAAAAACCGCTATCGCAAGGTTTTCAGGCATAGGTAATGATTTTGAAGCCGCCAAAAAATATTGGTTGGTGGATGCTGCGCCAGTGGTGATAGAAAAACTCGACACCGCCATCACCAAGCTGCAAGATTTTATGCAAAGCCAAGGGCTTGCTTATGATCCCGCTGAGGTCAATAACCTGAAAGGTGACGATGCACGTGGCCAGTTCATTAATTTATTTAAAGAAGTGCAGCGCCTAAAAACCCAATTGGATCAATACACAGATATAACCGATGAGCAAAGCCACAGCATTGAAGCCGTAATTCCAGAAGATACCTTGCGCGGGTTTAAAGGCATGTATTTGGAAACCGCGCAGCGCTTAAAAGAAAAACAAAGCAAAGGCAATGAGACGGATGAAAAACTCCAGCAATTGGATTTCGAGTTTGTCTTGTTCTCATCAGCGATTATTGATTACGACTACATCATGGGGCTAATTGCGCAATACACGCAAACCGCACAAAAAAGCCCTGCCAAACAAAAAGCCAGCCGCGATCAATTGATTGGTTTGCTCATGTCCACCAGTAATATGCTGGACGACCGCGAAGATATTACCGCCTACATTAACCAACTCAAAGCCGGTGAAGTGTTGGATGAAAAGCAAATTCGCGCCGGTTTTGAAGCCTTTAAAGCGGCTAAAGCCTCGCAAGCGATTAATGACATGGCAACCAAACACCAACTTGCAAGCGCTGCCCTGCAAAGTTTTGTAGAAGCCATTTTGCGCCGCATGATTTTCGATGGCGAACAATTAAATGACCTGCTCGCCCCGCGTGAACTGAGCTGGAAAGAGCGCAGCAAAGCGGAGCTGGCTTTGATGGAAGACTTGATTCCACTACTAAAAAAATTAGCCCAAGGGCAAGAGATTTCGGGATTAAGTGCGTATGAGTAAGAATACTAAACAGTTAGTGCCTAAGTTGCGCTTTCCTGAGTTTCGGGATGCGGGTGGATGGAAAAAAATAAAACTAATTGACGTTGCCGATAGAAGGGTCAAGTGGAGCTTTATTGGCGGACCGTTTGGTTCAAACCTCAAATCTTCCGACTATGTAGCTGATGGCATTAGGATTATTCAATTACAAAACATAGGTGATGGTGAGTTTCTAAATGATTACAAAATATTCACATCAATAGAAAAAGCTGATGAACTTTTAGCAAATAATATTTACCCCGGTGAAATTATCTTATCGAAAATGGGGGACCCAGTTGGCAGGGCATGTTTGATACCAAATAAACACTCTCGCTACGTAATGTGTTCCGACGGAATACGCCTTGTCGTTGACGAAAATACTAATAATAAGTATTTCATATACACATTGATTAACGCCCCTTTATTCAGAACCTTGGTGGAGAAATCAGCGACCGGCTCTACCCGAAAGCGAATTGGTCTCGATGATTTAAAGAATTTGCCCATGGTTGTTCCCCAAAAAAAGGGGGAACAACAAAAAATCGCCGATTGCCTATCTAGCATCGACGACCTAATCAGCGCACAAAGCCAAAAAGTCGAAGCCCTCAAAACCCATAAAAAAGGGTTAATGCAACAACTCTTCCCCCGTGAAGGCGAAACCGTCCCGCGCTTGAGGTTTCCTGAGTTTCGGGATGCGGGGGCGTGGGAAACAGATGCGCTAGAACAGCTAGCAAAATTTCGCCGTGGCAGCTTCCCTCAGCCTTATGGATTGCCTGAGTGGTATGACGAAGAGAACGGGATGCCTTTTGTTCAGATTTTCGATGTTGATGAAAACCTGAAACTAAAGGTAAAGACGAAAAACAAAATCAGCAAGCTTGGCGCAGAGCAAAGTGTTTTCATCGCAAAAGGCACATTAATTGTAACTCTTCAAGGATCAATCGGGCGAGTCGCTATTACGCAGTATGATGCTTATATTGATAGAACGCTTTTAATATTTGAAGAATTTTATAAACCGACTGAAAAATTATTCTTTGCCTACGTTATTCAAAGTCTTTTTGAAATTGAAAAAGAAAAAGCTCCAGGCGGAATTATTAAAACAATTACTAAGGAGTCTCTTAGTAGTTTTGTTGTAAAGCTGCCAAGCTTTCCTGAACAACAAAAAATCGCCGATTGCCTATCCAGCATCGACGATATAATCAACGCACAAAGCCAAAAACTCGAAACCCTCAAAATCCATAAAAAAGGATTGATGCAACAACTCTTCCCAACTGTTTCGGAGATTATGGGATGAATTTAGCTGAAATAGCCAACCAATTGGTCAGGATGAGCGAGAATATTATTCTTATTTTCGCTTTTAACGGCACAGGGAAAACACAGCTATCAGTTGCCTATAAAAACGCAACTAAGGATGAAAAAGGCAGCCACGCAGGGGTGTATTACAACGCTTTTAGTGAAGATTTGTTCGTATGGGATAACGATGAAGAAAATCATGGTGCAGCCATTAGACTAAGAGTACTGCCTAGCAGCCTAAATAAATTTCATAGCTTCTTATACGAAAATGACAGCTTCATTATGGACAAACTGGAGGCATATAACCCCAAATACCGCTACAAGCTTAATATGCATTCCAATCTTGAGGATGGAATAAAGTCTGTTACCTTCTATATGGAAGGAAAAGAAGAAAAGCCTATCAAAATATCACGCGGCGAGGAGCGTATTTTTGTTTGGTGCTTTTTCCTCGCATTATTGGATGCAGATGGATGGTCAGATGTGCAGGACTCTCACATTTTCATTGATGACCCCGTTTCCAGTCTTGATGAGCATAATATCTTTATTACCGCCAATACGCTTTTCCAACAAATTGAAAAACATTACAGCAAAAAGCGCATCATTATTACTACGCATCATATTGGTTTATTTTCCATAATGGCAAACAGACTAAAAGAAGGCGAGAAAAGTGATCGGTATAAAAATTTGACCGCACTTCGAATTCTAAAATCTACAAACGCAGGACCCATTTTAGAAGAACCTGGGCGCAACGTATTTCTCTATCACTTGCACTTACTAAAAGTATTAAGTGAGGCGATCAAGGGGCAATTACATACCTATCATTTTGCTCTACTGCGCCAACTGCTGGAAAACGTCTCTTCGTTTCAGGGCAGTGGGAGCCCAGGGCGAGTTCTTCAAAAGATAGGAAGTAATAACACCGAAGAGTTAATGCTTTTAATTAACACCCACTCACATAAAACACCTTATTTTTATCAGACAGAGATGATGAGTGAAACCGATGCAAAAACCTTCACTGAAATATTCAATAAACTATCTGCCAGCTATCATTTTAAATTTTAAAGAGTGAATCATGACCGAAAACGACCAAAAAGAATTAGGCAATACACTCTGGAAAATTGCCGACGACCTACGTGGCGCAATGAATGCCGACGACTTCCGCGACTATATGCTGTCGTTTTTGTTTTTGCGCTATCTCTCTGACAACTACGAGCTAGCAGCCAAAAAAGAATTGGGCAGCGATTACCCAGTATTAGACGGTGAAGATCGCCGCGCACCATTAGCAGTTTGGTATGCGGCTAACCAAGAAGATATTGCCGACTTTGAAAAGCAAATGCGCCGCAAAGTGCACTATGTGATTGAACCTGCGCATTTGTGGAGCAGCATTGCAGAACTAGCACGCAAGCAAGATGAAGAGTTGCTGCACACCTTGCAAAATGGGTTCAAATACATTGAAAACGAATCCTTTGAAAGTACCTTCGGCGGATTGTTCTCTGAAATCAACCTAGACTCTGAAAAGCTCGGCAAAAACTACTCTGAACGCAATAAAAAACTTTGCACAATTATCAGTAAAATCGCCGAAGGTATATCCAAGTTTTCCACCGACAGCGATGTATTAGGTGATGCCTATGAATACCTCATTGGTCAATTTGCCGCTGGTTCGGGCAAAAAAGCGGGCGAGTTTTATACTCCGCAACAAATGTCATCCATCTTGTCTGCAATTGTCACGCTAGATAGCCAAGAGCCAGCAACCGGCAAAAAGAAAAAGCTTGATAAGGTGCTAGATTTTGCCTGCGGTTCTGGTTCGCTATTGCTCAACGTAAGAAAAATAATAAAAAATGAAGGCGGTACAATCGGGAAAATTTACGGCCAAGAATCCAACATCACCACCTATAACCTAGCACGCATGAACATGCTGCTACACGGTGTAAAAGATTCCGAGTTTGAAATTCACCACGGTGATTCATTGGCGAACGATTGGGACATTCTGAACGAAATGAACCCAGCCAAAAAAGTGGAGTTCGACGCAATCGTCGCTAATCCACCCTTCAGCTACCGTTGGGAACCCAACGAAGCGCTGGGAGAAGATTTCCGCTTCAAAAGCTACGGCCTTGCCCCCAAATCTGCCGCCGATTTTGCATTCTTGCTGCACGGTTTTCACTTCCTTGGCAAAGAAGGCACCATGGCAATCATTTTGCCACACGGCGTGTTATTCCGTGGTGGCGCAGAAGAGCGTATCCGCACAAAATTATTGAAAGACGGCCATATTGATACTGTTATTGGTCTGCCTGCCAATTTATTTTTCTCCACCGGTATTCCCGTTTGCATCTTGGTATTGAAGAAATGCAAAAAGCCAGATGATGTTTTGTTCATCAACGCCAGCGAACACTTTGAAAAAGGCAAACGCCAGAACAAATTGTTGCCCGAGCATATCGAAAAAATCATCTCCACATACCAGTACCGCAAAGAGGAGGCTCGCTATTCTCGCCGCGTGAGCATGGAAGAAATCGAGAAGAACGATTACAACTTAAATATCTCCCGCTATATCAGTACCGCTACCGAGGAAGAGGAGATTGTTCTTGAGGATGTGAATAATACGCTCATTAACATTGAAAAGGATGTTGTAGCAGCCACAGCCAGGCATAACGCGTTTCTCAAGGAGCTAGGATTGCCGCTGCTGCCATAGTCAGTGGCTGTAAATTGCATGGTAACGAGGGCATCCCAAGATGCCCTGTTTTGTTTAGTTACTCTTCGTCAGTGTTATTGTGTTGCTCACGTTGATTTTCACGGTTTTGTTGATCCAACTCGTATTCATAGTTGTTTGGGTTTTTAACATCTGAACGTTGGTCATTAGGGCTGCGATCTTTAGACATAATAAACTCCTTGGTTAAATTGACGCTTACAAATGCAAGCAGGATTAGATTAACCGTGGAGGCAATTAAATTCAGGGAACTCAGACTGAAATATGCAGAAAATTGCAATTGGTGATTTTGGCTGTATCTTTGCCGGACTGGAGAGCTTGCTGCTCAAGCAAACTGATATAGCCCCCTCAAATTCTGAAATGTTTCTCAAGCTATTTCGATCAATAGATCCCGCTACGAAATGCGATTCCAAGAGTGCCTATAGAAAATACGATTCAGAACACGCATTTTTTCGCAAGATCAGGGATGAAAGCCTTGCTGAAGGCGAGCTGTTATCCCAATTTCAGGCTATCGGTTTAGGCATAACATCGGAACACTTAGATCATCTTAATGATGTTCCTATTGATGAGCAGGGAGCGTGGTGTCTGCTTTATAGCGTCATAGTGGGTATGAGAGCCAGTTCCTTAAGCGATCCGGCAGCATTAATGCACCTCGATTTTCTGTTGGCACATTGCCAGATCGAACGCGACTTAATTAAAACCCTAAGGTCGAAAAATCTACAAGCGGTTAAAGATGAGTTGTCGTCCTGGATTCTCCTGGATTCGGATCATCTCGATAGTGATCACGCCCATCACAAAGTTAATCATCTTGCAGCGGTAATATTCTATTGGGCTGCCCTCTATGAAAAATATCTGCAAATCGAACATCCCGATTTAGATTGGACATACACGCAAAATCAAAGCCCCTCATTGCTTGTAAAATATTTACCAAAAGTAGATGCCAAAAGCCAAAAAATTAGCAATAGTATCTGGCGATTTATAGAAAAATATAAGGATTATCTCCCGACCAAAGAAGGGAAGAGAATATCTGATGTTGATTTGTATAAAGCCATCTTCAAAATCCATAGCAAATTAAAAAGTGAAGTCAATGAGGATGGCATTGCAAAAACATTAAAAAACATAAAGTCTGGAAAATCACCATTAACGATTAATTTTGCTCTCAAGAATTTAATCCCTCTAACTGGACGAGATGTACCTCCTGACTATCAGTGGGACTCTTCTCTAATGATTATTCACTTCCTTAACCTGTTTAGTAAAATACAAGCTATAGCGCTAAAGGCTGGATTATGCAATGCGGACACAATAGCAATATTTGATCGCTATTCTCAATACGTGGATGCAGTTCATAGCCGGTTTCAGTGTTATAAGGAATGCGGGATTTTAAACCCTATGACTAAATAGCCTGCGGTGTAATGTCGCGTAATCGACAAAGCCTCAGCTTTAGGTTATTGGTCGGTAAAGTGCCCAAAGCGGACTTTAGGTAAATGATGTCGCATGCCCAAAGCAGAGTCAACGTTGAGTATGGGAAAAATTAGTCACCGTAATATCTAAAAAATACAAATCATGATGAACATTCCCTTGGTTACATTTGACGTATCCGCGATTGACGAAATATGGCGTGCAATCAACAATGAGGCCACAACAGCAATATCTATCTTCAAGTGATGAGCTGTAATTGATGCCGTTTCCATTGCATGGTATTGCAGCATGACTCAATCGAATGTAGTAAGCCGCACTAATGTTTGTGGAAGAGATTCAACTCTTCATACTTATAAAAGAAAGTTAATTCCGCCTTTTCCTTATTGAATAGTGTGTTAGAAATAATTAAGAAATTAGTTAAATGGAGATGTTGGTGAAAAAAATAAACAAAAATCTGGAAAAAATACTACTGTCCGTGAAATTAGGAATAAGCACTCCGAGAGTGGCGCTAATACAGATAATCACAGAAATTTCAAGCCAGGAATTGTCAAGTAATATCGATTATGTTTTATCTCATAAAAAAATATCCCAAGAAATATCTCCAAATCCATTTCCTGGATCTTTAACAGAGATTTTTTCAAAAAAAATATCTCTTGTATCAGGCCTTCAATCTAATCTAATAGTTTATCTCGCATATTTACGGAAATATTCTTCAGAAATAAGCAGATTTGAATTTTTGAAGACAGAGTTCGAAAATAAGCTTTTCTCGAATGATCTAAAAAGCTGTTCATCAATACTGGATATTGTAAAAAGTGAATTTGGATATTCAATATGGTACGTGAACTCTTATCTCATACTTAATCAGCACGAAAAAATAATGATTGACTCTCAAATTGAGAGGTTGATTTCGGATAGCGAGAGAACTGAAATAACTTTGCTTTTAGTTCTGATAAGTTACATAAATCTAAAATCACAGGATGTGGCATTGAAAGGGGCGATACAGAAGCAGATTGACGATTATTTTAAAGATGAAAGCTTTGCATCTGTGAGGAACTATATTTATGCAAAGCTGATAAGTCAGCCATTTGTTAGTGCCTCTCAGTGCGAGCTGATGATGCTATTCGACAGCAGGTCTTCATTAATAGATTTGTATGAATCTATACTGGTGACATTAAAGTGCATTATCGCAACAAAAGAAGTCGATGTTAATTCAAATCTTACCGTCAAATATGAAGTTAAAAAATTATTCTCTAAAATAAAATCTCGCTCCAGCGAATTTATCCTTAGGTCATTTGGTGTCGAAAAAGAGCTGATTGACACGGAAGAAAATAAAAAACTGTCGTGCTTAATTGAGAATTATACTGCCGGTCGATACAACGATTCAGTTAATGAAAGCTTAGAGTATCTAAAATTACACCCTTGCGATATTCAGGTTGTTGATCTATTGACTAAAAGCGCCGTTAAGGCAGGTTATTCATTGGGCCTTTCTGATTCATTATTAAAAATAATTTGTTCTTCTTTATGCAATATTTATAAAAAAAATGAGTTTACATTTAGAGATGCATCATCTTTGCTTGGTATTGCGTTTCAACATAGTGGATTATCTTGGTCGGTGCCACTAAATCTACTTGTCGTTAAGCTTTTAAGTCAACCTGCGGATAATTATCCGGATATTAATGAGAGGTTTTATCTTTCGTACTCTGCATTAAGTACTCCCAAAAGTTTAGGTTTTTTTGAGGCCAACATTCGACAAAAATTCATTTATGACGCCATTAAACATGGCCTATATTCCAGCACATTGATCTTATTAAACTCATACTCTGGAAATACTACTACAGGCAATGATGCTTCCGAATTTCCAATAGCTGCTTCGGTAAAAGAGAGTAGATTAAAGACTTACAATGCGTATCATTTTGCCAAGTCAGGCAGATGGGCTGATGCTATTCATGAAATTGAGTCTATCAGGGACTTTGATACCCCGGTGGATGAGCTTTATATGAAATGTTATCTGTCCCATTGCTATCTAAAAATGGGGGATATAAAGAAATCTCTTGAAATTGCGGTTGCAACTTATCTAGATAATGAGGAAATTGTCAGAAACTTACCTATCGACAGCTTGCTAAATAGTTTGGAGGACTCAATTCATTGGCCGAATATAATAGAGCTGCCAATGTTTTTCGAAATTTGCTGTTCTGCGTTTTCAGAAGAGTCTAGAGCCTCGCTAAGAGTTTCGTTTGAGAACTATCATGTCTCCAATGGTATATCTAAACCCGAAGATCTCAATTCTCAAGAGATTTTGCTTAGAAACAAAATTGCATATCTTGATAAGGTTTGGAGCCCAAAAACTATGCAGCAAACGATGCTCTATGAGGGCACTCGCCATATTGAGGAGGAGCGGGTCAGGGTTTGCCAACTTTTAACTGAGTTGGACGCAGAAAACTCAATTAAATATGAAATTGAAATTAAAGATAGAGTTAAAAACCTTGAAATCAATAAAGCTCTTAAATTGATTGAAAGCAGCAAGGTGCATGTTGATATTGATGCGATAAAAAGAAATTTAATTCTTAAGTTAGGTAACTCCTACGAAAAATATAAAAGTTACCTTGATGAAAGCTCGAATCGCGCTTCGATAGAATTAACCCATAGAATAAATAAGTTGATTGAAGACATAAATGATGGATTTAAAAATAATGAAAAAAAATTTATGCTTTTAGGTGGTTCGACGGGGGAAGTTAGTTCTGCATTTTTTATGATTGGCAGAGAGATCATAAGTGAATTTCTTGTTGGTGAGCATGGGTTGAACTCTTATTTGAGCACTCAAATCAGGCATGGAACCATAAATAATACACTTAGGAAGTCGGTGGAAGATGAAAATTTAATATCAAGTTTTGATGAGTCAAAAAATTCATACAAGGAAAATTCCTATTGGCTAGAAAGATGCAACCATCTATCCGAACCAGAAAAAATGCTGTTGAGTAATTTATTCGCCAAATTTTCTTCCGATTATGACGATCTAATAAGCCATGTTAAGAATGATTTGCTACAAATAAATTGGGTTTCGTCAGCTGATAGGCCTGATAAAAAAGACGCTCTCTTTGTTTACCGAATTTCAATGCAGGAAATGCAGAGTATGCAGAGCAACACCATTAATTCAGAATCACTTAATGATATTGTGGATAGATTTATCGAGTTTCTTTGGAAAAAGACCGATGAAAATCTTAAAACTGCGCGAACTGTAATCGGAGTTAATGTGAAGGAAAAGTTCAGTGACATTTTTGATGCCCTAACAAACGGAATTGAAACCATAAACACGAATAATGCAATGCAGGAAATTCATAATGCCATTGCAAGTTCTCGCTCTAGTTTGGAACTTAGAATAGCCGAGGTTGTTGGTTGGTTTCACAGAAATGAAGTTTACGAAAGGCAAGATTATGAATTGGAGTTTCCTGCGCAAATTGCACGAAAAATGCTATTGAATACAAAATCTAAGCTCTCAGAAGATTTTAATATCGAGATAATACGGGATATGGAGGATCTAAAAATAATAATGCCAGGTAGAGGCCTCGATGATTTTGTATACATATTTTATGAGCTTTTTGAAAACGCACTTAAAAGAAGTAATTTACCGCCATCACAAATAAATTTGAAAGTTTTCCTTTCTGTTAAGAACGGAAATATTAACTTGCGAGTTACAAATAGTGTGAATAAGCAATTAATCACTCAAAAAGAGATAGATCGAATTGAGGATTCAAAGCTGCAACTCTCCAATGGGATTTCAAAACGAATTCAAGAAGAAGGTGGAACTGGGTTCCTGAAGATATCAAAAGCCCTTAAGTCTTCAATATATCGTAACCAAGAAATTAGTTTCGACCTAGGGAAGAAGAAGGATAATTTTTTTGTAAATATTACATTTGGAGTAAGTTGATAAATGAAAAATATACTTTTAGTAGAAGATAATTCAGACAAAAGACATAACATCATTACTCTTTTAAATGAATACTTCCAAGATATTACAATTGATGAGGCATATTCTTTTGGTGGTGCCTTGAAGAAAATTGTTCAAAAGCATAGCTCATACTCATTGATGATTTTAGATATGACAATGCCCAATTATGACTTTTCCCCGACAGAACCATCTGGCGGCGGCCCTGAGAGTTATGCGGGAAAAGAGTTGTTGTCACAAATGAAATTGCGAAAGATCAAAATTCCTACTGTGGTGTTAACTATGTTTGATAGCTTTGATGACAAATCAACTAAATTAACTCTGACTGATTTGCAGCACCAACTTAAAGAAAGCTTTTCGCCAATGTATTTAGCAACTATCTACTACAACTCAGCACAAGATCTATGGAAGGAAGAATTGATCTCTTTGGTAAAGGGCCTTATTAGTGAGTAATTTAAAAATTATCATCGTCGATGATGAGTATAAAAAAGTTGAAAAAATAATTTCGATTTTAACCGCTAATGCAGTTTCTCATGAACATGTATTCCATGCTACGACGTTGTCCATCGCCAGGCGCGAAATGACTAATATATCGTATGATTTACTAATTCTTGATCTGAATGTTCCTAGTGTTATTGGCGAATCCCCAAGTGCCAGCGGCGGGCTGGACTTTTTAAAAATGCTTTTCCTTCCGTCTGCCCTAGTAAAGATTCCTCAGAGAATACTGGGTTTGACTTGTGTGGATGATTTGTATTCTAAAAATGAAGATGAATTTCGAAAACTTGGAGTTCTATTGGAGAAATATGATTCTCAATCACAGTCATGGACCTATTCACTTGAAAATACTTTGAAATATTTAAGTGCTTTTCATCGAAATAAGCTTCAAGATGAGTTTTATCTGAACGTAGATGTAGTGATATTAACAGCTCTTGTTGATCCTGAATTTGAGGCTGTGTTGCAACTAAATTGTAATTGGCAGCAACAAAGAATCCATAATGATCCGACTATTTATTACAAAGGCGAAATAGTTAATGGTGATAAAAAATTCAATTTGATAGCTGCATATGCATCTAGAAAAGGTATGCCATCGTCAGCAGCTCTTGCAACTAAAATGTCTGTACTGTTCAAGCCTAAATATATAGTAATGCTTGGGATCTGTGCAGGTCTAAAAGACCAAGTTAACCTTGGTGACATCATAGTTGCAGACCCGACATGGGATTGGGGTAGCGGAAAGCACAAAGTCCACAATGGATCGAGCATATTTAACATCGCGCCATATCAAGCTCATCTTGAAGCTCATCTTCGCTCGGATCTACAAGATATGATCAGATCTGGAGTTGTAGTATCCAAAGTCAGATCATCTTGGACTGGTGAGGTTCCCGCAGGAAGTTTGTCAATCAAAATGGGCCCGGTTGCTTCGGGCGCCGGAGTGCTTTCGGATCAGGATTTGGTTAAAGAAATTAAAGAAAATCAAAATAAGGATTTGATTGGACTAGAAATGGAAGCTTACGCCGTAATGTCGGCTGTTGAATACAGTGTTAATAGTAGTCCGAAAGCTTTGGTTATTAAATCAGTGTGTGATTTTGCAGATGAACATAAAGATGACAAGTGGCAAAAATACGCCTCTTTCACAAGTGCTATGACTTTTTACTATTTTTTCTTTGATTTATTGAAAAAATAATCTGGTAAAATCGGAAAAATCTCTATCAAATTTTAGTTTGGACTCACTTCTATGAACACTTCTTCTGTTGATGAAATTAAGAATGCATCGGAATATGCGTTGCGCTATTTTGAACTTCATGCCAATCAAAGAATGGCAGTTTTTAATTTTTTTCTCGTACTGGCAGGCTTGGTTGCTGCTGGACTTGCGTCTGCGATCCAGGGGAGTGAACGCTTTTCTATTTTAGGAGTGATACTTGGAGTCCTACTCACACTTGTGTCATTTGTTTTTTGGAAGCTGGATCAGCGGGTCTGTTTTTTAATGGGTAATGCTGAAAAAACATTGGCCAAACTAGAGTCAATGTTGCCTAACTTTCCCGCCCCATTGTTTTTTGAAGAGCCTGGCCTTACTAATCAAGCTTCGTCAACCGGGCCTTGGTGGGTACGGCTTTGGACTTATGGCGCATCGTTTAGATTTACATTCTTGTTGATTGGAATTTTCGGAATTTGCGGTTCACTATTATCATTTCTAAGATTTATGGGGCTTATTTCATGGGACTAACATTCGCACAAATTTTATTCTGTATCTAGTCATCCTGAATTAACTAAACAGATAATGGCTTGGCATTGCTAATAGTTTTGAATGATTTGGCGGCAAATATGCGACTTTTTACAGTGAGTATTCAAATGTCTTATGAACCACTTATTCTTGCGGACTGTAGAAAATGATAATACTGAGTTTGAAGCAATAAAGCTTTAACAAGAAACTGCGCCATATAAAAATGGTGAAACTTACACCGAAATTATTATTCCTGCATAAGAGATATCATTATCTTCAACTTCCGCTTTTGGCCGAATTGCGAAGTAATCAAACCACACTATTAGGTGCATGCAGCAAGTGGAAGGTCTCGCCAGTCCACAGTAAACATTGGCGAGCACTTCGTTTGCTTCATGCTCCACCTCTTTTTCGTCCCTTCAGCTGCACAGAACAGAGTGCCCCTCCCAAAACTTGAGTTAACCTGGTCAATCAGTGACATTAATTTATCTGATCTCACCGACTGTGGCGGTGTAAACAAATCAACTTGAATATTGCTCTTATCAGTAATATCGATCAGGCCAACACCAGCCTTTTGGAATTGGTAGCCTTTTCTGTACAGCTGTGAAATTGCAAATGTCGAATAGGCAATTAAAACCCGAGTATCATCTGTCAGATAAGGCAGTTTAATGGTCGCACTTTTGGAATAATGATTTTCACCAAATGGCGATGTTTGCAAAAACACTAACATATCAGCAACCAAACAATTTTGCTTCCTAAGCTTTTCACCAGCACGGCTAGCGTAGAGTGCGACTGCTTGTTTGA
>CAYRZQ010000064.1:12927-17252 GCA_964428835.1 uncultured Comamonadaceae bacterium | reverse complement strand
GACACCCTCACCCGCGACCCGTCGGAGCCGTACCGTTATCATTTTCCGCAGGAGTTGTGGGATACGCTGATGTATATGTCCACCAGGGATTATGTGGAGAGGATGAGGTGATAGTAGGCTAGTAAGATAGTATGCTAGTAGGCTAGTATGCTAGTACGATAGTGTGCTAGTAAGATAATGTGATAATAAGAAAAATAAATTTCCAATAATCCCATGTTCCCCTGTTCCCAAAAACCCCTTGTTCCCTTGTTCCCCCTGTTCCCAAAAACCCCTTGTTCTTTTTTTATTTATCTTTCACATTAAATTGAATGTAGTAGAAATTTACCAATGAGAGGAGCGGATTTTGAAAATATAAACATGAGAGCTAGAGTTGCATTTATGATAGCGTGTATGGAAAATTCCGTTCAACATTTGGAATTGACGCATCCACGCTGGCAAATTCTAATCGGGGGTTTATGGGATCGATTGAGTGGTTACTTTTTTACAGATCTTGAGCATTTTGTGAGTAAACGTACTCCCAGTTCTGTGGAGGATTTCGAGAATTATGGTGAATACCTGCAAGATTTAGGTCAGAATGAAGGCCAATTTGGATTAACCGAGCAAGAATTTAACGACTTAAAAGAGATTTTTAATGGTCCAAGCATACCAGCCAATATAATTGAACTCATCGACGATATAAGTTGGTCTGGCATATATACCGCGTATTTGCCTCTGGAGGACTATGAAATCTTAGATGCTTGTATAATTCTTTTGGAGTCGAACGGTATACCATTGCCTCCTTTTGAGAATTTCGTTCCTTTTATATGGACTGAAGAAACTTCACATGCCGGCAGATATACTCGATTGGATTTCTTTCCATATAGGGATTAAAGCTGAATTCGGAATTCACAATTTGCAATTCGCAATTCGCAATTCGCAATTCTGAATTCTGAATTCCGAATCTCTCGTTCTCGCCGCGCCCCTTCGAGGTTCTTTTTCTCGTTCTTGTTCTCGCTGCGCCCCTATGGGGTTCTCGTTCTTGTTCTTGTTCTTGTTCTTGTTCTCGTTCTCGCAAAAAAGGGCGTGAATGATCACGCCCTCTTGCAATTAAAACAATCACCCTTAAACCTCAGATGAAAGTTAGAAGGTGAAGCGTATCATGGGGACGGGGAAAAATCCTTGTTGATACTCTTCACTAATGGTGTTGTTGCGCGCATTGTATCCTTGCTGGAATATGTTTTCATTGCCTGTGATGTTTTGGAAATCAACTCCCACTTCGAAGGTGCTGCGCTTGTTTTCTCTGCGATACCCAATCTTTACATCGGCTCTGAAATAAGCGTCTTGCCTTTCGGAGAATGCTTTACTGTTGTCGAAGATGGCTTCGCCTGCGGCTTGTGAGAGTTCTTTGTTGATAGGAGTGAAAAATCTTCCGCCAAGTGTGGTGAGTTTGAAATTGGCATAAAGGATGCTTCCTTTTTTATTCAACTTAAATTCCTTTCCTGCAAGTACGTTGGCGGCATAGTTGGTGTTGAATGCAGTATTGCGTTCTATGCCGTCACTGCCTTCGTAAGTACTCTCAAACACGGAACCGGTCACAAGGAAATAATAGCCTTTACTGAAGTAACGCTCAAGGGTCAATTCTAATCCGTAGTTGGTACCAATTCCACCATTCACAAGGTCCGCTTGATCGCTGGGATTATTGTCTGCGCCAATGTTCACGGCTGAGTAACTGGATGCAAAGGCAGTAACAGGTACTTTGTCGAGCATTTGATAATATCCTTCAATCTTGAATTTAATGTCACTATTGATCATTGTTTCGAATCCTGTCACAAAATGATTGGATCGGGTGAAATCAAGGTCTTTGTTCGTTTCCAAGCCTTGTCGATTTCTTACAAACAAATTGTACGTAGGCATGAGCTGGTGATGAAGGCCATATCCGAAATTAATACTGGATCTTTCTCCTACTCGATAACGCAAGCCTGCTCGTGGCTCCAACGCGAGTTGATCGTTGGTAGTAGAGTGCAACGCGTGCACTCCTGCAATCAAGGTGAGGCGCTCGTTCAAACGATGTTTGAGCTGCACATAGCCTTGAGAAAGGATATAATTGTCGGCTTGATTGACGCGCAAACTATCGATGGTGCCGCGATTAAAGAAATCTTGATTGATATAGTCAAATACGATGTAGTCGCTATTGGCTCCAAAGGAAAGTGAATTCTTAGCGTTGAACTTGTGCGTTCCATTGAGCACTACGGAATATTTACTATCGGAAAATTCGCCTTGCGCCAATCGAAACTTACTGCCGTTATCTAAATCGAGACTATCTATTTCGTAATTCTCGCGTTGATTGCTTGCTCCAAGCGTGAGCTTGGCCCAAGTTTTTTCACCAAAACTGCGATCGTACGAAACACCCACTACACCTGTCTGATAACGCGGTCTGAGGTCTTGGCTGATGGATCCAAAGTAGTTGGAACGTGTAGTATCTACATCAGCGCCTAGTATGTCGATGCTACTTATTCCGGCAAAACCGAATGCTGTAAATTTCCCTTTCTTACCCACAGGAGTAGCGAGTTTGAAATTGATATCCTGGTATTGCGGCGTCGATGCACCTGTTCCTAGATCAACCCCGATGGTTTGAAGCAAACCGAGTGTAGAATATCTGTAATTGACGATGTAAGATGATTTAGAACGCTTCGAAAGTGGACCTTCGGCGCCTACTTCAAATCCGTTGAAGCCAATCATACCGAGGAATTCATGTTTCTCATTATTTCCTTCACGTAGTCGAAGATCGAATACGCCACCTGTGGCGTTGCCATAGTTGCTGGGGAATGCGCCGGTAAAGAAGTCTGATTTCCCAAGGTTATTAAAGTTCAACATACTCACAGGACCACCTGTGTTATAACTTCCACCATAGTGATTGGGGTTGGGAATATTGAGTCCTTCCATCTGCCACAACATGGCGTTGGGTGTATTGCCCCGTACTACAATATCATTACGACTATCATTGCCTGCTACTACGCCAGCAAAGTTAGCGGCCATGCGGCTCGGATCGCCCAGAGCTCCTGCGTATTTGCGTGTATCATCCGGATTGAACGATCGCGCACTCACCGTGGACATTTCATTGTTGGTGACCTTCGGGTCTTTCGAGCGATCGTAGGTGATTTCGATTTCATCGAGTTTATTGATTGCTTCGGTAAGTGCGATGTCCATCACCACTTCTTTTCCAGAGGTCACTACCACGTTTGGGATTAATAGTGGTTCGTAACCGATGACCCGAAAACTCAAAGTGTGTCGGCCAAGGGGCACTTGTGTGATTTTGAATTCTCCATTGTCATCACTCATGTTTCCCTTGATGGGATTGGTGTTGACAACAGTCACGCTCACATTGAAGAGTGGTGATTTGGTAATGTCGTCTGTAATTCTTCCTCTGATGGTTTGTGTGAGCGTATCACTTTGCGATTTGATTTCTTTCGATTGAAAGAAGATAATAATTACAACGAGCAGTTGCAGATAAATAATTGGACGTTTCATGACTTATGATTTTTAATTGCGCTGCAAAGCTTGCCTTGCTGCAATTCAAAATCACTTGACAATTGTCAATTAATCCTTCGGACGGTACATTTGTGCTCTTAGCCTACTGAGCGTTTCTGGTTTCACACCTAGATACGTGGCGATATATTTTAATGGCATTTGCTGAAAAACTTTAGGGCGCAATTCCAACAATTCCAGATAGCGCTCTTCAGGCGTGTTGTAGATCATAGAGAGCTGGCGCTTGTGATTGTAGAGATAAAGAATCTGGAAGAATTTGAGAAAGAGTTGGGTGATGTCCACGTCTTTTTCAGCGAGTTGTTCCATTTCTTTCATATTCGCATAATACACTTCACAATCTTCGAGCACAACCACATTCATTTTTGAAGGCGTTTTTTCATAGACTGAAATAAAGTCCGTAAAGATTGTGGGACCGAAATAGAAATTGAAGGTTACTTCCTCTCCGTCTTTTTCATAATACGCTCTAAGCACACCCGACGCCACGTAGTACAGTCCATCCACAAGTTGCCCTTCTTTAATCAGGAACTCTTTTTTCTTCAGATGCTGCGCTTCTTTGAATTTCGAAACGAATGCTTCTTTTGCACCCTGCGACATAGGATGAATGCGGCTAATCAATTGTTCTAGATTCTTCATAGTGCTGGGTTTAATTCAAATTTGCAATTCGCAATTCACAATTCGCAATTCTGAATTCTGAATCTCTCTTTCTCGCTGCGCCCCTTCGAGGTTCTCGCTGCGCCCCTATGGGGTTCTCGCTGCGCCCCTATGGGGTTCTTGTTCTCGCTGCGCCCCTATGGGGTTCT
>CAYRZQ010000064.1:0-12827 GCA_964428835.1 uncultured Comamonadaceae bacterium | reverse complement strand
GTTCTCGCTGCGCCCCTATGGGGTTCTTGTTCTCGCTGCGCCCCTATGGGGTTCTCGTTCCCGTTCTCGTTCTCGTTCCCGTTCTCGTTCTCGTTCCCGTCCTCACTTCACTTCAATCTCACTCCCGTTCACCGTTAGTTTTCCTTTGGGAAGGTGGAAGGTTTCGTTTTGTTTGATGTGGTATTCATGCCATTGACCTCCTGTGCTGGGGAGGGCATAGGTGGCGACGACTTTTCCTTCGGAATCTTTGAATTCTATGGTGTTGACTTTTTGTGATTTATACAATAAGCTAATGTCGGTGTTGCGCGGGTCGAACCAGTTTGGTGAGCTGTCTTCCAAATCATGATAGCGGTATTTATTTTTTAAAAAAATAGAAAATTCTTGTTGCTGATTTGCACGTATAGGTTTCAAATCTGCAATCCACAGCGAACGGCCGTGTGTGGCGATGACGAGTTCTTGTTCGCGTTTTTGAATCACCATGTCATGCACTGCTACATTGGGCAGATTGCCGAGTTCGCGCCATTGATTCCCTCTGTCGAGACTTACATACAATCCATTGTCTGTACCTATGTAGAGTATATTTTCATTGGTGTCGTCTTCACGAATGACGTTGATGGGTTCGAATGGCAATCCTGTGTTGATGCTCTTCCATGTGACGCCGAGGTCATCGGATACGTAGAGATAGGGCGTCATGTCGTCTTCTCTGTATCCATTCATCGCGAGGTAGAGGCGTTCTTTTTTCAATGTGGAGAATATTATTCTGCTCACATATTTTTTCGGTAATGTCTTGGAAACATTCTTCCATGTGCTGCCCGCATCGCTGCTGATGTGAACGCTTCCATCGTCGGCGCCGACGGCAATCCATCCCAGTTGAAGAGCAGATTCGTCGATGGCAGTGAGCGTTCCAAAAGGCACGTCACCTTCTTTCGCGCCCATGGTGAGGTCGGGACTGATGGTCTGAAAATGAAGGCCACCGTCGGTGCTGCGATGTACTTTATTACTACAGAAATAAAAAATATCAGGTTGATGTGGTGATATCAATATTGGAGTTTGCCAATTGTAGCGCAAAGGCCGCTCACCGAATGAATGTTCGGGATGTATCTCTTGAAAATCGCCAGTGCTCAAATCCAGGCGCGCGTAATTTCCAAATTGATAACCTGTGTAAACAATATTATGATTGCGCGGATCCACTTGCACTTGCATGCCATCACCACCCATGATACTCTTGAAAGGATAAGCACCTTCGTACATCCAGTCGCGGCTGGGTACGTTGGTTGAAGGGCCTTTCCAAACACCGTTGTCTTGCAATCCGCCATATACATTATACGGCTTTTCATTGTCCACTTGCACAGTGTAAAACTGTCCAACGGATGGTGTTTTGCAATTGATGAATGTGGCTCCATTATCAAATGATATCTGCACGCCACCATCGCTTCCATTGAGTATCCAATCTGGATGTTTTTCATGAAAACGAATCACGTGATGATCGACGTGTACGTTGCCAGGATTAATACCACGCCATGTCTTTCCTCCGTCATCGCTGGTAATGAGCGGCACTCCAGCGGTGTAGAGTTGTTGTGGTTTGGTAGGATGTATTTCCATTAACCCAAAATAGTATCCATACGAATACACTACAGCGTCGATGGTTTTTTCATGTGTCTTCGTCCAATTTTTTTCTTGAAAATTGTACTTGTAAATTTCAAGTCCTATAACAGGTGTGTTGAAGAGGTCTTCATTTGCGTCGAACAAATAATCATAAATCGCGGCAGGTGTGTATTTATCCGCAGCAATGAGTTTCTTCAAACTATCACTAGTGAGTTTTTCAGGAAAATAATTTTCTTTTAAAAAAGGATTCAAAAGAGCAGTGTCGAGTGCGAGAAATTCTTCTTTTTTCATTTTAATAAAATCAGTCTTTCTCAATTTCGCTTTCTCATCTTCCTTGGTTTCGCGTGGACGTTTGTTTTGATTATCAACGGATGCGTAAAGTAATTTTTCTCCATTGATTTCTTGAAATGCAACACCAATGCGGCCAGTGCCTTCGTTGGTAGGAAAGGGTGCTGTATTTATTTTCTCCCATTTAGCGCCGCCGCTTTGTGTATGATAGATTCCTGAGCTTGCGCCAGACTCTTCAAAGTTCCAAGCTCTTCGAGTACGATACCACATAGATGCAATGAGTTCATCTGGATTTTTGGGATTTATTTCGAGGTCGATAGCGCCTGTATTTTCATCTACAAAAAGCTGATGTGTCCACGTATTTCCTCCATCGGTAGTTTTATAGACTCCTCTTTCTTTATTGGGTGAATAAAGATGTCCGAGTGCTGCGACGTAGACGACCGAACGATCGTTCGGGTGAACGATTATTTTTCCAATGTGATGTGATTCTGGTAAACCTTTGTATTTCCATGTCGCGCCATTGTCTTCACTGCTATAAATCCCGACGCCAGAATAACTGGAGCGGCTGCTATTGTTTTCGCCTGTGCCAACCCAGATGACATTGTTTTGCCAATCCACGGCGATGGCGCCGATGGTCATCGCGGGAAGTTCATCCATGATGGGCTCAAAGGTGGTGCCCATGTTGTATGTCACCCACAAACCACCCGAGGCATACGCCACGTAAAAATGAGAAGGGTTATCGGGATTCCATGCGATATCTGTCACACGACCGCTCATCACCGTGGGACCGATAGAGCGCAGCGGCAGCTCTTTGAAGCTGGGATCCATCTTGCTGCGCACCTCGAAACTCTCGATGCGCTTCAGTCCTGGGGTTTGCGCATACAGCGTTAAGGATATCGCGATGGAAAGGAGTGCAACTATTTTCTTCATGGGGTTTGTCTGTTATCAACCCCGCGAATATCGTTAATTCTGGATAATGAACTTTTTAGTGAGCGTTCGATTTTTATTTTTAACAACAGCTATGTATGTTCCGGCTCTCAAAGCTTCCGTATCTATTTGAATGCGTTTTTCTGAGCTCTTGAATTGTTGGATTATTTGTCCATTTAGATTGTAGATGATAATATCTTTTTCACCTACCAGATCGATGTGAAGCTGTATATAGTCCGTTGCAGGATTGGGATATAATCGGAAAGAAGGGGTTTCAAGGACCTCATTCACATTCGAGAAAACATCCTCACAATCGCAATCAGAAGTATAAACTTCAAATTCAACTAAACGGTAATAGCTAGTATTAGGTTGTGTGCAAAGCAGACGCACGTAACGTCCGAAATTGCCGTTGAGATTTTTGAACACATCAGATAATCCATCGCTGTCGTTCATTACTGCAATATCTTCCCATGTTGCATTGTCATCGGATATTTGTATAGAATAGTCCCTTCCAAAGAAAATGAAATCCCAAATGAGCTTGATTGCAGAAATATTTTTTGTTTCACCAAGATCTACTGTAATGCTGGCCACACTTTGCCCCCACTGAGATGACCACGCTGTGGTGATATCTGAGTCAATGGCGTTGATTGCGCTATTTACAGCTGTATTGTCTAGAAATGATGAGGCGGAAGCGCTTCCAAAGCTTGCATCCGAAGGTCCTATGGAGGTATAATCTTCGTTCACCCAAACAGGAATGTCTTCTGCACGAAGATTATTACCAAGATTTTCGAACTCTTCAACCGTCATCAAGTGGACCATGGGAAGATAACATTGCATGAATCCTCGTCTATAATTGAGTCCTATCAAGGTGCTGTCGTAGGCGCTGCCAGACCAGTCGCTTGTGGCCCAGGAGAGATTATTTTCATGAGGATTGAGCGGAAAGTTCCATTCAGGTGCAACACATACCCAACGCATAAGCACTCCCATGGAGCTTTGCGTTCCCCAATCGACCCATGATACCCCATTATCAGCTGTCGCGTTATTGGGTCTTTCGTTTTCTCTGCTATACGCGATAACATAGTTGCGCTGTTCGTCGAGTGTTACTTCGTCGTCTGTGATTGCATGAATGGTTGTTGCTGGAGAAGTTGAGAGAGGATCTTGGTCTACCCCACAAATGCTCCAATATCGGACTTGTCCTGTTTCCATGATGGCTTCACCGTTTCTAGTAGATGGGAATGTGGGCATACGACCTGTGAGCACAGCCACCATTCCAGGCGGAACGGTGATGGTGCGGCCCAGGTAAGAAGCATAATTATTGGTTGTAGCGTGAGGTTCTATATTTCCGGGAGGAGGTTGATTTTCCCCACGACCAGTCCAACCTAATTCGATTTCATTCACACGCACGCTGCTATCAGGGCGGCTCCAGTTGTTGGCCATGCATACACCGTTGAGAATACTTCGTGTAATTCCCCACGATTTGAACCAACCATTTTTTGGATCATCATCTGATACATTGGCGGGTTCAGTAACTCTATTAGGGAATGTCGCATCAGCCCTTGCTTGCAATGTGCTAAAATCAGAACCGATGAAATAGGGTGTGCCATCTGGAAGTTCGAAGTAAGCCTTCGGCAGAGGCACACCACCAAGCGCATCCACATTATCGTCGGGCGCATAATAACGTATCCACACACAACCTAAATTCCAATCACCAGGAACGGGAAGAGGAGTGCCAGCGATGGTCTGATGTCCCAGTGGGCCTTGATATACCAGCATCGCAGCTTTGCGGTTGTTGTCGTTGTGACGATATGGATGTGAATGTGCAGGATCGTTGAGCGTTGTGGGATCACCAGTGACAAGATCATAGGTTAGTCGGTAGCTTCTATTTTCAGCCGTGCGGTCGGCGCCCGGTAAAAATGGATTAATGTGTCCGGGAAGCGGCTGAATGTCCGCATCGACGGTAGAAACTTCTGCCGTACCGAATTGACGCTGCGAGTAATATTCTTTTCCATTTAAAGGAGGAGAGGCTTGTATGGAAAAAAACCGACAATGAGGAAATTCGCCTTCGATGATGAGCTTACTGCCAAATGGTGCGAGAGCCGTCCCCAGAAAGAGATAGGTGATACGAGGGTCGGGAATACCAGCATACAAAGAATCTTTGTTGATTGGCTTTGCATAGCGTATAGCCCATGTCTCTTCCGGTGTTACTTCATCAGGATGTTTGAGATAAAAATTTTGGCTGTCTTCAATTCCTTCGGGTATGAGTTCGTCTGGGATCTGTGATGGATTGATGCCTTGCGCCCAGCCTTGTATGTACTCTTCTAATGTCTGTGACCATGCTTCGGCTTCTGCTACCACCTGTTCTGGTTCCATATAGGGATAAGGCTGCGAAGGCGGCAAGCAAGAAATTAGTAAGACAAAAGTGAATAAAGAGAGAAGGGAAGTGATGTTGTATTTCATTTGGATGCTCGGATTCTACTCAATGTTTCCAAACTCATCCCAAGATAAGAGGCGATGTGTTTCAATAGTGCATTCTGTATGACATCAGGCCATAGCTTAGAAAACTCATCGTATCGTTCTTTGGCGGTTTGTGTATAGTTGCGGCGCATGCGGCGCATGAGATGAATGAGATACATTTGATTCATCATGCGGCCAATGCGTTCCCAGTTTTTGTGCTTGGAGTAGAGATAATAGAGCGTAGCGCGATCGATGCATAACGCTTCGATATTGGTGAGCGCAACAATATTGTGTGTGGCTCTCGTGTCCGTTGTGTAAGCTTCATAATCCGTGGCCATGCTCAGCGGATTATTAAACCATGTCGTGATTTCTAATTGATCTAACCCTGCAAAATAATGTCTTGCAAAACCTGAGTAAATAAAATAGAGTTTCACATCGCTTGCTTCATTTCGAACCAGGAATTCACCTTTTTCAAAATGCACAAACTCCAGCTTTTTTTCTAATTCTTCCCACTCATGATGCTCGAGAGGCCCGAATTGTGAAAGGTATTTTTCAAGAGATTGCAATATGTGCTGGGGAATCATCTTCACATCGCAAAAATAAATTTGTCTTTGAGCGATTGATTTTGACTTAAATCAAATTCAATCTCTCAACTTCTCATTATCCAAATGTCGTGTGCTATCACGTTGGGTCTTTTTATCAAGATTTTTTTGAAACGCAGCCGTGAGGTCCACGCCGGTTTGATTGGCGAGGCACAATAAAACCCAAAGCACATCTGCCATTTCATCTCCGAGGTCTTTATTTTTATCAGACTCCTTTTCGCTTTGCTCGCCGTATCTACGAGCAATGATGCGCGCCATTTCGCCTACCTCTTCAGTAAGAATGGCCATATTGGTGAGTTCTGAAAAATAGCGGACTCCGTATTTTTTTATCCAATCATCAACGGTGACTTGTGCTTGTTCGATGGTCATATTGAATTCTTTTGGACGAATATAGGGGCAAGGGGATATACAATAAAGTTTTCGCTTCAACGTTGCGAAATCAAACCTAGCAACATGAAACGTCCACTAATTTTTCTCCTTTTCACCTTATTCATCATATCCACCGTTCCAGCTTCTGCTCAGACGAGGCAGGGACATATGACCAGTTCGGAGCGGGTGAAAATGAATAAAAAGTCGAGCCGTTGGGCCAAAAGACGTATCAAAGCTTCTAAAGGGGACATGACCAATATCAAATGCTCCCCTCGTCAGACCAGAAAGGCCGCCAGACGGGCGAGACGGTAGATATTGAAAAAATTCATCGTCATTTTTTAAGGTTTTAACGAAACTTTTATGGTGTTTGCTTTCGTATAAGGTTATTTTGTCCTTATTTTTGTGACACTAACAAATAACCTAAACAATTACTAATCAATAGTTCGATACAGGCTATTGTTTAGATTTACATTGAATATGAAAGTACTTCGACTTTTTTCGCTGATTGTAGGGTCTATTTTTTTGACGGGAAGTATTCTCGCTCAGGCTCCTATTGCCAACGATGACGATAATTTTGGCTGGGAGGCAGAGGTGCTCACAGGCAACTTATCATTGAATGACAGCAACCCTGGCGGAGGCCCATTGACTTATTCTGTTGTTACAGGCCCGCCTTCTGGTACATTCACCTTGCAGCCGAATGGAAATTATTCATACACCCCGCTTCCAGAGTTTAATGGTTTCATTTATATCACGGTTCAAGCTTGTAATAGCCAGGGACTTTGTGATCAGTCGATTTTGGAATTGGCATTTCTTTTTGTGAATGATCCGCCAGTCATTGTGAATGATGTGTTTTTTGTGAATGTAAATTCAGTGCTTACGGGAAATGTAACCACGAATGATTTCGATATCGATATCGAGCCCATTTTTGCGACCGTATTAAATCCACCGTCGGTGGGAACTTTGACGATGGGAATGTTCGGGAATTTCACTTACACCCCACCAGCGAATTTTATTGGTACTGTTACTTTTACTTATCGCGGTTGTGATCCGTGTGAAGTTTGTGCCTTAGCAACAGTGACTATAAATGTTACCCCGCCAAATAATCCACCTATTGTGAATGATGATGAAACCTTCACTTCGGAAGGTGGATTTGTAACAGGCACGGTAGCAATGAATGACAGCGATCCTGAGGGTATGCCTCTTACGTTTTCATTGCTAGATGGACCCGATAACGGTGAGATTTTATTTAATGCTAATGGGACTTACACTTATACACCGGATCCATATTATTATGGATTTGATGTAGTGACCTATCAAGCTTGCGATCCTTTCAATTCATGCACTCAAGGAATTTTAATCATTGAAGTCATATTTGTCAATGATCCGCCAGTGATTCTCGATGATTTTTATACGGGATTGGAAGATCAACCGATTTTGGGCAATGTGGGCGAGAATGATTTTGAATACGATATAGAATTCATTTTTTACAGTGTATTTACGCCGCCTTCATCTGGAACATTGAGCATGTTCAATGATGGTTATTTTACTTACACACCAGCTCCTAATTTTAGTGGAACTGTAACGGCAGTATATTTTGGTGTGGATCCATGCGGAGTAGGTGATTTCGGAACAATTACATTTACAATTACACCAGTCAATGACGCCCCAGTTGCTGTGGCTGATAATGCCACGATGTTGGAAGATGGAGTGCTCAATGCGAGTGTAGCTACCAATGATTTCGATGTGGATCACACCACAAGAACATTCAATGTTGTTACGAATCCATCATCTGGCAGCCTGCAGTTTAATAGCAATGGAAGTTATACTTACACGCCTGTGGCAAATTTCTTTGGTACTGTGAGCTTCACTTATCAGGTTTGTGATCCTATGGGACTATGTGCTCAAGGCACCTGCACGATTCAAGTTCAAGGAGTGAATGACGCACCAGTGGCGATGGATGATTCATTTACGACAAATGAGGATGTCGCTATTACAGGAAGTGTTGCTACTAATGACACAGATGTTGATAGCCCAGAGTTATTGTATATACTACAACAAGGTCCTGCGGAAGGTAATTTAGAATTTAATCCAGATGGTTCGTTTACCTACACTCCAGCATTGGACGATAGTGGTGTTTACACCGCAACGTATGAAGTGTCTGACGACCAAGGTGGTGCTGATGTTGCAACGATTACATTTATCATTATCGGAGTGAATGATGCGTTGGAAGCAAATAACGATCAATTTGGAATGCAGGAAGATGCCGTGCTTACTGGTAATCTTTCAACCAATGATAATGATCCAGATGGCGATGTATTGACATACTCTGTATTGGTCGGACCAACGAATGGCGTACTTTCCGTGAATCCTAATGGGACGTTTACCTATACACCAGGATTGAATTATTTTGGTACTCAGACCATGTCCATTCAAGTGTGCGACGCTCCGAATAGCTGCGAAATTTCATCGCTGGTAATTGTAGTTTCTCCAGTGAATGATGCTCCAGTTGCAATGAATGATAGTTTCTCTGGAAATGAGGATCAGAATATTTCGGGTAGTGTTGCCACGAACGATAGTGATGTTGATTCATCGAACCTAACATATAGTGTGGTGAATGGTGTGACAAGCGGCATTTTTAACATGACCGCAGCAGGTGTGTTTGTTTATTCACCAGCACTAAATTTCAATGGCACACAAACAGTAACATATAGAGTTTGTGATAGCTTCAACTCGTGTTCTCTGGCAACGTTGACACTCATCGTCAATCCTGTAAATGATACGCCATTTGCGGGTAATGATATCGCGAGTACTCAGGAAGAGGTTGCTTTGAATGGTTCGGTGACTGCCAACGACGGTGATGTAGATGGAGGGTCATTGACTTATACTATTACAAACGCTCCCGCTTCAGGGGTATTGATTATGCAGTCGAATGGCTCATACACCTACACTCCAGCTCTGAATTTCTTTGGAAATGTGACTGCGCAATACTCCGCTTGTGATGCAGCTGGACTTTGTGCAAGTGCAACTTTGACAATTACCGTTACCAATGTGAACGACGCGCCAAATGCAAATAATGACACCTTTACCGTGATTGAAGATGGCGTGTTGGGTGGAAATGTTTCCTTGAATGATAGTGATCCGGATGGTGGAACACTCATTTATTCATTGGTTGGAAATACCCTCAATGGCACCATAAGTATGAATGCAAATGGTGTATTTAATTATACTCCTTTTGCGAATTTTCATGGGGTAGAGCAAGTAGCTTATCAAGTGTGCGATGCACAGGGACTGTGCGACCAGGGAAATATCTTTATTACCGTGGTTCCCGTTAATGACGCACCAGTGGCGGTCGATGACGTCCTCGGCATTTTGGTGAATACATCTGGAAGCGGAAATGTGGCAACGAATGATATCGATGTGGATAACCCAGCTTTGATTTACACTGTTGTAACAGGGGCGGTGAATGGAATATTCGTGATGGATTCAAATGGCGCTTACACTTATAATCCGAATGAAAACTATTCAGGTCAGGAGGTAATTGTTTACAGTGTATGTGATGGATTGAACGCATGTGATCAAGGTACCTTGACTATTTCAATTATTAATAATAATGTGGCTCCAGTAGCTGGAGACGATGTCTTCAATACATTGGAAGATTCTCCCATTACTGTCAATGTTGGAAATAATGATACTGATGCAAATAATCAGATACTGACGTATTCGCTTTTATCATGGCCTACGAATGGTAATATTAGCTTCGCAACGAACGGACAGTTTACATATTCGCCCGCATTGAACTTCTTTGGAAATGATGGTTTCACCTACCAAGTATGCGACCCGTTCGGCGAGTGTGATCAAGCTACCGTAAGCATTTCCATTATGGAGGTGAATGATGATCCGATCATTCAAAATGACTCATATACATTCAACGAGGATCAAACATTGGAAGCAAATGCATCAGAAAATGATTTGGAGCCAGATGGATCACTGTTATTATACTCAGTGGTCTTCGAACCAACGCATGGTGTAGTAACGATGTTTAATGATGGTTTCTTTACCTATATTCCTTCGGAAGATTATTATGGAACAGATTCTTTTGTTTATCGTGCATGCGATCCATGTGGTGTATGTGTGCAAGGAACTGTTACACTCACCATTCTTCCCGTGAACGACGCCCCGATAGCGGTTGCGGACTTCAACGGTGGATATAACAATGAGCTCATTGAGGGAAGTGTTTCATTGAATGACGCGGATGTAGAAAATGATGCTTTGACCTATACGATTTTGGATTTCCCATCAAATGGAAGCATTGGAATGTCAGAGAATGGGGCTTATTCTTATGAACCGGAGGCCGACTGGTCGGGTGTAGTGACAATTGTTTATGAAGTATGTGACGCATTTGGCTTATGTGACCAAGCAACTTTAACAATAGAAGTGGTTGCCCCAAATTCTCCTCCAAGCTCCTCCGATGCGTCGTTTAGTATATGCGCTGGGGAGACTATTTATATTGACCTTGCATCGCTCATTACGGATGCTGAAGAGGATGTAATGAGTCTAAATGTAATAGAAGCAAACGTCAATGAAGGAACTATCGAATTAGATGACCTTAACAAGGTGATTACGTTTTTACCAAATGATATTGTGAATGGTGTTTGTGAAATCAATTATACGATTTGTGATAACGGAACACCGCAAGGATGCAGCTCTTCTATAATCACAGTAACAGTTGTTCATTCAGCAGGCCCGCAGATTGTGTCTGAGACGATCAATGAGGTGCAATGTTTTGGTGATAACAATGGAAGTATTTCTATCGAAGCAGAGGGGCAGGGAACTCTGAGTTATACTTGGAGCAACGAAAGCACAGGAACTTCTGCAGACGGATTAGCGGCAGGCGAATATGTTGTAACTATTACAGACGAAGCGGTTTGTGGTGAGCCTACTATCGCGACCTTTGTTGTGGAAGGGCCTGACGCGCCTTTGGCCTTAGGTGAGATTGTTAGCAATAGCATTGACGTTGATGCTGGTGGATTGAGCATATCGGAAGTAGTGGGCGGTACAGCCCCCTATTATTATTCATGGTATAATTCAAATGGAGATTTGGTATCCAGTGAAAGTGAGTTGACAGGATTGTTAACCCAAGAGCAAGCAGGATCATATACTGTGGTTGTTATTGACGCGAATGGATGCGAGGCGACAAGTAGTGCTAGTGTTTTGAATACTGACGAAGTTTCTACAAGAATTAAATGGATTGTATATCCGAACCCAGCGAGAGAAGTACTGAATCTTGAGGTCGATATGGATGGTAAGAAAATTGTTCGTCTATTCAACTCAATGGGTCAGATGGTTTTGGAAAGAGAGACTACATTTAATCGCTTGAGTTTGGATATTCAGGAGTTGGCCTCAGGTACTTATATACTGCGCATATCAAGTGAAGAAAGCGATTTGTTAGACAAGGTAATTATTGAGAAATAATTTATTGCGAAAAATTCGCATTCAGGGTTTTGGGAAGCTTTCATTAGGTAAGTTTGAAATGCTAAAACCAAAACCAAATGAATCACTACTTTAATTGCGCAGTTGTTTTCTGCGGTCTCTCACTTTTAATGGCCTCTTGTGCTGCTCCTATCAAAGTGAGTAATCATGCCACCACGCCACAAATTCCGAACGTGACGGAAAAAGGAGATTTCTCTTCCTTTGGGGCCTTTGGAACTAGGCACCTTGAAGTCCAAGCAGCTTATAGTCCCATAGAGAATTGGGTGGTCCAATCTGTGGCAATGATTGGAGGACAAAAGCAGTCAGTAGAGTTGGGTCTCGGTTATCTCATCAAACCTCAGTCTCATAAAATCATCGGTATTCGCGGAATGTGGGGTTATCATGAAAATCATTTTGAAGTTTACGATCCTGAAGTTATAGGCACCAGCTTTTGGATTGGTGACTACACAAAATATGGTAGTTATGGGTTTCACAATTATCATTATTTGCATAACACTTGGTCGGCGCAATTGGATTACACTTATAAACGCCCAAAGTCATCTTGGTTTTTCGGTACAAAGATGAACCGCACAAACTATCGCTATGCCCTCAGAAGTGCGGGTTATGCGCCAGATGATATTGCTTGGCAAATGAGTCGTGAGAATTTTCATGATTATTTTTTGAATGTCACAGGGGGCTTTACTTTGAGCTTAGGTAAGCGCTTTGCTTGGATGACAAGTATTACTTACATTGATGTAATTGGAGAAAAAGCCTCTAGTTGGGGTAATTTGAGTAGTTCATTTCGCCATAACTACATACCATTATTAGTTAGTAATGGAATCACGTTCTCCATTGGGAAGAAGTAGGATTCACAATTCGGAATTCTGAATTCCGAATTCTGAATTCCGAATTCCGAATCTCTTGTTCTTGTTCTTGTTCCTGTTCTCGTTCTAATTTGGGACACGGCGTCCCACCGTGGGACAAATTTCAGTTTGGCAAGAAACCTATCGATTTCTGAAAGCCTTGATTGGCGTGTGTTTTAGTGATTTGTGGTATGGGTTGGCACGGGCATTGGCTTATGCTTGACAACTCAATAAACAAATTTTAAATAAC
>CAYRZQ010000063.1:0-17264 GCA_964428835.1 uncultured Comamonadaceae bacterium | reverse complement strand
ATACTGCATTTGATTTATTGCGAAAAAGTCCCGGCGTGGTAATAGATAACAACGAAAACATTTCGCTGCTTGGTACGGGTGTAGCTGTTTATATTGACGGGAAGCCATCTCCGCTTACAGGCACAGAACTGGCGGCCTTTTTAAAATCGCTGCAAAGCACGGACATTGAAGCGATAGAACTTATAAAAAATCCATCTGCAAAATATGATGCGAGCGGAGGAGGCGGTGGCATCATCAATATTGTAATGAAGAATAATCGCTCTACAGGTTACAATGGTAGCGTGCGCGCAGGTGTTGACAGAAGAGGACGAATAAACAGCGGCTTGGATTTTAACTTTAGAGAAGGAAAATTCAACTTCTTCGTAAATGCAAACTACAACAGGAGGAAAAACGTAACTTACGGTTATACTGAGAGAACAGACTTGACACAAACGCCGATTACATTTTTGAACCAAACACAGAACAATGACAATGTTGGATATTTTCTGAATGGAAAAGTTGGGGTTGACTGGTTTATTGATAATCGAAACACGCTTACTCTCTCACAGAGCTACACAAACGGACAATTCAATCCAACAGATTATTTGGAAACCTCCACAGATACTTTGACAAGCTTTAATGAAAGTTTATTGAGTTTTTACTATCGCAATTCTGAGACTAATCGCCAGTTCAGAAATGCAGGAACGAGCTTGCTTTACAAGCGATTGTATTCAAAAGAAGGTCGTGAGCTGAATGCAGACATCAACTTCAACCTAATCGCGAGCGACTTTGAAGGGCAATATCTCAATGCTTATGATAATGGATTTAGATCTGAGCAGTTGCAGATTGGTGAGGGCGGTCAGGAACTCTATACGGCGCAAGTTGACTACGAAGACCGGATTCAAGACAAATTCCGTCTTGAACTTGGTGCGCGCGCGGCAATCAGAAATTTTAGAAGTGAGTATTCAAATTTTTTCAAAGAGGACGATGTCTTCGTTGATAAGACTGCATTGGGTGTAAATTATCGATTCTTGGATCAAGTTTTTGCGGTGTATTCTAATGTGGCTAGAGACGGTGAAAAATGGAAAACACAATTTGGTCTTCGCGCTGAATCGAGCGATTACCGAGGGGAATTAATTGATACAAATGTCACGTTTAAAAACGTATTTCCAATCAGTCTATTTCCATCTGCATATATTACACGAGTAATAAATGAAAAACAAGATGTACAATTAGCGCTTAATCGTCGAGTTAATCGTCCGTCATTTATGCAATTGATTCCTTTTACCGACTACAGTGATTCATTGAATGTCACGAGAGGAAATCCTGCCTTAAAGCCTGAATTCACATACTCTGCTGAGTTGAGTTATCAATACACTTTTTCCAATAAAAACACATTTATTGGTTCGGTGTATTATCGCTTCACCAACAACACTACCGTAAGATTTTTACTCAATGAGTTCTCCCCTATTCTCAATCAAGATGTTATCATTACTACGTATGACAATGCTCAAACCAGCACTGCTGCGGGTTTGGAGCTAGTTTACCGAGCTACGATAAAATCATGGCTCGATGTTACAACAAACTTCAACCTTTATAATAGTACCATCAATGGAAGCAACATCGATGCAAACTTGACCAACGATGTTTCTACATATTGGATAAAAACCAACTTCATTTTTAAACTTCCCAAACAGTATATTTTTCAAGCCAATTTTGATTACAGCAGTCGTAGAGCTTTAAATGTTGGAGGTACTGAACGAGGCGGCGGAGGTGGCGGCGGAGGTTTTGGAGGATTTGGTGGTGGTGGTCGCGGAGGTTTTGGTGGAACCGAAAATACAGTACAGGGATTCGTTAAGCCTCAATATGGTCTCGATGTTTCGTTACGAAAGGAGTTTTTGAAAAAAACACTTTCTGTAACCATTAGCGTCAGCGACGTACTGGCAACACGAATCACAGAAACATTTAGCGAAAGTCAGTTTTTTATCCAAGAATCATGGAGAAGACGCGACCCTCAGCTGTGGAGAATTCAAGTGAGTTGGAAGTTTGGAAAAATGGATAGTTCATTGTTTAGAAGAAAGAACACTCGTCAGAATTCAGAGGGAATGGAAGGATAAAAACTTAGAGCTGCTCAAGGATTAATTCAAACGCATCCTTGGATTGATCTACGGGAATCCATGAAACGGAGTTATTTCTTCGCCACCAAGTTTCCTGTCTTTTCGCATAATTGCGAGTGTGTTGTTTAATCAGTTCTATTGCTTCGCTTATATCTGTATTGTTCTGCCACGCTTCAAATAGTTCTTTATAACCCACAGTATTGAGTGCATTCATGTTTTTGAATGCAACAAGTGCCTTTGCTTCTTCCAAGAGACCTTGTTTAATCATGATATCAACCCTTTGGTTGATGCGATCGTACATGTATTTACGATCAGCAGTGAGAATAAAAGTTTTTACCTGAAAATTTCTCTTTTTTGGAGTCTCAGAGCGAAGAGCAGAATACGACTTCCCAGTGATTTCAATTATCTCTAATGCTCTAATCAAACGATGTGGGTTTGATAAATCAACTTTGCTATAGTATTCTGGATCCTTTTGTTGCAGTAATTCTTGTAAAATCTGAATACCGCTTTGTTCGAGCAAACCAGCGTATTTGAGCTTTACCGAATGATCGCTCGGTAGATCATCCAACCCATGAATAAGTGCATCCAGGAAGAGTCCGCTGCCTCCCACGCAAATTGCATATTCACTTTTAGCAAAAATATTTTCCAATATTTGTAGGGCTTCAATCTCAAACTGACCGGCACTGAGAGATTCATGAATGCTCAAATGTGCAATAAAGTGATGCTTCGCGCGTGTCAACTCCTCATCTGAAGGTCTTGCTACACCGATGTTCAGCTCTTTATAGAACTGTCGGCTATCTGCGGAAATTATTTCGGTTTTGAAATGGTTTGCTAAACGAATAGCCATCTCAGTTTTACCAATTCCTGTGGCACCTGAGATGGCTATCAATGTTTTCATATTGAAAAAAAGAAGTTATTCTTCCAAAAGACCTCTTCCTACTTTCTTTATTTTTCCTTCATGCATCATTTTGGGTATGATAGAATCCAATACACCATTGATGAATGCAGAACTATTCGGAGTGCTATAGTATTTTGACAATTCTATATACTCATTCATCGTAACTTTTACGGGAATGGACTCGAATGTTTGAGCTTCAGCGAAGGCCATTTTTAGAATAATCATATCCATGAGCGCAATACGATCAGCTTCCCAATTTGGAGTATTCTCTGCAATTACAGCTTGATTTTCTTCACCGAGGGCGAGTGTTTTTCTAAAGAGCTTTTTGCAGTAGTTATCTTCATCCTCAGGATCTTTCCATAATGGTAAGAACTCCAGATCATCATCATTTTCTTTCACTTGTTTTAATGTCCTCAACACCATGCTTGCGCATAGATCAAGATCATCATTCCAGAAAATCCCTTGGTCTTCAAGATATTCATGAACAGGCTCATAGTTTACAATATGGCGACGGAAGAAACGAAGCAAGTATTCACGATCATGCTCAAAGCCTCTTTCTTTAGAAGCCATGTATTCTTTGTAGTCGGCAGTTTCCATCAGCATTTTGAAGACTTGCTTCAAAAGATCTTTATTGTCTTGCCAGCGAATATGAATCTCTTTTGAGGCCTGATCCAGCTTTCTGCTATTTGCGAGAATGCGCAGCAAGCTGTTCGTTACAAATTTCGTGTTGGGATATAAATCCTCCTTGGTCGGTAATTTTTTATTCTTACCAGCCTCAATTTTTTCTATCGCAAGGCTTTGCATTTCAGCAGTAAGCTGAATCAATGCGATGTATAATTCACGGAAACGATCTACGCTTTCGAATAGCATTTTTTCGTATGAAGCAACGTTAGGTTTCTCGTCGCTGTAATAGGCAAAGAGGATTTGCAAAACCTTGATCCTTATGTGCCTTCTATTGAGCATATGCAGTGATATTTAATTAATAAGAGAGTTTGATTTTACCGATTTGATTGATTCTTGCTTCCGCTAAGAGATTCGCAGCTAAATATGTTGGAATATTCTCAGATTTAGACTTTGAGAATATCTCTAACGTTTTATCGTAAATACCTTGAGCCTGAGCAAAAGCGGCTTCACGACTATAACCGATAATTTCCCAATAGCAATTGATGATTCCACCTGCATTAACCAAATAATCGGGAGCGTAGAGAATACCTTTTTTTTGAACCTCAGCACCATGTATTTGCTCATTTGCCAACTGATTATTTGCTGCACCGCAAATAATGCTACAAGTGAGTTTACTGAGTGTATCATCATTTACTGTTGCACCTAAAGCACAAGGGCTATACACATCAATTTTTTGATTGTACACTTCGCTTACATCAACGGCTTTAACACCGTATTTTGAAACAACCGCTTTTACGCGATCTTCATAAATATCAGAAATGATTACTTCGGCATTTTCCTTCACAAGATGAGACACTAAGTATTCACCAACGTGACCAACACCCTGCACAAGAATTTTCTTTCCAGAAAGTGAGTCGTTACCCGAAAGCTCTTTCATCGAAGCTTTCATACCCATATAAACGCCGTAGGCTGTCACAGGGCTTGGATCTCCTCCACCTCCGCGATAGTCTGGCAAGCCAACCACATGGTCAGTTTCTTGCTTGACGTGTTCCATATCTTTTGTAGAAATTCCCACGTCTTCTGCTGTGATGTATTTACCGGCCAGACTATCAACGAACTTTCCAAATCTTCTGATGAGGGCTTCGTTTTTATCTTTTCTGGCATCTCCTATTATAACTGCCTTTCCACCGCCAATATTGAGGCCTGCAAGAGAGTTTTTGTAGGTCATACCGCGCGAAAGTCGCAGCACGTCTGTAACAGCTTCGTCTTCTGACGCATAAGCCCACATGCGGGTACCCCCTACTGCTGGTCCTAATACGGTATTATGGATTGCAATGATTGCCTTGAGGCCAGTGGCCTTATCTTGGCAAAATACGACCTGTTCATGGTCGAAAGTAGACATTCTGGTTGTCAATGAGGCCACGTTGGCCTTATCCATCGTTTCAGTCATTATAATTGCAGGTTGACTGCGCAAACATAATATGTTCGGCGCGGCAAAGGTATATCAATCCTCTTCGTAAAAAAAAGGAAAGTAACTATTAAAGGTTAATTTGTTATTGGAGTATTTCGTCTATCGCCAACGCTAGCTTGCGATCTTTATCTGTGACAATATCACCAGCGTCATGTGTACTTAATTCAATTCGAACGTAGTTATAAACATTGAACCAAGCCGGGTGATGATTCGATTTTTCAGCAATAAATCCTACTCTTGTCATGAAGGTAAACGCCTCCTGGAAGTCTTTGAATCTGAATTCTCGAACCAATTTGTTATCAATTTCACGCCACATAATGATGCATTCTTTGGTCAAAAGTAATTAAATCTTTTATCGAATCATATAAACATGCCCCGAATATAGCCTTTCCTCGTCTACCCCTTTAAGTTGTACTATGACTTGCCAGTTATAAACTTCATCCTTTGCGTAGAACTCTCCTCCCCTAACATCACCCAACCAAGGCTCATCAATATCGTTGGTTTCAAAAAGAACTGTTCCCCACCGATCAAATACTCTAAAAGTATATCGCTCTATGAATATCCTTCCTGTGAGTCTTGGCAGAAAATATTCATTTATCCCATCATCATCTGGTGTAAAGGCATTGGGAACGTAAATGTTGAAGATGTCTTCTATTGTCACCACAGCTGAGGCCTCACTTCTGCAACCCTCCCCAGACTCCACGGTAAGAGTAATTGGAAACACACCTCCTTCTTGGTAAGTGTGCTGAACATTCCTCTCAAAGGCAAAATTGCCATCACCAAAGCTCCAACGGTAGCTCTCCGCTTCTGTGCCCGTATTGATAAACGTTATTGTGGGTTCATAAATGTTTGTGTTTGCGGGCTCAATATAGATGCCAGCTTCTGGAATTGCATAAGCATTTACATAATTCTCCAATGTAATAGAGGATGTACAACCAAAATTGGAGGTGCCTGTCAAAGTTATATCGTATGTTCCAGGAATGGTATAGAGGTGCGCGGCCTGAGTTCCTGACTGAGTGTTTCCATCTCCAAAATCCCAAAGGTATGTGCTTGCACCGGTCGAGCTATTACTGAACTGAACTAATAAATCAACACATCCACTAGCACTGATTGCATCCAAGGCGATAACCGGAGTTGGATAGATATTGTAAAAAACGCTGCTTTCCGATTCACAGCCGAACTGGTTCGAGGCAACTAACGTCGTATTATAACTACCCACTTCACTCAGCTCAAATGAGGTATTCGTAGATGTTGATATAGGAGCTCCATCCAAAAGCCATTGGTAACCATTTGCAAACGATGAAGCATTCGATGTAGAAACAATAACAGGTGTGGTGCAAGACTCATAAGAACTCAAAGAGAATGCAGAAAGTGGCTGAGGACTCACTACTATATCAATCGACATGGTATCGGTGCAAAGCTGCAAGCTTTCTGAGATGAGTCGCACTGTGTATATAACGGGCGTAGCACCCATATTTTCATATTCAAAGCAAGGATTAGAAAGGTTTGAAGTGTTTCCATTTCCAAAATCCCAGCTGTAGAATTGAGCGCCCGAAGAATTGTTGCTGAAGCATGCATTAAATGGACTGCAACCAACTAGATCAGGTATATTAAAACTTGCCTGAGGTTGAGCAAAAACGGTTATTTCCTGCGAAATTGAAGCAGAACAGAAATTATCTGATACTCCAGTCATTGTTACCGTGTAGGTGTTGCCAGCGTTAAAAGTATGAACGGGATTTGACAACTGGGAGCTATTGCCATCCCCGAAATCCCATGTAATACTTACCACATCCGATACTTCTGGAATAAATTGAATGCCTTCATTTACACATACACTGGGATCATCAACACTAAAATCAACAGTTGGTGATGGAAACACAATGATGTCAATTTGTGTGGTGTCATACGAACATCCATTATCAACATACTGATACACTGTAAATGTGCCTTCCTCATTGAAAGTATGCGTAGGATTTGCATTTCCTGTAAAACCGCCGTCACCAAAATCGTAGGATATCTGGTCTCCTCCCTCACTAAAATCAGTAAACTCCACTGTAAGAGGTGAACAGCCTTGAGTGATATTCGTGTTAAAGAAAGCTGTTACTGTATTCGGTAAAACAGTGATGGTATATTCTGCGGTGTCAAGTCCGCATTCATTTTCAAGATATAGAAATATAGTGTATTGAACTGGAATTGTATCCGCAAAGAAAACGTGGCTCAATGGTTCTTCAACGAATTCATTGGGGCTACCATCGCCAAAATTCCACTCATAGGTATCTGGATTACCAACACTCGTATTATTAAATAGAACAGTAAACGGGCTGCAGAAAACATCCATATTCGTTCCAAAAGAGGCCACTGGTTGTGGATTTACAATAACGTTGTCATTGGCTATGCTGACGCCACAAAAATTGGTAACAGTTAATGAAATCGGATATGTGGTTACATCCGGCCCTTGTTGATAAACAATTGAAGACGGAATTACATCCTCCGTAGTATTGACACTTAAGTCCCAAAGGTAGGTGACATATTGACCAATGCTATTGTTTTCAAACGATACCTCCAATGGAGCGCATCCTTCAGCTGGCAGCAAGTTGATTGCCGCAGTTGGCGGATCAATTATCTCATTATTTCTTACTAATGTATCATTGCAACCAAAAGCGTTTGAGGCAATCAAAGTAATATCAAAGAACCCTTCATCAGGATATGTATAACCGGGTTCAAACCCGTTGAGTATAGTGCCGTTCCCAAAGTCCCAAGAATACGTGGTGGCTCCAGTAGATAAATTATCAATAGCAGCATTAGAGTTGGTACAGCCTAAAGGTGGTAAATTAAAGTTAGCAACTGGAACAGGTGATACTGTCACCACTTTGAAGGCTGTATCAGAACAGCCAGAAAGAGGGTCCGTGTATCTGTAAAATATATTATAGGTTCCCGCGCCTATACCAGGATTAAACGTTCCTAAACTAGCATTGGTTATTCCTGTTCCTTCCCAGACCCCACCGGTACTTGGTATGAATCCAGACATATTAAAAGGGGCTAGATTTCCACATACTGTATTATTCGAACCTGCTGCTACATTCGGCAATGGTAGCACTGTAATTGTTGTTTGGTCGGTAGATAGACATGTTCCAGTGCCAAAGCTCAAGGTTACTGTATGAGTTCCTACACCCGCTAATGAAGGATTGAATTGACCTAAGGAAGCATTCGTTACACCCGTTCCAGCCCAAGTACCACCGCTTAGTGGATTAATTCCGGTGAACGTGTACAGCGGTTCATTCAAACAAAATGTCTGATCAGGTCCCGCGTTCGCAATTACCGGTGGATTTACCGTGACCTGAATTGAATCGATGTTTGAACAGGCGTTTCCTCCCGCGGTAAATTCATAGTATATCCAATATGTGCCAACTCCGGGGCTTTGAAATTGACCTGAAGCATTAGTGATTCCTGGACCACTCCATGATCCTGTGCCACCTGTTATTGGCGAAAAGCCAGTTAAAACTTCAGTAATTGGCTGGTCGCAAAGAATTAGATTATTGCCCGCTTCTACCGTAGGAAGCGTGTTTACTGTAATTAAAATGTTGTCTGTATCCTGACAAAGGTTAGCATCTGTGAGTGTAACGGTGTAGTTTGTGGTTACCGTTGGTGATGCAACAGGATTCGCAATATTCGGATTACTAAGAGTTGCAGGAAAATTCCAGCTCACATTGTAAGGCCCTTCTCCCCCAGTCACAACTCCATTTAGTTGAATAGGATCATTCAAACAAATAGATTGATTTGGTCCCAGTTCGATATTAGGAAGACCATTCACCGTGATTGTCATCTGATCAGAGGTAAGACAAGTTCCCGTTCCAATAGAATAGGTTAAATTATATAAACCAACTGTATTTGGGTTAAAGCTTCCGTTAACACTTACGGTAGGGTTGGGCGTCCAAGTGCCTCCAGGTATTGGAGGAACGATTTGATAAATGCTTGAGTTCAAACAAAGCTCCACGTCAGGACCTGCATTGGCTGTTGTGGGATTTATAACGTTGACTAATACTTGATCAGTATTTGTGCAACCCGTTGTCGGACTCGTAAAAGTATATGTTAGAGTAAACGTCCCAACACCTTGCGGAGTAACGGTTGAGCCCACGAGACCAATACCAGGACCTGCTGTCCAAGTTCCTCCAGTTGGCGAAAAACCTGTCAGCGGATTTGCAATCGGCTGATTACAGAGAGTAATATCAGGTCCTGCATTAACTGTTGGCAGTGGATTGATTTGAATGCTCACTTGATCTTGTGCATCACACCCCGCAGCATCGACAATTGTCATATTATAAGAACAAGCGGTACCATTGGGAGTTACTGTTGGTGTAAAAGTGGTGCCGTTTATAATTCCGCCGCAAGCGCCACTCCAGGTTACCAAAGTAATCGCACCATTGGGCGAAGATCCTGAACCATTGAGCGTGACCGATGAGTTTGCACATAATCCGGTAATATCCGTTCCAGCATTAGCAGTTGGGTTTGGCAAAACTGTGACAGCGACCACATCGCTTGCCTGGCACGATCCTGTGCCTACTGTAAAAGTCAAATTAAATGTGCCTACAGTTGAAGGTGTAAAGGCATTTGCTGAAACACTAGGGCCTGACCAAGTACCTCCTGCTGGAAGCGGAACGGGCACAGGGTCATTACAAACACTAAAATCAGGACCACCATTAGCAGTCTGAGGGGCCACGGTACATACTTGGACGATATCCGAATTGGTACAACCCGTTGATGTAGAAGTAAAGGTGTACGTGAGATTAACACAACCTACTCCATTAGGAGTAAACACACCAGACGGAGTTACATTGGTACCAGACCAAACACCAGTGCCTCCAGTCGTTGGAGAAAAGCCCGTTAAATTCGTGGGAACAGGCTGATCACACAATTGAATATCCGCCCCCGCATTGACAATAGGTAGTGGATTTACCGTGAGCGTAACAATACCATTTCCAACGCAGCCGTTGTTATCGGTGACTTGAACATTATAATTTGTGGTGGAAGTAGCGGATGATATGGGATTAGCAACGGTTGCACTATTGAGTGTCGTAGCATTATTCCATAGATAATTGTTATATGGAGCTGCGCCTCCTCCGACATTTATTCCTAATTGTTCGGTTTCACCAACGCACATTGTGAAAACACCAGAAGCTGTAATACTCGGAAGAGTATTCACTGTAATTGTAATTGTCTCCGTATCCACGCATGTACCCGCAGTGCCAGTTACGGTGTACGTAGTAGTGGTTCCTGGAGACGCTGTCACAGAAGAACCAATTGAATTGGAAAGAGAGCCTGAGGGAGACCATGAGTAAGAACCCGCACCCGTAGCGGTCAATAAAACACTAGAGTTTTGGCAAATGCTTGTGCTACCTGTTGATGTGGTAATGGATACATTCGGAGGAGCAAGGACATTTACTGTGTTTGAACCTGTTGAAGGTCCGCAAGCATTCGTAGCCGTGAGAGAAATGTTGTAGTTACCAGGCGTAGCGTACGTTATAGGTCCAGGACTTAACGCAGTAAGATTGCCACCTGTACCACCTGGAGTTGTCCAGCTGTAAGATGTTATTGGAAGATTACAATTATCCACCAGTGCTGACGGACTTACGGTGTTGCCAGAACAAAGTGTACTTATAGGGTTGACTATGACCACGGGAACAGTATTAACTGTTATCAATTCATTATCCTCAAAAACACCGCAAGCGTTTGTCATTCGCAAACGAATATTATATGTACCAACGGATGTAAATTGGAATTGAGGATTCAAACTCGACGCAGACGTTCCTCCTGTGTAAGAAAAACTACCATTATCCGGATCGCAAGGCAAATCCGAATAATCTACAAGCCAAGTGTAGTTAACGTTACAAGGAACACCATTGTTTGAAGTATTCGTAGTATTGACATTAAATGGAAGACATCCTGTGTTTGCATTGACCGTAAAAATGGGTGTTGGTGGAGTTTCTACGCAGATAACTTGCGAGAAAGTTGTGGTGCCACAAAAGTTCTGAGCTGAAAGTGTTACGGTATAATTACCCGGTGCGGTATATGTGTGCGATTGAGTTGCTGCACTTGTTACCACTGTGTTTGGCGATCCGTCACCCCAACTCCATGTGAAAATTGCTGACTGACTACAAGTGTTATTGAAACCAAGAACAGAAGTATTGATGAAAGAAATAGGAGAATTGACGCAGGCAGGAACTGGTGTAGCCGAAAATGATGCCTGTGGACCAGTGTAAACGCGCACAGGGGTAATCGTAGCAACAGAATTGTCACAATTGTTAGTGGCCGTAATCGTAAAGGTATATGCACCTCCTTGAGCACACGATGAACCAGTGTAGGAATGGCAAACTTGTAATGGGAGTGAATTGTGATTGTAGGTCAATACTGGACTTCCATCTCCGAAATCAATGGTGTACACTGTTGATTCATGATTGCCCTGAAAGTTCAAAAGATTGAAGCATGCGTCCAATGGTGCGCAACCTTGCGTACCACCATTAATACCGGCACCAACAGCAGGATTGGTAATATTAGAAACAAAAAATGTTTCAGAAGCTGTACACCCATTCGTACCTGTAATCGAATAGACTAAATCATAAACATCTATTCCATTATAAGTATGTGAAAGCCCTTGCGGAGCCGACGTTCCAGACCAAACAGGACTACCATCACCCCAGTTTATGCTGTATGTAGAATTTGTGGTAGGTATTGAAGCATCGAATACCGTGACAGGAAAAGCTGCATCGCCTGTGCACTGAGCAAAATTATTGATTGGATCGGTGAGCTCAGGATCAGGAATTCGATTTACTGTTACATTCATCGTATGCACGTCCTGACAATTTCCAGGAGCAGGACCTGTAACCGTTAATGTCACGGTGAATGTTTGAGTCCCCGTTCCAATTGCTTGAAAAGTATGCTGAGGTGAAAAAGCACTTGACGTATTGCTTGCACCAGACGCAGGGTCACCAAAATTCCAAGCATAAGTACAATTTGTACAACCTGTGGTTGTGTTTGTAAAGGTCACTGGTGTCGAGGCACATTGATTTTGTGGAGAAGCAGTAAAATTTGCATTTGGAGCTGGCAAAACCGTAATAGTGACTTGATCCGTTTGACCATTGCAATTTCCTCCGGAAAGAGAAACGGTATAAGTGGTTGTGTTTGTCGGGGAAACACTAGGATTTGATTGGGTATTGCCTGGTCCTGGAACGTTTGACCATGAATAGGTGATTGGGCCTCCCGTTGGATTGACAGCTACAGGGGTGGCTCCTAATACAACTGTTTCCCCGGCGCAAATAGTTTGATTATTTCCAGCATCTGCGGAACATTGAGAATACAAAGTGGCGCTCACAAGAGTAAGCACTAACACCAGCAGATGTGTTAGATAGACTATAAATCGTTCTCGCATAGATTGTTTTGGCGGAGGGCAAAGATATGCCTAGTGCCCCAAAGGTTAATATTAAAGACAAAAATCAGTCGACGAAGGTTGCATTTGTTAGGGTAAATAGCGTAATTATTGAATTTATGCAATAGCCTCCCACATTATCCGTATTCCGATGCATCTTTGCAATCCAGTTATGCTTTTAAATAAGAAAATACAACTCTTTTGCGCTCTCATTTCAGCGCTTACCCTATTGATGTTTAGCTCTTGCAGGAAAGAGCAGTTTACCACAGACTCCGACGCAAAGCTCGCATTCAGTGTGGATACGGTTCTTTTCGATACGGTGTTTTCGACAATCGGCAGCACAACTTTCTATCTAAAAGTGTACAATCGAAATGATCAAGCAGTGAACATTGATGAAATTAAACTTCTCGGAGGCCAAAGTTCTCAATACAGAATCAATGTCGATGGAATAAATGGTCCTCTTCACAGGGATATTAAACTGAGAGCCAACGATAGCATGTGGGTCTTTGTTGAAGTGACAGTGGACCCCGGAAATGTGAATACCCCATTTATTGTCGAGGATAAAATTCAATTCAACACGAATGGAAACGAGCAGTTTGTTGTCTTAAACGCATGGGGTCAGGATGCTTATTTTCATGGAGGACTTCGCCAATTCAATTTTCTGGACTGTAACGAAGTTTGGAATAATGACAAGCCTCACGTTGTTTATGGAATTGTTGCGGTACCCGAAAATTGTAGACTTACCATAAATCAAGGAACACAAGTGTACTGCCATGCAAAGTCCGGAATTTATGTATATAACGCAACGCTTGATGTCAACGGATCTTTGGACAATGAAGTTGTTTTTCAGGGTGACAGGCTCGAACCTAGTTTTCAAGATGAGCCCGGCCAGTGGGGCATCACGCTCGACTTCGTCTTCGAATCGAATGGAGTACTCGAAATTGCCTCAGTGGCTAGAGGTGGAATTTGGATTTCCCAAAGTGACGACTCAGAAATAGACTACGCCATTATAAAAAATGGCACGATGGGCGTTCAGGTTGATACAGTAAATGCGGATTACAACTCAAATGTTTTTGGTCTAAAAATTAGAAACACTCGAATTGAAAACATGTCTGGTATTGGCCTCTGGGGCCAAGGCGCTGCTATTCAGGGTATTAATGTTCTATCAGCCAATTGTGGCGAAAGTTGTGCTTATTTCTCCATCGGTGGAAAATATGTAATGGACAATTGCACATTCGCAAACTACTACAGCGAAGGCACAAGGACTGCTCCCGCATTTGCTCTCAATAATTACTACGAAACCGCCAACGGGATCATCATAGAACGTCCGCTGGTAGGCTGTCGGTTTACTAACTGTATTATGTTTGGAAACAACGCGTTTCTCAATGACTTTAATGAAACCGTTCTTGATTTAAGAACTCCTGATGCTCAAGATATATTGTTCAACTCATGTCTTGTTGACATCGATATAAATGTCGATCAGGATGCTAGATTTCAGAACTGTCCAAACGGTCAGGCACCGCCGTTCTGCTCAACCGAGGATTTGAATTTTAGATTGAGCTCCAATTCTGGTATCATGCAAGGAGTACCAAACGGAGTTGGTGCAGATATACTCAGCAGACAAAACGGCGACTGGAAGGGCTGTTACGATTATTGGAATGCTTCAGGAAATCCTTGCGACTAAATCAAAATGCAAGGATATCTTTAGCGTGATCTTTTAGTTTGATTAAATAATCCTCATGAATCAATTGACGATTCGCATCAAAGGCCTTATCAATACCGCTTAGCTTCAGCTTGTTATAATGTACAAATACTTTCAGGTAATGAAGAACGCCTGTTAGATGTTCCTGTCCTCTAAGGTTCCCTGCAGCCCCACTGCTTACTCCGATAATACCAGCCTTCTTGGTATGAAACAATCTAGGCGGCACCCCATCAATAAATGATTTTAGCACACCTGGATAACTGCCATTGTATTCTGGCGCTACGAAAACAAACTTATTAACACCTGAGATATATTGATCAAGAATCTCTTTGAACTCGGGTGAGCGCTGTCCGTAAAGATCTGATTTCAAATAGTTATCTGGTAGATCCATCAAAGAAAGCAAGCGTGAATCGACGCCATTATCTTTGAGAATTTGATGATAAACTTGTGCTACTGAAAAAGTATAACTTTCTGCACGATTGGTAGATGAAACTACAGTGATGATTTCCATAAAATATTTCGCAAAACTAAGCGTGTGAATTGATTTTGAGCAAAACTTCGATGTAAACCATTCATTTTCAATGAAAATTTTTATTTATCAACGCCGTTTCAACAAAGCTCGTGTGTAAAACTTTGAAGGTTAAAAAAATGTTCACTCGCTTGTTTCACGGTATTTTCGCGTTGAACTTATTGATATTTCATTGTTTCACGAAAATCAACTGTTCATCAACACATTAAATAAATATTCATGGGTAAGATTATCGCGGTTGCAAATCAGAAAGGCGGAGTTGGCAAAACCACCAGCGCCATTAGCCTTGCTGCGTGTTTAGGAGTATTGGAATACAAGACACTTTTGGTGGATGCCGATCCGCAAGCGAATGCTACAAGTGGAGTTGGTATTGACCCGAAGACGGTAAAAACAAGTATTTATGAATGTCTTGTGAATGACATTGCACCAAAGGATATCATCATTTCAACAGAGAATCCCAACCTCGATTTGATTCCAGCGCACATTGACTTGGTCGGTGCTGAAATTGAATTAATAAACATGCCCAATCGTGAATACATGATGAGGGCTGCTTTAGCTCCTTTGAAAGAGGAATACGACTTTATTATAATCGATTGTTCTCCTTCTCTAGGTTTGGTTACTGTCAACTCGTTGACAGCTGCTGATTCAGCAATCATTCCTGTTCAGTGCGAGTACTTCGCATTGGAAGGATTAGGAAAGCTTCTGAATACTATTAAAATTGTTCAACAGAAACTCAATCCTGACTTAACGATTGAAGGCATATTGCTTACGATGTACGATACCAGATTAAGATTGAGCAATCAGGTTGTTGATGAAGTAAGAATGCATTTCCAAGAAATGGTGTTTGATACTATCATTAACCGAAATACTACTCTCGGAGAAGCTCCAAGTTTCGGACAGACCATCATCATGCATGATGCGAGCAGCAAGGGTTCTATCAACTATCTCAACCTAGCAAGGGAGATTTTACAAAAAAACGATATGACCAAAATGAAAGGTGAAGACAAATATATCAGCGTAGATAATGGCTAAGAAACAAGCATTGGGAAGAGGTTTAAGTGCGTTGTTGGAAAATGCACCAACAGGCCTTAAAGAAAAAAGTGAAGTAACAGAAGTTGCCGTAAAAGATCGCGAGCCAAAAGTAGAAGCAATTGGCAACGTAGCAGGGCCTATTTCTTTATTAAAAATATCGCAAATAGAAGCGAATCCATTCCAACCTCGTCAAGAATTTGATAGGGATGCTATGGAAGAGTTGGCTCAAAGCATTCGAGAACTGGGTTTGATTCAGCCCATTACCGTTCGAAAACTCTCTGCCCAGAAATATCAAATCATCAGCGGTGAACGCCGTTTTCGCGCAGCCCAAATGGCTGGATTGGATGAAGTGCCTGTTTATACGCGCACGGCGAACGATCAAAGCATGTTGGAAATGGCTTTGGTTGAAAACATTCAACGTGAAAATCTCAATAGCATTGAGGTGGCTATTAGCTACAAACGCTTGATGGAAGAGTGTAATCTCACCACAGAGAAACTTGCCGAACGCGTGGGTAAAGACAGAACAACAGTTACCAATTACGTGCGTTTGCTCAAACTTCCTCCAGAAATTCAAATTGGAATCATCGAAAAGAAAATATCGATGGGACATGCTCGCGCGTTGATTAATTCTGAGCCTGAATCCAAGCAATTGAGAATTTATAAGCAAATTCTTGAGAAAGACTTGAGTGTTCGCCGTGTTGAAGAAATGGTGAAAGAAGATGATACTCCAAAACTGTTTAAAACAGAGAAGGCTATACTTCCAATGGAGTTTCAGAAAATGCAAGCCGATCTTCGCCTTAAATTTGGCAAAAAAGCAAAGCTTCAAAGAAATGAGCATGGTTTGGGAAAAATCGAAATTCCTTTCGCTACTGACGATGATCTGCAGCGCATCATGGATATGCTCGATATGTAATCATTTGAATCACTGTAAAATCACATACTTTTCATGCAGCAGAGTAATCATTACTCTGCTGTTTGCTTTTTGTTCGATTCACGGTTTCGCGCAATCAAGCGATACGCTCATTATTGATACAACCAACGTCAAAACGATTGCTCCTGAAAAATCATGGAAAGCTAAATGGAATATGCAACCTCACTCTCCATTAAAAGCAACAGTATTTTCTGCCGTTGTTCCAGGAGCAGGACAATTTTATAATAAAAAGTGGTGGAAAGCACTCATTGTTTATGGCGGTATTGGTACTTGTGTTTACTTTATCCGAGACAACGATAAAAATTACTTGAAATACCGAGGCGCTTACATCGCATCAATCGACGGAAACCCCAATACTGTCCCACAAATCGAAGGAAACGCAGCGTTTTTCAATGAAGCTCAAGAACAGTTCCGGCGCTGGAGAGATGTGAGTTGGATGTCTCTGGCTGGAGTTTACATCTTGCAAATAATTGACGCTAATGTAGACGGCTATCTCTTCTACTATGACATTTCACCAGACATTAACCTATCCATCCATCCATCCATCATTCCCGCCGCAAG
>CAYRZQ010000062.1:0-17408 GCA_964428835.1 uncultured Comamonadaceae bacterium | reverse complement strand
ATGCTTACAAAGTAAAAAGTTACGTTTAAAAAAGTTTACCGGACACTAGTGATTCAGAATTCAGAATTTATCAGCAGCATCCACAGCCGTCGTAGAAGTAGGTTGATTCGGTGATGAAAATATCCTGTCTTTGCAACGAGGCCAATGCTTTGGCGGTTTTGTCGCAGACAGCAAGCGGTTGATTGTTCATCAATACATGGCCTTTTTTATCATCAAAATATTCTTCGCTTCCAAAATAAATAGCAGCCTTACCTGTGAAAATACACGGCCCGTCAGATGGCATTGGGTCTTTGATAGCGCAAACCTCTACACTTTCAATAATGATATTTTCTTTGGTATCATAATGCCCTGGTGCAAGAATTCGATAGGGGCGTTTTGCACGCACTTCGATTGTACCAAAACCTGTGTCTGTAAGGACTTTTAAATAGTCCTGAAGGGGAATGGCTCCACTCAAACACAATGCACGCAAACGCTCGTCATTCTTCAACGACTCGGGCATCTCTTGCTGACAAATAGGATCGCTCAATACCAAAAAGGATCCGCGGATTGTTGGACAAATCGCGCGGATGCACCGTACTGCCGCAACCATAATTCATTTGCTGCATGATCTTGGGCACACTCAAACCTGGCAATTGCCACATGGGAGTAGTGGTGCAACAAAGTCCCACATCTGGTGTGAGTGCGGCCTCTCTGTAGAGGTCTTTGGTGGTTTCTAAATAACTTGACATTATAATGATCGAATCAAATCGCAATAGAGCGAGGTGAGTAATACTTCTGCTTTTTTGGCGGTGGCAATGATCTCACTGATATCCACGGGCGCGAGATGTTCGGGGTCGCACTCGTCGGTGAGAACACTAATGCAACAACATGGCAACGACATGTGATTGCACGCGATTACTTCTGGAACGGTGCTCATACCTACTGCATCCGCACCGAGTATTTTCAACATTCTGTATTCCGCGCGCGTTTCAAGATTTGGACCTTGCACGCTCGCATAAACACCTTTATTCAATTTAATACTTTTCTCAACTGCGATTTCTTCCAATCGGCTATTGAGAAGCTTACTATATGGTGCACTCATATCTGGGAAACGCGGTCCGAGTTCGTCGAGGTTCATTCCTCGCAATGGATTCTCCGATTGCAAATTGATATGATCATCGAGCAGCATCAACTCCCCTTTTTTGAAGTTCAAATTCACAGCACCTGCGGCATTACTGAGCAATACATATTTTACTCCCAACAATTTCATCACACGCACAGGCATTACCACTTGCTGCATATTGTAGCCTTCGTAGTAGTGAAAACGTCCCTGACAAGCGATTACTTTTTTTCCTCCCAGATTTCCAAAAAGCAATTTCCCGAAGTGAAATTCTACGGTTGAAATTGGGAAGTTGGGTATAACGGAATAATTGAACTCTTTTTCAATTTCAATTTGTTTTGCCAGGCCGTCGAGACCTGTGCCAAGGATGATACCTACTTCGGCGTTATCAATTCCTCTTGCCTTGAGCCATTCAACGGCTTCTAAAATTTCTTCCATAAACTATTTTCTTTATTAATATATTCTATCCAATCTTTCTCTTCGTCTATATCGGTAAGCGTTTCCAAAAGTCGATATTTCAATCCTTCCTTTTTACAAATCTCTAAACTTTGTTGAAGCACCCTGTCTGTACTCCATGAAATATTTTCCAGAAGAGTTGGATAAAAATGCTTCATGCCAATGAGATAATATCCACCATCGCTCGCGGGTCCAAAGACGCAATCTGCTTCCTTCAAAGCCTCAACGGCATGCAGGAGTAATTCAGAAGTGACATCTGGACAATCTGTTCCTATCATGATAACGGGAGAAAAAGAGGCAAATGACTCTTCAAAAACCGCCTTCATTTTTTCACCCAAATCCCCTTCTATTTGTAAAAATACCTCTCCCGAATGATTATTCGGTTTGCTAGTCCAATAAACCCGTACAGTCAAGCCTGAGTTTTTTACTGCATTCAGCGTAGTATTGAGCAAGAACTCATAAACACTCAATGTTTGTTCAACTCCAAGCGTCGCCGCCAATCTGGTTTTCACCTTTCCCAGCTCTGGTGCTTTGGCCATGACTACAACTAACGACTCATTCATAAGACTTTACTCCTTTCATCAACCATTTCCCCCACTTTTCATTGTAAGGATGCACCTTATCAGTAATGCCATCAGCATTTTCTACACTGTTTCCTGAATTGACAAAATGAAAAATACCGCCCCATAAATTGAAGGCCTTTGAAAATCCTTTATCATTCATTTTCTCAGCATACTTCCCGCTGCGATAGCCGACGCTGCAATACACGATGTACTTTTTATTTTTATCAAAACCTTCTACAGCCTTGATATCATCACCTACCCAAATCGCACCGGGAATATGCGAAACATCATATTCATCGCGTGCTCTGCAATCGAGCAGTACCACGCTTGAATCAATGGCATCGAATTGGACAATGGGCGCTTTGTTTGCCGCCATCTCATCTGCCATTTCTTTAAACGTTTTTTGACCGCAACTTGTAGCAGTGACAAGCAACAGAAGGACAAGCCAAAAATATTTTGAGATGCTATAAATCATGCTACGGTTCCTTGACAACTGCTACCTGCGCCTGCCGTGCAGCCATAGCAATGTTGCGACACAATGATATTTCTGTTATTCCATGTATTCAAATCAAAGGTTGAGATATGACCAATGCCCTGCTTCAATGACAGCTCGAGCATTTGATTGAAATCGCAATCATAGAGCTGACCGTCCCAACCTACGCTAAGCGTATTACGACACATCACACCATCTACCGCCGCCGAATTGAATGAAGAAACCAATAAGTCCATATAGTCTTCATAGTTATCCGAGGCCACTAAATAATCCAAAAAGCGCGAGATGGGAATATTCGTGATTGCGAATAAGCTGTTGAAGACAATACCATATTCGTCGAGAAGATTCTTTTTAAAATCTCTTTCCAAACCCGCCTGATTTGCTGGCAAAAACGCACCAGAGGGATTGTAAACAAGATCCAATTTCAATCCTGAGTCTTGTTTACCATATCCTATAGCATTGAGCATTTTCAATGCCTCAATGGATTTTGAAAACACGCCCTCCCCTCTTTGCTTATCTGTTTTTTCAGGCTTGTAATAGGGTAAAGATGAAACGACATGAACTTTGTGTTTTGCAAAAAACTCTGGTAAGTCGTGATATTTTTTATTCGCGAGAATGATGGTCAGATTACATCGAACGATAAAATCTTTGATTCCGAGTTTGGAAGCTTCTTCTACAAACCAGCGAAAATGCGGATTCATTTCGGGGGCGCCACCCGTCAAGTCGAGCGTATGAGCGCCACTTTCAGCTATTTTCGAAAGAATGATTTGCATTGTGTCTTGCGTCATGATTTCCTTTCGATCGGGTCCAGCATCCACGTGACAATGTGCGCATACTTGATTGCACATTTTACCCAAATTCACCTGAAAAATTTCAAGGCTTGCAGGCTTCAACGGCGCACGACCAATAGACTGGAGCTTTTCAGCAAATGTTGGCAACTGACCATCTTGAAAAGCTCCGCTTGCGAGAAACTCCAACTGTTTGGTTGGATTTGCCCACATGCTTTCTTTTGCTTTGAGTGACTTCGTTTGTAATGTCATTACATCGATAATTTTTCCACCTTATTCATCATCTGCACGCCATGAACGAGAGCAGCGCCGCCTTTGATTGCTGCGGCTACATGCACTGCCTCCATCATCTGTTCATTATTGACACCTTTTTGTAGACAATCCGTTGCGTAAGCGTCGATGCAATAAGGACATTGCACGGCATGAGCTACAGCCAACGCGATGATTGCTTTCTCACGTGCCGTGAGGGCACCTTCTTCAAAAACGTCTCCGTACCATGAGAAGAATTTGTCTGCCAACGGCTTATCCCATTCTGAGATGTTTCCAAACTTCTTTAAATCCTTGGCATTGTAATAATGATTTTCCATTGTGATATTTTTTTTGCAACTTACGATAATGATTCAAACAAAAAGGTCTCGAAAAAGTATCTTTTTTGCTTCATTCGTTAAAAAAAAGTAACTCGCTGCTTGTTCATGCGTCCCAAGATAGAGGCCATGACCAAATCATCTTATATTTGACAGCGATGACAAAGATTACAACTACTGTTTTATTGGTGTTCATCCACCTGATAAGTTTTGCGCAAACAAGTGCGCCTGTTCCTCGTGTAGTGCAGGTTTCGGGAGTTGTATTGGCGTCAGATTCGTTGTACCCTGCGCAATTTGTTGGTGTATTTAGATCGAAAGATTTACGGGGAACATTTAGTGATTTAAATGGATACTTCACTTTACCTGTGATGGTGGGAGATACACTGAATTTTCGTTGTCTTGGCTTGAAAGCCAGTTTCTTCGTGGTTCCTGAAAACACTACTGACTCTCAGATTTCTCTGGTGCAATGGATGGAAGCCGACACTACCACGCTTTCTACCGTTTACGTACTTCCATATCCAGCGCCTCATAAACTAAGACAAGAAATTCTCTCTCTTGATTTGCCTGGTGATAGTTACTTTGCTTTCAGAAGAGGAGCCGCTTCATACAGCTATGATGGTTTGGCAGACTTTAAAGATCAAGCCGCACGCGACGCTATGTCAACCATAGATGCTCGCTACAGCGGCGGTTTCAAGTCGGGCGGCAATGTCCTGAGCCCCGCGGCTTGGAGTCAGTTCATGCAGTCGATGCGCCGAAAAAAGCGCTAGTTTTCTAAAATATTCATGTAGTTTGAACGTTCGGGGCTATTTTTGGCTCCTGTATGATTTTACGCCTCTTCTTCTTTTTGCTGTTGTTACCACTATGCGGCCTTACTCAGACGGGCATTCTCACCGGAAAGGTGGTGGATCCTGACAAGCAAGCAGTGCCTTCCGTTCTATTATTTGAAAAGAAGAACCCTAAAAACTTTGTAAATACTGATAGCGAGGGTGGTTTTAAGATTACCATTCCAGCAAATCAAGAAGTAACTATTGTCTTTCAGTTTCCCGGCGTACAACAAGAAAAAACATTCAAGGTCGAAGCATTTGAAGAGAAGTATGTCACGGTAACATTCAATCCCACACGAGAGCGTGACCCAGTAATCATCCAAGAATCGAAACGGCCCGTTTCTGTCATTCGCATCAATCCAAGGCTTCCTGTCCCACTCCCAAATCCACAAGGCGGTATTGAAGGGTTTCTCATGCAGGCGCCTGTTAATTTTAGTTCTGAGCTCAGTTCAAGCTATAGCGTGCGAGGGGGCAGTTTTGACGAAAACTTAGTTTATGTCAACGATATTCAAGTCTATCGACCTTTTCTCGTTCGTGCAGGAGAGCAAGAAGGCTTGAGTTTTCCAAACGCGGACATGGTGGAAAGTATCAATTTTAGTGCAGGTGGTTTTGACGCGAAATATGGAGATAAAATGAGCTCCGTGCTCGATATTCGATACGCTCGCCCCGACTCTTTTGGGGTGAGAACAATGGTGAGTCTGCTCGGAGCCAATTTGACTGTGCAGGGTATTTCGAAGAATGAGAAATTCACCCATAATACTGGAGTGCGTTATAAGAGAAATACCTACCTTCTCAATTCGCTTGATGTAGACGCCGAATATGACCCGCGATATACGGATTTGCAGAGTTATCTCACCTATCGCCCTGGCGGAAAATATGGTCCCTGGGAGTTTAGTTTTTTAGGAAACTACTCTCGAAATCAATACAACTTCATTCCTAATACTCGAGAGACAGATGTAGGTACTATCAACGAAGCATTGCGATTAACTGTATTTTTTGAAGGCCAAGAACGCACAGAGTTCGAAACATTCTTCGGAGCATTTTCAACTCGATATAATCCATCAGAACTATCACAGTTGCGGTTTACGGTTAGCGCATTCAAGACTTACGAAAACGAATATTTCGACATTCTCGGAGCATACCGTTTGGATGAGTTGGAACGTGATTTAGGCGACGATGAATTTGGTGAAGTGCTTGCCAATAGAGGTGTTGGAGCATTTTTAGATCATGCTAGAAATGACCTTGAAGCCACTGTATTTAGCTTTACGCACCGAGGATATCGAGAATTCGACAAAACTCGACATTATGTACAATGGGGCGCTGATGTGCAAGTGGAAAGCATACAAGATCGTTTGTCAGAATGGAGTATTATCGATTCAGCTGGCTATGCAGCACCAAGACCGCCCGATTCGATAGGCTATACATTTCCTCAGTTGCAGCTTTCTCAAGACATCGCCATTCAAGATTTGATTCGTGCCAATAGCGATATTACCTCTACCCGCACCAGTGCATTCGTGCAGGATAATTATACCTTCAAAAGTGACTCAAGCTCCATAATCAATGCTACCGTTGGAGTTCGTGCTAATCACTGGTCATATAACAATCAGCTGGTGGTGAGTCCGAGGGCGAAATTTTCCTACAATCCTTTCTGGAATCAGGTAAGACGTAATAAAGAAACCGGAGATCAAGATACCGTGCGAAAGGATATCGTATTTAGTGCCAGCGTTGGTTATTATTATCAGCCTCCATTTTATCGTGAAATGCGCGGATTTGACGGAACGGTGAATCCTGACATCAGAGCTCAAAGAAGTATTCACTTTATTCTTGGCGCTGATTACATTTTCCAAGCTTGGGGCCGACCAATCAAAATGATTGCAGAAGCTTATTATAAAAAGCTCGACAATCTCATTCCATACGAACTCGAGAATGTTCGTCAACGTTATTTTGCTGAAAACATCGCAAAAGGTTATGCCTACGGCGCCGACTTGATGCTCAATGGAGAGTTTATCGACGGTGTTCAGTCATGGCTGCGCATGTCCTACCTCAAGACTGAAGAGGATTTGAATAACGACTTTATTGTAACACGTTTCAATTCTGATGGTGAAGTAATTCGTCCTGGTTTTACAGCAAATAATATTGCGGTAGACAGCACCATCACCTTCCCAGGTTATATCCCACGCCCAAGCGATCAACGTTTCAGCGTTTCTCTTTTGTTCCTCGACGAAATGCCACGTAAAAAAGAGTACAAAGTACTATTGAGTTTATTCTTTGGAACAGGTGTTCCATACGGTCCGCCTACACGCGACCGATATCAGGATGTATTCCGCACGAAATCATATTTTAGAACGGACATAGGCTTTTCAAGAGATCTTTTTGTAAAAAAGAAAAAAGATAATTGGTTGAACCGCAACATCGACAGTGGAGTGATTGCACTGGAGGTATTCAATTTACTTGGAGTAAACAATACCATAAACTATCAATGGATCGAGGACGTGAATGGAAGACAATATGGTATCCCAACCTACTTGACAGGGCGACGCATCAATTTGAGATTGGGACTTAACTTCTAGACAGGCAAGCGCCAACCACGCAAGAATTCTTCGACGCCCATTCGTTTCTTACCTTCGTACTGGAGTTCGGTAATGCTGTAATAGCCATCGGCGCAGGCCATATTCAAAAACTTCTTACCATCGCTGTGCAGACTGCCGAGCTGATGAGTATGTTTTTCTACAATTTTTTTTCCTGAAAAAATCTTAGCCGATTTGTCGCCAAGAGTCGTCCACGCCGCGGGATATGGTGAAAGGCCGCGTACCTTATTATGAATTTGCTCTACCGACAGTGACCAATCTATTTTGCAATCCTCTTTGAAAATTTTCGGGGCATGTAGCACTTTTGCACCAGATGCGATCAAGTCATCTTGCGAAATTGGAGTGGCTTTCTCTTGAGCAATGAGATCTACAGTTTCCTTAAGCGTTTGCGCACCAATAATCATCATGCGATCGTGAACGGCTCCTGCATTATCTTCTTCATAAATTGGTATGACCGTTTGCTGAATAACACTTCCTGTGTCGATTTCGTGACGTAGGAAAAATGTAGTGACCCCTGTTTCTATTTCTCCGTTTATAACGGCCCAATTGATAGGTGCAGCTCCTCGGTATTTTGGCAACAAACTACCGTGGAGATTGATGGTACCGAGAGTCGGCATTGTCCAGACAATCTCTGGTAACATTCTAAAGGCCACCACAACAAATAAGTCCGCATTCAATGATTTTAATTCCTCTATAAAAGCTTCATCCTTCAGTTTGACTGGTTGCATCAAATGAAGTTGATGGCGGACAGCATAATCTTTTACGGCACTGGCGCTAAGCTGCTGCCCTCTTCCAGCTGGCTTATCTGCCACTGTTACTACACCTACTACTTTATGCTCAGAATTGACAAGTGCATCTAAAGATGCCACTGCAAACTCTGGTGTCCCCATAAAAACGATTCGAAGTGATTTCATTAAAGAATCTCAAAATACTGAGAGCTCTCTTGGTAAGAACTCGTGACTTTATAAAAATATTTACCAGCGCTCAATGATTGGCGGTTGAATTCGAAAATATGCTGTCCAACTGGATACTCGCCCTCCGCTATGGACTGAACGAGAGTGCCCTCCTTAGTGAAGAGTTCTATGATAAGATAAGTCTCCTTTTTCAAATCGACTGTTATTTTGGCCAGGTCTCCATTCCATTCGAGCGCGTTGCCGATTGCTGGATATTTGCTTTGGACATTATCCTTTCCCAACACTCTCAACATTCTCTTGTAAAGCACATAAATGAGCATCAACAAGAGCGAGATAAGCAGTGCATTCTTTATCGTTTCTAATGTACTCATTCTCTATAAACTAATAATTCCCGGAATAGTTCCCGCCTTTCGATAACGATCGAAGATATCATCGGCGCTCAACATCATTTCATAGACAGTAACACTGGTGTAATTACCATTGCTGCTCAATCTCTTTTTAAATTCTGCACTTTCGCCGAAGATAAGTTTGAGTTTCGCGATTCGCTCTTCATCCGAAGGCAGCACGAATTTGAACATGTACTTGCTTGGCCAGCGGTGTATTTCATTAAGGCGCTCTCTCAAGCGCTTTAGCTGATCTTCATCCATGGGTCAAAGATAGATTAGAAGAATGGAATTTTAACCAAACCAACTCACTCGAATTTGAGTGAAGAAGTCTATGAGGTAATCAAAGTCCAAGAGTAGTACAAACAGTATTCCTGCAAAGGCACCGTAGATATGGGCATCATGAGCGATATTGGTTCCACCTCTTTTTTGTAGATAATGTTCCATCACAAAAAAGACTAAAGCTCCAATGTACGCGGGCATAGGAATGATCAAAAAGAAGCTGAGTTGCGCCATTGGAAACATGATCATGAAAGCCATCATCACAGCACTTACGGCTCCTGAGGCACCCACTGCATTATAAGACGAATTATCGCCATGCTTTCTTAGCGCTGGCAGCGATGCCACGATGGTACCTCCAAGGTACAACACCAGAAAAAGAATCATCCCCTTTTGTTGACCCAATATTTCGTAAAAATGCTGTTCGAGAAAAGAACCGAAAGAATAAAACGTAATCATGTTGAAACCCAAGTGCGTAAAATCGCTATGAACGAGGGTATGAGAAAACACACGATAATACTCATTTCGATTTTTTACACTCCAAGGATTGAAGAGTAATTTTTGAAAAAGAGAATAATTATTAAATGCCTGATAAGATATAATTGCTGTTGCAGCAGTAATAATAAGCGTGAGCGGTGCGGCAAAGTCCATATTAACTCGAATGGTCTGCTATGATTTTCCAAGATCCATTCTTCTTCGCCCAAATTAAAGAATAATGTCCGCTAAGTGTATCGGCTATTCTAAACAATTCCCATTTGCCAACGACTAAAGCATTCTCTTCACCGACAGGTTTGATTTCCAAGTTGGTAAACTTCAAAATCCCCATTGCCTCTTTATCGGGATAAGACTTTTTGTAGTTATCAAGCGTCTTTTTCCAGCCATAGGTAGGACCTCTCTTTCCAATAAATATTAAGGAATCTGAGTTCCAATATGGCAACATAAAAGCTTCTAAATCTCCTTGATTCCAAGCGGACTCTTGTTCCTTCATCAACTTTTCTATCTTGGATAAGTCCTCTTGACCTGCTTGCTTGGTAGCTTTAGCACAGGCTAATAGAAAGACCAAAGTGATAATCGGAACCAAACGGCGCATCTGCTCTAGACGTTAAATCGGAAGTGCATTACATCACCATCTTGAACAATATACTCCTTTCCTTCTACTGAGAGCTTTCCAGCTTCTTTTACCGCCGCTTCTGATTTGTACTGAATGAAATCATTGAATTTAATCACCTCAGCACGAATGAATCCTTTTTCAAAATCGGTGTGAATAACACCCGCCGCTTGCGGCGCTGTATCTCCTTTGTGAATGGTCCAAGCGCGTACTTCCTTTTCACCAGCTGTGAAATACGTTTGTAGGTTGAGCAAACGGTAAGCGGCTTTGATTAATTTGGACACTCCAGGTTCATCAAGGCCTAAATCAGCCAAGAACATTTGTCTTTCTTCGAATGTCTCCAACTCTGCAATGTCTGACTCGATTGCAGCACCTATCACGAGTACTTCCGCATTCTCATCCTTCACAGCTACTCGCACTTTCTCTACATGAGCATTTCCCGTTGCGACAGATGACTCTTCTACGTTGCAGAGGTAAAGCACCGGTTTGGCTGTGAGCAGTTGTAATTCTTGATTTAATTTTTCCTCTTCTTCGTTATCCGGTGGCACTGTACGAGCTGATTTCCCACTTTCAAGCGCTTTCTTGATGCGCATGAGATAGTCGTAAATCTTCTTAGCCGCTGAATCCCCTGAGTTTGCGGCACGTTGCACCTTGGCGATACGTTGGTCGACCGACTCAAGGTCTTTTAGTTGCAGCTCTATATCAATGATTTCTTTATCGCGAACAGGATCAACGCTACCATCAACGTGAACCACGTTGGGATCGTCAAAACATCTCAATACGTGAATAATGGCGTCCGTCTCGCGAATATTTGCCAAGAATTTATTTCCTAGACCTTCGCCCTTGCTTGCTCCCTTCACTAGACCCGCGATATCCACGATTTCTATAGTGGTAGGCACTACGCGTTGAGGGTTGATTAAATCTGCGAGGGCATTGAGACGCTCGTCTGGAACGGTGATTGTTCCAACATTCGGTTCGATCGTGCAGAATGGGAAGTTTGCAGCTTGCGCCTTGGCGTTGCTCAAACAGTTGAAAAGTGTTGATTTACCTACGTTGGGAAGACCAACAATGCCGCATTTTAGTGCCATACCTTATTTTATTCGGGCGGCAAAGATAGCTATTATAGTTTAAGGATTCCAAAGACTTCGAATCAAGGCGTCTTATCGATTATAGTTAATCGCAACACCATTGGCCCTCCTGGTTGCGACAAGGTCGGTTGCCACCTCCATTTTTCCTTCCGCATTTTTGCGATAAATTACCAAACCGGTAAGAGTAAATCCTGACAAAACTTGTGTTCCAGAAAAGGGAGCCGAAGTTTGTACATAATTAATTTTCCATTCCTTCTGCTCAAAATACTCGTCTTCGTCATACTCCGCTTTTTCAAGGGTTCGTGCGTACACAAAAAGAGTATCCTTTGTTTCGTTAAAGAGTAAATAAGTGCTTCTTGGGTCTTGACCAAAGCTCTTGCCCCCTAGCAGGGTGAACAATACCAGTGATAGACATAAATTTTTCATGAAACGAATTTAATTAAATCCTCCCACTTCAAAACTTAAAATTAAATAAATTTCTAATATGCTACTGATGTGGCTGGCGCATTCACTGTAATTGTAAAGGCTTTTTGGGACGATATTTCAACGAGATAAAGAGTAACTTCTTTTATTTTTTGAGACTGATCCCAATCTCTGATTACAGCCTCTAAGGTTGGACTATCCATTCCAAAATCATGAATTTCGGTCAAATCAATCTTATCTTTTTTCAAACCATAATCCAGCTCCACGTGCGTCATTCCGAACACAGGTTGAATGTTTGCCCCATTTAATTCTTGAAGAATTAAAATCATATAATCTTTTCGAGCGGCACCATCGATGGAGGGCATTGCATCATGAATGATAGTAGGTTTAAACTGAAGATCGTATTTTCCAATTCTGAATACAGACTTTTTAATTTCAACTCCACTCAACAACTCTTCCGTTTGCGCCACCTTCTTTTCCTTTGAACAAGCTGATATTATTACCATTAGTAAAAAGGCTACTATTCCTGACAATTGTCTATAACTGGTAAGAACTTTCATATTGAATCAAATATAAGCAAAATTCGGAATCCTGAATTCCGAATTCTGAATTCCGAATTCAGAATTCAGAATTCAGAATCCCTCAAAATAGATTTCCACAATATTCCAACAATAAAACAACTCCCTATCTCAAAGCGGTACATTTGCGGGCATTAATTTTAGCCATTAACCAAATGTCGCAAATCCAAGAACTCGAACGCGTTGCTTCTCAAGTGAGAAGGGATATCGTTCGTATGGTACATGCCGTGAATAGCGGTCACCCAGGCGGTAGCCTCGGTTGCACGGACTACTTCGTTGCTCTTTATTTCAACACGCTCCGCATCCAGCCCGAGAAATGGAATATGGACGGAATCGGTGAAGACTTGTTCTTCTTGAGCAATGGTCACATTTCACCTGTTTGGTATAGCGTTCTTTCTCGTAAAGGATATTTTCCTGTTTCTGAATTAGCGACATTTAGAAAAATAAACTCTCGCCTTCAAGGTCACCCTACTACTCACGAAGGTTTGGAGGGAATTCGCGTGGCAAGCGGCAGCCTTGGTCAAGGCCTCAGCGTCGCTCTTGGTGCAGCGCAGGCTAAGAAGTTGAACAACGACCCTCATCTCGTTTATACGCTCCACGGAGATGGCGAATTGCAAGAGGGACAAATATGGGAAGCCGCAATGTATGCGTCGCACCACAAGATTGATAATATCATCAGCGCTATTGATGTCAACGGACAACAAATCGACGGTCCTACCGAAAAGGTGATGAGCCTCGGTAACCTCCGCGCCAAGTGGGAAGCATTTGGCTGGGAAGTGATGGAAATGGATGGAAATAATATGTCTGAAGTGGTAGCTGGTCTCGAAAAAGCCAAAGGTCTTACCGGAAAAGGAAAGCCCGTAATGATCCTGATGACTACCGCAATGGGCAAGGGTGTGGACTTTATGGAAGGTACACACAAATGGCATGGCGTAGCTCCCAATGACGCCGAATTAGCAAGTGCTCTAGGTCAACTCGAAGAAACACTTGGCGACTATTAATCCCTAATCACTACCACGACATGTTAGATTTTCAAATACTCGGTTCAAACGATACTAGATCAGGCTTCGGAGAAGGTCTCCACGAATTAGGCAAATCCAACCCTAAAGTGGTTGGTCTTTGTGCCGACTTGATAGGCTCTCTTAAAATGGATGCTTTTAAAAAGGATTTTCCTGATCGCTTCTTCCAAGTTGGAATTGCAGAAGCCAATATGATGGGCGTGGCCGCTGGTCTCACCATTGGCGGATATATTCCTTTCACTGGAACTTTTGCCAACTTCTCTACGGGTCGCGTTTACGACCAAATTCGTCAGAGCATTGCGTATAGCGATAAGAATGTAAAAATTTGTGCTTCGCACGCGGGTCTTACCCTTGGCGAGGATGGCGCAACACACCAAATACTCGAAGACATTGGAATGATGGCCATGTTGCCCAACATGACTGTAATCAATCCTTGCGACTTCAATCAAACAAAAGCCGCTACAATCGCTATTGCAGCGCATCACGGCCCTGTTTATCTCCGATTCGGCAGACCGAAGGTTCCAACCTTCACTGCCCCTGACCAAAAGTTTGAAATCGGCAAAGCGTGGCACATTCATGAAGGAAAAGACGTGACAGTGATCGCCACTGGACACATGGTGTGGAAGGCAGTAGAAGCCGCCAAAGCACTCGAAGCCGAAGGCATCAGCGTAGATCTCATCAATATTCACACAATCAAACCGCTTGATGTAGAGGCGATTGTAAAGAGCGCCATGAAAACGGGAGCTGTAGTGACCGCTGAAGAACATCAAATCAACGGTGGTCTCGGTTCACTCGTAGCTCAAGCCCTCGCCAAACATCACCCCACAAAAATTGAATTCGTTGGCGTGAACGACAGCTTCGGCGAAAGCGGCACCCCCGATCAACTGATGGAAAAATACGGTCTAGGAGTGAAGGATATCGTTGCTGCGGTGAAAAAAATTAGGAATTAGAAGTTGGAAATTGGATTTTGGAAATTGGAAGTCCCCAAATTCCAATCTCCAATTTCCAATCTCCAATCTCCAGTTTTCTTTTTTTCCCCAATTCATCAACAATCCTTGTCGGTGGGATGTGGGGGGATTAGTTTTGTGTGTTACCGCGTTTTAAAATTACCTAAACGAATTTTACCATGATCACACGCATCATAGGAATCAACACCAGCACCTACGTAAACGCAGAAATGCGTCTCGATGATTGCGATTCTATCCAACTTGTGGGACCCAACAACGTTGGTAAATCCACATTGATTTATACCCTCAACTTCCTTTTCGTGGTGGACGGAAGTAAAATGTCATTCTCGGGCCAACGCCGCGGGGACAAGGAGACCATTCACCACTACTTCCCTACGCACAACCAGAGCTACATCGTTTTTGAAATCAAAAAAGGTAGCAACTATTGCATCATGGTGAAGCGCGATAGCGAAGGCGAATTGGAATACTACCGCATCAATGGTGAATACAACCACGAACATTTCTTCAAAAAAGAAGGCCAACAACAACGTATTCGCCGTTGGGACGAAGTGCAAGAGAATTGGGAGAAAGAAGGCGTAGAACTCTATTTATATAAGAGTAAAACAGAAGTTTTCAATGCCGTTTACCAACGTGGAAAACGCAACGAGGCAGTAGTATGGCTCGAAGACAACGTGCGTACAGACGGATTGAGCAACAACTTCTCTAAAGTATATCGCTATTTGATCAATTCTAAATTGATCACCAACAAGACGCTTAAGGAATCTTTGATTATCGCGGACAACCGCGAACATGAAGGTCTTAATTTTTCTCAGAAAAATAAAAAAGACATCAACGATCTCTTGCGCATCAATGAAGAGATCAGAACAATCAAGTCGATTCAAAAAGACTTCGAAGAGTTTCGTGAAGTAGTGAATCTCTACAAAGCGAAAAACAGAATCGTGAGCGATTTGGTATATGCTTTTGACAAGCAATATCAAGGCGTAATAAACGAGCTTGACAGCGGCAGATTGGAAAAAGAGAAAACCTTCCAGTCGACGTTGGTGACAGTGAACGAAAAGCTCAAACCAAAGCAGGAAGAGCTCAACAGAGAGATTGGTAAAAAAGAAACAGAGATCGAAATTCGTGAGAAGGAATTCATCCAACTTCAAACGCAAATTGATGTCATCAATAGTTTTGAAGATAAAAAATTCCTTGAAGAATCATTGATCAACCTCGATGCAAAACGCCGCGAAACGGAAGTGCGCATCACCATGGTAGAAAACCAAAATCTCAATGGAAAGCAACTTGAAGGCAAACTCAACAAACTCGACAACGAGTGCAACCGCCTCGAGGCTCAAATCAAAAACTACGACAATCAGTTGATTCAAAAAATCACTGATAATGACGATACGAGAAAAGTGCTCAACACTATTTTCTCAGCCGAATTCGCGTCGATGCCAGATAAATTGGTGAAAAAGAAAATCACCAAAGCAGATGGTTCATTGAAAATTTTTGATGGTGAAATTGAATTGCCAAAGAAAATGGAATTGCGCGATGTGCCTTCAGTAAAGGTGCTCAAAGATGAACTCGCTGAATTGAGAAAAGAAAAAGCAGAGTTGGAAAAACTTTGGGCCGTTTCTCTTCACATCGACAAGACGCGCAAAGAACTTCAGAAAGTTCTTGACGATATCGAAGCAGTAAAAGAAAAGCTTCGTAAGATTGACAGCAAGCCTGAACTAGAGCAAACAGCAAGTGAACTCGGAACGGAGCTTCGTGCGCTCAAGAACGATCGCGATCGTCTCGAAGACGAGTTGAAAAAACTCAAAAAAGAGATTGCTGAAAAAACAAATCTTCTTGATAGCCTCCGCGAGGAAACGCGCAAATCTGAAGAGCGCATCATCGAATTGAAATTGCGCAAACAAGAAATCGAGCAATTCGGTATCACTCCAACGGAGTATGAAACCAATGAATCACTCGATGAAATCTATGCGAAGATTCGCCTTGCAAATACAGACCGCGAAACACTCAAAGGTTCGAAAGACCGCAGCTTTGACCAATTGCGATTCAAAACAAATTCTGCCATCGCTGATGAAACAGAATTCATCAAGTATGTGGAAGATGAAATCGCTTGTATCAATGATAAAGAGCGCAGTATCGAAGGATTGTTGGGAAGTATCTCTACACAATTTGCAAACCCAGCATACAACCTTCGCAAGCGTTACGAAGAATTCAAAACGTTTGTGTACAATCGCTTCAACGAAAGCCTCGCGCGCACACGTATTTCAAATATTGAATCGCTCAAGATTGAATTGGTTGACAACAAGCGCGTATTGTATGAATTGGAGCGCATCGCGTCGATTGAAAACTTGTCGTCACAGCTAGCGTTCGAATTCGAAACAGGCGAAGATTTGAAAATTTTGAATCAATACCTCGATGGCGGTAAGTCTGTAGATTTCACAGATCTGTTTGATATCGAACTTCACCTCAATGTGAAAGGAACAATCAAGCGCGTGGACTTGAAAGAACAAGTAGAATCAGATGGTACCGACCGTATGATTCGTCTTGTGATTGTAATGAGCATCATCAACCGTCTTGCGGTGAGCAGCGAAGAGAATAAAATCGCGCTCTTCATCGACGAGATTGGTACCATCGATGAACATAACCGTCCACAGCTGGTTCAATTCTGTAAAGAACACAACTTCATTCCAATCTTTGCAGCGCCTCAGCCTTATGATGGATTCAGCAAGTACTACTTCATCTTCAGAAGCAAAGGCAAGATCAATCTCAACGACAAGCAGCACGCTGTGCGTCGTGAAGAGTTGAAGATTAATACGAACTAGATTACCATTTAATACATCAAAGCCGCTCTCATTGCTTAACCGATGGGGGCGGTTTTTTTTTACCCCAACATCACTCCGGTCATGGAGATGGAACCCATCGTGGTGTAATCATTAAAGAAGGTCACACGCTCATCTTTTTGTTTCATACCGAGAATATACATCAGCGGGCGGTAGTGTTCTGGCGTTGGAATGCTTAATTGAAGAGCCTTTGAGACATTTCTGTAACCCACCATTTTACTGTAGTTTTCGGTAGTGATGGCAGTTTTAAACCATTCATTAGCTTCAATGGCCCAATCAAAACCAGTATCTGGCTTGTTCCAAGCGAGCATACCGAGATTGTGTACCATATTGCCAGAGCCGATCACAAGAAAACCTTTGCGGCGGAGCGCAGCCAATTTTTTTCCCAAATCAAAATGAAATTGTTCATCCTTCTG
>CAYRZQ010000061.1:0-17855 GCA_964428835.1 uncultured Comamonadaceae bacterium | reverse complement strand
TTGCTGGGTGCTTTTCTTCTATGATTGATACCTGTCCTTTTTTGTCTTTGGGTCATATTCTTTGAAGCCATAAGACATGATGAGGTGAATCAATGATTCACCCTTCAGGTTGGTTTTCGATTCTAATTCGTATCTGATTTTTGCACTCATATCGAAATCACGTGGGAATCCACGTGGGTTAAATAGGTATATTTGTGCGTTATTTTGAGTTTTTTTGAGGTGATGATTTTTTGACATCATCTTTAAAACCCTAATAAATAAGGACTTTTGAGGAGGGTTGACCGAATTTGAGGGAAAAGGGTTCGATTCCCCTACGGACTACGAAACAAACAAACCCTCCCAATAGGAGGGTTTTGTGTTTTTAGTCAATATCCATTCTAAAATTAAAAAATGAACGAAAACATTATTGAACAGCTTCAGCAAGCATCGCAACAATTTGGAACACCTGTCTACGTGTACGACAGCTCAAAAATCATTTCCAACTACCACCACCTCAAATCTGCTTTCAAACAGGTAAAGGTGCGCTTGATGTATGCTTGCAAGGCGCTCAATAATTCAAATATTCTCAAACTTCTTCGCAACGAAGGTTCGGGACTCGACACCGTATCCATCAATGAGGTGCTCTTGGGATTGAAAGCTGGATTTAAGCCATCAGATATCATCTTCACGCCCAACTGTGTCGACTTCGAAGAAATCCAACAGGCCGTGAGCCTTGGGGTGCATATCAATATAGATAATATTTCTATCCTCGAGCAATTCGGCGCTGAATACGGGAATAGCGTGCCATGCTTTATTCGCTTGAACCCGCACATTCTCGCTGGTGGCAATACAAAAATTTCTACAGGCCACATCGACTCTAAATTCGGTATCAGTGTCTATCAAATGCGCCACTTGTTGCGTGTGATCAACACCTACAAAATCAATGTATGTGGCCTCCATATGCACACCGGAAGTGATATCCTGGATGCTGGTGTATTTCTTCAAGGTGCAGAAATCCTCTTCGATGCAGCAAAAGACTTTCCGGATTTGAAATACATTGATTTTGGAAGCGGTTTCAAAGTAGCATACAAGGCCGAAGACGTAACCACTGACATTGAAGAACTCGGACAGTCACTTTCGGAGCGCTTTCTCGAATTCTGCAAAGAGTATGGGCGTGAGCTGGAGCTTTGGTTTGAACCTGGCAAGTTCATCGTCAGCGAAGCTGGATATTTTTTGGTAAAGGCGAATGTTATCAAGCAAACGACAGCAACGGTATTTGTGGGCGTCAACTCTGGGCTCAATCACCTCATCCGTCCGATGCTCTACGATTCATATCATGAAATAGTAAATATTTCCAATCCACAGGGCAAAATGCGCATTTATACGGTGGTAGGCTATATCTGCGAAACCGACACCTTCGGATGGGACCGAAAAATTTCGGAAGTGCACGAAGGAGATGTTTTATGTTTCAAAAATGCGGGCGCTTATGGAATCACCATGAGCAGCAACTATAATGCGCGTTTTAGACCAGCAGAAGTTCTATTAATCGACGGGCAGGCCAAACTAATTCGCCGTCAGGAAAATTTGGAAGACCTGCTGCGCACAGAGGTAGAAGTGATTACAGATCAGGTGAGTGTAAACTCCTAAAATATGAAAGGCTTCCTTTAGGAAGCCTTTTTCATTTTACCGAAGTCATAAGCCACGCCGAGTGTGCTCTGGAAAGTGCCTTTGACAAAGCCTTCTGGTGGCCTTGAATCATAAAAGTGAGTCACCTCAACTCTAAACGACCACTCCTGATTAATTCCAAAGGCTATTGCATGCTGTCCACTAATGCGGTAGTCTAAAAGATTATCGAACACAGGTTGGAAATAAGTCGTGCTTGTAAAAGCGAATTTTCCAGGCTCTTTTACACTTAATGACAAGTAACCACTCGCTCTTCCAAAAATAAATGTGCCCGGTGCCGGTTTGGCTCGCTCCAATTCCAACATACCCAGCAGCCCAAAATATACCCTCGCCCTTTCTGAATCCGCAAGTGTGACTCGCGGACCTGAACCCAACAGGTTTCTGCGATCAAGCCCTAAAAGCCTGTTCTGTTGCATTTGAGTGAATGTCTCCCACTGGAAAACATCATTGAGAATGTAATTGTAGCGCACATGCGCCAAAGCATTATTGTTGAACTGAACATTGTCTGCTACCGAAAAGCCAGCATCAGCAAGGTACAGCCATATTCTTCTATCAATACGGTGTTGCACTGCCCCACGCAATGAAGCCGAAAAAAGGAGATTCTCATACTTTTGAGACTGCAGATTACCGTTGGCGATTCCCGCCCAACCAGTAGTGTCCATTCTAATTCGCGCCTGTTCGATATTGACCACCTGAGAAAATAAATATGAACAATTGAGTACAAGGAAAAGAAAAAAAACTATCTTAGTAACGTTGTAAGTGACTGACGTAGAAGACAAAAAAAGTGATAAAGCCTGTGTGGATGTATTCATATCTCTCATCAATCGGCAAATCTAATCCTTAATAATCCTACTCCAATGGTTAACGTACAACTCAAAATCGTAGAAGAGGGGCTCAAGCACCCGCTCGCAGAGCTCACCAAAGAACTCACCTATCATCTTTTTGACGATGACATCTTGGTGCGCAATAAGGCCGATCTGACCTTAAAAATCAAATTTACCCGCGATGTGGATCAAGACCTGATTCTCATCCAGCTTCGCGAAACAGAATCCAAGGCAAAGCTTGGAGAGAAAATCATCCACTACATCGACAACTCCTGGATTAAAGACATTGTTGCTGAGTCTCATGCTCTTCTGGCGACGATCGCAGTGGATCAAGACCATTGATCACCTACTCAAAAAAAGTGAAGGCCTGGTACCACAAATACCAGGCTTTTTATATTTTAGGAGCAAAATTGTGACATTGAAACCTCTATAATGTTATTCCGTATACAGGAGATAGCATATATAAAATTGATGTCCACCCATACCTTCAATAGCTCTATGAACCCTCACTCCGGCGGCAAAGCGGACTTTAAGTCCATTACCGAACTATTTCATAGATTCAGAAGTCAGGAAAGCACTTTTTGCTATCGTGGAGCATTTTCAGAACAGTTTACCAGTACCATTCTTGATATTTCGGCAGGATCTACTTATCGAACGACAGGAAACGTTAATAAAAAAGTTTCCTTTCTACTCGTAGAATGTTTTCAAAACATCATAAAACATGGGGAAAGCGCCGAACTGGAAACCTTGGAAGACGACGGGATATTCACTTTTAGAATAGATAGCGAAGGTGTCGTCATCAATTCCATTAACCATCTTCTGACCACAGAAACCGCAGCCCTTCAAGACTGGGTGGAAAAAGTAAACTCATTAGATAGCACATCTCTTAAAGAGCTTTATTTAAAGCAACTTAATGAAAACGAACTCAGCAGCAAAAGCGGCGCAGGGCTAGGTTTAATAGAACTCGCGCGAAAGTCTGGACAAAAACTTGTTTACGAGTTTGAAGCTGTCAACGATAAGTATTCCCGCTTTCATCAGCAAGTGAGCTTTATTCAAGGCGATCTCATCAAAAATATTGAAGAGACAAAATCTCTATATAAGTTAATGAATCAAGAGAATGCGCTTTTGTTTTACAAAGGTGACTTCTCACAAAAGAGCATCCTACCCTTATTGGATATTGTAGAGCAGAATGTGAGTGGCGGAAAAAATCTCTCAGGAATGACTCGCAAAGTAGCGCACGTCTTAATTGAGTTGCTCCAAAACATAAGTAAGCATTCTCGTCCAGATGAAAAAGGACGAAAAGAAGGTATCTTCATGATAGGGCTTTTAGACGATCATGTGTATCTACAATGTGGCAACATTCTCAGCGCTGCAGATAAACACATGGTGGCAGATAATCTGGATTATTTGACCACTTTAAACAAAGACGAACTAGCAGAGCTCCACAAGGCGGCAATGAAAGCCAGCCTAAAATTTGAAAACAAGAATAAATCTGGTCTCGGACTTATAGAAGTCGTAAAAGCAGCGCGTTTGGGCGTAAAACATAGTTTTGAACCAATCGATGCTGAAAGTTTTTTGTTTACGATTAAAGTTAGTTTTTAATTTCGACCGATAATTGTTTTTTATCGATAATGACAGAAATGCTACACATAGAAAGAACAGAAGACACTCCCGAGGTTCATTTCGACCCCAGGGAAGGCTTCTTTTCTGTTGTAGGACGATCATTACCGGAAAACGCATATAACTTCTTTAAGCCATTGATTGACTTCACAAAGCAATACGTGACTTCACAAAATGGCAAGTCAACCAATTTGACATTCAAGTTGGATTATTTCAATTCATCATCAGGGCGTTTCATATTTGAAATGCTTACCATCTTTGAAGAAAGCTATAAAAAGCATCAACAAGTGAAGGTAAAATGGCTCGTAGAAAAAGATGATGAATTAATGATTGAGAAAGGAGAAGAGCTCAAAAGCTTGCTCGATATTCCTTTTGAAATTGAAATAAAAGATTAATCTTTCTTATTTTAGTCTTGCTCCGATGATGAGAATATCATCAGTCTGGGTATTCTCTCCCCTCCATTCGTCAAGAGTGATTTGACAAATTTCCTGACCTTTGATCAGCTTGCTTTCGCCGGCGATTGCAGTCAATAAATCTCTAAAGCGTGACTTATTAAACTTCTTGGAGTCATGTCCCATTTGGTCGAGCATTCCGTCAGTATAGAGGAATAGATAGTCGCCAGTTTGATATCGGATTTCCTCCGTTTTAAATGGGTTCTGACCTGATGTGAGTTGTTTTTCAAATACAATACCGCCTAAGCTGACAGGAGCAGCTTTGATTTCCGCGAGTTGTCCATTTGAAGAGATGTAAATGCTGAGATTGGCTCCTGCGAATTTGATGATTCGTTTTTGAAAATCAATTGCACAAAGGCTAATATCCATACCATCTTGAGCATTTTGTGGATCTCTTTCCTGATTTAGAATCTGAATAATTTCATTGTGAAGACACATTAAAATGTCGTGCGGCTCGCGTTGTTTGAGCTCGTTGATCGTTTTATTGATACTCGAGTTCGCGATCAATGACATGAATGCGCCTGGCACACCATGTCCAGTACAATCTATGGCGGCGATGTAGAGACGGTCGTCAATCCACTGATGCCAATACAAATCACCGCTCACGATGTCTCGAGGTCTGAAGAAAATAAAACTATCAGGTAGATATTGCTGTAGATGGTTTTCTACAGGCAGTATTGAACGCTGGATTCGTCGTGCGTAGTTAATCGAAGAAATTACTTTATGGCGCTGTCTCTTGATTTCATTATTCTGCTCCTTAAGGAGTTTATTCATTTTCTTTTTGCGATTCAAGTTGAACGCTATCACGCCAAGCAGCGACAGCAACGCCACGGCAATTACGGCTGAAATTTTAAAGAGAGAATTTTTTTGATCGATAACTTGTGCCTGCTTGGCTATTTCTGCTTCACGCTTTTCAGATTCGTATTTTGCATTCAGCTCGGATATACGATTAAAATTATTCATTTTATCCAAGCTATCCTTCAAGTTTTGATATTCTCTATTCAAATCGTAGGCTATTTGATATTGCCCCAAACTCGCGGCGAGTCTCGCACGAATATCAAGTAGCTGAAGCATCATTTCATTAAAGCTATTCTTTTCAATGATCAGTTTTGCTTCGTCCAGATTGGCATTGGCCTTTTCATAATCTTTTAACTGAATGTAAACTTCGGCCCTTGTAAGAATCACGCTTGCCAAGAAGAATTCATCCCCCTGCTCCACGGACAAATCATAGGCCTTTGTGAGGCAAGTAAGCGCTGAATCAAGTTTGTTTTCATGGATATAAACATCGCTCATCAAAAAGCATGGGTCGATACTCGTCGGTGAGAGTTTGTTGAATTCCTCAAGTTGCTTGAGCTTGGCCCGAGCTTTATCATACTGTTCGAGGTTGATGTGAGCGGCAGCAATATTGAAAATATTGGAAGCTGCCTGATCAATCAAGTTTAGCTCAAGGTTCGTTTGAAAGGCCTCCTCATAAATTTTGATGGCCTTTTCGTGCTCACCGAGATTGGTATAAACGATGGCGATATTATTGGAAGCCTTGCCTACTCCACTTTTATCACCTATTGCCTTATATATGTACTGAGAAGTTTGATAATGCTCCAAAGCCGTTAGTAAATAGCCTTGGCTATATTGAATTATACCGAGATAATTTTCCGACTTGGCCATCATCACCGAATCTTTCACTTTGGTAGCTCGTTCTAAAGCCCTTAAAGTATAATACAGTGAAGTATCGGGGGTATTAAAGATGAACTCATCTGCAATATCAATATTCAATTTCATGAATAAAGAATCGGACACATCTCGTTCGAGTATGCGCTTATAGCCATTCACCTTTTGCATGTCCTGAGCGAAGAAACTGCTCAAAATCAACATGAAGGTGGCTGTCCAGAGATATTTTAGGGTGGTGTATTTCACAAGTTTAGTATGCGCAATAACTATTATCTTTACGACAGAAACAAGAAAAAGTTCTCCAAATCAACAAAAAAGAGATTTTTGATTGTAGATTTAAAAAATATCGTATATTTGCAACCCAATTTTTTGAGACAATGGCAAATCATAAGTCAGCAATAAAGAGAATCCGTTCTAACGACGCTAAGCGTTTGAGAAATAAGTATTACCACAAAACTACGCGTAACGCTGTTCGCAAGTTGCGTTCAATTACTACAAAGAAAGAGGCTTCAGCCCTTTTGCCAAAAGTGGTAGCAATGCTTGATAAGCTGGCAAAGAACAATGTTATCCATAAGAATAAGGCAGCCAACTTGAAGAGTGGTTTGTCAACTTATGTGAATGGTTTGAACTAAGAATATTCTTGAATATATGAAAAGTCCCTCCCCGTGAGGGACTTTTTATTTTTGGGTAAAAATCACCCATGACACAATCCATAAAATCTTGGTCAAAGCAGGACAGACCGCGAGAGAAGATGATCGAGAAAGGCCCCAGCGCTCTAAGCGAGTCTGAGTTAATTACGATATTGCTGGGCAGCGGAAGTGCATCGGAAGGAGCGGATGTTTTAGCTCGAAAAATCCTCACCTTTGGCAACAACGACTTAGCCATATTAGCGCGCATGCCATATTCGGATTTATGTAAAATAAAGGGCATCGGACCAGCAAAAGCAGTGACCTTGGTAGCAGCGTTTGAATTGGGCCGGCGCCGTAGATCTTTGGAAGTTAGGCAAAAGAAGAAAATAGAATCAAGCCGAGATGTATTCGAATATTTTATTCAAAATCTTGGAGACCTGGCGCATGAAGAGTTTTGGCTGATGAATTTGAATCGCAACAATCAAGTGCTTTCGCTTCGAAAAATTTCCGAAGGAGGTTGGCATAGCACGATAGTAGATCCTAAGAAAGTGTTTGCTAGGGCTTTAGAAGAAAAAGCAAGTGCGATCATCGTGGCGCATAATCATCCCAGTGGTAATTTGCAGCCCAGTCAAGAAGACAGAAAAATTACTCAAAAACTCAGACGATGCGGAATTGATTTAGAACTTCCTGTACTAGATCATCTGATAATAGCTTCTCATGGCTATTTTAGCTTCGCCGATGAAGGCATTTTAGATAACCAATGATTCATATACTCACTATTATCGGGGCGCGTCCGCAGATCATTAAAGCAGCCGCGCTTTCCAGAGCAATCAAGCATCATTTTAGCGGTGAAATAACCGAAGACCTGCTTCATACAGGTCAGCATTACGATGCAAATATGTCTTCTGTATTTTTTGAAGAACTTGAGATTCCGCAGCCCAATTATCAACTCAATGTAGGAAGCGCCAGTCATGGTAAGCAAACAGCAATGATGATAGATGGAATTGAGCAAATTCTTCTTCAAAAAAAACATCATGCCGTGGTTGTTTATGGTGATACCAATTCCACACTCGCTGGTGCTATCGCAGCGTCCAAGCTGCATATACCTGTCATTCACATAGAAGCGGGCTTGAGATCATTTAATAAAAAAATGCCTGAAGAAATCAATCGAGTAATGTGTGATCACGTTTCCTCATTGCTTTTTTCACCAACATTACAAGGCATAAAAAATCTAGAGTTAGAGGGAATCAAACATCAATCTGCTCCCTGGAGTTTCGATCGGCCCGCCGTTTTTCACTGTGGTGATATTATGTACGACAACTCGGTTTATTTCGCGCAAAGGGCTGGTAATGCAGCTAGGGAGAAGTTTGATTTAGAAGGTAAAAAATTCGGTCTCTGCACTATTCACAGAGATACCAATACTGACGATGCCTCAAACTTAAAAAACATACTAGAGGCATTGAGGGAAATCACCATTTCTTTTGATAGTGAAATTATCCTTCCACTTCATCCCCGGACGTTGCATCGCCTCGGAGAGGAGCATAAAGCCATTCTGACAGCGGCAAATAGAATTAAAATTGTCGAACCGCTGTCTTTTGTTGAGATGATTGAAATGGAAAGTAATTGCGATTTTGTAATTACCGATAGCGGCGGCGTGCAGAAGGAAGCGTTCTTTTTCAAGAAGCCTTGCGTAATCATGCGCGAACAAACCGAATGGGTAGAGCTGGTTGAAAACGGCAACGCACGATTGGCCGGCGCTAATAAAGATCAAATCGTTGAAGCCCTTGGAATCTTAATGAAAAACCGAAGCTCAATGAATTGGCCAAGTTTTTTTGGTGATGGAAATTCCGCTTTGTTTATTTGTTCTAAGATAATCGAATTCCTTAAGAACTAATGCTGATATACTCAGAACAAATAACTCCTCGATTGCGATATGCTGTTCAGAATGGTCTCGATGGCTATAATGGAGAAATTGAGTTTACTTCTGATTTGGATAGTTTCCTAAACTTTAATGGTCCCAAAATAGCTTATACCAAAACGCCCCTCGAGAAGAAGGATTTCATTCATATTTATCCAGCTGGAATTTTAGAGTACAGTGACTTTCATCGCATCAAGGTTCCTACTGGAAGATGGAATAATTTGCCAATAATTTTTGTTTCAAGTGAAGGGATAAAATTCGACTTTTTCAGCGCGGTTTTCTTTGCTCTTACGAGATATGAAGAATATTGGAAGTTTGAGGGAGACGATATGGGGCGATATACTCCAGATTTGAGCATATTCAATAGTCTGGAAGTTTTAGAGCGCCCTATAGTGGATGAGTGGAGGTGGGCATTTCGAGCCGAGCTTCAACAACGCTGGCCTTCCGTCTCTTTTGCGAAAAGAAATGCGAGATTTATTTCAACCATTGATGTAGATAGTGCCTATGCATTTAAGCACAAGGGCACATATCGCACTGCAGGCGGTATCGTAAAAGATATTATCAAATTTCAATTCAAGAATTTATCCAATCGCCTGAGTGTATTGATTGGTGGTAAGCCTGATGCATACGACACTTACGATTATATTCTCAGTACACATAAAAAATATAATTGTGATTCGATATTTTTCTTTCTGCTAGCTGACTTTGGCAACTATGATAAAGGTCTTCCTCATACCAGTGGGGGATTGCGAGATCTAATCAAAAAGATTGGCAAGACAAGTACACTTGGAATTCACCCAGGTGTGGCAAGCTACAGGCGCTACAACACCATGCTAAAGGAGAAATCCCGTCTCGAAGGCATTTGGGGAAAGCAGGTGAAACATAGCCGTCAGCACTATCTCATGCTCAAGTTTAGAACAACCTATCGCTTGTTAAAAGCGACAGGAGTAGAACATGATTATTCACTTGGTTACGCTCAGCAAGTGGGTTTTAGAGCTGGTACTACAAGACCTTTCTTATGGTTTGATTTAAAAAAGAATGAGTGTTCCAATCTAACTGTTCATCCTTTTGTAGCCATGGATGTGACGATGAGGAGATACATGAAACTCACTCCAGATGAAGCCATTGCCAAACTAGACCACCTAATTTCTAACATTCAAAAGTTTGAGGGTGATTTTATCTCCTTGTGGCATAATGAAACGCTCACAGAAGACGGTGATTGGAAAGGCTGGAGAAAGGTTTTTGAATATGGTCTCGAAAGGGGAAGTCAGTTTTAACCTTCAAACTTTTTTAGCTCAAGTCTTTCTCCATCAAATACTGCATAGGTGCAATGATGCATCCATTCTCCAAGATTGATATAGCGACTATTCTCGGCTAATGGAATGTCCAAAGGCATGTGACGATGGCCAAAAACAAAAAAGTCTTTATGTTTTTTTTCTAAATACTCTTTGCAGTAGATCACCAACCATTCTTTATCTGCGCCTAGAAAAATTCTATCCTTATCTCCTGTTGTGCTTCTGCTATAACCACTGCTTCTATTGGCAATCCAGATTCCAAGATTAGGGTGAATACGAGCAAACAACCATTGACAGATCTTGGAAGCAAATACTTTTTTCAAAAACTTATATCCGTAATCACCAGGACCAAGGCCGTCTCCGTGACCAATAAGAAAAGACTTATTACCGAATGAACGTTCGATCGGCTCCCGAAAAAGGCTAACACCGCATTCTTGAGGCAAATAATCAAAAATCCACATGTCATGATTTCCGGTGAATACATGAACAGGAATTCCTGCATCTGTGATTTCAGAAATTTTTCCTAGAAGTCTTGTAAAGCCGCGAGGTACGGCTCTTTTATATTCAAACCAAAAGTCAAAAATATCTCCTACGAGGAAAATCTCGGCAGCATCATTTTTAATGCTATCCAGCCATCTCACTATCTTTTTTTCTCTCACCAGACTTTCCTCGAAGCTGGGCACTCCGAGGTGAAAGTCTGATGCGAAATATATATTCTTCTTTTCTTCCAAATTAATTCAATCTTTTTATGAGTTCAAATGGGTTCATCATGTCCAAGTTGATTTGCATCATGATGTGATCTTGCCATCCAAAATCGCCTGTATCCAATATATCATTTATGTCGCTACTGAATAATAGAGGGACGTAAATCTGGAAGATATCACGTACGATCGGCAAGCCCAATCCTGCTGTGTATCCGGTGTTGCCATCCGAATCGAAGCCAAAGGTACCCCAAGCACTGATAGGTAAGCCAATCGGAGCATCTATTTCAAGTTGAATAGAATTGAAATCAGTGGAGTTCGCGAAGTTAGAGATTCCGAATGGAGTGAAAAGACCGCCTTGGTTATCGATGATTTGATTGCCTAATAGTCCAGAGGTTTCACCTCTTCCCATGAATAAATTCTGGTAGAAATAATCTTGTACACCTCTTGTACCGCCGAAACCGATTGGAAGAATTGTGTTGAACGATTCCAACAAATCAGAATTAGCCGAGAAAGCGCGAACATAAATCTTTTTATTCTTTCTCTTATGATAGACGAAATCAGCATCAACACGAAGGCGAGCCATACCGCCCATTTCGTCATCATCACCAGCAAAGTAATCCAATGATGGATTGATTTTTAAGTTGATTCCAATCCACTTCTTAGAAATTACTGCGGAAGCTCTTGCACCGAAGAAATCATTATCTGATGAGAACTCTCTCTCGCCATCATTAATATTCGTGTTGAAAGTCTCTCTAACAGCAAACCCATCCAATCTTAATTTCAAACTCCAGGGATTGATGGAGGTCACCGTTCTTGATTGATATTCTATAAATGGATTTACTTGATAGTATATTTTTTCAATAGTGCTTGAAATTGGAATAAGCGTAAGTGCATTTGTAAAGCTTGACTGCTCAGCGGTAAATGATTGTGAGCTCACCCCCACTCTAGCGCGGCGACCGTTCAAGGCAGCCATAGCAAATCCATTCAAACGATTGTTGGTGATGCTATACATGGGAGTCCATGCAAATTCGAATTTTCTTCCAGGTACAGTTCTATTATGAAGTGACACACCGGGCATCCAATTGTCATATTCATTCCAACCCACCAAAGGAATCCAGAAGAGGCGTGTTGATTCTGGATCATCCAAACCAGTACCAATATCAAATCGCAATGGCTCGCGCGTTTTTAATATGCCTTGAGTACGAATATTGTTGTTGCCACGATCCACATCAATTGAACCTTTTTCTTTGTTGATGACCAAGTGATCGCCTTTTTTTACATCGGGTATCTCAATGGTCCTCCAGTCTCCCGCTTCAAAGCCATCAATCCACATAGTCTTAAGCTCCAATGTATCGCGCATGATGGTCACACTGTAGGGCGCTGCAATATCTCCTGCATTGAACACGCTCAACATTGCTTTATCACCCTTCATCTTGAATCCTTCGGCTTTGTAATCCACTACTCCGTCCGTTTTGATGACATCATTGAAAAACCAATCCAAATCGCGCTTAGAGGTTTCTTCGAATACTTGCTGTATATCATCAGGACCTGGATGTTTGAATTTCCATTTTTCAAAATATGCATGCATGCATTGTTTGAATAGGTCGTCTCCCAAATAATTCTTTAGATAATTGAAAGAAAGACCTGTCTTCTTGTACATGATCGAACCGTAGTTCATTCCTGTAAAGTCTGCGCTGTGTGTTTGAATCGGTTGATCCTTTCCGTAGCGTGCAGCGAAATTGTACATCACCTCGTTTTGGTAGTTCAATGGATATTTTTCCAAATTGAGTTTTTGGCCCATTCTTTTTTCCATGATACCATTGTAAATTTTGGGGTCTTTGTATTTCCACTCTAGTGTTAATGTTTCGAGGAATGAGTTGATACCTTCATCCATCCAACCGTTGCTGCGTTCGTTGCTACCCAAGATTCCATAAAACCAGTTGTGTCCTACTTCGTGAATGATGACCGTAGCCAATTGAAATTCATTTCCTGCATCTCCAATCACCGTGACATTGGGGTATTCCATACCTCCACCTGCTGAGATGGTTCCATCCACTGCAGTGCATTGATTGTATGGATAATCGCCAGCCCACAATGAGTAGTTATAAAGACCATCGTTGATATATTCAATTCCTTCTAGCCAAGCAACTGTATTAGCAGGCGTGAACATCGCCCATGTCGTTACCTCGCGATTTGTATTGGGTAATACGACACTGCCTTTACGCACGATCCAGCGTTTATCAGCAAACCAACCGAAATCGTGAACATTGCTTTGAGTGTATCTCAGTGTTTTTGTCTCCGTAGCGCTTGCAGGGAATTCATTGCTTTTGTTCGATGATATTGGTTCTTGAGCAAGCTTGTTCAAGCGCTCTATTTCAGATGCAGTCTGCAAGTCCCCAGTGGCGCCCACGGTATAGTTGGCAGGGAGAGTAATGCTCACATCGAATTTTCCGAATTCACTGTAAAATTCACCTTGAGTCAAATAGGGAATTGGATGCCATCCATCGCGATCGTACACTGCTGGCTTTGGATACCATTGAGTGATTTGATAACTCTCACCCACGTGACCGAGGCGTGAGATAGAACCGCTCGGAAGTTTTACTCGGAAAGGAGTTTTGATAGTGATGCGCTCACCAGGTAAGATTGGTTTATTGAGTTTGAGTTGTGCAATATCTTCAAATCCTTTGAAGAACTCGAATGAAGCACTTTGTCCATCAATTGTGAAAGCCAGTGAATCGATGCCTCCGCGATCTTTATTTTTTGAATAGTAGAGAAAAAAGTTTCCATCGCGAGCCATTTGCTTTGCCAACGCTGTTTTTTCATTTTTATAAGCATTCGGCCAGAGGTGCATAAAGAATTCGCGCAAAGTATCAGGCGATTGATTGATATATTCAATGCTGATATCACCATGTAAATAGTGATTCTTATCGTCCAGCTTTACATTGATCGTAGAGTTTACTTCTTGTTGAAAGTAAGGCGTTTTGTTTTGTGCTGATGCCCAAGAGGTCAGCAACACGAAGAAGATGATGAATAATTTTCTCATGAGGTTAAGGAATTCATGTTTGGCATCTGACGCCAAACAGGGTGAAAAGTTACAAAAAAACAAACCGCACCATCCTTTCGAATGATGCGGTCTTTCAACAGTTACTAAAAAGGTCGGCTAGCGACCAAAAATCTGTTTTAGGTTACTTTCCAGCATCGGCCCTCTTATGTTGTTGCCGAATGCAATAACCTTTCCTTCCTTGTCGATCAAGACAGGGAACGGAATGCTGTGTACGCCATAATCTTGTGCTGCTTTGCTTTCCCAAAATTTGAGATCGCTTACATGATTAGGCCAAGTGAGTTTATCTTGATCAATGGCTTGTTTCCAAGGCTCAGCACTTTTATCAAGTGATACACTGAATACTTCGAAACCGTCTTTTTTATACTTATTATAAACTTCAACTACGTTGGGGTTTTCTCTTCTGCATGGACCGCACCATGATGCCCAAAAGTCGATGAGCACTACTTTTCCTTTGAGATCAGAAAGCTTACGTACTTTACCTTTTGGGTCGGGCATTACGATATCAGGCACTGGATTTCCAATTGAGATTTTAGCCCCCGGAGGTGTGCCATCGTCTTGCGGTTCAGGGCCTTGAAGAGCATAGCGATCAATTTGTTGTTTGAGCAATTTGTAATGCATACTGTGACCCATTACAGGCTTAAGATCATTCAATACCTTTCTGAAAGTAGTTTGCTCAGCCTTTGGATCCAGCATCTGAACGATAGCCAAGGCTGGAGGTGTTGAACTATTTGATTGCAACCAACCTTTGATGTGCTCCGAACGTTGTTTTCTGATTGACATCACCTGCTCTCTCAACTGCGCTTGTTTCTCTGGTGTTGGTTCTGTTTGCAACGCCAAAAGCGTATTTTCTTCATCGGTAAAGAACTTCTCTACCGAGTTTTCAAACTCACGAAGTGATAGCGTTTGTTCCGAACCTTTCACATTCGCTTTTCCGTTGAGGCTTCCAGCTTCGCCAATTATTTCAACTGACTCAGTGCTATCGGCAATCAACACTACAAAATCTCGATCGCTAAGAACAACGCGATAAAAATCAAGTTCCAGCGATTGTTGCGGTACCATGTTGAATGTGCCGTCGGCGGCAATAACGGTGCTATCCGTTCTACCCCAGCGATTGTTGACTAAACGCTCTAAATAAATTGTTTGTCCTTCACCACCAGTAATTTTTCCCTTGATCGATGCACTGCCACCTTGAGTGCAGGCAGCCAGAGCGATAAACAAAAGGCCGATGGCCGATGTCGTGATTAACTTCATTATGCTTCGTTAAGTAATTCTTGAATAATAGAAGATGCTACTTTCGGATTGGCTTTGCCACCTGTCTTCTTCATGAGTTCACCCATAAAAAGACCTAGCATTCCTTTATTTCCTTTTTTATAATTCTCTACTTTATCAGGCCACGCTGCGAGCACTTCGCGAGCGAAGTTTTTGATTTCGTCTTCACCCGCATCTTGGATGAGATTCAACTCCTCGGCCACTTGTTGTGCACTCTTGGCTGCATCCTTTGCGAGAATCGGAAGTATTTTTTCTGCTGCTGCAGATGCGCTAATCTTGCCGCCCTCCACCAATGCAATAATTCCAGCAATCTGCGATGGTGTCGCTTTAAAATCTTCGATGTCTATGGCATTTTCATTCAAATACGCCTTGATCGGGCCAATCAACCAATTGCAAGCAGCTTTATAATTCGATGTGTGTTGAATCAATGATTCGTACCACATCGCGATTTCCTTTTCATTGGTGAGCATGGTTGCGTCGTATTCCGACAAACCAAATTCAGCTGTATATTTTTTGAATAGCTGATGAGGCAAAGCAGGCATAGAACTTTTGATTCTCTCTATTTCATCAAGAGAGATTTCGAGCGGTTGCAAATCAGGCTCTGGAAAATATCTATAATCGTGCGCCAGTTCCTTACTTCTCAAACTAAACGTAGTGCCATTGGTCGCATCAAAACTCCTCGTCTCTTGAACGATCACACCACCCGCTTCGATGATGTCAATTTGACGTTTCATCTCATAGTCGATGGCTCGTTGCACGTTGCGAATAGAGTTCATGTTCTTTACTTCGCAACGAGTGCCAAATTTTTCAGCACCTTTCAATCGCACGCTTACGTTGGCATCACAGCGCATTGAACCCTCTTCCATGTTGCCATCGCAGATGCCCAGATAGCGAATCAATTTGCGCAATTCTGTGAGATAACTGTATGCATCTTTCGACGAACGAATATCTGGTTCGCTCACCACTTCAATCAGCGGCACACCAGCACGATTGAGGTCTATCAACGTATCAAACGGGTCCTGGTCGTGCATTGATTTTCCGGCATCCTCTTCGAGGTGAGCACGTGTGATATTGATTTTTATTTCTTTTCCATCTTCTGTTTTGATTGGAATATATCCGCCTGTACAGATGGGAGTTTTATCCTGAGTGATTTGATACCCCTTTGGAAGGTCGGCGTAGAAATAATTTTTTCTTGCAAAATAAACATTGCGATTCACTTGCATATCGCAGGCAACCGCTAATCGGATTGCGTATTCAATTGACTTCTTGTTCACCCGTGGAAGAGTTCCTGGGTGACCGAGAGTAATTGGATTTACATTGGTATTGGGGAGGCTACCATACTGATTTGAATCAGCAGAATATGCCTTGCTTTTTGTTTGAAGTTGCATGTGCACTTCAAGTCCAACAACTAATTCGTATTTATCGTAAACGCTGCTCACTTTCTTTTCTTAATTTTTTTAAGCAAATCCGACAATACTTCTTCCCAATTTTTTCCTTTGTCCTCATGTACTTTGATTTCGATGGGGATATAAAATAGAGGAAGGTCTTTTGCCTCTTGCAAGTTTTTCCATTTTACGGCATCCTTTTCAGTCATCATTACCACGTCAAATGGGTCTGCGAAGGTACCAAATTCCGACCTAAGGGCGGTAACATCTTGCTCACTAAAATGATGATGATCGGGGTAAGATTTGAATTTTTTAAGAGAAAAGCTGGTTTCCAAATACTCCTTGAAAGGCTTGTTATTGGCGAGCCCTGACAAACCACATACAGAATTTGGTTTGAAAGACAACCTTTCATCGCCATAAACCCTTCGAGCTGAGCCATATACTAGGTAGCTGAAGAAGATAGGTTTACCAGACAACTCAGGAAACTTTGAAAGCCACTCAAGCTTCTGTTTTTCAGTAAGTTCGTTGGGAGATTTGGTGACGAAAATAAAATCCGCAGCCTTCCACCGGCTCTTTATATCTCTCAGATTGCCAGCTGGAACGAGATAGTCTTTAAAAAACGGCTGGTGAAAATCGGTCAATAGAATTTGGATGTCCCCTTTCAAGGCACGGTGTTGATAGGCGTCATCGAGTAGTACGATTTCTGTTTGTGGCGAGATTTGAGCAATTTGGTTGATGCCCTCTACTCTATTTTCACATACGAATACGGGTACATCGGGCAAGTTGGCAGAAAGCAGCAGAGGTTCATCGCCGAACTGTTCAGGTTCTCCTTTTTCATCCACTTTAAAAAAGCCCTTTGACTTGCGGCCATAACCTCTGGATAGCAGGGCTAGATCATAATTTTTTTTGATAAAATTAGAAAACATCAAAGCGTGTGGAGTCTTCCCTGTTCCTCCGAGATTGAGGTTTCCGACCACGACAGTTGGAATGGCTCCCTTGTGAGATTTAAGTATTCCGCGATTGTACATACCATGCCTCAACCAGAGAATGCCCGCATAGAGCATACTAAATGGATAAAGAATGATGGTTAGTGGCTTCATCTTATTTAACTTCGGCGGCAGCAAAGAAAAAGAGTAAAGTATGAAAATCCGCGAAATACTGTCATTTCTTGAAAACAAAGCTCCATTTACATTTCAGGAAAGCTATGACAACAGCGGTCTTTTGGTAGGAAACCCCGAAGCGATAGCCAATGGCGCGCTCATAAGCCTCGACTGCACAGAAGCCGTGGTGGACGAAGCCATTGAAAAAGGCATCAATACCATTATTGCCCACCACCCCATTGTTTTTTCAGGATTAAAGCGCCTT
>CAYRZQ010000060.1:9516-17942 GCA_964428835.1 uncultured Comamonadaceae bacterium | reverse complement strand
ATGACGGTGATGAAGTGAACGGCGGCAGCGATCCATTGAATCCATGTGATCCAAACCCGAATGCACTCGCCACGAACGACTGTGATAACGATGATTTGACAAACGGTGAAGAAGCTACTATTGGCACTGATCCTTTAAATCCTGACACTGACGGTGATGGAATAGAAGACGGTGACGAAGTATTAGCTGGTAGCAATCCGCTCAATCCATGTGATCCTAATGCAGATGCACTTCCAACCAATGACTGTGATGATGATGGACTTACCAATGAAGAAGAACAAGCATTGGGAACAGATCCTTTGATTGCAGATACTGATGGTGATGGAATCAATGATGGTGATGAAGTACCAAATGGCTCTAACCCACTAGACCCATGTGATCCAAATGATGCTGATTGTATCAAAGATGTGACCGTACCGCAAGCGATTACTCCAGATAGCGATGGTATCAATGATTTCCTAGTGATTACAGGAATTGAGAATCACGCAGACAATACCATCAAGATATTTAATAGATGGGGTAACATAGTATTTGAATCAGAGAATTATGATAATGTGACCAATGTTTGGGATGGTAAAAATTATGGTAACGGACGTTCCGGCTTTGTTCCAGAAGGTACATACTTCTATCTGTTAGAGTTTAAGAAAGCAGATGGCGAAAATGAAATCATGAGTGGTTACATATTCGTAAATAGCAATGTATCAGAATAAAACATCATCGAATAAATCAATTAAGCAAATGAGACACATGAAAAAATATATCTTAGTTCTGTTGATGATTCCGATGATGGCATCGGCTCAACAGGATCCGCAGTTCACTCATTATATGTACAACACGATCTATGTGAATCCGGCTTATGCTGGTAGCAGGGATGCGCTCACGGTAGGATTGCTTCATCGCAATCAATGGATCGGATTGGATGGAGCTCCGACTTCACAAACATTCTATTTGCATACACCTCTTCGAAACAAGAGTTTGAATGTTGGTTTCTCTGCCGTGAATGACAGAATAGGACCAATCACACAGACCATGTTCTATGGAGATTTTGCCTATAGATTCAATCTTACAGAAAACATACGCTGGTCGTTTGGATTGAAAGGAGGCGTTAAGTTATTCCAACCTAGGATTGCCGATTTGAATACCACGCAGCCCGACGATCCAAATATTACAGGGAATGGTTTGGAGAATTCGGTATTGCCTAATATTGGATTTGGAACTTATCTCAACTCTGATAAGTGGTATGTAGGAATTGGAATTCCAAAGATGATTGAAAGTAATATTCCAACAGTGGATGGTGATACACGTGACGTCACAGATAAGCGCCACTATTTCTTCATCGGAGGTTTGATTTTACCTGTTAGTAATAGCATTAAGTTGAAGCCAACCACACAGTTTAAAGTTGTTGAAAATGCACCATCATCTTTGGATGTAACATTGGAAGCTTTGTTCAATGATCGTTTCAGTGTTGGTCTGGCTCACCGCATTCAAGATTCATTTAGTGTATTGGCGGGCTTTAATGTAAACGAACAATTCCGTGCGGGTGTTTCGTGGGACTTTACGACATCAGAATTGAATCAGGTCAACAATGGATCTCTTGAATTCATGTTAATGTATGACTTCTTATTTAAAGATAACAAATTAAAATCACCACGTTACTTCTAATTTTTAAGGACTATGAAAAGGATTATCATATTCATATTGTTGATTGGGATAAGTGGTGCGACGTATTCCCAGACTGCGAAGCAGAGCAGAGCAAATCGCTATTATCGTGACCTAGCGTATGCATCTGCCGCGCAAGCCTACAAGAGTTTGGCCGATCAAAACTTGGCTTCGGAAGAAGATATTAAAAATATGGCTGATTCCTATTATAAGATGGGTGATCTTACGTCAGCCGAGCCATGGTTTGCAAAGCGTTATAGCGAAGGAAAGGCAAGTGCCGAAGAGAAATATAACTACGCTCAGTGTTTGCGCTGGGTCGGCAAATGGGAAGAAAGTGATCGCGTAATGCAAGAATTCTCCAGAGAGAACAAAGATGACTTGCGTTCTCAAAATTATTCAGCAAATCGTGAAGCTATCTTGAAAATAAGAAGTGAAGAGCCGAGGTATATGCTGAAGAATTTGGATGTAAATACATCTCTCGCCGACTTCGGTACCGCTTATTATAACGATAAGATTGTATTTGCGACATCTGGTCGTTCAGGAAATAGTGTTCGTCGTGTCCACTCTTGGAATAACGAGCCTTTCTTGAATATCTACGTGGGTGCAAAAGATGGTGATCAACAAATCACAGAAGCATCGAATTTCAGGAAGAAAATAAATACGCGCTATCATGAAGGACCAACCACATTTAGTGCGGATGGTAAGACGATGTATTTTACAAGGAATAATTATTTTCAAAAGAAATTTGGAAAGGATGCGGCGGGAGTGAATAATTTGAAAGTCTTCAAGTGTAAGTATGATGGAGAGAATTGGTCGGAGGAAGAGAATTTTACCTACAATAGTGATGAATATAGCGTTGGTCATCCAGCATTGAGCGCGGATGGAAAGACACTTTACTTTGTAAGTGATATGCCAGGAGGTGTTGGCGGCACAGATATTTGGAAAGTGTCTGTGAATGATGATGGAACTTATGGAACACCTGTTAACCTGGGCACAAGTATTAATACAGAAGGAAATGAAATGTTTCCATTTATTCATTCCACAGGTATGCTCTTTTTCTCAAGCAATGGACTAGCTGGCTTGGGTGGATTGGATGTTTTTGCAGCGAGTGCACAAGGTGATGGATTTTCTGCACCGTTTAATTTGGGAACACCACTCAATTCAGCTGCTGATGACTTCGCATTCATCTTAGATCAAGAACAGAATTATGGATACGTTTCGTCGAATAGAGCGGGTGGAAAGGGAAGTGATGATATTTATTCAGTAAAAGTTATTACTCCAATAAAGCCTGGATATCGCGTAGAAGGTATTGCTTATGATAAAAACACAGGGCTACCACTTGCGAACGCAATGATTGCTCTGAAGGATAAATCAGGAGCTGTCATTAAGACAATAGAAACTGGTACCGATGGTTCTTATGTTTTCAATGTAGAACAGGGGCAAGATTATTCGCTCGAAGGAAAGAAGACAGATTATTATGATGATTTACAAAAAATCAATACATCTTCTTTGAATCCTAATAATAGTATTTTGAAAAAGGACTTGAAACTGGAAATGGACCCTGGTTTGCAAATTATCGGTTTGGTTTTGGACAAGGCTACAGGTAAGCCAATCGAAGGCGCAAAAGTGAAAGTAGTGAAGGCCGGAGGACAAGGAAACTTTGGGGAGTTTGCCACGGATGCAGAAGGTAAATTGTCTAAGCCTGCGGAAGGAATGAAAGTTGGAGACTCTTATGAGTATGTTGTGAATGTGGAAAAAGAGGGTTACTTGAATGAGATGAAGCGAGTGCCTGGAACAGTAGTCAAAGGCAAGAATATTGAATTCAGAGTTGACATGAATAAATTGGAAGTAGGAGGCGATTTAGGTAAAATGGTCGCAATCAATCCGATTTATTTCGATAAAGACAAAGATTTTATTCGTCCTGATGCAGCAGTAGAATTGGATAAGATTGTAGCGGTGATGCAAGAGTATCCAAGCATGGTGATTGAATTAGGTTCTCATACAGACTGCCGCGCATCGAAGTCTTACAACGAGAAGCTTTCGGATCGCCGAGCAAAGTCGAGTGCTGCATACATCATTAGTAAAGGTATTGATAAGACGCGTATTTACGGAAAGGGATATGGTGAGTCTGAGTTGGTGAATGACTGTGAGTGTGAAGGCAATAAAAAGTCCACGTGCAGCGAGGAACAGCATCAAATGAATCGTAGAACGATTTTTAAAATTGTGAAAATGTAAGAGAAGATTCGCTGTGGGAGGGCATTTCAATTACTTTCCAACCACGTGAATTTTCTAATAGAGACAAAGCAATAGATTGGTTGACCTCCGTAATAGGCAATCGTTCAAGATAAGGCTCGAAGTCTTCAATAGAATTGAAAGAGGCGTCGTAAGGGATAATACCAAAACCCCTGAAGACGCCTTTTTCTATGAGTATAAATGAACGTTCATAAGAAGCAACAGCGTAATTAATTAAAATATAATTTTTACGTTCTTGAATAATGGTATCTATTGCTTCGAGAATGGAATGATTGTGTTCTTCTTTTAATGGAATTTCATTTTCATGAAGTCCGGTGTCGATATTGAGAAGGCGTAAATCAATTTGAAAACGCTCAGCAAATTCGATGAGCCAAGAGCGACACTGGTAAGAAGAAGTGAATGAAATAATTGCATCAGCTGCGGCGCCTCCTTCTCTTGATGCAAGGCGAACATATCCTTTTTGATCTTCGTATTGAAAAATATTATATCGCTTTACTCTCGACTTTTGTGCGCGATTGTATCGAGGCCAATGCTTTCTAATTTCTGCATCTTCCCAGAGCAGCGCTATCAATTCTTGAGCAGTTTCTTTAAAGTCAATGCGATGAATTTCTCGAATAAAACCTTGCGTTTTTTCTGATTCTAACGGACCTGCGAAATGCGAGCGTACGCGTTTTTTAATATTCTTAGCTTTTCCAATGTATATTGGTTTGCCTTGTTCATTGAGAAAGTAATATACGCCAGTACGTTCGGGGAGCTTATCGTATTCTTCTCTGGAAATATGAGTAGGTAGAAAGTTTTCTGCCGTATTACGTGCAAGCATTTTTCTCCAAACAGATTCTTCGAGTACCTCCATAGCGCGGGAGAACAAGATTGCCGTGGCCCGCGCATCTCCCAGTGCTCTGTGAGGCGCTTCGTTGACAATACCGAGTGTTTTGGTGATATTTCCCAAACCGTAGGATTTGTATCCAGGAAATGCTTTGCGTGCGAGTTTTACTGTGCATAGTCTCGGGGGATTGAAAGCGATACCGAGACTTTCGAATTCTGCTTTGAAGAAGCTATAGTCGAAATTTACGTTATGCGCCACGAAAATACTATCGTTAAAAATTTCTAATAGCTCGTTAGCGACATCTTCGAATGTAGGCATGCCTTCCAACATTTGGTCTGTAATGCCTGTGAGTGCAGTTATGAAATGAGGTAAATATTGGTGCGGTTGAATGAGCGATTGAAACTCTTTCACCACTTTTCCGTCTTCGACTACGCAAATTCCGATTTCTATGATGCTACAAGCCGAGGCATGACTACCTGTTGTTTCTATGTCGGCAATGGCAAAACGCATGTGACAAAGATAATTTATGATTTATGTATTACGGTGTTTTGTATTTTTGAACCTATGAGAAAAAAATATCTACTTGTTACAGCTATAATTTTTGGTTCAATAGGCGGAGTTCATGCTCAAATTGGATTTGACAGTTCAATGCCGATGCAGAGAGTAGCGATATCTGACAATGATGAGGAAGAAGAGGAGGAGGAAGAGGATAAATATCGCGGGTTCAGTTTTGGAATCAATTTGGGATCCTATTTTGCTTCCAAGAAGACTGCGAATATTTACAATGGCACTTGTGTCTTTGGTGATTTGGGAAGAGCGGATGGCGTGCAATGTTTTACGATAGCAGAGCGATTGGATCCTAATTTTTTCACTTTGGACTATCAAAGAATATTGAATGAATTCCAAGCCGTTGGTGTCGAAGTTCCTTTTGATAGTTATCCCACTAATATGCGTTATACACCATCGTTGATGGTCGGAATGCAAGTGAAATATAATTGGGGCAAATATCATGCGTTGGTTTTTAACATCAATGCGATGCGTGTGCGAACGGTTGATGTCTTCACTCTTCGATTTATTGGTACGGGCGCGCAATTGAATGCTCAACAGGATGTTCGAACATTTGATATAATAGGACAGGAGCAGCGATTTAATATTGGATTGGGGTATAGGGCTGGCTTTATGATCAATGAAATGTCCAATTTTTATTGGCAGTTTGGAGGTAGCGTTTTGGGAACTCAGTTTGAGCGCAACCAGATTCGAGTAGGAGAGACCACTTATGATTTGATTTTAGGAGCACAAAATCCGAACCAAGCACCGCTTACTTTAGACAATGCGCCCACACGAGTTGGCATTGGCGGTTACAGTGCGTTGGGTGTAGAGTTTTTCATTAAAGATATGTATTCTTTCGATGTAAGTTTTGGTTTGAGCAACGATCAGATGGGTTATTTTGAATATAAGGAGCGAGGCTGGAACTCATGGCTCATGGCGACGTTTACGTTGTAAAGCAATACGCAATTCTGAATTCGCAATTCCGAATTCAGAATTCAGAATTCAGAATTTTTCTTCTATGGAGTTACACAAAAATCTAAAGTGTATACGTGCTGAGACAGAGCGGGATTGGAGAAATTGGCTGGAAGAGAATTATGCTTCTGACCAATCAGTATGGCTAATTATTTATAAGAAAGAGTCAAAAGTAGCTTCTGTATATTATTCGGAGGCTGTTGATCAGGCCCTTTGTTTTGGGTGGATAGATAGCGTCCCCAATAAACGTGACGGTGATAGTTATTATATTTTATTTTCCAAAAGAAATCCGAAATCAAATTGGAGTCAGGTAAATAAAAATAAGGTTACCAAGTTAGAGAAGTTGGGTCTTATTCATGAATCGGGGCGTAGAATGATAGACTTAGCAAAACAAACTGGGACATGGAATGCGTTGGATAAAGTTGACGCCTTGGAAGAGCCCGATGAATTGATGAATCTCCTCAATTCATCCCCGATGGCTTTAGCCAATTGGCGCGCTTTTTCCAAGTCCTATCGACGTGGTATTTTGGAGTGGCTGTTAAGTGCTAAAAAGGAGGAAACAAAATCAAAACGTCTTACCGAGATTCTCCGACTTTCGGAAGAAAATAACAAGTATTTTTTTAGTAAAAAATCCGGAACCTGAATCCCCTGTTCCCCTGTTCCTTGTTCCCAATCTCCCCTTGTTCCCCTGTTCCCCTGTTCCCCTGTTCCCTTGTTCCCATCCCCTCTTGTTCCCCTGTTCCCTTGTTCCCCTGTTCCCCTGTTCCCCCTGGTCCCCCTGGTCCCCAGTTACCGTCTTCACCGGTTACCATGTTACATGTTACCCTCGCCCCTGTTCCCCATTAACATTTATTACCACTGTGTTTATCTTCTGGTTAAATAGTTTAGTATAATAATTAATTTAATACTGAATTATTTTGAAGTTAAATTGGGTATTCTCGAATTAAAACACCTTGGTTAGGGTATTTGCCATTGATAGTAGGCTAGTAGGCGAGTAAGAGAGTAGGCTAGTAGGCTAATATGCTAGTAGGCTAGTAAGAGAGTATGATAATGTGATAATATGATAGTATGATAAAAAGTTCTTGTTCTTGTTCTCGTTCTTGTTCTCGTTTTTGTTCTTGTTCTGTTTGCGGCGGCGCGCTCCAAGGGCACGCGGGGGAGAATGGGTTTAATATGGCAGGGTATGGACTAGAGTATATTGGAATAGCTCGCGTAAAAGGTAATTACCAAAAAATGTATCATAAAGGTTGGGAAGAGAAAGCGAGGATTTACAGTTTCAAATCGATTATGAATATTTTAACTCCATAGATCAATGATAAAGATTAAACTCATAGGGTATTTCTTATTGTTGCTTTTAGCGAGTTGTGGATTACCTCGTCATATAAAAAATAAAACGAAGATTGTCAAAGCGGAATACTCAGCAGACACAATAGTTATAAAAGATTTTGTGTTTTGTAATTACCTGGTAAACTCTTGGGGAATAACAATGAAGAAAGAGTTTTTCATGGATGAGGACAGTGTCTTTAATATTTTTAGAACTTCTTTTTCTAAATTAAGCTTGAATCACAAATTTATTTCTCAAGGAAAAAATCATTGTGATGATCATTTCCGCAAGGATTGGGAAAATGCCTTAGATAAGGAGGCTGAGATTAAAATAAAGAAGGTCTATGACGATAACATTAAGATACAGTTGATTCCGGTGATTTCTTTTCGAAGTCATCATCAGAGCGGGTTGTATTATACCTCTGGTGGAAGTGTTGGCGGGAGCAGATATTCCAAATTTGAGGCAATCTTTTTGACTGTTTATTTAATTGATAATGGATCAGTAATATTTCGACGGACTGCCGCATTTCAAACGTCATATCCCGCCTATGATATTATGGAGATTCACCATGTGATCACCCAAAAAGACTGGGATGAGTTGGTGGCGTTGGTGATGAAGGATTATATTGAGAGATTGAGGGAGTAGGCTAGTAGGCTAATAGGCTAGTAGGCTAGTAAGAGAGTATGATAGTATGATAGTATGATAGTATGATAATGTGATAGTATGGTAGAAAGTTCTTGTTCTTGTTCTTGTTCCCGCCCCTCGCCCCTCGCCCCTCTTTTTTTCCATTTGTTCGGGTGTTTAATGGTAGTAAATGTATATTCGTGTGACCAAAGGATTTTG
>CAYRZQ010000060.1:6877-9416 GCA_964428835.1 uncultured Comamonadaceae bacterium | reverse complement strand
TTTGTTCGGGTGTTTAATGGTAGTAAATGTATATTCGTGTGACCAAAGGATTTTGAAACCGAGCAATCACCATTATGAAACGTTTTTTTACCAAGTATCCTAAACTTACTCTTTTCTCCCTTGGAGCCTTGTGTATCGTGGCTTTGAGCGCCGCTTACAGTCACAACGAACCTACCCCGATGCGCTATCATACCGAAGACGAAATGGTGCGTATGGCTGCCAATATCACTGGCCTACCCACGGGCGACAATGGCTATTTTACGGGCAGCGGGCGCTGTGCGGGTTGCCACGGCATCGACCCTATCGGAACGGCTAATATGACGCAAGAGGGCGTGCATGTGAGCCCAACAGAAGACTGGAGAGCCTCCATGATGGCCAATAGCGCCAAAGATCCGCTCTGGAGAGCAAAGGTGGCACACGAAACAACAATCAATCCGAGCCATGCTCAAGAGTTAGTGAATAAGTGTACCAGTTGTCATGCACCGGTTGGACGCTACACGCACCTTATGATGGGTGAGGAAAATTATACCATGGAACAACTCGATCAAGACTCGATTGCGCTCGATGGTGTGAACTGTGGTGCCTGTCACCAACAACGCATGGACAATATCGGCAAAAATTTTAGTGGCGATCTATTTTTCCATACAGACACTATTTGGGGACCTTACGTAAGCGAGGAACTTTCATTCCCAATCTTTGAAGCGGCAATGACCAACTTTGTGGGCTTCACTCCTGTGGGAAGTCACAAGTTTGCAAAGTCTGAGACATGTGCAGGTTGTCATACACTCCTTACCAATACTGCCGATCTCGAGGGTAATCCAACAGGGCAAAAATTCGTCGAGCAAGCGACCTATCATGAATGGCTCAACTCGTCTTTCAATTCGAATACTCCCCAACGTAAAGAATGTCAAGGGTGTCACATGCCTCGCCTGCAAGAGCCTATTGTGATTGCTTCGGGCTATGCATTCTTGCCAGGTAGAGAACCCTTTGGCCAGCATTGGTTGGTAGGAGGAAATACATTCATGTTGAATATTCTTAAGAATAATGCTGAAGAGTTAGGCGTGACCGCTTCTGCGGATAACTTCAATACCGTGATTCAGCGCACGCTCGATCAACTTCAAAACGAAACCGCAACAATTGAGATTGAAGAGGGTGAAATCGATGGTGATACTGCTCGATATACCGTAAATATTACCAATCTCGCAGGTCACAAATTACCCAGTGGTTATCCGGCCCGCAGAGTTTATCTTGAGTTGGAGGCCAAAGACGAAGATGGAAATGTGATTTTCCATAGTGGAAAGCCACAGCCGGGTCAACCGTTTGAAGTTTATGGTAACGACCTTCCTTTCGAGCCGCATCATGATCTGATCACACAAGAAGATCAAGTGCAGATTTACGAAATGGTAATGGGCGATGTGAATGGCAATCCTACTACAGTGTTGGAGCGAGCAGCCACCATGCTCAAAGACAACAGACTTGTTCCGCTTGGATTTAGCACGATGCACAGCGCTTATGATACTACAAAGATTGTTGGTGCGGCGTTGTTGGATCCCAACTTCAACCACATTGGTGGTGTAGAGGGTACAGGAACAGACGCGGTTCGTTTTCATATTCCGGTAGCCGGTGTGGATGGAAATATAACTGTTACCGCAAAGCTGCACTTCCAAGCTGTTCCGCCACGTTGGGTTGAAGAGATGTTTGCAATCGACAATGATATTATAAATGCGATGGAAGACATGTATTGGGAACAAGGTCCAGCGCCTGTTGAAATGGTGAGTGATGAAGTGAGTTCTATTGTTGTCGGCACTAAGGAGCTGTTCAATAAATTTAGTATTGGACCAAACCCTGCGCCCAATGGGCAAGTCATTATTAATGGAGGTAAAGAAACCATTAAGAATGTAAGTGTCTATGATATCAAAGGCAAATTGATTCTCACAAGAAAGACCAATACTGTACGCACTCAGATAGAATTGCCCGATGCTTTGGGTACCTACCTCGTTGTGGTAGAAACAAACGTGGGGCGTCATGTGGAGAAAGTATTGAGGAGATGATCATCAGAGAAGTGACAAAGGATGATGCGGAGCGCATTCGCGAAATCTATGCGCCGCATGTCATGCACTCTGCTGTTTCTTTTGAGTTGGAAGTACCTTCAGTGGAAGCAATGCAAGAGCGGATTGTAGCGTACACTGCCACTTATCCTTGGTATGTTGCCATCATAGAAGATAATTTAGTTGGATACGCGTACGCCTCATCATATCGCGAACGCAAGGCTTATCAGTTTTGTGTAGAGACTTCTGTTTACATAGATGAATCCGTTCAAAAGAAAGGCATAGCCAGTGCGCTTTATAATCGTTTGTTTGAAGAGTTAAAAACAAGAGGTTTTGCTCAGGCATTTGCAGTCATTACCCAACCCAACGAAAAAAGCGAAGCATTCCATAAATCTCAAGGATTTGAAAGCTTCGCTGTATTCGAAAAAGTCGGCTATAAATTCAACCAGTGGCATGATGTGCTCTGGATGAGAAGGAAAATACAAAATTAG
>CAYRZQ010000060.1:0-6777 GCA_964428835.1 uncultured Comamonadaceae bacterium | reverse complement strand
CTAATTAAATGGGTTTACAAGAACGGGGAAGGTGGCTTCTTCTAGACCGCTCTCCATAAGAGTAGGAGCGACCCCGTATCCACTGCCATTGTAAGGAAAGGTAAGTCTTGTTTTCGTATTGAAAAGCACTCCATCGGGTGTTTCAAACAGTACCCATGCCACTGCACTTCCCGAAATAATTGCACCCGTTAAGCTATTATAAGTAGGAGTAAAATCTGAATCAAGGAAGAATACTTTATGTACTTTTTTTACTGTGGTTGGAAATTTTTGCGCAATGGTTTTTGCTGCTCCATCAGCATGCGTTGGTGAAACCATACCTTCTGAAAAGAACCTATTGAATAGGCCGTCTGGCTTTTTGTGAAGATCAGTTACTTTCAACTTGATTTCTCCGCTAGCATATACTTCTCCAGCCACTGAAGGCTTTGAAGGACTGTATGTAGCTTCACTTGTTCGGTAGATTTCAACTCTCAAGTTAATGGTACTACCAGGCTTCAGTTTGGCTTTTAGTTTTGTTTGCAAGAAAAATCTAAAGGTGTCTTCACCACGCATGAGATAAGGGATGTATGCTCCTCTTGGAGAAACCATGTTGGTGGTCACCATTTCTTTAGATTCTTGCATCATCACACTTTCCAGGTTGTTTGCAGTTTCAAACTTCACCATGTGACCGAAGGTATTTTGTTGTGGAGCTTTGGCTACCATGTCGTAAGCCCATTTAACAAATTCTCTACCTGTGAATGTGATGCCATCTGCAATGAAACGAATGTCTAGGTATTGATCTTTTGAATAATCCCAACCGCCGTTATCAATATAGTAACGAAGGTAGAAGGGTTGACCAAGCTCGATTTCGGTTAGGTTGTCTGCCTCAGTTTCACCGTTCCATTCGGTGTCTATTACATCTTTACTAATAAACAATACGCGACCTAAATTTTTTCTTTGAAATTCAGTAAGCGTGCTTTCTTTTTTTTCGCTAGCTCCGTTTGAAGAACTACTGCTATTTTCAGAGTTTTGATTGCCAGCAGCTTGATCGAGTTTATTCTTCAACTTTCCAAGTACGCCTTGCGCATTCAATGTTGTCCCACCCGATGTGATAACAAGAGTTAATACTAATAATAAAAATTTGTTTTGCATAATGATTTTAATTGGTGATGCAAAACTAGATGCGCGAAAACATTGTAAAATATGATAGTTTATGAAGAAGGTATTTTATTTCACCAAATAAAAAAGCGCGAAGAATTAAAGCAAAGTAGCAGGGATTTCAATTCCAGTGCTTAAAAGCAAAGTGCCGCTTGCATGGTTATCTGCTTTTATTTCATTCGTATTCACAATGTATGATTTTTGGCAACGCTTGAGATATGGAATATTACCAATCATTTGTTCGACATACTTCAGATTTCTGCTGAGTGTATATTTTTGGCCATCTTTTGTGTGAAAGACGGAATATGAGCCGTCGGCTTTAACATAAAGGACATCTTTTGGATTGATATAATTGATGCTATCTCTATTAGGAATGGCTATTTTCTGCATAGCCTCATTTTTCAAATTATTTTTAAGAGTCTCTAAGAGTTGTACTTGTTTTAATTTTTGTTTAGAAAATCTCTCCAACGCATCCGATAGTTGGGTGATATTGATTGGTTTTAGAATGTAGTCAATGGCACTGAGCTGAAAGGCCTGAATGGCAAATTCGTTATAAGCCGTTATGAAAATTATCGAGAAGTTGACTTCATCTTCATTGAAAAATTCGAGCAGCTGTAGGCCACTGAAACCAGGCATTTCGATGTCAAGAAGAACTAGGTCTGGCTGATTTTTTTTTATAGACTTAACAGCGGTAGGTAAATCACTGCAATCATCGATAATCTCGACTTGTGGGAAATGATCATTAAAAATAGAACGCAAGAGTACACGCGCTCTTTTCTCATCGTCTACAATTATCGCTTTCATTTTACAAAGTTAGACGTAACAAAATTACTAGAGATTCTATTTTATGAAATAGCCTATTTATCTCAAGTAATGGGTATTTTCAACTTTACATGGGTGCCATTGGCTACTCCGTGGTGATCGAAGAGAGAGATTATTTCTTCACCAATAGGTTTCTGCAATCCCGAATTTAGGATGTCGAGCCTTTTTTTATTGGCTTGGATGGCAAATGATTGATGATTCTTTCTCCGCTGGTTGTTGATTTGACTGGATGCTAGAATTCCAATTCCATTGTCAATGATATCGACATCGAGAAATTCACCATTTACAGAAAAATTCACTTGAAGCTTCTTATCATTTTTTTTGTGAAGCAGTCCATGCTTGATTGCATTTTCAATGTAGGGCTGAATCAGCATCGGGGGGATGCGGATATTATCAGTATCAATTTTTGCAATATTGATGATGTATTCAAAGTCATCTTCAAATCTCATTTTTTCTAATTTGAGATAAAGTGTATTCGTTTTTATCTCGTCAGTAAGTGATACGCTGTCTTGGTTGCTCATGGCTAATATTAATCTAGTCAACTCACTGAAGTCAACTAGGTATTTTGAAGCCGCATGCTTGTCATTGGTATAGATATAAGATTGGATGGTATTCAGTGCATTAAATATGAAATGTGGATTCATCTGAGCCTTGATGCTCGTGAGCGTGGATTGATGTAGGGCTTTTTCTAATTCTATTTTTTCATTGAGAAGCCGGTTACTTTTTTGAGCTCTGGAAAGCCTTCTTTTGTAATAGAGTGTGATTACTGTTGCAATGATAAATGCGATGATAGACAAGAACCACCATGTGCCGTACCAAGGTGTAGGTATTTTAAAAATGAGTTCAGTAGGTTTTTCTGTTGAAATACCTCTTTCGTTGACAGCTTTGATACGAAGTGTATATTCTCCAGCCGCTAATGAAGTGAGGATGATTTTACTTCCATTAGCTTTTATCCAATCTCCTCCATTGAGACTATAGAATGCTTTTGAGCTTTCAATCCCTTTATAGTCGATTATCGCGAATTCAATTTCAATAACATTTTCTGGGGAATTCAAGCTAAGAAATTTCCTACTGTCAACAATAGATTGATTAACACGTGTACTTAGTATTTCAATCACTGGTGGCTGCTGGTTGGGTTGAATATCATTCAGAGCAAAAGATATTAGTCCTTTATCACTCGCAATGATGACTGAATCTTTTGTTACAAAAATATCATTGAAGTTATATCCATCAATTCCGTCACTTGTTGAAAGAGATTGTACTTTAATCTTCTTGTAGTCAAAAACGTCAAGAGCGTTTGAATACAAGATATACAAGTGATTTTCTGTGGATTTTATTTTTTTAATAGCTTGTTGTTGAAGCGTTTTCCTTTGGAGATAGGGTTTTAGTTTTTGTTGAGAGTATAGGAGAATACCATCGACCATTGTTGCGATGAATGTACTGTCATTGTTTTTTTTAGCGATGCTAGTTGCAAATATCTTATTGTTATCATACAGTACTTCTTCCCGTTTATGAGCGTTTAGAGACAATAAGCCATCTGTGGTGGAAACGAGTATAGAGTTTGTGTTTACCTGAATAGCGTGTTCTGCGCGGATTACGTCATCACTAAGAAGCAATCGATTATCTTTTTGATTGGAGTGCTTACTAAAGTCTGCTATGTTTTTGTCGATACGCTTTCCTGGTAATATGGATATCGTTGAGGATTCAGCGAGAAGATAGGAGTCTGGTTCGATAAGGCTAATGTCATTCACCGAAATTTTTTGAGAAAACAAATTGCCTTTAGAAAGTATATTGAAAAATTGATTGGAGAAGAGTAGTTCATTATTATACTTATTGTAAACTATTCGACGCATCGGATGGTGCGTTGGATCATTGTAAACAACCTTTATTACACTAGTTTTATCAGTAAGTAATATTTTGTTGTCAGCGGTGCCAATGATAAAATTAGCTCCGTCAGAAGTGATACACGTAAGATTCTGATTTTCTAATCCCACTGTTAGTTTGGGCTGCGTAACCAAGATAAGTCCATCTTGCAGTGTACTAAGCCAATAATTGTTTTGCTTGTCTTTAAAGCCTCCTGATATACTTTCATTTTTAAACCAATGCCAAATGAGTTTGAAGTTGGTGTCGTATACATATAAACCGCTTGTGGTGAAGATCCCAAGGTGTTGATTGTCGATTAGAGATACGTGATTTATAATAATATCTTCGGATAAATTAGGAAGGGCAATCTGTTTTCCGCTGCTTAATTCGACTGTTTCAAAAGGGTATAGCCTATTTATAACATATTTTTTTTCGTTTATCGTGGCATGAAAGAGTACTGACGCTTCAACTTCAAAATTGTTGGTGGAAGTGACTTGTTGATTATCTAAAGTTAGAAGTTCTTTTTCCTTTGTGTTTACAACACACAAATTGGCGCTATTGCGTGTGAAAAATGAAATTCTGGAATCAGAACTTTTTACTTTAGTGAGGATGATGTTGCTATCTCTTGTATTAAGATAGGATATGTATTCGGGTCCAGAGTAGGCAATCAGATATCCTTTTATCATCGTGATTTCTGAGAATCTTCCGAGGCCTTGAATTTTTTGAAGATGGGAAAGGCTATCTGAAGAAGGGAGAACTTTGAATACCTGTCCTGCGAAGTTTTGACAATAAATATTGGAATTTTCATCTTCCAGAATATTCGTGATGCCCTTACGGAATCTTTCGTGAGCGGGAAATCTTTGAAAGTTACGGCCGTCGAAACGAATGAGGCCTTCGTCAGTACCTAGCCAAATAAGACCTTTGGAGTCTTGATAAATATCGTAAATCGATCGATTTTGTAACCCGCTGGAATCATTGAATCTTCTGTATAATGGATTTTGACTTGCCGCATTTAGGATGAGCAAGAACAGAAGGATTGTGGTAAAAAAATGTCGCGGTGGCAAGGTTGATTATTATTAAGGCGAATATAGTATCGAACATGTTATAAAATAAAAAACCCCGATTGGTCAAGCAATCGGGGTAATTTATAGGATATGTATTTAAGTTATAATGAGTTTCTTCATTTGCTGGTTTTGCTTTACAAAATAGATACCAGCGGCGAGTTGGCTAATGTTGATTTGGTTTCTTCCAGTATTTAATTTTTGCGAGAGCACACGCGCACCTTGAGCATCGATGATTTCAATTACTTCTGAATTTTCAGAGTCGATGAAAATACTTTCTTGAGCTGGGTTGGGATAGAATTCAAGTGTTGCAGTTTTTTGGACTTCTGACACGCTAACAAAAGAGCTTGAGCTGTGAATCGCTTGGATTTCCTCGTTGGAAAGAGCTCTGTTGTGAATATAAACTTCATCAATTACAGCATCCAATGGTTTGTCATCAAGACCTCCAATCACCATGTCAAAGTTTTGATAAATCACATTACCTCCTTGTTCGCATTCGAAATTGTTGCTAATTCCAACCACTGGTTGGCCATTGTGGAATAGGCTAATAGATTGATTCGCGGGATTACCGATGTACACCAAGGATACATTGTTCCAATTGCTAAGGGTAGAGGCATCAACGTTGTAAGCCACTGTTATATATCCAAACGAAGCGGCATTTGTATTTCCATTGTAAAGTCCTATCTGAATGAAGTAGGTGGATGTTTTTAAGATTCGAATGAAGCAATCACCGCTGTTGTATAGGTTAGCATAAGTGTTTTGTTCCATGTTGCTGATAGTATTAAAATCGGCCTGGAATTTTAGCGACACTGTGAGTTGACCATTGGTAGAACCTGCTTGGAGAAAGTCATTGTAGAATCTCATGTTTTGTCCTGGCTCGAATGAAATTGCACTTTGCGGAAACCAGATCAGGTCTTCCGTTAGAGTTCCAGTATTCGCATAAGGTTCGAGGTTTTGAGGTACCGCAGCGTTGAATGTTCCGGCAAAGTCGTGAGCAAAAATGAGGTCTTGCAAAGGAACCTGGCCGAATGAGAGTAATGATGAAATTGAAAGAATGATTGTAAATATTTTTTTCATAACTGTTGTTTTGTGCAATGTTACGGGCACTAAACGACAGAGGTTAGGGATGTTTTATGAAACGGGGGAGATGTTTTATTTAGTGACTAGTATCTAAGATTTACATTGTGGGCAGATACCAGAGATCGTTAGATGAATATCTTGGATTTGGTATTTTCTGGGGAGTGTGATTTGGGGGGTAATCTTTTCCAGACAGGTGACAGACTTACAGACAATGCAGCTAAAGTGGGCATGTGCATCGTGGTGATGTCCTGCCACGCAAGAATGACAGTTGGCATATTTGGCTACACCATCTGTGTCTAGTACTTTGTGAATTTTACCTTCTTCTACAAGTCGGTCGAGGACGCGATAAATGGTTACACGGTCACATAAGCCATTGAGTGCGGATTGTATATCTGCATGTGACAGCGCAACTTCTGAAGATGAAATCAAATCAATAATATTCAACTTAGCTTCGGTATTTCTTGCCATGTCGCGAAGATATAAAGAAAGGGCGAAGGGCGAGGGAGCGAGAACAAGAACAAGAACAGGAACGAGAACCCCGATGGGGCGGGGCAACAACGAGAGATTCTGAATTTGGAAATTGGAATTTGGAGTTTGGAAAAATGAAAAAGATCCGACATTGTCGGGACTTTTTATTATTTCGAATTCTGAATTCGTAATTTGAAATCCCCTGTTCCCCTTGTTCCCTGTTCCTTGTTCTTGTTCTTGTTCTTATTCTTGTTCTTGTTCTTATTCTTGTTCTTATTCTTGTTCTTGTTCTTATTCTTGTTCTTATTCTTGTTCTTGTTCTTATTCTTGTTCTTATTCTTGTTCTTGT
>CAYRZQ010000059.1:5062-17988 GCA_964428835.1 uncultured Comamonadaceae bacterium | reverse complement strand
ATTTCTTCTTCGACAACATTATGTTGCCCGATAGCACATCTGATCCTGAAGGAAGTATCGGTACATTTTTCTTTAGAATAAAATCAAATGGTAATCACTCGTTGGAGAGCAGCATCGACAATCAAGTGAGTATTTTCTTTGACTTCAATGAACCCATCATCACTAACGTTGCCTCGACTATTTTTTACAATTGTCCCGTGGTGAATATCAGCGGTGAGTATGCGGATTTGTGCGCAGGAGAAGAGGTAGAACTCAGCGCCGTGGCTTCCAACAACACCAGTATTCAGTGGTTGATCAACGAAGAAGTCGTGAGTTCTTCCAACAACTATTTATTCTCTTTCAATGAACCGAATGATTATTCGGTTTTAGTGATTGCTGAAAACGAATACTGCATCGACGAAGATGAATTAGAAATCACAGTGAATGAAAATCCAGAAGTGACACTTGTGCTAGATGGCTCAACGCTTGTTGCCACAGAGGGATTTGCATCCTACCAGTGGACGCTTGATGGAACTATTATAGAAGGTGTAAATGGCAATACTCTAACATCTCCCGCTGTTGGAAATTATGTCGTAACGGCGACGAATCAGTTTGGCTGTTCAGACGAAAGTGACGTTGTAGAAGTCGTGAGCAGCATTAGCGAGAATGAAAGCAAAGCCATAGTGTTTTGGCCAAATCCTGTGAAGGATGTCGTGAATATTCAAACCGATTATCGCGGAACTGTGAATATCATTGATATGCAAGGAAGACAAGTAATGAGTTTTATGTTAAACGGACAAACGTCAATAGATCTTTCTCAATTATCAAGTGGAGTATATCAAATTTCGAGTGCATCTGGATTACTCGGACAAATAATAAAAGAATAAAAATATTCAAAAAGCGAGCGCGCCCATGAATGGGCGCGCTCGTAACATCTCAAAATATTCAACACCACAATATCATTCATCAACAGCCTGCCCATTCATGGGCAGGCCACGGGTGGGCTGGCCATGGACGGGCAGGCCACGAATGGGCAAGCCACCGACGCGCCCGCCAATCATACCAACAACCCAAACCACCTCTTCTTAAATAAATCCCTAAGCCCGCCCATGAATGGGCGCGCTCGTAACATCTCAAAATATTCAACACCACAATATCATTCGCCAACAATTCGCTAACCATTCGCTAACAGCCTGCCCATTCATGGGCAGGCCATGGACGGGCAGGCCATGGATGGGCAAGCCATGGACGGGCAGAATTTTAAAATTCCCAATATTTCGGGTAAAATGCAACTAACAAGTACTATGAATAGTTATACTTATATAACCCTCAAGGATCATGGGAAAGGTGCGTCTCATTTTAACTTTTATAATTGGCTTCTCCATCCTCCTAGCATGTAAAAAAGACGAGGAGGAACAACCGCTGCCCCCAAGTCCGGGCCAGCCTGAATCAGGTGTAAGCTTTGACTTGAATCTAGTACCTTATCAAAACTTGTCTCAATATCGCTTCTTCACAGGCGATATGAAAAACTTATCTCCCAATACCAACGTCCTTCCCTATGATGTTATAACACCACTTTTCTCTGATTACGCGAAAAAAAAACGTTTCGTCTGGATGCCTTCTGGCACACAAGCTTCCTACGTCAGTGACCACGAAGTAGTCAACTTTCCTGAAGGCGCGGTGATGATTAAAAATTTCTATTACAATAACGTACAGCCTGAAAATGCAACTCGCATCATAGAAACTCGCCTCATCTACAAGAAGAATGGAACATGGCATTTCGCTGAGTATGTCTGGAATGATGAACAAACGGAAGCCACTCTCATGATGGACGGTCAAACAAAAGTGATTGGATGGACGGATGAAGACAACCAACTTAGAACAGTGAATTACAGAATACCTTCAGAGCTTGAATGTTTTACATGCCATAAAAAATTCAATCAGGCTTCTCCAATTGGTCCTAAACCACAAAACCTCAACAAAACGCTCACATATAGCGACGGCGCTTTTAACCAACTTGAAAAGTGGGCAAGTGTCGGCTATCTTAATTCTATTAATACCGAAAACGTAAATACAGTTGTTGATTGGACAGATCAATCGCAAACACTCAGAGACCGTGTGCGAGCCTATGTTGATATGAACTGCGCTCACTGCCACCGCGAAGGAAGCCATTGTGATTATAGACCAATTCGACTTGCTTGGAATGAAACAACAAACGACTCTAATTTAGGCATCTGCGTAAATCCAGACGAATTTGTCACTCCACAGCTCACCAAAATCATCAGTCGTGGAAATGTATTGAGGTCCATGATGTTCTTTAGATTGAACACGACGTCAGAGCAATACCGTATGCCACTTCTCGGACGAACCCTTATTCATGAAGAAGCAGTGTCTCTTTTAGAAGAATACATCGAATCATTAGAACCCGCATGTCCATAGATTAAAATTTATCATTATGAAATCTATCTTAACATCCCTCCTGTTTTTTGGAATCATCGCTGGAGCTTTTGCGCAATCCTCCTGCGACAATGCGTTACCTTTAGAAATGGGTATTTATAATTCAGCACCATTAAACGGTCAGTTTCAAGGCCTACAGTGCAATGGTACTAACCTGGCAAATGGCGCTGCATGGTACAGCTATACCCCATCCAGTGATTTAACAATCACTATCAGCAGTAGCATAGGCAATCCTCAAGATACAAGATTATTTGTCTTCTCGGGTGATTGTACTAATCTACTTTGCGAGGGCTATGATGATGACGGCGGTGACGCGTATTCATCAATACTCACCCTTGAAGTTGTGGCAAACACCACTTACTATATCGTGTGGGATGCATTCTGGCAACCAGACCCTTTCACATTTAGCATTTCTGAATCAGAAGTGCCTCTCTATGCAATTGGATTCGACACACAAACAATTTCTATAAATGCCTCAGCAGGGGCTGACTTTAATGGGGATGGAAGAGATGATGTTTTTGGAGTATTTGGCACCCAGATTAATGTAGGCTTACAACAAGAAGACGGTACATTCACTTATAACACCTACGTGGCAAACAACGTCACAAACGCCCCAACTTGGTCTTTGACTTCTGGCGACCTGAATGATGACGGACAACAAGACCTTGTATGCGGCGGAGGAAACGGAGTTTCAATCTTGCTGTCACAAATTGGAACCGACCAATATCTAGAATTCACAGTTCCAAACTATGTGTTTTCTCAAAGAGGGAATTGCATTGATTTGAATACGGATGGTAAACTAGATGTCTTTATGTGTCATGACGTCGCCCCCAATGTGCGCTTCTTAAATAATGGCGACGGAACATTCGCCTTTTCACAAGGTGGGCTAGGCGATACTCCCGATGGCGGAAATTATGGTAGTGTCTGGATAGACTATGACAACGATTGTGATATGGATCTGTTCATCGCCAAATGTCGTGGCGGGCAAATGAATGAAGCCAGCAGAAATCAACTTCACCGCAACAATGGCGATGGCACTTTTACGGATGTTAGCATTGAATCTGGTCTCGCTGATTACATCCAAACATGGTCCTCCGCTTGGGGCGACTTCGACAATGATGGCGATATGGATGCGGTAGTTGGCGCAAGCTCATTTGCTCAAGGACATCATAAAGTGATGCGCAACAATGGAGATGGGACCTTTAGCGATGTAACAGAAGGTTCTGGATGGGAAAATTTTTTCGGTGTAAGCATCGAGTATCAACCCGCCGACTTCAACAATGATGGATTTGTAGATGTGATTGGTGGAGGAAACTATATTGCTATAAACAATGGAGATTTCACTTTCACCCTTTCTCCTTCTGAAATTGGTGCGGGGAGCCTCGGTGACTACAATGACGACGGATTCATTGACGTAGCTTTCGGCAACAGCCTATATATCAATGAAGGAAATGAAAACAATTTTATTAAGGTCATAACACAAGGCACCGAATCAAATCCTGACGGTATTGGTGCGAGAGTGACCGTTTATACATCGGAAGGAAACCAAATTCGCGATATCAGAAGCGGTGAAGGTTTTCGCTACATGAGTAGCAGTACTGCTCACTTTGGATTGGGCACACAAACAGCAATTTCGAAAATAGAAATTTGCTGGCCTTCAGGTATCATGGATGAAATTTTGAATCCAGAAATAAACACCACTATCGTTGCCATTGAAGGCGAAAATGCCGTCTCTGTCGCAGAATCTAATGAAGATAAAGTCGCCATTTTCCCCAACCCAGCCACTGATGTGCTCAACTTATCGGGTATCAACATAGGAAAAGATAATCGCTTCGAAGTATTTACACCCCAGGGAAAACTTATTCTTTCTCAAAACCTCACATCAAGCCAGATTAATATTTCCAGTTTGAACACTGGACTTTATTTGATTAAAGTGAGCACGCCAGAAATGACCCTGACCAATAAATTTTTCAAAAAGTAAACATTAATCAAATTAGAATGGTGAGGATTTTGCTAGCTTGCACCATCATCAAAAAACATTATCAATTATGAAAAAATTATTCTTAGCCTTTGCTTTTTTGGCCTTCGCTCAAATTTCTTACTCACAGTACAAAATCGTTACTGTTGTTGAATCAATCGTTCCTGGTGGTCTAGGGCGTTCACGTATGCTAGAAACAGTTAGCGAAGTGGATTACAATCAATTTACAACAGAGAGAACAGAAGGTAAAGACTCCAAGCAGAAAGACGTTGATCGCGGAGATATCAAAATTGACGGTTTCAAAGAAACAAAGTTGCTCAACTTCTTCTCAATGGTGGGTATCAACTTCCAAAACATCGCATCTAACGATGCTGTTGTAATATCGAAATTAAATGAAATGGATGCGCAAGGTTACCAATTGGTGCATATCGCAAGCGGAGTAGAAAGTGATGCTGGTAAGGACGATGGTGATGGACTTTTCATCACTCGCTTCTATTTCAAAAAGAAGTAAGATTATTCAATCCTAAATAGGATTTGCCTAAACCGCTTAAAAGTTGTATATTTGCAACGCTTTAGGCACTGAAATATTCAAGTGAGAGGGGTCAAAAGCCCCTCTTTTTTTTGGATAAAAATGCAAATAAGTACTGTAAATCAATAGGTTACAATGATCACAAAGGAGCAGGTAGCTGCATTAGTTGAGGAAAAAATAGCAGGCACAGACCTGTTTATTGTGGAGATTAATGTGAAACTGGGTAATAAGATTGAAGTATTTATTGATAGAGACAGTGGCTTGGCACTGGAGGATTGCTTAAAAGTGAGCCGTCACATTGAAGGCAATCTTGACCGTGAGGTGGAAGATTATGCTTTGGACGTTTCCTCCCCTGGTGTGGGCAGACCTCTTAAACTGAAGAGACAATACTTCAAAAATATTGGTCGGAATGTCGAAGTTAAGTTGCAGGACGGAACGAAGCTGGAAGGAACGCTTAGCGCAGCGGATGAAGAAAAAATTGTGGTACACACCAGAACCAAGGAAGAAGTTGAAGGAAAAAAAGGAAAAAAATGGGTGGAACGTGATACAGAGGTTCCATTCGAAAGTATATCAGAAACAAAAATTACAATAAGCTTCAAATAAATCATTGAAAAATGAAAGGGGTTAACCTGTCAGAGGCATTCTCGGAATTCAAAGAATTCAAGAATATCGACCGCGAAACGATGACAAACATCTTAGCAGATGTTTTCCGTAACATGATTCTCAAGCGCTGGGGCGCCGACGATGGATTCGACATTATTGTCAATTCAGATCGTGGTGACCTTGAAATTTGGCGTACACGCGAAATCGTCCCTGATGGGGAGCTCGATGACGAGGTGGCTCAAATTGAGATTTCACTCGCAAGAAAGATTGTTCCAGATTTGGAAATCGGCGAAGAATTGATTGAAGAAATCAAAATCGAAGACTTTGGCCGCCGTAATGTTTTGGCAATGCGCCAAAACCTTGCCTCACGCATTATGGAGCTTGAAAAAGACCATATTTATCAGAAATATAAAGAGCGTGTTGGTGACATTATTGCCGGTGAGGTTTACCAAGTTTGGAAGAAAGAAATTCTCGTTCTCGACGACGAAAACAACGAACTATTACTTCCAAAGGAACAGCAAATCCCAAGCGATTTTTATAAAAAAGGAGATACAATTCGTGCCGTTGTTTACAAAGTAGAAATGCGCAACAACTCTCCTCAAATTATCCTCAGCCGCACAGCGCCTGAATTCTTGGAGAAATTATTCGAACAAGAAGTACCAGAGGTTTTCGACGGTTTGATTACCATCAAAAAGATTGTACGCGAACCAGGAGAGCGCGCGAAAGTAGCTGTAGAAAGCTACGACGACCGTATCGATCCAGTAGGCGCATGTGTAGGTATGAAAGGTTCACGCATCCACAGCATCGTTCGCGAATTACGCAACGAGAATATCGATGTGATTCAATACACCAACAACGAACAGCTGCTTATTTCAAGAGCATTAGCACCAGCTAAGATTTCCAGCATCAACCTCGATAGAGATAACGCAAAAGCAGATGTATTCCTCAAGCCAGACCAAGTTTCACTTGCAATTGGTAAGGGTGGACACAATATCCGACTTGCTGGTCGATTGACTGGTTTTGAAATAGATGTTTATCGTGAAAATGAGGCCGACATCGATGATGTGGATTTGGAAGAATTCTCAGACGAAATCGACAGCTGGATCATCAGCGAGCTTAAAGCTATCGGCTGTGATACTGCGCGCGCGGTGCTCGAAATTCCTAAAGAGGACCTCGTAAAGAGAACCGACCTAGAAGAAGAAACAGTTGAAGAAGTAATTCGCATCCTCAAAGAGGAATTCGAATAATATGTGTTTATTACTGTAAAGAGTTATCTTTACATAGCAGTTAAGAATTAGAGAGCAGAGTGCGGGGTCATTTTACCCCGCACGACCAAATATAATTTATGTCCGAAAGTAAGGCACCATCAAGATTAGGTAAAGCGGCTGTAGCCCTCGGGGTCAGTAAAGACACCATTGTTGAATTTCTTTCCAAAAAAGGAATCATCGTGGATAATAACCCTATGGCTAAAATCGAAGCCGATGTGTATGAAATTTTAGAAGTAGAATTTTCCAGCGACCAAAAAGCAAAGGAAAAGACAGCAGCGCAGGCAACGAAAATTCGCGAGTCTCGCGAAACAATCACCATTGACTCTAACAAGAAGAAAAAGGGCGATGGTACTGATGAAGAAGAGCCCGAAATTGACCTTTCTAAATTCAAAAGAAAAGTAGAGCCTGCTAAACCAGCACCAGCTCCCAGCGTAGAACTTACTCCAGAACCTACACCTGAGCCAGCGCCTACGCCTGAACCAGAACCTACACCTGTAGCGGAGGTTAAAGAAGAAACACCTGAGCCTGTTCAAGCTATAGAGCCAGCACCTATTCAAGAAGATGACAAACCAAATGAAGTAAAAATCGTTGGTAAAATCGACTTAAGTGCTCTCGAAAAACCAAAGAGCAAAGGCAAAAAGAAAGAGGAGCCGAAGAAAGAAGTCGAAGACAAAAAATCAAAAGGTAAAAAGGCTAACGAAGAAAAAGCTCCAACGCCTCCTCCAGCACCTGAACCAGTTGCTCCTGCTGCTGAGGTTCAAGAAGAAAAACAACCCGAGGCCCCCGCAGAAAAGGAACTCATCCGTGTTAATGTACAAAAGCTCAGTGGTGTGAAGTTGATGGGTAAAATAGAACTACCTACAACTCCAGCAGAAAAGAAAAAAGAAGAGCAAAAAGCCGCTAACGAAGCCAATAAAGAAAAGCGCAAACGCAAACGCGTTGCAAAAGTTGACATTGGCCGTCAGCAAGAACAAGATAAAAAAGACAGAAATAAGCCAAACCAAGGCGGGGGTAATCAAAATAGACCAGGTCAAAATAACCAAAATAGACCCGGTGCTAATCCTCCTCAAAAAACAGAACTTAACGAGCAACAAATCCAAAATCAAATCAAGGAAACACTTGCTCGCTTAGGTAATCAAGGTAAATCAAAGTCTTCTAAATTTAGAAGAGAGAAGAGAGAACAAGTGGCTCGTCGTGCAGAAGAACAAATGATGCGCGAACAAGCTCAGGATTCAATCCTTAAGCTTACTGAATTCGTTACCGTATCCGAGCTCGCTACAATGATGAACAGACAACCAGTAGAAATTATTTCTGCTTGTATGTCACTCGGCATCTTCGCCTCTATCAATCAGCGCCTCGATGCTGAAACGATTCACATCATTGCCGAAGAATTTGGTTATCAAATCGAATTCGTAAGCGCTGAAGTAACCGATACAATTGTCGAAGAACAAGATAATCCAGAAGATCTCGTGCCTCGCCCTCCAGTTGTTACTGTGATGGGTCACGTTGACCATGGTAAAACATCTTTGCTCGACTTTATTCGAAATGCCAATGTGGTAGCTGGTGAGGCCGGTGGTATCACTCAGCACATTGGTGCCTACAGCGTAATGTTGCCAGCATCTGGAAAGAGAATTACATTCCTCGATACACCAGGTCACGAAGCCTTCACCGCGATGCGTGCACGTGGTGCTCAAGTTACAGACCTTGCTATCATTGTGATTGCCGCTGACGATAGCGTGATGCCTCAAACTAAAGAGGCAATAAGCCACGCTCAAGCCGCTGGTGTTCCTATGATTTTCGCTATCAATAAGGTTGACAAGCCTGATGCAAATCCAGAAAAGATTCGCGAACAACTTGCCAATATGAACATCCTTGTGGAGGAATGGGGCGGTAAATATCAAAGCCAGGAAGTGGCTGCGAAAAAAGGAATGAATATCGACAAGCTCCTAGAAAAGGTGCTTCTCGAATCAGAATTATTAGACCTCAAAGCAAATCCAAATAAACGCGCTGTCGGAACGGTAATCGAATCATCTCTCGACAAGGGCCGCGGATATGTAGCAACTGTGCTTGTTGAAGGCGGAACCTTGAGAGTTGGTGATCCAATTCTTGCAGGTCAAAACAGTGGTCGTGTGCGCGCTATGTTCAACGAACGCGGACAGAAAATAACTGAAGCAGGCCCTGCTATGCCAGTTTCCTTGCTTGGTTTTGAAGGTGCACCAAATGCCGGTGATAGATTCTACGTAGTAGAAGATGAGCGCGAAGCCAGAAGCATCGCCACAAAACGCCAACAATTACAACGCGAACAAAGCGTGCGTACGAAGAAACACCTCACTATCGAGGAAATCGGACGTCGTATCGCTCTCGGAGACTTCAAGCAATTGAACCTCATCGTGAAAGGTGACGTGGATGGATCAGTAGAAGCATTGGTAGATTCATTACAAAAACTTTCTACAGAAAAAATCCAAGTTAGCATCATTCACAAAGGTGTGGGTCAAATCTCTGAAGGTGACGTATTGTTGGCTTCTGCTTCCGATGCAATCATCGTCGGCTTCCAGGTTCGTCCAAGCCAAGGTGCACGCAGACTTGCAGAAACAGAAGAAATTCAAATCAAATTATACAGCGTTATCTACAAAGCCATCGAAGAAATTAAGGAAGCGATGGAAGGTATGTTGTCAGCCAAAATCGAAGAACAAATCGTCGGTACTGCAGAGATCCGCGATGTATTCAAAATTACTAAGGTTGGAACCGTTGCCGGTTGTTTCGTTCAAGACGGAAAACTCACACGCAACAGCAAAGTGCGCGTAATCCGCGATGGTATCGTAATCTACACCGGAGAACTCGGTTCACTCAAGCGTTTCAAAGACGACGTGAAAGAAGTAACCAAAGGTTACGAATGTGGTCTAAACGTTGAGAAATTCAACGATATCAAAGTAGGCGACTTAGTAGAAGCATTTGAAGAAGTGGAAGTGAAGCAAACGCTTTAATTCCTTTTCAAAAAATGAAAAAGAATATTCCGAATTTTATCACCTTGGGCAACCTCCTCTCAGGAGTCGTTGCCCTTGTTGTTGATAGCCTAGAGCTATCGCTACTTCTAATATTTATTGCAGCAGTACTCGATTTTCTTGATGGCCTCGTGGCGCGCTTACTTGGAGTATCAGGAGAAATGGGAAAGCAACTCGACTCTCTCGCCGATGTAGTCACATTTGGAGTTGTTCCCAGTGTGCTTGTGTTTCGTTTTCTCAATGATTTCATTGTGCCCGCGAGTCTTGTGGAATACCTTATTCTGTCTATACCCTTCCTAATGTCTCTTGCTGGTGCATGGAGACTCGCGCGATTTAATATTGATACCGAACAAACCAGCTATTTCAAAGGACTTCCTATTCCCGCTAATGGAATATTCTGGATAGGATACTTAATGCTATTCAATCCTACAAACCCTATCATCGGTGACTTTTCGCTCGTCATTGCCCTGACAATTGTCATGTCTTTGGTGATGTCTCTAATTATGATTTCAAAAATCAAAATATTGAACTTCAAGGTGAAAAGCCTTCAATGGAAAGGCAATGAGAGCAGATACGTGTTTCTCATCATTGCGACTTTCATCATATTTTGGTCAATTTTCAAACAAAGACCTTTTTTAGCAGTCCCTGCTTGTATACTTTTGTACCTGATTACTTCTATCATTCATTATTATATACTCCAAAAAAATGAAGTTCAAAGCTGATATTGATGTGATGCCATTAGAAGCATTACTTGACCCACAAGGTAAGGCCGTGACAAACTCTATGTCCAACCTTGGACTACCAGAAATTACTGGAGTTCGTATTGGCAAGCATATCACTTTGTTCGTTGAGGCAAAAGATAAATCTACAGCTGAAGCTAAAATTGATGAAGCTTGCAAAAAGCTATTGTGCAACGAAATCATGGAGTACTACAAATTCTCTGTCAACGAAGCATAAACGTTGAAGCGTCTTTTGGCCATAGCAATGTTGTTTGTGTTGGCAGCCCCACTGCTGTACAAATCTGCTATGATGCTGCATTACTGGAGTAATTTAAAATACTATGCCGAGGTACTTTGTGAAAACAAAGAGCGACCACAAATGCATTGTAACGGTTCTTGCGCTATCGCTAAAGAACTCAATGCGGCAGAAGAAGGAAAAACGAATGCCGAAAAAAATATTCCAGAACTCTCTCGTCTTGAAGTTAGTGCGTTTGTCATAACGCATGAATTCTCACAATCTCAATTTGAAGAAGTACGCAATTCAGAATTGAATACACTTTACATCGAACCAAAATCTAAGGTTCATTCTCTTTCTATCGACCGCCCGCCGGTGGGATAGACTATTCGCAATTCGCAATTCAAAATTCTAAATTCAGAATTCGGAATTTCGAATTCTGAATTTCCGTGTATCATTTTCAACCATTATTATTAAAATTCAAATGAAAAATATTTCCCTCGTGGCAGGTGTTCTTGCCGCATCTATACTTTTATTTTCTTGTAAAAAAGACGAAGAAGAAACAACAACTCCAACGCCTATTGCTCCAGAAGTAACTTATGGTGAAATGGAACTCGAAATGGAACACTTCTTTGGCTCCAGTAATTTCGCATTAAACACGGCATTCACAACGAGTGCAGGCGAACAGGTTTCATTTACAACAGCCAAGTACTATATTTCTAATATTGCTCTTACAAAAGCTGACGGCAGCACTTGGAGACAAGAAGAAAGCTATCACTTAGTGGATCTTAGCAGTCCATCATCCGCAATGATACACCTTCACGATGTTCCAACCGGAGATTATACTGGTTTGACGTTTACCATAGGTGTGGATAGCACTCGAAATGTTAGCGGAGCACAACAGGGCGCACTCAGTGTTTCTAACAACATGTTTTGGAGCTGGAATAGCGGATATATTTTCGTTAAATTAGAAGGTAGCAGCCCTGCATCTTCTACAGGCTCATTCTCCTATCACCTCGGCGGCTTCCAAGGTGCGAATAAAGCCCTCAATACAGGAAGCTTCAACTTTGGTCCTGCTATGCTCATGATTCGTGAGAATGCTGCACCAGTGGTTCACATGATGATTGACGTCGCTCAAACATTTGATAACAGCGTGTCACCTCTTAGTATAGCTACCGCTTCAACCGTACACATGCCTGGAGCAAATGCGAAACTCATTGCAGGGAACTTTTTCTCTGGTATTGAATTCGATCATATCCATAACTAATTCCAATGACAATACTTCGCTATTTCAGCGGATTGTTTTGGTTTGTAATTGTTTTGGCATCTTGCGCCAAGAATGAAGAAATTGAGGACATCCAACCACCAGCCTCATTCAAAGGGCTGGTGGTTCCTCCTCATTTTCCGCAACCACATTATAATTCACAAAACAATCCCATAACTGAAAAAGGGTTTGAGTTAGGGCGTAGCCTATTCTACGATCCAATTCTAAGCATCGACAACACTATATCCTGCGGTTCATGCCACGCTCAAGTGCATGCATTTGCGGATCATGGCACCACGGTGAGCGTTGGAATTCAAGGTCGCCTTGGTAAACGTAACTCACCAACCATTCAAAACATGGCGTGGTACACTTCATTTATGTGGGACGGAGGAATCAATCATATTGAGGTGATGCCATTTGCGCCCATTACATCGCACCTTGAAATGGGTGAAACGATGGTGGGTGTTGAGGCAAAACTTCGTGCCCATCCTACTTATCCAAACCGCTTCAAAGAAGCTTTTGGAGAAGCAAATATTTCTTCACAACGAATACTACACGCGCTTGCTCAGTTCATGTCAATGATGGTAAGTGCAGACAGCAAGTATGACAAAGTATTAAAAGGAGAAACAACATTTACTGATAGAGAACTTCAAGGTTATCATATTTTCCAGCAAAAATGTTCCAGTTGTCATGCAGAGCCTTTACTTACGGATTTCTCATTTCGCAACAATGGCATGATGGAAGATTATACTGAAGATGAAGGTAGGTCTCATATTACTCAAGACCCAAATGATTTCGGCAAATTTAAGGTACCCACTCTACGCAATATCACACTGAGTCATCCTTACATGCACGACGGAAGCATCCGAAATCTGAGCGAAGTGATAGACAT
>CAYRZQ010000059.1:0-5052 GCA_964428835.1 uncultured Comamonadaceae bacterium | reverse complement strand
GTTCATCAGCACTTTAATACAGATCCCTTACTCGCCGAACCATTTCATTTTTCCAATGAAGAAAAGGAAGCGCTGCTATACTTTTTATATACGCTTGAAGACTATACCTTCTTAGGAAATCACCAACTTTCAGAGCCATGAAAAAATTCATCTTATTACTTATAGTTCTGATACTAGTGACGCCACCCGCCATTGCATGCGATATTTGCGGCTGCGGTACAGGTGGAGGTTTCATGGGAATAATCCCAAACTTTGGAAGTAATCAAATTGCGCTGCGGTCAACCTTTAGAAGTTTCGATCATCCGAATACCACACTAAATTACAACGGAAGAAGTCGCGTTCTCCGCGATGATATGTACCAAACTGAATTTTCATACCGCCATTTTTCGAAAAAAAAATGGAGTGTGTTTCTTAATATTCCTTACCGAATGAATACTCGGTTTGAGTCGGAACGAACCACTACCATTAAAGGTATTGGTGACATTAATGCAAGTTTCAATTACACCTTAGTCAACACTTCAGACAGCATGTCGCACACTCTAAAACATGTGCTCATGGCAGGCGTAGGGATCAAGTTAGCAAATGGGAAGTTCATGCAGCGTGACGAAACCAAATTGATGTTGCCAACATTATTTCAAATCGGAACAGGCGCCAATAGTGCCACAGGACATTTGTATTACACCCTGCGATACCAACGATGGGGCTTTAATCTCAATGGACTATATGTCTATTCAGGAAAAAACGAATTGGAATATCGAATTGGGAATCAATTACAAACTACCACTTCAATATTTTGGAAAAAAGACTTCACTTATAAAAAAAAGAAATTGTCAAAAGGAACCCAAGTTTTTGATCCAAAAAATTCCCGAATTATAAGCATACTCCCTTCGATTGGATTCAACTATGAAAATAGTGAGGCTGATCAGGAATTTGGAAGGAAAAAAGAATACACAGGAGGTACTCACTACTTCGGGCATCTCGCCCTAGACGCGCTCTTTGACCGTTTGGCGATCAGCGCCTTTTATCAATATGCATTGGAATCCAAAGTCAGCATTGCACAGCCTAATAATAGATCGAGGTTTGGATTTGCAATTACCTGGAGGTTACAATAATGGCTTTTAGGCTACCACGATTGGGTGATAAATGGATACTTGCTTCTTGAAGCAAAGCGGTACATTCGTTCATCATTAAATCAAAACCGCCATGAAAAAAATTTTACTTTCTTTTGGAATCTTTGCTTCACTTAGTGCATCCACACAAGTGAACAACTTCTCTGTAGGAGATATCATTCCTGACTTTACAGTTACTGATGTTGACGGCGTACAGCACAGTTTATATGAGTACTGTGACAATGGTCAGTATGTGATGCTTGACTTCTTTTTTGATACATGTCCTCCATGTATTGCAACTACACCCATCTTCAACCAACTTCACGAGACCTATGGCTGCAATGGTGGCGATCTCGTTTGTCTTTCAGTAAATGATGGTACCGACTCTGATGCAGAAGTATTGGCCTTTGAAGAAAATTACGGAGGCACCTATTCACATGCTCCAGCCATCAGTGCTGATGGTGGTAGCACCGCAGTAGATAATTTATTTGGAATTACTGCTTACCCTACGTATTGCCTTATCGGTCCTGATCGCACCTTAGTGAATGCTGATATCTGGCCTATTACTAGTCTTGCTTCTTTCACAGATGAACTTCCGAACGACATTCAGCCACAAGCATGCGCTTTAACTGTTGAAGAAAATACTGAAGTGAGCAACGTTCGTTTATTCCCGAATCCAGCGAATGAAAATACAACCTTGACATTCAGCCTTACCAATGCTCAATCAGTGATTGCATCTGTGTACAATGTTCTCGGTGAACGTGTATTTGAATTCAACAATGGCACTGCCTCTGCTGGTGTTCAACGCATAGACATCAACACATCAGAGTTCGCAAACGGAAGTTACGTGATCCAACTTCAAGTAGGAAATACACGTACGTCTCAGACTTTGATTGTACAATAATCTTTTTCAATTTATAAAAAATACCCTAAGCAAGTTCTTAGGGTATTTTTTTTTGTTGCTATTTTTACTACTCAATTATTCATAATGTACCGCCTGATCTTTTTCTTGGTTTTAGCTATTGGAATCGCAAATCCAATCTATGCTCAAACAGCATCAACTGATGGTATCCGTAAGATCGCGTTTACATTCGATGATGGAGATACAAATGGCTACGCCGGGCATCCTATACAAGAATGGAATCAATACATCCTTGATGATCTCTCTGCACATCAAACAAAAGCCATTCTTTATTCTATGGGAAAAAATAAAGAGTCAGAAACTGGACATTATGTTCTAAGCTCCTGGGATAGCGCTGGCCATTACATTGCAAATCATTCCTGGGATCATAAAAATTATAGTCACCCGAACGCCACATTTCAATGGTTTAAAAAAGACTTTCTGAAGAATGACAGCCTTATTCGCGCGTATCAAAATTTTGTCCCCCTTTATCGCTTTCCATATTTGAAAGAAGGTGAAACACGTGAGAAAATCGACAGCGCAAGGGCCTTCTTTTCTGTAATGGGATATAAAAACGGACATGTCACCATTGATGCATCTGATTGGTATTATAATTCGAAACTATTAGAAATGCATCGAAATTATGGTTTCAGTAAAATCAAAGCTTTCAAAAAGCTCTACATCGAACATATATATGACAGAGCTCTTTTCTACGATTCCCTTTCCACTGTGCTTTTCAATAGAAAAGTAAGTCACACTTTGCTTTTGCATCACAACCTTATTTCCGCACTATTTTTAAAGGATTTGATTCAACATTTCAAAGACAACGGTTGGGAAATCATCGATCCATTGGAAGCCTTGAAAGACCCCATTTACGATTCGACACCTTCCACCATACCTGCAGGAGAGAGCATCATTTGGTCTTTGGCAAAAGAAAGAAACCCGAACGACCCAAACCTCCGCTACCCCGCCGAAGACAGTCGATACGAAGAAGAAGACTTGACAAAATTCTTCAACACAATGAAAGAATGAAAGATTGAGAGATTGGGAGATTGGAAGATTGGGAGATTGGAATTTGGAAATTGTCGTTACGGAGGGACTGGAGGTACAGCCTATCTTCCTATTCCCTATTTCCTATCTCGTTCGCCCCTCGCCTCGTTCTACTTCCTGAGCCAACCTAAAATAAGATCGTGCTCCAATAGATATAATCCATCCTCAGTTTTAGTCAACCGAATCCTTTCGCGCGAAGAAGCCATTGGACCGGGATTTTGTTGAATGATTTCAATTTCATTCTCGAAGACTTGCGACACAATGCTCACATGTCCATATTCGTTGTATAAAGTGCCTTTATAGACGATCAAATCACTCACGGCAGGTTTGGATGCACTCGGATTGGAATATTGCTTTAAATCGCGCCGTTTGCTATATCCGCCATCGACGATCTTCGTGTCAAAAAAATCCTTCGCATGGCCATAGCTATCCGGCATTTTATGCTTGAGATGCTGGTAATAATAACGCTTTACAAATTCTACACACTGATACTTGAGGCCTAGATTATAGCCATCTGGTGCAGTGTTGCGCCCGCTGACATTGGCTACACTTCCATTGTAGTAAACATAGACAGAATGAAGGCTGTCCACTTTATCTCCCACTTGTCTGCTGCGGTGAAACCCGAAATTATTCCAACCAACAGCCAACATAGAAGCCACGCTCAGAGCGGCTAATGCAATAAATACAAATCTTTGTTTCATCCTTTAAAACGGCTCGTAACGAAAATCACGAATGGTTATTTCGTGTCGTTGCCCATTCGCCGGACCGATTGCCACATGAGGCAGCGTCCAGAAATTCATCCGTGCATTGGTAGTATTGCCCGGTGCAGGAATAATAATTGGTTGAGATTGATTCGGACCTTCATACTTGATGCGCGCAGGATTATTCAAATCAAAACTCCATGACGCTATTCTTGGATTACCGCTGTTGTATTCGCCTTTGTAACTATACCAAGTAATCAAGGTATCTGTCCACTCAAAAACGTGAGTGGTCACTCCATGCAACAAGTTAGGGTCGATATTCATGTACTCACTTCGCTCATCATTGAAAGGACCAAATTGTACTGGCTGCACCGAATACGTCAAAGGTGATACACTTTCTTCATTTCCCCACTTAGAGAACTCAATATCCACTTCACTATTTGCTTCGGTAAAAAACGTATTATCATCCCAGGTGAATAAACCTAGCACTACGTTACTGGCAAACTCCATTGGATCCATTTGTAAGGTCCATGCATATCTACCATATCCCATGGTATCTTGCGAAATAACCTCCGTAGAATACCAAAGGCCATCACGATTCACGATACTCAATCTCAAATATCCATTCTCATCTACCCGCACATCATTGTAACGCTTCGAAAAAAGATTCGGGCCTGGCCCCACTTGCGTATTGCTGCTCTTAATATTCCACTTTCGTCCTGCGAAGGTGAGCACATCGCCATCCCTCATCAAAACTTCTGACGGATCACTTTGCTTACAGCCTGCAAGCGCCAACATTACCAATACTACCGCTATCGTTCTCATTTTACTTCTATGGTTTTTGTTAATGTTCCTATCTGTACTTCGAATTCACCTGGCTCAAATGTCAATTTTCCCGATGCATTATAAAATGACAAATCACTTTTCGTCAGATCAAAGCCCACATTCACTGTAGCGTTAGCTCCTACCGTAACTTTCTTAAACTGTCTCAACTTCTTGGTATGAGGTGTCACACTCGCATACATGTCGCGCGCAAAAAGCAATACGCTCTCATTAATCGAATATCCACTCGGGTTAGTTATTGTAACATTTACAATAAGTCTTCCCTCAGGATTCACGTTCACTTGCAAATTGCTGTATTGTAGGTTGGCATAGCTCAACCCGTGTCCAAACTCCCATTGCGGATTGAATGCTTTATTACCAAATTGCTGATCTACCGTTTCAGTATATTTATGATCGTAGGTAAGTAGCGTATGATTGTAACGCGGATAAGTAAGCGGCAACTTTCCTG
>CAYRZQ010000058.1:0-18653 GCA_964428835.1 uncultured Comamonadaceae bacterium | reverse complement strand
TCTTTCCGACTACATTTTCAGAAATATACTCTGATGCCAAGTCGATAGCTTCAGAAGTAGTTTCAAGGAATTCTGTATTTCGAACGCTAAGACTTTTAACTAATTCTCGAACTTGAAGAGGAGCGTTTTCAAGTTCAGACTGAGTCACCGTTGAGTAAAGCACGATAAATTCGCTGTTATTAATTCTATTGAATAGAGGTATGGTGTGGTCACGAAACTCTTCGTCATAATATCCGCCGAAAACGGAGGTATCTATGTAGATTCTTTGTTTCACTTCATCAACTGTATGTCACTCAAATATACAAACATTTTTGCTAAGAATGACTATTACCAACTTTGGAGATGTCTGAGCCTGCCTTGTGCATAACGTTTCTGGGCTTTGCGTTCGGGCGGGTTTCGGAGCACAAAACTGTCAACCTGCACTGAACTTGAATAGAAGCACAAAGCTCTCCCAATGGGACACGTCACCCCGCCTGACGCAAAACCCGTGTTAGCTGCTGTGGTTTCTTATTTAATTTACTCGTCCTTTTAATGTTTCTAAATAGTCTTCAGTCAATTCTATCTTGAATTTATCAAGGTTATGCCAATCGTGTCCACATTTCCCTTCGCACCAATATTCACGTCTTTTTTTGTCAGATGTTTTAAACAAGGAAATCAAAGAAATAAAAGCATTTTTCATTTCGGTGTCTGGCAAGTCCACAATTTTGTTTAATGCAATTTTTAATGTTTTCGTTTTTAATATCACAATAGGTGTTATTGTGGGTTTCAATGGTATCTGTTCTATGCCAACTTTGATTGTTTCCGGGTCAGGATGTGATTGTTCCAAGAAATTTCTTGTCCAGTAGATGGTCTCTCTTTTGTTTTCTACTGTCAAGCTATCAAACCAATAAACAATCTTGTCCAATTCAAGTTTTTCTTGAGCAAAACTGTTTATTAAAATGTCAATAGGTCTTAGCACTTGTTATATTTAAAGTGTTTCATTTTGTGAGTGTAGTCACACCATAGCATCTAACGTTTTGCCGCTTGCCGCAGTGGGGGCTTTCGAAGCACCATCTGTCAAGCTACGATAAATGTTTATTCGGAGCCGAAAAGTTTTTGCCACCACTTCCGCCCCGCTTTTGGCAAGGTGGTGTTATGTGATATTTTTCTTTCGGTCATCCGATCATATATTTTGTCAAAATCAGTCGATAGCATAATGTACTTGTCGCTCCAACCATTTGACATTGATAACCCTTGGTAAGTACAAGTTGGTAAAAACTCAACGTGTACTTTTTCAAGTGTCTGGAAGTCACATTTTTCAATTTTTTCAATGTGCCGATTTAGCTCTTCCAAAAACTTGTCTGCATTGTCAAAGCCAGCCCAGACGGTGTCTGTGTCTTTGGGTATGAAAGCTCTGATTTGCTTTAAAATTTCTGCAACTTTCTGAAAGTCGTTGTAATGTTCAATTTTACCTATAAACCAGTCAAAACTTTCATCGTTGCAGTTGTTCTTGAGTTTTGCAAATGTCTGGTCTATGTATGTCTGAGCGGCAAGTCTTCTGTTTATTAATTCAATGTTTTGATAAAAACCGTCAATGAGAGACCAATCGTTATTGTTAACCAGTTTTTTTTCAAAGTCACGACCAACTCTTGCAAGTCCGTCAATGTCTCCACGATAACTGTCAAATATTTTGATTTTATCTATTGTAATCATCGGTCGTCTTAAAATAGCACATAACGTTTTGCACATTGGCGATGGGCGGGCTTTTCAGCACAGAAGGTTGTTAGGAGAACTGAACTTTCGGCTACCACAAAACTGTCAAGCGGAGACGAAGCCCCGCCTATTGCCAATGTGCTGTTATCTGCTACTGTATCTTCCATTTCGATAGTCACATTTCATTTCGATTTCTGTCAGAGGTTAAAGTTATTAATTCTTTCGATTTATCTTGTCGATTTGTAAGGGCCAATTACAATTTGTTCTAAAGTGAACTTTTTTGCCTTCTGCTGATGGGTTAAAAATACTACTTGGGCAATTAGAATCATGGGTAACTATACTTTTCTCTAATTGATAAGCATTAATCTTATTCTGTCGAATTAATTTCCCAATTGCAGTGTCTATACCACCACAGAATAAATTCAGAGGCTTAATCAGTTCAACTATTTTTTTTGCGTTCTTCGGATTGAGAATGTACGCATAGGCACCAAGTCTTGAATTGTAAGTTTTATTGTAACCATTGTTGCATCTGTAAATATAATCTCTTTTCCTTTCATTTCTAGTTCCTAAAAAGAAAATGTCGGCATCAGTTGGATAATTATTTAAAAGAAAGTTAAGTTTTAATTCAAAATCTTCTTCAAGTAAAATGTCGTCTTCAAAAATTATGAAATATTCATTGTCTTTAAAAGTTGAAATTTGTTCAAGCAGATTTATATGACTATAAGCACATCCTAAAGAACCGTGTGATAAATATTTTAATGATTTTTTGGTAAAATAATTATTCAGGTCATTATAACTATCTAAATAGAAGGCATCGTAGAAAACAAAATTCAAGTCTCTTTTTTCAAATAGTTGTGATATTGCATTTCGTCTGTCTAATCGGTAAGAAAGTGAAATCACGAAAATTTTGTTTAATAAAACACTTGAAACATTAATATCAACTTGTCTTTTTGATATTGAGTTATAAACATGGTTGAAGAACAATTGAAATCTATTAAAAATTGTAATTTCAAAATATGTGTAATTTAAAATTTGAATAAAGTAAAGTTGTAGTTTGTTGATTCGCCGCATTCTGATGTTGATTTAAACAAGTCAATAATTTCACTGATAAAAGGGGATAGAAAGACACTAGCTGAAATAACAAAGACTATTAACCAAAATATATCCCGTCTAATATAAACGGGGAAACGTGTACCAGTAATATGTAAATCAATCGTATGCTTCTTATTCCCTAAAATTGAACCATAAATATTTAACTCATCGCCTGTTTTGATTGTTTTTAATTCTGGTTTGATATTAAGCTTTCTATTTGAAGGATACTCGAAATATCTTTCCCAAAAGGAGTATTTTCTGATATTGTAAGAAAATTTACAATTAATAATCAAATTATGAATTTGACCTTCAAAGGGTGTTCTAAAAGGATATACTGCCACAAAGTATACACCATCAGCATTCATAATATTAGAAATAGTATACTCAAATTTTACGATTGAATTGGGTTCTAATGACAACTTTTCAGGTTCAATGTCAATACATATATTACCATATTTCGCTTTAGAAATTTCAACATTTAGTCCATCTGTTTTGGAAATAATTTCTGTTTTCAGTTCAATTGATTTTGAAGAAAATGGCACTGGTATTGAAAGAAATTTTGGAAGGTCATATTTGAAGCCTGGTAATTCAAAGGAATATTTAGTTCTAGGTTTGAGAAGTGAAGTCGGAATTTCCCATTTTACCAAAAGGTCTCCCAGTGGATTAAATTCAAAGTCCACACTGCAATTATTTTGAGTTTCTGGCATTTGCTTTATTATTGGATACTTTTTGTGTTTTTTTGTCAATGTGAAATTGGTCAAATTATTGATTTGCGTCAAACAGTTGCAGATAACGTTTTCGGGCTTTATGTTCGGGCGGGTTTCGGAGCACAAAGTTTCAATTAAACACTAAAGTTCATTAGAAGCACAAAGCCCCAAGTTTGCACGTCTGTCCGTCTGACGCAAAACCCTTGTTACACGCTGGCTTCATTCGTTTTGTATATAATGCGTTTGTCTGTCAAATGGAAATATTTTGAATTCACTCTCCAAAAAGGCAAACTTCTTTTCAAAAAGTCCAGCCAATTTTTGATTAGCCGTTGCAAAGAACAATTGACGGTTCTCGTTAATTACCAATTCTCTTAAATAATCAAGAAATGAGAGTATATTCAGATCATCGGTATATGTCACAGGATCATCGAATAACAGAATATTCGGACCATGTTTTAGTTTTTTATGTAAAGCAAAAAAAATGGATAAGGCTAAAGCACTCCTTTGTCCGGTACTAATTTTACTCATTGGCACTTCTTTATCATCAATCCTTCTTTTTAATAATACAGTGTTCTGCTCCACATTAAATATTATTCGAGAAAATTCTTGTGGGGTATGAATATTTTGAAATATCTCTTGAATTTCGCCTTCATTAGACTCAATGAAATTGCCTAAAACGGAAGCTTCGTTATGATTGTCAAGAATATCATTTATCACTGCTAACCCTTTTTCAATACGTTCACATTCCGGGTTGAGCAGTTTAATTTTCTTATCCGCCTCGGTAATAATTTGGTTTGCCAAAGTCAGTTCCCTTTGATTAGATTTTGCTTTTTTAAGTTCCTCAGATACTTTATTAAGTCTTTCAGACTTTAAATCAATATCAACTATATCATCGGATGCCAAGCTTTCAATGTATGCATTTATTTCGTCAAAATAACTAATAGCTTTTTTTAGTAAATCAATCCTATAATTGAATTCATTTTCAAAATCCAAAAAATTCACGCTTGGCGCAACGTCAGCAATAATTTTCTTTGCTGAAGTTTCTAATTTTTCAACTTTTTCCTGTATTTCTTTTATTTCCTCATCCAACTCAGAAGATGATTTTTTAATTCCATTAATAGTTTCAAGGTAAATTTCCTTGTAGCTATATGTTAATCTTAAATTTTTAAAAGAAGTCTCGATACTCTCTTTGATTTCCATGAATTCGGCCTCATTTAACCCTTTATCAAACAGTTCCTGCTGCAACAATAATAGTTTCGAATTTTCAGATTTTTTTAGGCCTAAGCTATCTTTCGTGGTATTAATTAGGCTACCAATATCAGTGAGAGTCAGATCAGAATAATTCTTTTCGATTTGTATTTGAGAAATTGCCGATTCAATCAATTCTATATCCTTTATCAAAGCTTTGCATTTAGAACTGTCGCTATCGATAATAATTAACTGCTTTCCCAACTCGTCAAGCGCAACATTTTCTTTAATCTCATTTGCTATTGTTGAAATTCTATCAGAGAGTTCAGCATGAGGATATTTTGTCTCACATAGTGGACATGAATCCGCATCCGCTTTTAGACTTAAATATTGCTTACCAGATAATTTTATTTCTGAAACCACTCCTTGTAATTTATCAAGATTCAGCTTCAAATTTGTAATTTGTGATTTTAATTGCTGCTGCTTGTTGAATAAATTTTCATCCGTTTCTATAAGCTCGACCTTAAAGGCTTTCAATGATGTATTATTTTGGAATAAAGCCTTATCCGAAATTTGCGCTTCTAACTCGCTAACTCTTGAAATTTTATTAATCTCGGCAGACGATTTAAGAATTTGTTCGTTCAAATTCAACAGCGAAAAACTTTTTTCCTCTGCGAAATATTTTTTGGCCTGCTCAAGTAGCTTTAAATTATAGGTGTTTCTATTAAGCTGAGAAATCTTAGATTCGCATGAATCTTTTATTTGCCCAATACGTTCCTTGATTTTTTTACTAGCAACTAAAGCCTCTTCAATTTTCTTTAATTCGGCTTTTAGTGCGGCCGAATTTCTTAGTTTAATCGTTGTCAATAACTGATTAAGTGAATTGATCAATGATTTTACAGCTTGGTATTGTGTTTCATAATCAGTGAAGGAATCTTCAAATTGTTTTGGCAGTTCCTTTTTCCACTTGATTTCAGTAGCGCATGAAATAAAGGATTTAAAGATAATTTCCGGATCACTTCCCGTTTTTATAGCTTCCAATGATGCCTTGGCGTTTTTGGCTCGATCGGTTTCATCTTCAATCACCCTTTTACGATTACTATGTTCCTTTGACAACCTTTCAAGAAATCCTTTTAATCTGCTTTGTATTCTATTAAATTCGGGACCTAATGCAATTGAGGACAAAAATTTGGACAAGGTATTAACATCAGATTTGTAAGATAAATTATAAGCCGCATCCGAATCATAAAAGTTATAGCGATTAAAAGCTACGTAAAGGTCGTTTCCCGTTTTATAAGCACTCGAATACCATGATATATCACGTTCTCTATACTTATTATTATTTCCTGGTGCATAACTATCGGAAACTTCATTTTCATTATTGTATTTGGCCTCAATACATCCATTTGGTTCTGCGAAGTATGGCTCCCTATTATTTTTTCCGGTTACTATTAACTCGATTGATTCTAGGAACGAAGTTTTACCGCTGCCGTTTACTCCTTTAAGCAGGTTGACCTGACCTAAGGCGAACTCTCTGGTTAATGGAAATTTCCGATAATTCTGTTTAAGTGATAAATGTGAAATCTTATTTATGGTTAGAGTTTGTTCCTTCTCGGTATTAACCCGATCCTGCTGGATATCTTTTATCACCTCTTTCGATAGAAATCTTGGTATTGCTTGTGTATAAGGTATTTCAGAATATACTTCATCAAGATCTACCGCCTTTAACTTTTCCTTCCAAGTACTAATTACATCGGTATCAACAGAGCTTTCAGATTTTTGATAATTAAAATATTCCTTTAGCTCGGTAGGATTAAAAACATATTTACGGGTGAAAATATCATCCTTTTCAATTCGTAATTTCTCTTCCTCTTGATAATTTTCACGTAAGAAAATTAGGTAATAATTCCATTGCAAATGACCAGGAACTTTATAATATTGATTGGCTATGAATTTTTCCTGATACTGCTGCAAATCTAAATCCAATCCGTTGTTGCTAAAATCAATAAAATAATTCCCAATCGTAAGCTGATTGTAGGCATATCTACCATATAAAATTTTGCTATCCTGATTGAAATTCACATCAACCAATTTTCCCGCTATTAATTCTTGTACCACTTCTTTTTGCATACTCTTAATTTAAAATATTGAACTCGGATCAACAGAAGTATCATCTGTTACTTTAGGAGGAACCGAGTCACATACTGGCGCAAAAGTATTTGCATTAACTTTATACCATACCACTACCAATTTTTTTGATTGATCGCCATTTTCAAAAATCCTCTGTAACTGTTCCAGTGTTCTTCTCGCCTGTGCCTCATCCTTTCTACCAATATAGGCTACGGTAGCTTTTCGGCTTCCATCTATTGTTGAAAGATTATACTTGTAATTTTCACCATCATTGTTGAAAAACATGACTTCGGTGCAATTACCGATAAATGATGCTAAATTTTCAGGAAACAACGTTCCATCCGATAAAATCTGTGAGTTTAAAACATCCATTACTTCAACATATCCAGTGCGGTGGTTAAGACCAGTATCATCGTGAACATAAGTGAACCGTTTTACAACTTCATCTGTTTCCTGCAGAAAGCTTTCAAGCTTATCAATATTATGCCATCTCCGATCTTCTTTTTTTGCCTTTACCTGTCCAGATGAAAGATTAATCAATCTTTCTTTGTCGATAAAGCTAATGTCTAAATTTTGGCACACGCTATTCGTGCAGTGCAAGCTATTTAAAAAGGCTAAAAAATTGTCCTCTACAAATTCAATTTCATAGAAATTGCTTATTGTTGTATCCCAAACAAAAACTTTTGATACTTCCGGTCCACTCCTTCTTACAAGAGCATTATTTACGCCTGCTGCGGAAGGTTTTTGATTCCTTATTAAAAACACATCAGTTTTTGGATGTAAATAATTTACCTGTATGTTTGGCTTACGGAGTATATAATACAATCCTTTTTTGTGGTTGTTTACAAAACGAGCCTCATTGCTATAATCAACCTGATCTGATTTAATTATAACGGAAGATTTGCTATATGGTATTAGAGCATCAGCCATTCCGGGGAACATGGTTCCGCCTCCCCAATTTAACGAAATAATATCTTTTAAATCATAATCCAGGATGCTCTTTCTAAAATTCTTAAACGCATCATGCGATGGTTGGGGATTCATTTGCGGATTCAAAATAATATATGGATTATGATCCCACCTATTTTGAACTTGGTTTTGAAATGCGTCATTTATTCTGAATTCAATTGCTTCTGAGCAAATATTTGTGAACAAATAAATTGAATTTTCTGAATTTCTAAGCACGTATATATCATTACCCCAAATATACTTTTGCTGCTCTTCAGGACTCGTCCAAACCCCCATATGTTGCGTTTTAAATTGCATCAATACCAGTAGTTTGTTTTCACCGTTAACCTGACATCTAAAAATATAACACAACGGATCTAACAATACGCCATTCCCATTGGTAAAAGGAGTTTTGTCGACAAAAATTTCAATATTGTTACCATTGAATTTATCTTCGAATGTATTTACTTCATTGGGAGTAATGGATTCACAACAAATAGCCCACAACTTACCGTCATTTGGCCAACGGGTTTCATCAGATAGAAGCCAATCAATAGAATTCCATGGACACGAATATTCTGGAGTTAATACCAGTGCAACGTTTTCAGATTTGGCAAGGGCTAAAAAGGAATTAAACTTGCTAGTGGAATCATATTCATTTCCGAATGTAGTTGCACTTGATGCAAACGTACCCCGATGTTGATACAATAGCATTGAATAAAGATTAGAGTCCTTGGTGAGTGCTTCCAAGTTCAATGTTAAATTCTGAATGACTGTATCTATAAATTTAAAAACCATTTCCGATTATAAGTTAGAATTTAGTGAAGCTTTCATTAAGCCTGTATGTAACAGTTTCGGGCTTTGCGTTAGTGGGCTTTTGAAACCGTAAATTGTCTGTCAGCACCAACTTTTATTAATTGCCCAAATGCATCTATTCGATCAGTCCACCCACTAACGCAAAACCCATGTTAGCGGAAGGTATTTTTAGTACTTTTTGAATATCATCATTTGCTAGTCAATTCTTTCAAAAGTGATATTTGAATGTGTTAATACAGAGTCTTTATTGTTTCCACTTATAGTGAAGAATTCTCCTTTTAATTTATCGACTAATAAACCATTTTTGGATTCCTTATCGATTACTAGATTAAATATTGCTTGAGGCGCCCCTTTGCCGCTTTCCCATCTTTCAACTGACGTTGTTCTATGAACATAGTTTAATTTTAATATAACAGAATCCTCATTCAATCCTGGCCAGCCAGATTCATCTGTTTTATATTCAGTTTCGAAATACCAAGCTAATAGATCTTTTTGGGAAGACTCTATGTCTTTAAGACTTGCTGCCAAGAAAACATCATAGCTACTTTTACTTGGATTCCACAAAAAGATTGCTTTACCTAATGCTTGCCAAGGTCCTTTTTCTCCATGAAATACGTCATAATTTGCTTGGTAGCCGAAAACTCCTTCCAACGGTTTTTTTAATGATTTTCTTAATTCTTGGGTGTCACTTATAGCAATATCAATTAGTCCTAATTTTTTGCTATTTTGATACATTTGAAATAGTCCAAAAACGCTAATTAATAATGTTGAAAGCAAGGAAATAATCGCAATGTACAATTGATATTTTTTTACTACTATATCTTCAGCCATGAGTCACATTGATATTTATTTGATGTTGTTTTTCCTTCATTTGCAATATTAGTAAATATTGAAGTTAACCGATATTTTATTGTATCATTATCACTTTCCGCTAACTCCTTTATTTCCGCACCGAAGTGCATTTATATGGCTTAAAAGTACACCTTTTAATTAAATGGACAAATAAAAGGGCGAGGGGCGAATCAGAGGGGCGAGGGGAAGGCGAGGGGAAATAGAATTTGGAAGCTCAACCTGCTGACTCTACTCATTCTGTTTCTGATTGTGATTGTGATTCTGAACGTGCTCGAGACTGGAAACTCTATCTAGAATGAGAATGAGAAGCAGAATGGGAATGAATGGAGGATGAGTAGGAAGTAGGAAGTAGGAAGTAGGAGTAGGAATAGGAATAGGGAATTGCGAATTGTGAATTGCAAATTAGTAAGTATATTAGCCGCATAACCAAATCTTATGACCAAGCAGACTAGGGCGATGGGCCCGTTTATTACACTCGTTTCCGTATTTTTCTTTTGGGGATTCGTGGCGGCCAGCAATGATATTCTCATTCCTGTTTTCAAAAAAGCTCTGAACCTTGAACAGCTCGAATCGCAAATGATTTCATTCGCTTTCTACGTAGCCTATACGGTCGGTTCACTCGCCTACTATATCACTTCAAAAATTAGAAACCAAGATATTCTCAACGCGCTGGGCTACCGCAATGGTCTTGCGCTTGGCCTCGTGATCTCCGCGCTCGGTACGCTGCTCTTCATCCCAGCGGCCAACAACGCGTCCTTCCCTCTCCTACTCAGCGGTCTCTTTATCGTCGGTCTGGGTTTCTCGCTGCAACAAACCGCCGCAAATCCTCTGGCCATTTCGATGGGCGATCCGAAACAAGGTTCGCAACGTCTCTCACTCGCGGGTGGTATCAATAATATCGGTACGACCATCGGTCCTGTTATCATCGCCTACGCAATCTTCGGTAGTCCGAACGCGTCTGAAACTACGCTCAACCTCGAGGCGGTGAAACTTCCATACATCGCTCTGGGTGCAGCTTTCCTTATTGCTGCTGTGCTATTCAAACTATCAAACGTTCCTGATAAAATCGACGCGCCTTCTGCTGCGAACGAAACGTCAGAACAAGCGGCGGCAACAAGTCCGTTTAGTTTCCCACAACTCTACCTCGGTATGATTGCGATTTTCGTCTATGTAGGTGTTGAAGTTTCTACCGCAAGCAATCTCCCTGAATTCATGAAACAGAAATTGAATTTTGAAGAAAAAAATATTTCTCCTTTCGTTTCACTCTTCTGGGCAAGTTTGATGATCGGCCGCTGGACCAGCGCTGCCGGGGCTTTCAATATGTCTGCAAGCGTAAAACAAATCATGAACGTTGTGCTGCCTTTTGCTGCTTTCGGAATTTTCCTTTTAGTGAATGCAATCGCAGGCACCGATATTTCTCAATTCTATTTCTACGCTGTATTTATTCTTTTCCTTATCATCGTTGATCGCATGAGTAAGGGTCAGCCTGCTCGTCAACTGTTGATTTATTCTATATGCGCCATCGCTGCACTAATCACTGGAATCTTTGGATCAGGCTTCGTGAGCGTATATGCATTCATCCTCGTGGGTCTCTTCTGCAGCACGCTTTGGCCTTGTATTTTCACTCTCGCCATCTCAGGTTTGGGCAAGTACACCAATGAAGGTTCAAGCTTGCTTATCATGATGATCATGGGTGGTGGCGTGGTGAGCCTCATTCAAGGCTATGTTGCCGATCACATGGTAGGCATTCAACAGAGCTACTGGGTAGGAGTGGTATGTTTTGCATACCTCGCATTCTATGCTTACAAAACAAGAAATTTGAAAGTTGAAGAGGTAAGCGCAGCCCACTAACGGCGGCGCTTTCCTTTCTTCGGATGTGGTGCAATTCCTTGTCCATTCATCCCGATTTGATTTTTTGAAATCAACTTGGCTTCTTCACGCTGTTTGAACTGTTCGTCATTCAACATGGTGAATGATAGTTGCAAGGTGTAATAATATTGAATGCAAGGTTCTTCGATGTCGGCATTGATCACTTTGTCAAATTGGTTGTAAGGAATGCGATCATAAAAAATGGTCTTGTTCTTCTGCGCCGTTTCAATGATGTATTGTTGTGATACGCGATCGTACTCTTGCTTGGTGCGAGGCTTCTCTGTAAGCTTATTTAGTTCTTCTGTTACCATAGACACCAAATAGGGCGACGTGCCTGAATTGTAGGCTGTGTAAGACTTGTAGCGCTCCATGGGATAGCTGCAATTGAACCCGTCGGTGATGTGATACAACTCCAGGTGAAAATTAAAATCGGTGTATGTTCTCTTCTTAGTTTCGATAACGTCCATTGCTGCTTTGCGCAATTCTTCGAGATAGGTCTGCGCACCATCGATATTGTATTCCACTTTTACCAAATCATATACATCGGCATAGGCCATCTCACTGATGATGCGGTCGAGCATTTCGTGGCGTTTGAAAAGCACGTGAATGTTCTTTTTCATTTCGAAACCCGTAGGCACTTCGGTAGAGCGCGTGGTGAATTTCTTTTTATCAATTCTAAAATCATACGTCGGCACTACAGACACAGCATCCACGTGGATGTCTTGATCTGGCACACCTATGAAGGCAAGACCAGCCCTGATTTGCGCGATGCGTGCAGACATGATGCTATCAACACGATAGGCATTTTCACCGCTTTGTGTCATGGCAAATATTGCGGTGTAAGAGGTAGCGCGCACATTCATCATCACCTCGCCTTTTAAGGTGATGGTGGTGCCATTGGTAGAATTTACGGTAACGTTGGCTCGTTCGGTATTAAAAGAATAGTTGTTGTTGTAGAGATAACTACCTGCATCGGTAGCCACTGCGTTGCCCGCGGCTTGAGATATTGTATTTTTTACAATAAGTAGCATGCATACCAGCTGAACGAAAATGATAAACTTTGATTTCATGGTTATTTGTTTTGATTCGGGAGGTCTTACATGCGAGGTTCAGATGCGTTCATTTTTTTTATAAAAAAAAAAAGCCCCCCGCGTAATTTGCGGAGGGCTCCAGTATTTGGATGAAATATCTATTTCACTACCATCATTTTCTCACTGATTCTTTCCTCATCAAACAATAAGTCGATTGTATAAATACCATTCGCCAAAGGTCTCTCGAAAGTGAGTAGCAGTTGAGCACTTGGTTCTTTAAACTCTTTCTCATAGACTACTCTTCCGTTGGTATCCATAATTCTCACTTTTAATAGATCTGTTTCAAGACCATCAATTGAGATGTTAGCGAACTCACCGTTGTTCGGATTTGGATAAATACCCGCGCTAAGCTGACCGTCAAGACTCGCAGCCATCTTCACAGCAGAGTCCACATTTGCAGATACTACGGTGCCGTTTGCAGCGCCTGTAATGCAGAGTAGTTGATAGTCAGAACCCCAATCACCAGGACCACTTGCGAAAATAGGTCTAATTCTAACGCGGTATCTGTTTCCAGGTTGAACATTAGGAATCAAGCTTGTTCTCATGAAACGTGTTGGCGAATTGCTTTCTACATAATACGTTTCCAAACCGATTACTTGATCGTTTTGATCCACCTGAATGAACTCCCATTCGTATTCTACGCACTGACAAATCCATTTGTCGGCTGAAATGAATGCACCAACGATTCTAGTAGTTGGGCATTGGTCTGAGAGTCGAAGATCCACATCTGGGTGAGATGCGATGTGCACGGTGTAAGGACCGCCCATTACAGAGATTGGGCTTGCTCCTGCGACATTGAAAATCGAGTTGATATACACCTGATAAGAATGTCCATATTCCAAGCCTACGAAATTGGTGAGTGGAATTACTGTGTTCGTGGACGAGAATGAATATTGATTTGGGCCATCTACGAAAGTGACTTGATAAATTGATGCACCATTCCAGTCGCACTTGAATGCAGAGCAGAGGCCGCCATAGTTGCTTCCATAGTCAGGGTCGGATGGTACCAAATGTTGAAGACAAACGTTGAATGATCCTACAGCTGTTGCGTTAAAGTTTCGGACGCAGAAGAAGTATGTAGCTCCTGGCGTGAGGGCTCCATAATTGAGCACTTCGCCACCACCAACTCCATTTGCGTTTTGAATCATCATGGTTGTTCCATTTGGCATTTGTAATTCTATCACTAAATCGTTTACAGATGAAGTGGAAGTAATTCTCGCACCATTCGAAAGCGCCACAAAAGAGTACCACACATCTTGACCAGAACCGATAGGTTCAGGACTAGTTGCCTCTTCAGAAGAGGTGGCATTGATAAGATTCGCAGAAACATTGCTACATGATGGGAACGCCACACCATTTAAAGGAGTAGCGTTTGACCGGTTGTCATTGGCTACTGCTGAGATTATGCAACCCTCGTTTACAAAACCATCACAATCATCATCAAAATTGGTTGAGCAAAGTTCAGCTGCATTTGGTCGCGCAGCAGCATTATTATCATTACAATCTCCAGCCACAGCAGCATAACCTACTGGAGGTGCAGTTGCGTAACTCGTAATTGAATTGGCGGCAGCTCCAAAACCATCTGCATCAGCATCCACATAATAGGTATATAATGGACAACCATTATTGAGCGCACCCGAACAATCTTCGTCTATGTTGTTTCCACAAATTTCTGTAGCGCCTGGATAGATGCTTGCATTGTTGTCATTACAATCACCATTACAAACAGTAAATCCATCATTATCTTGATCGAATCCTTCGTCAATAAGGGTATCACAGTCTTCATCGCTTCCATTGCATAATTCAAAAGCTCCAGGATAAACAAGAGCATTGTTATCATTACAATCTCCTTCGCATGTAGTAACACCATCATTATCTAAATCAAATCCTTCATCAATCGAGGTATTACAGTTGTTATCGATATTATCGCAAACTTCTGTTGCATTTGGATTTACACTATTGAGATTGTCGTTACAATCGCTTTGATTCTGAACATAGCCGACAGGGGCACTGCAGCCTGTAGTTGATACACTTGGATTACCGAATCCATCACCATCTGCATCCTGATAATATACTACACTGCTATTTACAGTAATGTAATTTGTCAGTGTAACTTGATCATTATTTACACCATTAGAAACAGTGAGTGATACGCTGTAACTACCCGCATTGTTGTAAGTCACTACAGGGTTTTGCAAAGTTGAAGATGATGGAACACCTCCAGGGAAAGACCATTGCCATGAAGTTGGTTGTCCTGTTGAAGTATCATTGAATGTAGTTGATCCACCAGCACAAACAGCAACATTCGATGCATTGAAGCTGGCAGTTACGTTTGCAGCGATGCTTGCGCACGTACCGTAATCGAATAGGATGTTGTGAACAAATTCATCGAGTACGTCGATAATAGAAGAAACACACACTTCGGTTCCATCGAGCACAGAGTAGTGTACACGTAGGATTGGAGTATTTGTAAAATGTACAGGAAGAAGTGAGTGCGCCGCACCTACTATGGCGATTTTTGTTCCGTCAAGTTCATGATGGATGTGAGGATTCCACTGAGCAAGTGGTAGAATTGGTTCTACACTTTCTATGCTGACGCCTTCGAGTTCGAATTCCAATCCTGAAATTTCACACTGTGCATTTCTAATATAGATGTCAACATATCCTTGTTCCGTATTAATGCTAGCAACGCCAATTTCTGCGGTTTTTGTACCATCAAATACTTCTGGATCCCAAGCGCATTCATCAACGAGAAGAGGATTGACACCCAAGTCAAGTTGATCGTGAATACACTCTTCCAAGTAGGCAGCATCCGCTACTGATATCATACCGTCGTCGTTCAAATCGGTACAATTTGAAACTGGTATTACTACATTTCTTGAAGCAGCATCAAGGTATTGATGCACGTCGAGTTCGTTGATTAAGAAATCAGAAACCACGTCTGCGCTTCTCACCAAACCTGGGCAATTTCCTGCGCAGTCTGGATATTGATCACCAAAAGGTTGACCAACGCAGTCTTCAATAACGGGACAAGAACTTATATTCTTTGTGAAATTGATAATGTTGTTGTTTGCATCGCGACCGAAAGAAATACAAACTTGAGCCCAGTTGTTATCATAGCGAAGCTCATATCGTCCTAACTGATCTGGCGCCTGATCCCAGTTTGTTCTAATTACGAGATAGTAGCTACCAGCGGGCACGTTGGTGATATCAATCCACTGACAAGGGAGTGATGAAGTATAAGTATCTCTACAACCAGCGGTGATACCCATATTACCGCAGGTATATTTAGCTACGAAACCTGTTGGGCAAGCCAAATCCAGTACGCAGAAACCGTTTTTAAATCCAATTTCCGGCATTGGTACTCCATTTTGATCGTAGAGTAGATATTCGGCGTAACCTTCATAGTGATAGTGGTTGTGACAAGGATCCCATTCGAATTGCTCGTTTGAAGCACTTGGGACACCAATAAAATAATCTTGGTTACCGATATTCCAAATTGTAGTTGTGAATCGTAAGATTTGTCGTGTACCGAGACCTTGTAAACAACCTTCGTTTACGAGACATCCGTCTGTTCCGTTGAGTGTGTTTACAGCGAGTGAGTTGAACATGTCATTCAAACTGATTTCCAAGTCAGGGCCAAGGTTATTACAGTTTGGCGAGCCGTTGTAGAAGCAAGGTCCAGGCACTTCAGCGATGAGCATATAGTTACATGCCAGAGGGTCCATACAGCCTTGAATTGGCCCGAGATAAGCTATAGAAAATCCAATTGGGCTACCAGCACATACATCGCCCGAATCTCCTACGCGTAAATAATAAGTAGTGCCGCCTTCGAGTAGTGGAGTAATTTGTGATTGTACACCGCAGAAGTCGTCATTGTAAGTAATCGTTGCTTCATTTGAATCATCAAAGAAAGCCATATTACAATAATCATAGATCCAAAGTTTAGTATCACAAGATGCAAGACCGCACGTCTCGATTTTGTACTGACCATTTACGGGAGGAGTGAATTGATACCATGCATTTGCGAAAGGTGTTGTATGTGTTCCTTCTGCAACGACGATTGGATTATTACACGATGTACCCTGCGGGCAATTCACATATCGAATATCCTTTGATGTGAACTGTGCTCCATTGGCAACTTGAATTCCGTTAATAAATATTCTGTACGAACCATTACCATTTGAGCAGCAAATACCATTATTTCCAGAGTCGTTGATTTCGAAGCGGTAACATCCGTTATTGATACAAAAAGTAGCATCATTGCTCGTACCGCTCGCTACCACAACGTTATTGTCGTCGAATACTGACCATGTAGTTTGAAGTGGAAGGTTGTCTGCTGTTATATCTACAGTCATGATAATTCCATTTTCCACATCAATGGTTTGAGATGAAGTAGCGGTATTAGAAGTAGCGTCAGTTACCGTTAGTGCCACGTTAAAGGAACCCGGGTTTGAGAAGCTTACAATAGGGTTTGGGCTTGTTGACGTGGCCGGATTACCACCTTCAAATGTCCAAGAATAACCCGTTAAATTTCCGGTAGCCGTGCTAGTAAACTGTAAGTTCGAACAGTTGTTACCAGTTGGAGTGCTATAAAATGAAGAAGAAATCGGTGGAAATACGCAGCTGCCATTATCTACTGTAGCGCAAGCACTATAGTTTGAGGCAAGTGGATTGGTACACCCTGAACCTCCTACAGAAGTTACATTTAATGAGAATGTACCTACTGCTGTTCCATAACCACCAGCTTGGATGTAATAGGTAGTTCCGGTGACAAGATTATTACAATTTAAAATAATCTGAGAAGCATTTCCCAAACCAGTCGCGTCGTCATTACATGCTATTTGTGAGCCTCCACAACCATTGTAAACGGCGATCCTTGTATCGTTAAGAGTTCCGAGTGCTGTTTGAATAGTAATAGTTCCACCGGTGTATACAAAGGAAAACCAGATATCTCTAATTCCTGTTAATCCACATGATGGATCGGGGCTATCATTTGTAGCGTAAAAATTGGTTAAGTTTTGAGCACCACCATTAATTACAAAAGGAATTGCTTCAAAACACATATCGTTATCGGGTGAACAATCACCGATAGTTACGGTAATTACTGGGCTTGTAGAACTCTGTCCGCTTGCGGTACAAGTTGTAACGAGTCTGTAATAAATTAAAGTTGTAAGTGCGCCTGTTGTGTAGTTTGGAGAAGTGGCTCCTGTACCACCAACAACGTTTGCCCAACCAGTTGTTCCATTTGAAGAAGACTGCCATTGGTATGTCAGGCCAGAGTTAGCGCTCAAACCTGTTGGTGAAAGCGTGACGGTGCCATTAAGGCAGCCGGATACCGAAGCCTGAACCACAGGAACATTGGGTGCTCCCGAACAAGCAGGTGCAGGTGTCCATCTGAAGTTGAGGCCATTGGTTGGCATGATCAGGTTTGTGGAGACGATATTTGAGTTGTTGGCTGTGCCCGCCGTAGTGGCCGTCCAGCTTGTAGAAGAGGTTCTGTTATTAAAGTCAGCATTGTTTGCTCCTCTTAAGCCTACTTGAGCCGTAAGCGATAATGTGCTTGTTGCCGTACAGTTGCCATAACGCACTTCAATTGCATTAGATCCCTCATACAAGCGAATTTGAAAATTGATTACATCGCCCACTACTCCGCCACCACTATATCGTCTCACGTTATTCCATTGAATTACGAATACGCGATTTGGCGAAGTACCCTCTGTGCCAGAAACAATAGTGGTACCATTTGATATCAAATCTCTACCAAAGCCCGAGATAGCAGCACTGTATCCTGCTGTTGAGCTAATTGGCACATAGTTGTTACCCGCTGGAGTGGTTGCACCAAAAGTGATAAAACCGTTGGTATTCACTCGAAGAGTTGTGTGAGAAACCCCATTCATCTGGAATGTGAATGGAATGGTGACCGCAGCGGAGGTCGCGTCATCCCAGCCTGAAGCGAAAACCGTAGTCGGTGATGCTACAGAAGTATAAGTAGCAGTAGACTGTGCGAATAAATACGAATTGATTTGCGCTGTGGAATTAAAACAAAAAAACAAGGAACAAATTCCTACGAGGAATTTCAGAGAGTACGTCATCTGTCTAGGTTTTGGTTGGTTTGGAAACCAAATATAGTAAACTTACCCAAAAACAAAGCCCCCCTTGGTTAAAAATCCAAGGAGGGCTCTGAATACGCAAAAACTAAATTACTCTACGATCATGCGCTGCACCTGACGGTCTGAACCATCGGTGAGCTCAATCATGTAAACAC
>CAYRZQ010000057.1:0-18809 GCA_964428835.1 uncultured Comamonadaceae bacterium | reverse complement strand
ATGGATTGGTGATGATTTCCACTCGTTGAATGGCATCTGCCGGAATTTGATCGATGGTTAATGTAGTAGGCCTGCCATCTACAAATATTTGCGGAGCAGCATTTCGCAAAGAAACGTTGCCATCAATATCTACCTGAAGGGATGGAATGTTACGAAGCACATCTTCACCAGTGCCTCCTGCATTCATTGGGTTTTTATCAACGTCATAAACCCTTTTATCGAACTCAAGACGGAAGGCTGATGATTCGGCTTCAACAACAACAGCTTTCATTGCCTCAGCTGGATTGAGCTGGATATTACCCAAGTCTTTTTCTACCGGACCAAAACCGCTAGGGGTTAATCTAAAGGTGACCTGTTTCTTTTCGTATCCAATAATTTGAACGTCAAGGATGAGGTCTTGATTCACAGGAATCTTATCAATTTCAAAATCACCGTTGGCCGCCGTTAATGCGCCGTTCACAAGCTCCTCCTGAGTGCTATCACCTGCTAATTTCTTTATTTTTATTACCTTCACAATAGCATATTCCACAGGACTTTTATTGTCTCCGAGAACCTTACCATAGACTTTACCAGGAGGCGGCCCCTGAAAGTTTCCACGTTGCTGGCCGCTGAGGGTATTTACAAAGAGAGATATAAATAGAAATAAGCTTAAATACTTCATTTGCAGGTTTCAAGACCGAAAGACTTGTCTTTCGTAATTTGGTTTAATAAACAGGTGCGCAAATATCGAAACCTTCCTGTTACTGAAAAGTTTATTTTTCATAACATTTGTAGTTTCTAAATTCGCGACATGACAAGACAAATCCCATTTTCACCACCTAGGGTTGATGAAAAGACTATTGAAGCAGTTGTTAGTGTTCTAAAAAGTGGATGGATTACAACAGGTCCGAAAACAAGAGAACTGGAATCAAAAATCAACGAATACTGCGGTAGTACTCATAGTTTATGTCTTAATTCATGGACAAATGCCTGTGAACTTGTTTTACGTTGGTTTGGAGTTGGGGCAGGTGATGAAGTCTTGGTACCTGCATATACGTATGCTGCTACAGCGAATATCGTAATTCATCTGGGAGCCAAGCCTGTATTGGTTGATTCACAAATGGACAATTGTCTAATTGATTACGAAGCACTTCAGCGTGCAATTACGGACAGAACAAAAGTAATTATGGCCGTAGATATCGGCGGACTACCAGTGGATTACGATCGTATTCTTGATATTGCAAAGAATAGCAGCCGTCAATTCAAAGCCCAAACAAAAGAACAGGAAATGTTGGGGAGAATACTGGTCTTGTCCGATGCAGCACATTCATTTGGAGCAATCTACAAAGGCAAGAGGGTAGGAGCACAAACAGACGTAGCAGGCTTTTCGTTTCATGCTGTTAAAAATCTCACCACAGCGGAAGGAGGTGCAGTAACCTTCAATTTACCAAACCCATTTGACAATGGCGCCATTCGGGCGGCTATGAATATTTCTGCTCTGCATGGCCAAACAAAAGATGCCCTTTCCAAAACTCAGGCAGGCCAATGGCGCTATGATATCGTAGAAGCGGGATACAAATGTAATATGACCGATATTCACGCGGCAATTGGATTAGTTGAGTTCGAGCGCTATCAAGAAACGCTCGATAAGCGAAAAGAAATTTGTGAGCGTTACTCCAAAAATTTAAGTAAATCGAATCTATTTCAACTTCCTGAATTCGAAACTGAATATTCTCAATCCTGCTATCACTTGTACCAATTGCGCGTAAAAAATGCTTCAGAAGCTCAGCGCGACGAGATAATTAGACTCCTTGCGGAAAAAGGAATCTCATCAAACGTTCATTTTCAACCTTTGCCATTATTTTCTTTTTATAAAAATCTCGGTTATAAAATGGAAGATTATCCCAACGCCTTTGATTTTTATAAATCAGAAATTTCTCTCCCCGTATATTACGATCTCACGATAGAGGATGTGGATTTTATTTGCGAGCAAATCCTTATCGCAACAAACGAAGTAATGTGATGAAAAGACTTTTCGATATTGTGTTTTCATTGATTCTATTGACTTTTGCAGCGATACCGTTTTTATTCATTGCTCTGGCCATAACATTCGATTCTAAAGGCGGAGTTTTTTTTCATCAAGAAAGAGTGGGGTTGAATGGCAAGCACTTTTTTCTGCATAAGTTCAGAACCATGAGGCCGGCGACTGAAAAATTGGGCCAGCTAACAGTCGGAACGCGAGACCCCAGAATAACTTCTATTGGTTTCTTTTTGCGCAAGTACAAACTGGACGAACTTCCTCAGCTTTTCAATATCATCAAAGGTGAAATGTCTGTCGTGGGTCCAAGACCTGAAGTGCCCAAATATGTAGCGCTCTACAATGAGCAACAACGAAAGGTTCTTAGCGTAAAGCCAGGCCTAACGGATTATGCCTCTATTGACTTTGTTGATGAGAATGCACTTCTTTCAGAGTCGTCAAACCCAGAGAAGACTTATATAGAAGAGATTATGCCTCTTAAGTTAAATCTGAACTTAAAATATGTAGAGGAAATGTCACTTGCTACGGATTTGAAAATCGTCTTTGGCACTTTTTCAGCAATTTTTTTGAAGAAAAGGAAGTAGTACAGACAACTTCACAATGAGCGAGCGTCTTATTCTTGAAGCTCAACCTTAATTAACCATGACTAGAGTCCTTTTGTGTCTCTTACCATTTTTTCTATGTCATCATGGAATTACTCAGTTTTCTGAGGTGTCTTCATCTTACGGAATCTTTATAATTCAAGAGGGCACGGTGTGGGGAAATGGGGCTTCATTCTACGATTTCAACCATGATGGATGGGATGATTTGACAACAGCGGATGGAAGCGACGCCATTCGTTTTTTCATCAACTCTAATGGATCTCTTCAGCCAGCAGAGTTTTTCATAAACTTCACATTTAGCGGCCAGATCATCGGCGTCGTGTGGTTTGACTACGACAATGACGGAGATGAGGATTTATTAGTCAGTCAGTGGGGCGGACGTCTTTTGTTATTTCAAAATGATGGCAACTTCAATTTCGTTGAAATTGGCGCTCAGGTTGGATTTCCCACCACAGCATTCAACCACTTCGGAATTGCGTGCGCAGATGTGGATAAGGATGGTTTTTTAGATTTTGCTGTTGCTAAATACTACAATCCAGACAATCAAAACAATCTTCAGTTTGCGACACGATTTTTTCATAACAATGGCGATGGAACTTTTTCTGATGCCACTGATTTCATCGGATTATTGAATGGTCCATTACCCACATTTCAGCCTGTGTTTATGGACGCTAATGACGACGGCTGGCTCGATATGTACTTGGTAGTTGATCGTTACCAATTTCCCAATAGGCTTTATGTCAATAATGGAGACGGCACCTTTTCACTTTCTGTGAGTCAACAATTTGGCCTCAATGTGTCTATTGATGCCATGTCTTGTACCATGGGAGATTATGACAATGATTTAGACGTTGACATTTTTATAGCAAATACGCCTCCCGGAAATTTTTTGCTGAAAAATCACGATGGGATGTTTTTAAATGTGGCCTCTGAAGCCGGTGTTGCCGTGAATCAAGTATGCTGGGGCTCAAATTGGCTGGATTACGATAATGATAGATACTTAGATCTCTTTGTTGGCAATACGAATTTAGCTTTTAACAGCGTCGCTAATCGTTGGTTTGTAAATAATCAAAACGGAACTTTCACGGATTCTCCATCTCTATTTGGTTCTATCAACGACCTTGATCCTACATTCTGCTCTGTGATGGGGGATGTCAACAATGATGGATACTACGATTATTACAACAATAATAACGATCCTAAACCATGTCGATTCTGGTTGAATGATGGCGGAGAAAACAATTATCTATCCTTATCATTTGAAGGAAGCATTTCAAATAAAAATGCATTTGGGACAAAAGTAATCTTACATGCCGAAGGTCAGTCCTTTGTGAGACATACGCATTGTGGCGAAAGCTTTATCGCACAGAATTCCTCGAAAGAAATATTTGGACTTGAAAACCTAACTCAAGTTGATTCGATTGTTATAACCTGGCCAAGAGGTCTCGTGGAACGCTATTATAATCTTGATGTAAATCAGCATTTGCACCTTGTCGAGGGTGCAAGCTTTCAGAATAGTCTTGAACTAATTGTCACAGATACTTCTCTTTGTCCAGGACAGACAATTATACTCGATGCAGGTGCTGGTAATGCTTGGATGTGGAATACTGGAGCAGAAACCCGCGTATTGGAAGTTTCTGAGCCTGGTACTTATTCGTGTCAAATTTCTCATGACTTTAATATAATTCAAACCACCAATCCGATATCGGTAACCATACAAGAACCTCCAATACCAATTGAAGATATAGTGAATGTTTCTTGTTATAATTTAGGTGATGGTCGTGTAGAGCTAAACTTAGATTATCCAGAACAAACGATCATAGAGTGGCAAAGCGGTGAGCACGGAGCGATTCGCGATAGTCTCGAAGCTGGTGTGTATGAATATACAGTTTATAGTCAAAGTGGATGTTTTTACAATGACTCGATTTTTATTACTCATCCAGACAGTCTCCATCTCGAATTTGTCACCAACAATGTATCCTGTAAAGGGGCTTTAGATGGGGGCTTCGAAATATTGGAGTTGGGTGGAGGCACACCTGAATATACCTTAACTCTTAATGAAAATGAGCCCTTAGCTGCAGGCGAATATTCATTTGATTTAATCGATTCTCAAGGATGTTCAAAGTCATTTCAATTCGTAATTGTTGAACCAGATTCCCTTTTATTGGATGAGGTTATTGTAACAAATGATTTCGCACAAAATATAGGAGCATCCTTCATCGCATCTGGAGGCACAAATCCATATTCATTTTTTCTGAACGGAGAGCCGATTCAGGACTCAACTTTTTATAATCTTCCCGAGGGAGAATATAACATTGAGGTTTATGACGCTAATTTTTGCCTTGCTCAATCTACGTTTTCGCTAACAGCGGAAGTAGAGATTGGGTTAGTCGAGTATGCGACTGAGAACGAACTTTTTTCTTTTTCAAATGGAGGCCGAACATTAACTGTGTTAGCTGATAAAATCGAAAATCACATTTCGGTTTTTAATGCAACTGGAAAGTTGATCTATAATTCAAAAACAAAAGAGCCCATTCAATTGGATGAATGGGCTCCTGGACTCTATTTTGTTTCGGTAGATGGTATCTCTCGAAAGTTTGTTTTGTCACGTTAGTACTTTACGATTCTAAACGCCTCTCCAATATCAGTTTTAATAAAATAAACTCCATTGCTCAGGGTAGAGAGATCAATCTGATTGGCATTTTTACCAGAAAATATGAAGTTGCCTGAAACGCTGAATAAAGAGAAATCAGAAGGTTTAGAAAAGAATACAATTCCATTTGATGGATTAGGATAGACCTTAATGAATTCATTGGATTCGCTCTCTCTAACTTCAACGAGAGAGCCATTATTACTCTCACCAGGTGTTGTCTCTAAAAAGTAAACCCATTGAGCAGAACCATCAGTAAGTCGTCCTAATGAGGTGTCAGGATCCATTCCTTGCCATGAGATTTGATCCACAAGAGTAATTCCGTCTGGTGTTGTGACCCTCAATGCCTCAGAGTTATTGCTCAACCGAAAGCTTGTATGGGTTATACCTTGAGTTTGGTCTTCATCAGCCCAAAAAAGTAGCCAATCGTTTGCTCCAATTGTTGTCGCTGCAGCATTAAAGAAAGGAACTTGCCATTTTCTCGGATTCTCAGGGTTATCCGAAATGTAATAGCCAGCTAAATTTACCGGAAAGTTGTTAGGGTTATAAATCTCAAACCAATCTTCGACTTGGCCGGCTTCATCTGTCGCATCCGCAACGTTAACGCTGAGCACTTCGTTAATGTATAAAGTCGGTGACGGAATAATAATGAGAGAATTTGTTGCTCCAGGTGTAGGACTATTAAAAACTATTGAATTTGGGGAACCGTCAGTTTGACGCCCATAACTTTGATTAGCATTGGTAGCGACGTAATTGTACGTGTCAATGGTGCTTCCGTTATTTCCCTTCAATGTTAATGTTGTATTTACATTTTCCAAAGTAAATGAGGCATGATTTCCTGCTTGAGCGACTTCGCCATCAGCCCAAAAAATCTTGAACTCACCAGGGAGAATGACAGTGTAGAAGGGCACGTCTGATGGAAAGGTCCATTCCGATCCGTTGGATAAGGTAACACTGTAGCCAGCGAGATTAACATTGCTGGAATTAGGATTGAAAATTTCAAACCAAGGCTCGTATTCGCCATTCAAGTCATTCCAATAACTCGAGTTATTTGCCATAACTTCATTGATAAATAATAGCTGTGGCGCAGGAATAATTTCCGAGTTATCATTTTCGAAAGTCACATTGTTAAAGTATTGCCAAGTATCGCAGCCATCGCAGCTACGTCCATAGCTTATATCGGGCGCCATTTGGGGAAAAGTAATACTATCGATGATAGTAACTCCATCAGGTGCCACCAACATCACCGTCTCGCCATCAATATTCAAACTGAAATCTGCATGATCTTCACCTTGTTCTGGATCGCGGTCGCACCAAAACACAATATGATTATTCGGGAGAACTGTAGTTACTCCCGGGTTGGTATTGGGAATAAGCCATTTATTTGGAATGAGCGGATCATCACTTAAATAGTAACCAGCCAAATTTGTAATTCCGCCAGTATTGTAGATTTCTATCCAGTCATCTCTCTCAAAAAATTGATCCTGCTGACCATCTACATTCTCAGATACAATCTCATTTATAAATAAATTCTGACTCTTTGAAAAAAGAGAAAGGAATAAAAATATGATAATAAAAAGTGGTTTCATGGCAGCTAATTTACCTTTAAATACAAATAAACCCTCCGACGGGAGGGTTTATTTGTTAAAATAATATTAAGGACTATTTGATTGTCAAACGCAATGACTCGTTTGTTGCGCTGTTTCTAATAACATAAACTCCGCGCTCAAGTGGTGCTACATTCAATACCATTTTACTGGAATTGGCGCGGGTTTGTAAAACAATTTTACCTGTCACATCATAAACCAGAATGTCCGAATTATTAGTCAGTCCGGTCAAGTTAATGATATCGTTGGCAGGGTTTGGATAGAATTGAAAACTGTTATTCTGTGATTCCTGAACATTGCTAATAATGCAAGCCTGACAAGAAGAGAAGCACACAGTAGGTAACAATACATCGCTGATGTTGGTCACGAGGTTGCGATTATATCCACCAAAGCCATCGTTTACGCCGCACTCAAATGGGACTGATTCTACACCTGGCCAATCGTTACCATTGATATACTTGTAAGTAATGGATGTGTTTTCTGGAATATTTACAGTAGCCACATAAACTCCATTTGCTTCAAGAGTTAAAGGTGTTCCCATTGGGTTAAAGTCGTTAAAACTGCCTGCAACGTGCACACCAAAAGGCGATACCTCTTCATTACTCATATCAACTCTGAATGTGACAGCAACCGTAGGTATAATTACACACGAGCCGCATTCACTGAAACAAACTAGATCAGCAGTCACAGCATCTGAAGCAACTTCAAGTGATCTGTTGAAGCCTCCAAAGCCGTCGCTTACACCACATTCCGATGGAACACTTTCCCAAGAGGAGCCATTGACAAACTTATATGACAAAGTGCTGTTTGCGTCAACGAATACAACAGCCGAGTATGTTCCATCGCCATTGGAAGCAAGCTGAGTTGCAGTAGGATCCCAATCATTAAACGTTCCAGCTATGAAAACTCCTTCACTGGAAACATTTTCATTCGACATATCCACTTGGAAAATTACCATGACAGGAATTGAAGCTTCGCAATTTGCGCAGCCTCCAAAACATACTGGCCCGAAGATTTCATTAGAATCACCAATCTCTAGAGTTCTATTAAACTCACCAAACTCATTTTCAACACCGCACTCAGCTGGAACAATTTCTGAATTTGCCCACTCTGAACCATTGATAAATCTAAATTCAATCGTTGAGTTTGCTTCCACTTCATATGATAATTCATAAATGCCGGCGCCGACTTCATTCATGATCGTTCCATTTGGATTCCAGCCCTGAAAATTGCCAGCAATGTGAATGCCTTGCGGGCTAACCACTTCATTGGCCATATTCACTTGGAACAATACAGTCACGGTGCTCGGCTCTACGATAGGGCCGCAATCTTCACACCCGCTAAAACAAACAGGTCCAAAAACAAAATCTTCTTCACCAACGGTTATTGATCTTTGAAATCCACCAAATCCATCATTAACACCGCATGATGAAGGCACAGACTCTTGAAATGGCCAGTCATTTCCATTGATAAACTTGAATTGAATTTCTGAGTTAGCTGTTAATTCTGCTGTGTATTCATAAATCCCATTTCCTACATCTGTCATCGACGTTGAGGAAGGGTTCCACTCTTGAAAATTACCAGCAATGTGCACACCATTAGAGCTTACTGTTTGTTCGCTCATATTCACTCTAAATGTTACGTTCACGGTTACTGGTTCAACGGAAGCTGGACAAACATTGCAAGTACCAAAACAATAAGGACCATAAATGACGTCCGAACCACCTGTTTCTAAAATGCGATTATTTCCCCCAAAACCGTCGGGCAGACCGCATGATGAAGGAACTGACTCTTGAAACGGCCAGTCATTACCATTGATAAATTTGAAACTTAGATTTGCAAATTCATCTGCTGTAAATGTATGCGAGTAAATCCCGTTTCCTTCGTCTACCATTTGGGTGGAAGAGGGATTCCAATCTTGAAAATTACCAGCCACGTGCACACCATTTGGTGACACAGTTTGACCAGTCATATTCACTTTCAAAACAATTTGATTCGTTTGGGCATGAACATTGAAACCAATACATGCCATAAAAATTCCTGTAAGTAGAAGTTTAAATCTCATATTTGCTTGGTTATTGTTTTCAAATATAAGTAAGTGTACTTTGTACAATTACTATTTTAGTAACTTTTTTATAATATAGCCGTCTCGTTTAGAGACTTTTAAAGATTGAAGAATAGTTGATACAGCAGAATAAAAAAATTATAGCGGTTGTTTTGATTTGTTTTCACAACTTTCTAGTTGGACTTCACGCTCAATCTCCAACCACAACCCAAGAAATCACGGTAAATGGTACCATTCGACAAGAAAGTAATCAGCCTATTTCCAATGTCATAATCATTAATCAGAGAACGAAAACAGGAGCATTTGGCAAATCAGATGGAACATATAGCGTGAAGTGCTTGAAGACCGATACACTCACAATTACTTCCCTTGGTTATCACTCACGAAATATCAGCTTCAAGGATTCTATTTTTAAATCGGTATATTATCCAATAACATTTCTCGAAGAGCGAATTCAAACATTGGCGACTGTAGAAATATTTGCGCCAAAAGACTTAGAACAAATTCAAGAGGAAATCAAACGACTTGGATTTAATGAGGATGATTACATGATGAGCGGAATCAATGCTTTGGCGAGTCCGATCACTTTTTTATATCAACAATTTAGCAGAAAAGAAGCAAGCAAGCGTGAGCTAGCCAGATTAGAGAATGAAGATCGAAAACGAGCCTTATTGAAAGATTTATTTCATCATTATGTGGACTATGATATCATTCAACTCAACAATGATCAATTTGATGATTTCATTACCTATCTCAATGTTTCCGATGAATTTTTAAAATCAAGCACTCAATACGACTTCTTAATATTTGTAAGAGATCGATTTAAGGATTACAAGATCGCAAACAGAAATAAAATTATTTTCAAATCGGAAGACTACGATTTTGATAAGGATTAAAATTAGCGTCCAGCACTATTTACAGAGCTTATTCCGATGATTCTATCAGAACCTAAGCTCCTATCAAAATAATATGCGATAACATGATAATCATTTTCTGTCTCCATAAAACTTCCTTCGGTTGTGCTGTAGTCTCCTCTAATGTTATATAGGTTTTTCGCAACAAATCGGTAGTTGTAGTATCCTTGTTTGAGCAGTTTTTTAATTTCATATGACTGTGTAGCTTTGTTATAATAGCACTCGTCTTGAATACCTGTAAATTCTGTTTCCGATGTGACCAAGTAAATTTTCTCTCCGGTTCTCTCGGGCATTTGAAGAGAAAAATGTACATAAAGATATTCGGATTCCAAATGTGTATCGTCGGCCAGGTCATTTTTAATAAATGTCTTTCCGTTAAGGTCGAAGTCGGTTTGATATGCACGAGTTCCTTTTGGTAGATCAGGTCTTAGATAAACATGCCAGCCATCAGGTTCAAGAATTAAACTGTTCACTTGTAATCCAGCAAACTTGACACTTTTAACTTCGAAGGCTCGCCATTCATTTAAACCATCAAAGTTGTTTACGTCGTTGTAGTCGAAGATCAACTCTCCTTGCTTTATGAAAGTGGGCTTTAAGTTGGAAATGGAAGATTGCCAAGATCCATTTTGAAGTACAACCACGTTCAAATCATTTTGTACAGATGGCATGTAGTAACCTCCGGTCAGAAACGAGAAATCAATTTCCTGCTTTTTGAAACGTTCGCTGACAATAGAGCTATTCACAATAGCGGAATTGATTCCAATAATGTTTTCGTAGATGATCACTCGAAATGATAATGCAATCTCTTTCCATGGATCATCTCCCTTGTAAATTACTACTCCGTAATTTCCTGATCGTGTAGGTTTACAAAGTTCGTTGGGAAAAATCCATTGATAATGTAAAAATTCAATCTGCGTGTTAAAAGAATACTCTACATCGGTAATCTCAGTCCAAGGAAAACCAGTCATATATTCTGATGAATTTAACGAAGAAACGTTCCAGTCGTGGTCGCAATGAAAAATAGAGTAGCGGTAATCTTCACGAGTATCAGAAAAAAGATCAAAGTGAAATTCTATTCCACTCGAGCTGTTTAACTCAATCATAGGATAACCAATTGGGTTTTCCTCGGGGAAGGCAAGGGGAGTCCTAATGTTTGAATTATAAACCTTATTTTCAATACGTTGACTATAGCAAGATATGCCGAGCAGCAGATATAAAAATGTTAACGATAGATGCTTCATAAAATGTCTCTTTTCACCATTATAATTCAATACAGAATGCCCATTTCACACTAATTTCGCGCCATGAAGTCGTTTGTACACGGTTTAATATCAGTTTTTCTTATCACTATTGCATTTCTGGCTTGTAAAGATGAGAAAAAATCTATTCCCGGTAGAGAATACAAGGGACTGCTTTTCGGTAAAGAATATTCTATTGACGTTGTCGGCGACTCTACAGATTACACTGTTCAAATTGACAGTATCATAAGACTATTTGAAAAGAATTTTAACTTGCTCGATAGCACAAGTATTATAAGCAGAATCAATGCATTTAAAGAAACAGATGTGGCTTTTAAATTCGTTGATAGCACAATGTTATTTGGAATTCTCTTCGATATTACCCGCGATTATAATCGAGGTTCACAACAATTCTTTGATCCCACTATGAACCCTTTGAAAAGGGAGTGGTTTCGAATCAAATTTGCGGGTTTGGATGGTGAACCCAATTTAGATAGCCTCTATGAATTCGTTGCATTTGATGGCGTAAAGATCGATTTAATAGAAATTAGTGACGAGCAAAATCAATATACCCACTCCCTAATTAGAAAGAAGGATCCAAGAATTGAGCTCGACTTGACGAATCTTGCTGCTGCTTACGCGTGCGATATGATGAGCGAGTTTTTTACCCAGAAAGGAATAAGTCAATTCAGAATTAAGTATCAATCCAGTACCATCTGCAAAGGTGTAGGTGTTGATGAGCTCAACATAGTACCTTTAGGAATCACAGGAGATAGTTTGGATAATAAAATCAGGCTCATCAATGGCGCATTCTCACTAATGCGCGTCGAAGACAAAGCTTCCTTGGTAGATCCTACTTATGGTTATCCGGTAGATAATGAAATAGTTTACGTCGCTGTAGCCGCGAGATCATTGGCCACCGCAGTGGTTTATAGTGAGGTCTTTATGATTATGGGATTTGACCAGTCGTCAAAATGGTATGAGCAAAATGAAGAATCTGGAGTACAAAGTTTCATGTTGATTCAAAGAGGAAAAGAATTAACATCTGCTTCTACGGTAGGATTTGATGAAATGCTGATTACACCAGACAACGTTGAACAAGCGCCATGACGCCCGTTATTCTTGCAATAGAAAGTAGCTGTGATGAAACAAGTGCAGCCGTTCTTAGTGGTCTTCAGGTGAGGTCAAATATTATTGCTTCGCAGAAAGTTCATGAAAAGTTTGGTGGTGTGGTTCCTGAATTGGCCAGCAGGGCGCATCAGCAAAACATTGTACCAGTTGTGGATCAGGCATTAAAAGAGGCGAACATTAATTTGAATGATTTGGATGTCATCGCTTGTACCGGTGGTCCTGGATTGAATGGGGCACTTCTTGTCGGAATGTCCTACGCCAAAAGCTTATCACTTGCCACAGGCAAGCCCCTTGTATTTGTTGACCACATGAAAGCACACATTCTTGCTCATTATCTTCATCGTGGCGAAGTACAATCTAATGTTGACTTACCAATGCTATGTCTGACTGTGAGCGGTGGACATACGCAAATTGTGTTAGTAAGGGAACCTCTGGATATGACTGTGGTTGGAAAGACCATCGACGATGCCGCAGGAGAGGCTTTTGACAAGGCAGGAAAAGTACTAGGCCTTCCTTATCCCGGTGGCCCACACATTGATCGATTGGCAAAAGATGGAAATCCCCACACCTTCAAATTCGCGATACCAGATACAAAAGGCTATGATTATAGCTTCAGTGGACTCAAAACATCCCTATTGTATTTCCTGAGGGATGAGCTTAAAAAAGACAAAGATTTTATTTCTAATAATCTCGCTGATATTTGTGCTTCATATCAATACACAATCATTCGATATCTCACCAAGAAGCTTCAAGAAGCCATCAGCACCTATAAGCCAGTTAGCATATCAATAGCTGGTGGAGTTAGCGCGAATAGTGAACTAAGAGAGGCAATAAAGAACCTTGCAATGGAAAATCGAATAGCATATCTCATCCCGCCTTTCGAATTCACCACAGATAATGCTGCTATGATCGGAGCAGTAGGCTATTTTTCATATTTGTCTAACAATTTCTCCGATTTGTCAGAGATTCCAAATCCTAAAGCGAAGATTTAGTTAAATCCCCTCGTAATCAATTGACTTGCTCGGCTAAAAAAGCTATATTAGCATGCCTTAACTAAGTCAAAATGGGATTATTTGCGAACAGCGCTTTTTCGCGCAGTATGATTATTCGTTTATCGGAGGCCTACACCAGTCGCTCTTATCCATTTGCAATGGAGTTAATAGAAGAAAAAGTAATTGCTGGTATAAGGTCTTCATTACAGCTACGGTTTGACGGTATTCGTCTGACATTCGATCAAGTCGTGCATAAAGAATCAGAAATTAAAATTCACGCCAGTCATATTCTTGGGTACGGTCTCACAGCCAGATTGGTGAAAAGAGGGGAGTACGAGACGGAGGTGCAGGTATTAGTATGCGATAAAAATCTAGAACGCATTCCCAATCTGGAGAAAGAGTTTTTGAATGAAATCAAAGACTCCCTCTATTCCATGGCCTAATAAGTTCATATTGTAATAAAAAAAAACCTCTCGAATGAGAGGCTAATTGTTGGCGGTCCGGACGGGACTCGAACCCGCGACCCCATGCGTGACAGGCATGTATTCTAACCAACTGAACTACCGGACCGTGCTTTAAAAGCGGTTGCAAAAATAGAGTAAAAGTTTGATTTAGCAAGTCTTTTTGAAAAAAAATCACACAACAGGACTCTTTTTCTTCTTTTGGGTTAAGTACCAATACATTCCAACACCTGATAACACAAAACAAACTGAAATGACTTGTGCCTGAGTAGCATTGATTCCAAATAAGTCAAATTTGTTGTTTACACGAATAGACTCGATAAGGAAACGCTCTATTCCATTCATTATAAGGTACAAAGCCGTGATAATTCCCGCCGTTTTACTGCGCTTTCTCAAAAACCAAAGCAACGCAAAAATTCCAACTGCCATAATCGTTTCGTACAAAGGGGTAGGCCAAACAGATGGCACAAGGTGGGTGCAGTAGCCGTCCCAACAAGGAACGTTTGGGTCTGTGATTCGCATTCCGAAGGTATCAGCATTTGGCCCGAGAACACCATTTACGTTATTTGGATAATCATACGACCAAAACCAGTCTGGCAACCAAGAAAGCCAACCTGGCTTTGGGGCAGTGTTAGCGATTCCCCAGTCACCATCGCCACTGACCTGACAACCTATTCTACCAATCCCATAGGCCAATATCATCCCTGGTGTGGCTGCGTCAGTAAGATGTAAGAATGGAATGCCCTTTCGGTATGCAAAAAAGAGTACACCTGCGGCTCCCATAATCAAACCGCCATAAACGGTGAGTCCACTCAGAAAACTCTGCAAATCGGGCTCTTTGAAAAATGCTATGAATTCGTCAGGATTTTCAAACAAATGAAAGAGCTTGGCTCCTGCGATACCGAAAATTGCCGCTAAAAAAGTAATAGTGCCGGTGTATTCGTAAATATGAAAATCTACAATCTCTTCTTTTGGTTGAGGTAATTGTCTTTTCTTGTAATACCAATACTTCCAACCACCAAAGGCAAGTCCCATAAGAATCCCTAGCATCCAATATCCTTCAGAGGAAAAAATATGTTGCTGTGGTGTTTCTCCAGGTTGAAACAAACGGGAACTATTTAAAAAGAGATAGACGAATTTCCATCCCATGATAAAGCCAAGAAATGCGTTTGTCAAAATATCCGTCCAATCAGGACCTTTTCCTGTGATGAGTTTACGCTTCTCTGGTTTTAATAAGCCTTGCTCTTCCTTGCGCTTGAGCTCTTTGCCTAATGTGTAGCTTGCGGCAACAAAAGCAAGAGCTACAAAAAAACCGAAGCTGTTTAGCAACTTAGTCCAAGGCCAATCGATACCAAAAAGATCGAGTAGTGCGTGATAAATGGTTGGATACATGATGCAAATCTACAATGAGTCGAGCATTGAATGATAGTCATATTGAAGATCCTCGTGAAGACCAGAGATTAGTTTTCGAATCTTTTCCAATTGTCGATCATAGATATTCAAGAGTACCATGTGTTTCATGGAGTTGAAACCTCGTTCTTTCATTTTCTCACAAAAGAAAATAAGCAACTCAACTTCAGTTGTCTTGATTCCGCTGTATTTAGCCTTTTTGTTTACGTTTCTCAAGATTTTCCTAACAGACTTCTTTATGTAATATGTGTTCAAGTCTAGGATGCGAGCAAAATCCAAAGAGATTTCATCTTTAACATCGTTGATATACTGTTGCTCATCGTGTGCTTCAAATAGTAGGTAGGAGAGGAGTTCTTTATTTTCCTTTTTATACTTCGCCACACGCAGGCAATGCTCCAGCAACTCCTCCTTCGAAAGACTTTTTAGTTCTTTCTTAATCTGTGCTACACTTGCTGTTTCCATTGATTGATTCTTTCATTAATAATACTTAAGTGCTGAAGATCATGTTCTACAATCCATTGCAAATGTTCTTGAAAAGACAGTTCTTTTCCAGAACGTTCGTGAAAGCAAAAGCGCGGTATCAGAAGCTTTAGATTCTGTTTTATCATATTAAGATGAGCAGTTCGAATAGACTCGAAGTCATCAAGTATTTGATTAATATTCTGAAGGTCAAATTGAGCAGCATCCGTATCAGCGTTTGTGCCATTCCAAGGTCTTAGAGTCGAACGTTCAAGAAAGAAATCATCCAATCTTCCAATCCATAGCGATTCCATTGTAAGCAAGTGCCCGACATGTGTCTGAATGCTCCATTTTTGGTGAGGTCGATCTAAAAGAAGTGTGTTGTCCACTTTTTGAATAACGTCTCTTAAAGTGATGGGGAAAGTGAGAAGTTGGTCTATTTCAATCATGATTTTAAATAAAAAAGCCCTTCCAAAAAAAGGAAAGGCTTTCAAAAGTTCATTATTCGTTTACCAAGTGCCAACAAAGTTCTTTTGATACTCTGTCCATTGGTCTTGCGTTAGAATTTCTTTGTGCTTATTAGTAGCGAAGAGCTTCATGAAAATTTCGAGGTCCTTTGCTGTTTTATATCCAACGATTGGGCTGATGTAGGTGCCATCTGCATCTAGAATTACCAATGTAGGATAGGCTGAAACTTGAAGATATCTTGCAAATTGATGAACACCATTGCGGCCTTGTTTATTAGGGTCATATTCTGGATTCGAGAATGTTTGCCCTTTAAATGAAACTGGATCAGCTGATTCCGCATCAAATTTTACGCAGTAGTAATTCGCGTTCATGTATTCAATGAATTTCGGATCAGTAAATGTGTTTTGAGACATCATTTTACAAGGGCCACACCATTTAGTATAAACGTCTATCATGATTTTTCGAGGCGACTTTGCGGCCGCAGCCATCGCTTCCTCAACGGTGTACCATTTGATGCCTTCTGTTGGCGCAGCTTGTTGTGAATGGGCGGAAATCGTAATCAAAGAAGTGAATATCACTGCTAAGATTCCGCACGTTGCTATTTTCGTTAAACTCATTTTATAAAAGTAAAAATTATTTGACTTCCATCATCAATTTTCTCACCAAAGGTGAAATAAATATCAAAATAACACCGGCGATGATGGCATACCAAGCGAAATCGAAATAACCTTCAGTGTAAATATTAAGCTTTTCTACCGGTGAGGCACTTTCATCGGGAGATATACTTGCTCCAAAAAGTCCTGCTACATATTGACCGTATGCGCTGGCCAAAAACCACATACCCATCATAAAACCTTGAAGTCTTTCTGGTGCCAATTTGGTCATCGCAGAGAGTCCAATAGGCGAGAGGCAAAGCTCACCAAGGGTCACAGCAAAATAAGCGGTAGTAAAAACGTCAAGTGATGAAACGCCATTAGCATCTGCAAAAAATCTACCTGAAAAGAAAATCAAAAATCCTAAACCCAAGAAGATAAAGCCGACACCAAACTTGACGACCGTATTGGGCTCCATTTTGCGCTTTGCCATTTTCACCCAAATAGTTCCAACGATCGCGGCAAAAGCAATTACAAAGAGTGAATTAGCTGCATTGTTAACCCCATTAGGATCGAGTTCTACCACTCCAAGAAGTTTATTGTTGAGATGATCGGCCGCAAACAAGCTCAATGAACCACCAGCTTGCTCAAAGATGGCCCAAAAGACAATTGAGAAGAAAATGAAAAACAGGGCAGCAAATAGTTTTTTGTTTTCGGCCGCTGTATTTTTCGTCATTTCATAACCGAGATATAGAAGGCTGAAAGGACCGATGAAGTACATAAAATAATCTGTATATTGTGTATTGGCAACCATCACCATGATGATCGGAATACAGATAAGTCCGCCCGCATATACGATATAGTCTAACCATTTTTTATTGGTAATTCCTTTTGTTTCGAAGGGAGAGAGGCCTATAGGCCCCATCGACTTTTGGGTGTAAACGAATGTAATGAGACTGATGGTCATCACCACGGCGGCCAAGCCAAAGGCTACATTCCAACGAAGACCTTCTCCAATGATGCCTCCAAACAATTCACCTTTACCTATGGCAATACAGCAATATCCGCCTAACAGTGCGCCTATATTGATACCGGCATAGAATAATGAGAAGCCATCGTCTCTTCGAGGATCACCCGTTTTATAGAGTTGACCCACCATACTTGAAATATTGGGTTTAAAGAAACCTGTTCCAATGATGTTAAAAGAAATACCTAGAAAGAAAAAGTCTTTTGGATTGATAGCAAGAATGACGCTACCTGTGATCATTAATAAGCCTCCCCAGAAGAGGGACTTTCTAAAGCCGAGAATTTTATCGGCAAATAGGCCTCCTATAAATGTGAAGGCATAAACCCACGCCTGTGTGGCGCCATATTGAAGATTCGCAGCTTTATTATCCATGAAAAGCTCATTCACCATAAAGAAGGTGAGCATGCCTCTCATACCATAGAAGCTGAAACGCTCCCACATTTCAGAAAAAAACAAGTACCAAAGCTGCTTTGGATATTTGCCAGAAAAGTTTTGAATCTTTTCTAATTCTGTATTGACAGGAGTGGGGTCTTTACCTAATAATTCGGCATCGAGAGATTGCGACATATAAATATAATTTTATGAAACGCCTTTTTCGCGCTAAGTCTGTTCTAATTAGTTGAGGAGATTAATATCAATAAACACCTTTTTCGCGCATGATTTTATTCAACCATCTAAGTTGAACAAATAATAAGACTGCAGCAACCATAACTAATGCAAAATTCATGAAGAAGAATCCTCCTTTGTCTTCGGTCGCCTCGAAATTACTGGAAAGTATTCCAGCAAGCTTATTCCCTAGGCTAGTCGACAAGAAAAATCCTCCCATCATCAATGCTGTCAATCGAGGAGGAGAAAGTTTTGAAACCAATGATAGTCCCATTGGTGAAAGACATAACTCACCAATTGTAATTACTCCGTATGTAGCAAAAAGCCAGAGAGTGCTTGCTTTATCAGTGGCAATATCAGTGGAACGAACCGCCAAAACCATTACAAGAGCACTTAATGCAGTAATCACAAGACCAATTGCAATTTTGGCTGGTGTAGAGGGTTCTCTTTTTCTTCTTGCAAGCAATCCAAAAACACCCACCACAATTGGAGTTAGCAGTATCACCCAAAATGGATTGATACTTTGATAAAGTTCAGTACTCGCCAAAAGAAGGCTGCTACCTTGAGAC
>CAYRZQ010000056.1:0-18922 GCA_964428835.1 uncultured Comamonadaceae bacterium | reverse complement strand
CCGAAGTTTTTATACCCGGACCTTCCTCAGGTGTAAAGGGGAGGTCCCATTCATCGATAATCCCACGAAAAAAAGCAGGCTCCCAATAATATACTACAGGATTATCATCTCCATTCAAACGAATGAAATGCATAGACTCTGGCAGTAGGCTAAAAAATAATACATTAGTTAACGGCTCTAGGTTATAATCTAAAAAATAACTAGCAACTTCTTCCTGAAAGAATATTAAATTCTGAACACATTGATGCGTTGGGATAACGTCATACAGCAGTGTACCATAATCATTACCAGCAAGCAGAAAAAATTCCTTGAGGGCTCTAGGAATGGTTATGTTCAAGGTTTGTTCAACCTGCTCAATGTCTTCGATTGGAGTAGGTTGAACATAATTCTTATTCATACACCAAACTCTTGATGCGAGTAATTGCATGTACTCAAATTCCATAGAGTATTAGTTTTATAGGATTAAATGTATAACGAATATAATCACGGGAACGAAAGTAATTTGGTGTCCCGATAGCTATCGGGAGGAATTTGGAGCTAATTGCGAATTAGTTCTTGCGAATTTTGAATTTGGAGTTTGCAAGACCTCGGTGCCAAGTATTCGTCACTTGCCCTCACATCGGCTCGTCACCAGTCATTAGTATCTAGTCACTAGTATCTAGTCACTAGTATCTAGTCGCTAGTCACTAGTCGCTAGTATCTAGTCACTAGTATCTAGTCCCTCGCCCTCTTTTCCCTATTTTTGCCCCATGGACCAACAACTCGTCATTTACAATAGCATTTCTAGAAAAAAAGAAGTCTTCGAATCCATCGTACCTGGCATGGTAGGAATGTACGTCTGCGGACCTACCGTTTACAGCGATGTACACCTCGGCAATGTGCGTACTTTCCTCACGTTCGACATAGTATATAGATACCTCCAATTTATTGGTTACAAGGTGCGTTACGTGCGTAATATCACCGATGTGGGACACCTCGTAGGAGACGGAGACACAGGGGAAGATAAGATTGCTAAAAAGGCCAAACTCGAAAACCTCGAGCCAATGGAAATCGTGCAGAAATACACCAATGGATTCCATGATGTAATGCGCATTTTCAATATCCTTAATCCTTCCATCGAACCTACGGCGACAGGTCATATCGTAGAACAAATCGAAATGATTCAGGAAATCATTGACAACGGATATGCCTACGAGAGCAACGGTTCGGTCTATTTTGACGTTCGCAAATTCAATGAAAAATATCCATACGGCAAGTTGAGCGGCCGCGTGATCGATGAACTTTATACCAATACCCGCGAACTCGACGGACAAGACGAAAAACGCGATGCACTCGATTTTGCTATTTGGAAAAAAGCTGAACCTTCACACTTGATGCAGTGGAATAGCCCGTGGGGCAAAGGTTTCCCCGGCTGGCACCTTGAGTGTTCTGTGATGAGTACCAAATATCTCGGGAAGACTTTTGATATTCATGGCGGTGGGATGGACTTAAAATTCCCGCACCACGAATGTGAAATTGCTCAAAATGTGGGCGCTCACGGCCACGAGCCGGTCCGTTACTGGATGCACGGCAATATGCTCACTGTAAACGGCCGTAAAATGGCGAAAAGCGAGGGCAATGGCTTCACTCCAGAAGAATTGATTACAGGTAATCACAAACTCCTCGACAAGGGTTACAGCCCAATGACGGTGCGCTTCTTCATGCTTCAGGGTCATTACGCATCTACGCTCGACTTTAGCAATGAGGCGCTGCAAGCGGCAGAACGCGGATTCAAGCGTATGACAGCGGCGATGGAAAACTTTGGGAAATTGCCTGCCTCTGCTACAAGCGATGAGGATATCACCGCTTGGGCAAAGCAATGCTACGATGCCATGAATGATGATTTCAATACCCCTGTCTTGATTTCAAATCTCTTCGAAGGGGTGCGCATTATCAACTCGGTGAAAGAAGGACTGATCAAACTTACACAAGCGGATATCGACCTTCTGACCAAGACCTTCGTTGCATTCTTTGATCAAGTGTTAGGATTGACCATTGAAGCTTCGGCTGGAAATAACGAGCTTACAGAGCAGCTGATGCAATTTATTATTCGCCTACGCGCTAATGCAAAAGCGAATAAAGACTTCGCGACATCTGATATGATTCGCGATGAACTCGGTAAGATTAAAATTCAAATTAAAGACACCAAAGAAGGATCGACTTGGGCGATCACCGAATAAAATGAAAAAAAGCGCACTTCGTTTTTTGCTACTGGGAGCCTTGTCTGGATTGGCTGTCACCATGCTTTACACTGCATGCACGAATGATCCAAAGGATGATAAAAAAGGCGATTCTACCACAAAACCGAACGAATCGTCGGTTGTAGTGCCTCAGTTTCAAGCCGATTCAGCATATCGATTTGTAGAAAAACAAGTGTTGTTTGGTCCACGTGTTCCAGGCTCTGCATCGCACACCGCATGCGGCGATTGGATGGTGGCTACTCTCAAAAGTTATGGTGCTAATGTGATCGAACAAAAAAGTTCGGTGACAACGTTTGATGGAAAGAGCACCCCACTTCGCAATATCATTGCGGAGTTCAATCCTTCTGTAAAAAAACGCATTGCATTGGCAGCCCACTGGGATACGCGTCCATTTGGTGATAAGGACACCGATGAGAGCCTTTGGAAAAAGCCTATTGATGGCGCGAACGACGGTGGTTCTGGCGTTGGGGTGCTAATGGAAATTGCTCGTCTTTTAGCATCGAATCCAACGAGGGTAGGGGTGGACATAATCTTTTTTGACGTAGAAGATTACGGAGCTCCGGAATGGAAAGACGAATCAGATGGTGATGTTTACACCTGGTGTTTAGGTTCACAATATTGGGCACGCACACCTCACAAAGTAGGTTACCGCGCCGAAACGGGCATACTATTAGACATGGTAGGAGCCAAGGATGCTGTGTTTAATAAAGAAGGAAAAAGTATGGAAGTCGCTATTGGTACCGTAGCACGCGTATGGAGCACAGCAGAGAAATTGGGATATGGTGGATTCTTTCAAGATGTGACCATGCCCGAAATCATCGACGATCACCAGTGGATGATTGCAGGCGGAGTTCCTACGATTGACATTGTGGACATGCGCCCTACAGTGCGTGCTATGGGCTACGAAGGCTACGGTTTCGGCAGTTTCCATCACACCCACAACGACAACATGAGCGTCATCAGCCGCGAAACCCTCAAAGCCGTCGGCACCACCGTCACCCACGTCATCTACAAGTACTAGAAAAAGATCAAAGAAGTTAAGGGGGGAATTCGAGTTAATTACCTGCGAAAGGACTTCCAAACAGTCCTACCGCCAATTCTCCCCACACTAAAGCGAAGAGCACGAAGATACACGCTCCAAGGATGATTCTGTTTTTGGTGGTTTTTACCTTGCGTAGCGTAAATTCGATACCCAGCGCTACCGCGGAAAGCATTATTCCCATAATGATAAAGTCCGCCAAGTCCCAATCCACTTCATCCGTGAAGATACTGCCAAACATCGGAATCAACAGCACCACCGGCACCGCCGCAAGCATGTAAAGGAGTCTTTTATTGTTCATTTTCATACTATCACACTATCATACTATCATACTATCATACTAGCCTACTAGCCTACTATCATACTAGCCTACTACCTTATTATCCCATTATCATGCCCCCCACCCATATCCGTGATTAATAGGATTGGCGCCGCGTCCAGTTGATGAGCTCTTAACTTGTCCACGTATTTCACTATTTGCCAAATGGGACATTGATAGTCAAGATAACCGCCGTATACGATAGTTGTCGGATAATATTGTGCCTTGATGTTTTCATACGGAGAATAAGATTCAATGTAATCAAAGACTAGCTTCTCTTGTGGATTGCCCCATTCCTTGTATTCATCGGCGGTGAGCGCTAGGGTCGAGTCCATCATCACATTGAGTGCATCTACAAAGGGGTGATCGAGGATTATTTTGTCAAAAAGTTCAGGACGCTCATTCATCGCCTGGGCCACGAGCAAACCACCCGCGCTCTGGCCATAACCGACGAGTTGGCCTGTTTCAGGAAGGTATTTTTTTCTCACTTTTTCTGCCACGGCGATGTAGTCGTCCATACTATTTTTCTTATTGAAAAGCTTACCATCGTTGTACCATCGTTGACCAAGAATTGACTCGCCTCGCACGTGCGCATACATGATGGTATTTCCCTCTTGAAGTAAAATGAATTCCTCCAGATCCAGATCAAAACTAGGCGTTGTATTGGCACCATAGGTTCCATAACCTTTCAAAATGACATCTCTGGTTGCATAGATGCCCGAATTAGATGATACAACTGTGACGGGAATTTTAGTGAACCAGCCGTTACGAACCCATATTCGCCGCGTCGAAATTCTCGCATATTCAAGTTCTTTATACTTGTAAAATGGCTTGATGGAAGTGATTTTTTGTTGATTGAAATCAAATGTGTATTGTGTCGGTAATGCATGTGGAGCGCTGAAAACAAAGTTTAGGTTAGCTGATGAATTTCTGTTTTCGATAAACTTATATTGACCAATGCCGAGGTTCGATTCGACTGTATTCCACTTCTTAGATTCTAAAGAAAAATACACTAGTTGTGGAATGGATTTTTTGAAAACTACGGCAGCAATATATTCTCCTACGATCGTGAAATCAGTAATGTAATTTTTTCTTTTAATTGCACATAGATGATTGAATTGTAAAGTATCCGTCGCTTCAGATGTCCAGAACTCTTGATGTGCTGGTGTGCTCGTGAGTAGATAATAGCGACTATTGCTATACCGAATTTGATGCTGGAAATTTGATTTTCGACCAACAATTTTTCTCAATGAAACACCATCATTTTTTTGAATCAAGTGATGAATTTCGTTTTCAGATTTTGATTCAATGATGCAAAATACTTCATCGTTTTGTTTATCAAGCACCAGTCCAAACGTGGGGTCTAATTCGTCATGAAGAACGGTAATGGTGTGATCAAATATGTTTTTGGAATAGAGCCGAGAGGGTTGAGCTTTTGAGTTTAGTTCTGTAAAAATGATAATACTATCGTTCAACCATAATGTAGATTCAACATGCTCTAACGAATCGATAACTATTTTTTCTTGAAGTGAAATGACATAACATAATTTGTAAAAGAGCTCCGAATCCCAATAGGTGAGCAGTAAGTGTTTTTCCTCCGGAGAAATGGTTAAACCATGCAAGTTTTTCGAGCCTAAGGAGGAAAGATCACGTAAGTTTACTAGGACTATACTGTCATTTTTCTCAAGTCTTTTACAAAGGAGTGTATTATTCAATGAATCTATGGCTATGAAATAGGACTCTTCGTTGTTATTGATTTCTTCTAGCTTTTGAGATGCTTCTATAAGCTTATTGAAAACCTTATTTTTATACTTGATGTCGGGTATGAATTCGTTGCGCGCATAGTCATTTTCCTCCTGAAGATGCAAGCGTAAGTCATTATCATATCTTTTCTCGGAAATCCAATGGCGATGGTCGTTGTACTGCTTGTTGTGATAATATATCGTAGTGTCTTTCACAGCGAGTCGGGGAGAGATTAAGTTTAACCCATGGCTTTCTATTGATGAATTGTTGTGCGAGAGGAATTTTTTTACTGAGATCATCTACTAATTTCTTCTCAAGCAAAAAGGGAAATTCATTGGGAATGCTATCCCAATATTCAGGCTGATAGCCTTCTGGATAATTCCTTAGATTGGTAAATTGAGTGTACTTGAATTGCTCAGATGCATTGATTGACTTGGGATTATAGCTTATTGTATCTTTTACAAAAAGCTCAATATTCCTTTCATACATGATTTGAATGGGACTTTTACCAAAAGGGAGTTTCTTAATTTCCTTTTGAAGAATATGATCAATTACATAGGAGTTTCCGTGCTTTTTATATTCAAATTGAATTTCAAATAGCAATGGCATGTGCCCTTGAAAGAAGTCATATGATCGCTCTTTTACAAGTTGATAGTGAAATGAAAGTACTGCGCGAGTTTCAATGCTCACGTGCATAACACCAGCGTAGATAGCGGAATTCATTTTTCTACTTTGATCAGTATGAAATTCTCTTTTTGTTGCTTTTGGACTAAATTGAATTACAAAGCAATTTTCTCCTAGGATAATTTCATTTTCAAGAAGTTTGAACTCATACTTTGAATACAGATCTGGATCGAGAAAATCAAATTGATATTTTACTTTATCTAGTGCCAGTAAATCCAAAGGATGGTGATAGTTATCTCTTCTCAATCCATAAGGGCTGTGATTGTCAGATGTACGATAAGCCAGCAACTTCACGGCGTCGGTTGCTGTATTGTGTTCTTTGAGAAGATTTGAAAAAGTAGACATTGAAGATTCCGATGTGTAATAGAGTGATTGGTCATAGAACCAATCCTGCCAAATCTTGGAGTCTTTATTGGGTTGCGGATATGGAGAGTTATAGCTTTCGAAAACTCCCTCGTTTAACTCAGTGAAAGTGCCATTTTCTTGAATGGTCTGTCGATACAAAAAATGATAAGAGGTAGGGGAGGTTGGATAGTTTTTCTCAGTATTCGCAATGATGCTTTTAAGAATCTTTTTTACCGTGAGGCTCGATTTATCCTGAATGACAATAGGCGAAAGTTGCTTTCCCAGTGGTGTCAAAGAAATCGTAAGAATGTCTTTGACAGAAGCGTTTATGGGAGTTTTTTTTACCTCAAATCCAATAAACGAAACGATGATAGTATCTGATTGAACAATCGCCTTGCGATTTATTCGCACTGTGCCCAGCGAGTCAGCGGATTCATGAATGTTAGAGGAAACAAAAAAGAGATTGGCAAATGGAATCGACTCCCCTGTCGTCTCATCAACGACCTTCACGACCAAGGCTCCACCCCCTTGCCCATAGATTTCAGAGGCAATCGATAGAACGAGTCCGAAAATTAAGAGTATTTTTATTTTAAGTCTCCCCACCCCCCAAATATACTCCCCCTCTATGAAACTATCATACTATCATACTATCATACTCTCTTACTAGCCTACTCTCTTACTAGCCTACTAGCCTACTATCCTACTGCCCCTCTCCCTTCACTCCTTCACCGATAAATCTTCCTTTGCGATAGAGATCAATCTTGGTAAGGATTCCGCTGCTATTGTAGCGATACCATTTACCGTTGTATAGCTTACCATCTTTGAACTCTCCGCTTTGAGTTACGTTACCATTGGAATCGTACAAAGTGTTGAATCCATCGTGTTGGAAAGTATTCGCTGGATTTGGCTTGTCTTTCACTACCACTGACTCACGGCCGAGATTTTTATTGTATGAATCAGGCTTCGGACTAGATGAGCTACGGATGGCTTTTTCTGATTTGAAATTGACCATTCTTACATCACCATTTGCAAAGTCTTTGTCTTCGAGCAACACGCCTTCAGGTGAGTAGCGCTTCATGTCTCCATCTTCTTTACCGTTTACTATATCTACTACCAACGCAAGATTACCATTGTCATGATAGTAATATTGGGTTCCATTGCGCTTGCCATTATCATCAAAGAAGAATTGTTGTTGTGGCTTGCCATTTTCAAAAAATCGTTTGAATTCACCAACATTTTTTCCGTCGTCCCAATTCCCTTTTTCCTCGGGATTACCATTGTTGTAGTAAATAGTATACGGACCTTCAGGACGCCCGGTGTTATATGTGATTTCCGAACGGAGTTTTCCTGTTGGATAGTATTTTTTCCAGACGCCATGTCTGCGATCATCCTTGTAGTAGCCCTCTTCCACCTTCGCTCCTGCGGCATACGTGCGGTCGCCGAGCATTTCTCCAGTGATTATCCAATAACCTTGACGAAGGCCTGTTTGGTCTTTCTTGTTGACATCTCCTGCAATGGCATGTACCGAGAAAAGTACAGTAATCATCACCGAAGTTATCCAGTTGATTATTCGTAAACGTGTCATCATCACTTAAAAGTTAGGGTTTTCTCTAAAAAGAGATACCCCCTACTACGTGATGTGGTGCAAAAGGGTTACGATTTGACTACTAATTTTTTACGAATCTCTTCAATCATCGTCGAAGTGAGCCTTGTTAAATCAAATCGATGTTGCCATCCCCAGTCTTCTCTTGCACGCGTATCATCAATGCTATTGGGCCATGAATTCGCAAGTTCTTGTCGAAAATCTGGAGCATAGCTGATCTCGAATTCAGGAATATGCTTTTTAATTTCATTGGCCAACTCCTCTGGGGTAAAACTGATACCACTTAGATTATAGCTGCCACGTATTTTGATGGATTCTTTTGGCGCTTCCATGATTCCAATAGTGGCATTAATGGCATCTTCCATCATCATCATTGGTAAGCGCGTGTCTGGTCCAAGAAAAGATGTGTACTTGCCATTTTCGATTGCATGGTAGAAAATATCTACAGCATAGTCGGTTGTGCCTCCTCCTGGCTCACTGCGATAACCGATCAAACCTGGGTAACGAATCGAACGAACGTCCACTTTAAATTTATTAAAGTAATATTCGCACCATCGCTCTCCAGCCAATTTACTAATACCGTAAATGGAGGTGGGCTCCATGATTGTAAACTGAGGAGTATGATCTGCAGGAGTATTTGGTCCAAATGCAGCTATAGAACTTGGCCAAAAGACGCGATCAATTTTTCCAGATTTCGCAATCTCCAAAATATGAAAGAGTCCATTCATATTTAAGTCCCATGCTTTTTCTGGATACTTTTCAGATGTCGCACTGAGTAGCGCCGCCAATTGGTAAACTACCTTGACGTTGTATTGATCGATCACCGCTTCCATGCGCGGTCTGTCCAATACACTGAATACTTCAAAAGGGCCGTCTTTAAATATCGGATCCTCACTCATTTTGATATCCGATGCGATGACGGCATTGTTTCCATGTTTCGCTCGCAAAGCGAGCGTGAGCTCTGTACCGATTTGTCCAGTTGCTCCTACGATAAGGATATTGCCTTGCATGGGGGCGAATATACAATTTTGATACACCCAGCCAAAGACCCTATTTTATAATAAAATTGAAAACCTTTTTCTACAAGTTGCGAATGAATTTCCTCATTTCCTCTAAAACTTGAACAGAAAAACTTTCCTCCAGCTGATCATATTCCTGAACGGTACATTTATCACAGGTTTGAAAAAGGTGATTCATTCCCTGAAAAATAACAGTTTTATAGGCGCTGTTCCCTCCTGACTTTAATGCAGATTCGATAGCCCTCGTATTAACTTCGGCATTCACTTGCAAATCTTTGTCACCATTGAGAATAAGCACGGGGCATTTCACTTTTTTCCAATCAGTACTGGGTTCATACTTTAGAAAGAACCTCATCCAGTCGCTATTAATTCCAGCAATTTGATTTCTCTTGAATTCATCCAAATTAGGAATCATAGCTTTTTGCGCTCCCAAGACGGTGTCAAGCATCAACATGAGTCGATCGGTAGCTTTAGCACTATCTTTTTCTGTCATTACGATATCCAACATGCGCATCACGTTATTTCGATTCGCCTCCGCATCCTTTTTCGACGCGCCAGCCGCCATCATTATATCCATATTTTGCTGGTATAGAACAGACTTTCCATTCACTCCTGTTCCAGCCAATGAAATCACATATCCTATCTCAGGTCGCATCGCTGCTGTCATGGCCGCCACCATGCCTCCTTCACTATGTCCTATAAGCCCAATCTTCGTTTTATCAATTTTCTTTTGCTTTTTTAAAAAGTCAAAACAAGCCGCAACATCAGTTGCAAAGTCTGCACTCGTGGCAGTCTCAAAAGTGCCTTTACTTTTATTAATGCCGCGATCATCTACTCGCAAAACAGCTATGCCTTGTTTGGCAAAGTCATCTGCAATAATCGCAAATGGTTTATGTCCCATCAAAGTTTCATCTCGATCTTGTGGTCCGCTACCTGATATCAAAATCGCAGCGCGAAAGCCCTTTCCCTTCTTCGGCATCGTAAGAGTCCCCGATAATGTGTGGCCTCCATTCGGATTGGTAATCACGACTTCTTTTACAACATAATCAAATGGCGGCTTCGGAGTCTGTGGTCGCTTACCCTGAGAGTATGAGCCAAAGGCCAACAAAGTCAATAGCACGATAAAAAGAAACTTTTTCATATATTATTTTTCTCAAAGCTAATCGTTTAAACTCTTGACTGGCAAAGGTTTTACATAAATGGTCTATTTTATTTGCGTGTAGCCTTACAACCTCTCGACAACAATTTAGGTCAAAGTTGAGCGACTCGTGTTATTTTTGGACCATAACCATCACGCAAATCTGCTTCTTGTGCTACTAAATATCTTTAAGCCTGAAAAGAATCTCGAGGTATTGACTGATGCCGAATACCGTCAGGCCTTCAAAGAATTTTACAAACCCATCCGGTCCTTTATCTACTACAAATGTGGTGACGTGGATATGGCGGAAGATATCACTCAAGACGTCTTCGTAAAACTCTGGGAGACACGTGAGAAAATTGATAAAAGAACCATCAAGGCTTACCTATATACCATAGCACAAAACGTAACCATCAATCAACTTAAGCGACAACAACTGATGTTTAAGTTTAGGCAAAAACCAGGAATAGACAGAGATACAGATAACCCTGAGAAGCTAGCGGAGATGGACGAATATCAAAAGAAGTTGGAGTCCGTTCTCTCTATCCTTCCTGAAGGTGGAAGGCAAGTGTTTCTCATGAATCGACTCGAAGATCTCACTTATGCAGAAATAGCCGAACGTTTGGGGTTATCGGTCAAGGCTGTAGAAAAACGAATGAGCAAAGTTCTGCGTATATTGCGTGAAAAGCTTGGTACCGAATTGTGATTCTTATCCATAGAATAGCATTAATTTTTTTCTTTCTTGTGCTGCCGCTTTCAAAGTTATGGGCACAAGCTCAACCTCTATTGATTTCGGCAAAGTATCAAAATGTAGGAGCACAAGAAGTAATTCTCGATCTCAAAACGCGCTATAATCTTCGCTTCTCGTACGATCCAGATGCATTAAAGGACGTAGTGGTTTCAAAAGTATGGGAGAATGAATTGGTAGAAGTTGTCCTCGAAAATATTCTCGAACCAAATAACTTGGGTTTTAGAAAGGTTGGTAGCACGTATGTGATTGTTCCGCTTATTTCAAAAGATGAGCTCAAAGATTCTGAAGAGAAAATTAACTTCTACGTCACTGTTGAAGATGCTGAATCAGGCGAGCCTCTTCCTTATGCCATCGCCAGAATGCAGTATCCTCCTCGTGTGTTTACAACCAATGCAAATGGTGAAATGCTGCTCACCGACATCCCTGCTGATTCATGTGAGATATCATTCTCCTACATTGGTTATGAAAGCAGATTATATAAAATAAAAAATCTCAGAAGAGAGCGAGAGTCAACCGTCTTGCTCAAGGTCAGAAGCAATGCGCTGCCCGCTGCGGTTGTTGAGGCAAAAGGATTATCACCTGTTGCGTCCTCATCCGAACCAGGTCAACTCCTTATTAATCCACAACTTCTCGGTTCGATTAATGGACCCGGCGAACCGGATGTGCTTCGAACCACCCAACTTCTGCCGGGAATAAACGCGAGCAATGAAACAAGCAATGGCCTCATTATTCGTGGCAGCCCGGGGGATCAAAGCCTATTGAAAATCGATGGATTTACCATTTACCACATGGATCATTTTTTTGGTGTCATCAGTGCTATCAATCCGCTTTCGGTAAAAAATATCCGAGTGCAAAAAGGAGGAGGCGAGGCGCGCTTTGCCTCAAGAGTGGGTGGTGCTGTTGAAATTACTGCCAAAGAAGGCAATCGATACGAGTCTGGTGGTAAAGTTGTAATTGGACCGCTAGCTATTTCTGGATATCTTGAAACTCCTCTGAGTGCCGCTAACAACGCGTCTTTCATGATTTCTGCACGCAGATCGACAACTGATCTATGGACTAGCCCGACATACACAGAATTATTCAATACAATTTATAAAGCGAGTATCACCTCCGACGAGGCTTCTACTGCTGGCGAAGAAGCAGAATACAGATTTTCAGATGTAATAAGTAAGATAACGTGGAGACCCAGCAGTCGTGACTTGATTTTTTTGAGTGGATATTTTAGCCAAGATCAATTAGGTATCGCTTACTCCTCTGTGGATAATTTAGGTGCTTATTCATTCAGTTATACCGATAATTCAGAATGGGGAAACAGAGGCATGGGAGCCGGTTGGAAAAGAAGACTTCGGCCAACTCTAAATCAGGATGTCACCATCGGATGGTCGAGGTATGCTTCCGACCTGAATGCTGTGGATACGCTCATCGATCTTAGATTCCAAGATGTGCAAAGAATATTTAGGGAAGACAACAATGTCTTGAGAGATGTAAATGTGAAATACCAATTAGAATGGTCTTCAAAAAAACTCACTTGGTATGCTGGTGCAATGATCAATCAGGTCTCGATTGAAAGAAATAATAATCAATCCACGCTGTTGTCAGATTCGCTTAATCAAATGAACCAGTCAACTTTATTTCTCCAAACAAATGGCTCTAACGGAGATTTGAACTGGAACGCTGGTCTCAGAATGAATCACTATACTGCCACGAAAGAATTGTATCCAGAATGGGCATTCAATGCAACTTACGGTCGTCAAGATAGCATCCTATTTAAAGGCTCTGTCTCACGGATACATCAGTTTGTTCACCGGTTAAGACAGCAAAGCTTGTTTTTAAACCAACCCGATACATGGGTGCTGAGCGATGAAAATTCAATGCCCGTTTTACGAAGTGATCAATTTATGATTGGTGTATTGGTCCCGTTGCTAAACTGGAAAATAGATATGGAAGCATATCTAAAAGTGAATGAAGGAATGGCAATCGATGTGTCTCAATGGATGTGGCTTAATATGTCTGATCAAATCAATGTGGTGACAGGTAATGGAAGTGTCGTAGGATTTGATTTATTTATAAAAAGAGATTTTGGAAAATCTGATTTTTGGATTGGCTATTCTCTTGCAAATACAACCATGTCATTTCAAGAACTTGATCTCCAGAGTGACTTAGTGCCAGGATACGAACACCAACATGAGTTGAAGTTCTATTATGAGATTCGCTTGAAATCTTTCAATATTTGGGCTAATTGGATTTTTGGAAGTGGCCGACCTTATACTCCATACCTTGGAGAAATTGAAGTTCAAACAGCAAACCAAAGCAATCTGAGAGTCCCCGTTTTTGCCGATATCAACAGTGGGAGACTTAACCCTTATCACAGATTAGATGGCGGTATAACATATAAAAAAGATTGGAACACAGGTAAAATTGAGGTAACGGCTAACTTTAATAATATTTACAATAGAAGAAATATTAGAGACATACAATACCTTTCATTCTTGAGAGACGACGGAAGTTATCTCATTCAAGAAAGAAAGGTAGAAATGCTCGGCTTTATTCCATCACTGCAAATTGCTTATACGTTTTGATGCGCTGGTTATACATATTATTACTGTTCCTCGCTCTTGCATGCAAAGAGACGCAACCTCGTCCTGAGGTAACAGAGGTATATGGCTATTACGCAGCGGGATTGGATACTGCCGTTGTTACGGTGCGAAAGGTAGGCGAACAGAAAGGTCAAACCCCTGTTGAAGATGCGAAAGTGCGTATAGTGAATGGAGAGCTAGCTCTGAGCTTGAGCGAAACAATTCAAGGAGAATACAATAGAAAGTTTCCCAGCCAATGGGCAGTGGAAGGTGAGTCAGTCGTTCTCGAAATGGATGGCGAGGTGCAATGTATGGCACAAGCCAAAATTCCACCACACATTCTGCCCACTTTTGTAGGGCCGACAACTTTTACAATAAATCCGTCAAATCCTGGAGCAAGTGTGTTTTCGCTAAAGTGGGAAGCTATTCCTGGATTTTCCTACCTCCTTGAGCTTGAAAGCGTTGAGAATAATCCGACGGAAATTCCATTTGATGTTCCCGCAGGGTTGTTTCAGGACCAGTTTTTTGCGCCTATCGAGGAAAACGAGACAACATTGCTTGATACTGATTTTAAGTACTATGGCCGCCACCTCTTAACTGTTTATGTGATCGAAGATTTATACAAAGATTTTTTCTTTTTTCGAAATAGAGGGCAGGGCTTTCTTGCCACCCAAGGCCCTGACAATATAATAGGGGCAAGAGGACTCTGGACATGTGTCAACGCTTATCAAATTGAATTAGAAATTTTGGATTAAATATTTTAGAGTAAGGTAGGGTAATGTTAGATGTAGGTGTAAAAAACAACGACAACGCAAGTAATCATGGATAAGAATCGTAAGTTTTGGGGGAGGGTAGAGGCACCGTTCAATAAGTCTGAAGAGCAGGCTTGGGGAGAGCTTCAAGAGAAAATAGCACGAGGAGAAACTTCGGTAATCCGAATGTATAACCCATGGAAGTATGTAGCTGCGGCTGCCGCAGTATTGCTCATAACGGTATCGGCATTCTTCTTTAATAACAATGAAACAATTGTCGCTCAGACTAAGGCTGGCGAAATTAAAACGATAACACTCCCTGACGGAAGCGAATTGGTTCTCAATGCGAAGTCAATCGCCTCATTCCAGGAGGATTGGTCAGACAACCGACAAATAGAACTCGAAGGATCTGGTTTCTTTACAGTAAAAAAGGGAAGTCGATTCGTAGTACTCACAAAGTACGGTCAGGTTGAAGTTCTCGGAACATCCTTCGATGTGACTGCGCATGAAAATCAATTTAGAGTGATATGCGAGTCGGGTAGAGTGAGGGTTTCTGCTGGAAATGAATCGGTGATCATCAACCCAGGCGAGCAGGCGGACTTCGCAAACCAAAAGCTGACCAGCGTACCAGCAAAACGTCCGGGCAATGCATGGATTAGCGGTCAATTTATTTATGAAAATGAATCATTGAAGAACGTTATTCGAGACATTGAGAATCAATTTAATGTAAAAATTATAGGAGTCAATTTAGATAATAAAATGTACTCTGGTCAATTCGAGAAATCCAATATTGATGACGTTCTTAACCTCGTCTTAAGCCCGTACGGATTGAGTTTCGAAAAAATAAAGACAGGAGAATACAGTGTTATTGATAACAATAATCGCTAAGATTTTTTTATTTATTTGACAAATTTAATATTAGAATTTGTAAAATAAATCTCACTTTTGCCGTTCGAAAAATAGACAGTGTTCAAACAAGATATTTGAGGTAAGCAATTCGCTTACACATGACAAGTAAGTAACACACAATGAAGCATCCTTTCGAGATGCATCAGATAGTATAGTTAGTTTTAGTTAAGGTTTAGAATTGAAGCCCGAAACGTCGGGCTTCGATTTTTTTATGAACCTTGATAAGCATTGTCGTTATAGTTTTGCACCATGAATAATCCTCGTCAACTCAGAATCGAAGATTTTGATTACCAGCTGCCCGATAGTGCTATAGCAGCGCATCCCAGACCAAATAGAGACGATTCACGTCTCATGGCTTGCGTTCATGGAAAGATTACCCCTGACTTTTTTAAGAATATCGCTTCGTATGTCAAGCCAAACGACTTACTTATTCTGAATGAAACCAAGGTTATTCCAGCACGATTATATTTCAGAAAAGAAACCGGTGCTCTTATTGAGGTATTTTGCCTGCAACCATTTCAACTCGATCATCAACAGGCGATGGAACGTCGAGATCAGGTAGAATGGGAAGTAATGATTGGTGGCGCTAAAAAGTGGAAAGAGGGAATCTTAAAGTTAGAGGTCAGCATCGGAGATCGGAAACTGGATTTATTCGCAGAGCGGACCCAATCAAACGACTCCGCTTTTACCGTTCGCTTTTCTTGGAACGATTCAAAAGTGTGTTTCTCTGAGATATTATCCGCCGCAGGGGAACTACCGTTGCCTCCGTACTTCGATCGAAAGGCAGAGGCTGCAGATTATGAAAGATATCAGACAGTCTTTGCAAAATTTGAAGGTTCTGTCGCAGCTCCAACCGCAGGATTGCACTTTACTCCAGCCATATTAGATCAGCTTCGTGAGCAAGGCGTGGATATACAAAAACTTGTACTACACGTTGGAAGTGGCACTTTCAAGCCTGTTTCAGCTTCATTGCTCGAGGAACACGAAATGCACGGAGAAGTATTTGAAGTGACACCAGATTTTATCAGCGCTCTTGTGCGGCCAAAAGGGCGAACAATTCCGGTCGGTACCACCTGCATGCGCACTATCGAAAGCCTGTATTGGCTCGGGGTAAAATATCTCCATTTCCCCAATCAGATTCAAAATACTCTTGTCTTAAACCAATGGGAAGCCTATGATTTGCCTCAAGACGTATCTAGGGAAGATGCATTGCAAGCACTCTTGGATTATTGTAAAAAATACAATCTAAAAAAACTGGGCGGAAGTACTTCTCTCATCATAGCTCCTGGTTACAAACTCCGCGTGGCTTCAGGTATAATCACAAACTTTCACCTACCAAAAAGCACTTTAATTCTTCTTATTGCCGCTATCATCGGCGAACAATGGAGAGAGGTTTACGCTAAAGCTCTGGAAGAAAATTTCTATTTCCTAAGTTATGGTGATAGTTCCATTTTAATCCCATAAAAAAAAACCGCCTCTATAAAAGAGACGGTCTTTCTAATTGGTTAAAGGGGGTTCACTATCTTCTTGTAAAACGGTCATCGATTACTTCAGCTTCTTCCTTGAATGAGTTGAAGATGGAGCTCGCTGCTCTGTTTTGCAAATTGGTCATCATTTGATCGCGGTCAGCAGTGTAGTTGTCAGTACTTGTACCTTCAACAATATCAGAAGTCTTTTGAAGTACATATACTCCACCTTTTCCTTTAATTGGAGAAGAAATGAAATCCTTCTTCAATCCGAAAGCGATACCTATCACTTCGTATTCTTGAGCGCTTACTCCACTACCAGGGATGTTACCACTCTTTAATGTCACATTTTCAGCTGTCTTTACAGTTGACTCAACTGCCTTAGCAATTTCTTCTAAGGTTCCGCTCTTCATCAACTCCATGTATTTTTCAGCCTTCTTTTCTTTGATTGCCTCTTGCTTCATCTTTTCGTAAACATTCGCAAGAGTTGGAACGCCTCTTTCCTTTACATCCACCAAGGCAGCAATGATGTATTCATTATCAATCATCATTGGCTGTGAAATTTCTCCTAGGTCAGCTCCATAAGCCCAAGACACAACTGGGTAGCCATTTTGCAATCCGTTTACAGTAGTACTGTTTGGTCTAATGTTTTTTGCTGGGGTAATTGGAGTACCACCATTGAGTGTGTCTGCTGCTAATCTGAAGCTAGTGGTGTCTTGAATATTTAAAGAGAATTCTCTTGCCAAAGTGTAGGCTCCTTCGCGAGTGCTGGCGCTTGGTTCGATGTTTTTCTCAATAATTGCCACTTTAGCAACAGCATATTTTTGATCTGTAACTTCCAAAACGTGAACACCAAAATCAGTAGTTACAAGAGAAAGTTCTCCTTTTGGCTTAGTGAAAGAAGCATCCTCAAATTCTTTTACCATGGCGCCTTTCCCGAACCATCCGAGATCACCACCTGAATTTTTAGTACCATCACTTCCGAATTGAGCAGCCATTGCTTCGAAATTCTTTTCCTTGGCAATTACATTCTTAATAGAGTCAGCCTTAGCACGAGCTGCTGCCAATGCCACTGCGTCTTTTCTATCAGCTTTAATAAGGATGTGACGAGCCTTCACAGAATCCAGAAGGTTCATGCGCTTGCTCACCTTCGCCAAAACATACTTACCACTCCTTTCAAATGGACCTATTACTTTACCGATAGAATCATTCAGCACTTGAGTATTGTAAGGCTCTGGGAACATGTTGGCGCTATAGCTGATAAATGGCTTCGCACCAGGAGATGAATTAGCTGCCGCAAAAGCACTATCACTCTTATCTGTGCGGAAAGATTCAGCTAGGGTGCTGAGTGTCTCTCTCAAAGTGAGGCTATCCATTGAACTTGCACGCACAGGGAATCTCAAGTAATTAACCGAACGGCTAACTTCCTGCTTATTTTCTCTATCGTTTTTATGCTTGTTATAGTAAGCACGAATATCCGATTCTGTTACTTCTACAGTGCTATCAGGAATCTCAGCATACGACTTCACCACGTAAGATAAGCTTACTTTATCGCTCTGCTGCTTGAACGCCCATTTACCATCGATACTGTTGGCAAACATTCCACGCTTTAGCATGAGATCATACTTCTCTTTCTGACGCTTGTGAATGATGAGGTTCTTCCATCCTTGAGCACGCTCTGGCTCCATTCCATCGAAATTGGTGCGCATCTGTTCTCTGAATGAAGCGCTGTCTTGGCCACCATAAATGGTTTGCTTCACATAAGGTGACAACATTGATCCAAAGAGGATTTCATCGTACTCTTCATCAGTTACCACGATACCTGCTTTTTCAAATTGCTCAGCAAGAAGCTTGCGCTCTACCAAGTTATTCCAAGTATCATTGCTCAGGCTAGTTTCATTTCCTGAATAGTTGAAGAGAACTTTTTGCTCATTAGTAGCTGCAGTCCATTCTGCGATGTCAATAGATTCACCGGCAATCTCACCCACATCCGTAGGTCCGCCCTGAATCCATTTCAATACTGCACCATTTACGAGGAAGCCCAAAAGGCTCACCCCTACGACTACGATCAGAAGCCAACGTTGGTTTCTGATTTTTTCAATCATTGCCATATAAGTCTAGCATTATAAATTTTGGAGTGCGAATATCGTAAAATGATTAACACAAATTACAAAAACCTCGAATTACAAAATAAAATACTGAATATCAGTTTTCTAAATCTTATGAAATAGTCACTTTTACCGACTCGATTCTAGTCTCTGACACCTGATTTACCGTAAAAGTGAAGTTTTCGACGACTATAACCGCACCTTCATCGGGAATATCTTCATAATAATGA
>CAYRZQ010000055.1:0-20016 GCA_964428835.1 uncultured Comamonadaceae bacterium | reverse complement strand
TTCGAAAGAACTAATTCGAAAGAACTAATTCGCAATTCTAAGCTCCAAATTCCAATCTCCCTCCCGACAGCTATCGGGGTTCTCGTTCCCGTGATTATATTCGTTATACATTTAATCCTATAAAACTAATACTCTATGGAATTTGAGTACATGCAATTTCTGGCGTCGAACATTTCGAGACTGCCTAAGGATTGGATTCAGCCTACTCCAATCGAAGACATTGAGCAGATTGAACAAACTTTGAATATAACCATTCCAAAAGCCCTCAAGGAGTTCTTTCTGCTTGCTGGTAATAATTATGGTACACTACTATATGACATTGTCCCAATGCGTCAATGCGTTCAAAATTTAGCACTTTTTCAAGAGAAGGCCACTATTTATTTTTTAGAAATTGAGCAGCAGCCCTTAAGTAATGCGTTGTTTTTTAGTTTGCTTCCAGATTCCATGCATTTTGTTCGCTTGAATGGAGAGGATAATCCTGTAGTTTATTATTGGGAGCCTGATTTTTTTGAGGGGATTATATACGAAGGTGATTTTCCGTTTACACCGGAACAAGGGCCGGGTATAAAGACTACTGTGAGGTTTAATGAATATGTCAATCGAAGTATAAGGTCATGGTTGGACTCGTTTGAAATTTATGAAAAGGAACTATTAGAAAGGCCAATCGTTAGTACCGCTGTTCATAAGCAATATAAGCTTGAGTTTGTAATGGACTATCCTGATAATTTGGTCATGAAGAACATATATCCTCTTGCGGATGCTCAAGCGAATATTAATCCGCTTTTATATCTTTTGCGTTATTTATGTTTCAGTGGATATGTGCATGCGTATGCCGTACAAGTTGAAACAGTAATCGAAGGAAAAGCAAATTATAACCTGAATTATAAAGAAGTTGGTGTGCAATTGCTAAATGAAGAAGCAATTCTTCAGATGAGTTTTTTTCCGGATGTAGAAATATTCACGCTTCCAGCAATGGACTTTCTACAAATTTTGAAGGAGCTAGACTATTTCTATTATTCTTTTCCATTGGTTGGTAGCAAACCGGGCGGTCCTTCTAATTATGTTCCACCTGTCTTTGAAAGAGGAGAAGAACAGGGAACAAGAGAACAAAGGGAACAAGGGGGAGAAGAACAGGGAACAAGAGAACAAAGGGAACAAGGGAACAAGGGCGAAAAGAACAGGGAACAAGGAAATAACATTAATAGCCTGCCCATTCATGGGCAGGTGGAGAACAAGGGAACGACGCTGTTTCAAAAAGTGTGTAAGTTTTTTAGATCAGGGTTTAATTCGCAATTCTAAGCTCCAAATTCCAAACTCCCTCCCGATAGCTATCGGGGTTCTCGTTCCCGTGATTATATTCGTTATACATTTAATCCTATAAAACTAATACTCTATGGAATTTGAGTACATGCAATTACTCGCATCAAGAGTTTGGTGTATGAATAAGAATTATGTTCAACCTACTCCAATCGAAGAAATTGAGCAGGTTGAACAAACTTTGAATATAACCATTCCTAAAGCCCTTAAGGAATTCTTTCTGCTTGCTGGTAATGATTATGGTACACTGTTATATGACGTTATCCCAACGCATCAATGTGTTCAGAATTTAATATCCTTTCAGGAGGAGGCGACTATTTATTTTCAAGAAGTTGGACAGGAGCCTCTAAGTAATGTTTTGTTTTTTAGTTCGCTTCCAGATTCCATGCATTTCGTTCGTTTGAATGGAGATGATAATCCTGTAGTATATTATTGGGAGCCTGATTTTTTTGATGGGATAATTGATGAATGGGACCTCCCCTTTACACCTGAGGAAGGTCCGGGTATAAAAACTTCGGTTAGGTTTGTTGAGTATATATATGGAGCTTTAGGGTTATGGACTGAACAATCTAAAGAAGAAAAAGAAGAGCTATTAGAGAAGCTGATTGTGCGCACTGCCGTGCATAAGCATTACAAATTAGAATTTGTAATTGAACATTACAACAATAAAGTTATTTCAAAGAATGTCTATCCCAAGTTAGGAGCAGATGTAAATATTTATCCTCTATTATCACTTTTGCGCTACTACATTGCTGGAAGTGGTTGGTTATATGACATTGATAAAATTCAAAGTGCGGTCGATAACGGAAAAGATGTGCAATTGAACTATCGATACGAAAAAGTTCAAATAATCAACGGTGAGGCAATAATTCAGAAAGGTCCTTTAAAGGAAATACAAACATTTAGCCTTCCCGCCTTAGACTTTCTGCAAATTTTAAAGGAAATGGAATACTTCTATAAGTCACTTCCAGTGATTGGCTATAAGCTCGGCGGTCCTTCCAATTATGTTCCGCCTGTCTTTCACGGAATGGCGGTGCCTATACGATTACTGGAAGTAAATCCGCAACATCAAGAAGAAAAAAAGAAACGAGAACAAGAACGAAAAATAGAACAAAAACGAGAACAAACCCTTGAGTTTATTCGAGCTAGAAATAGGATAGAAAAAAGAATTAAATATTTTATAATCTACCCCGCACTTGCTCTACTGATTTTCATCCTTTTTGTGTTTTATCTGATTTTGCTTATGTCATAAAAGTTTGAAAGCATGAAAAGTTGAAAAACGAATTCGCAAGAACTAATTCGCAAGAACCAATTCGCAAGAACTAATTCGCAAGAACCTATTCGAAAGAACCAATTCGCAAGAACCAATTCGCAAGAACTAATTCGAAAGAACTAATTCGAAAGAACTAATTCGCAATTCTAAGCTCCAAATTCCAAACTCCAAATTCCAATCTTCTTCCCGACTGATATCGAGGTTCTCGTTCTTGTTCTCGTTCTCGTTCTTGTTCTTGTTCTTGTTCTAGTTCTCCTTCATCGCATTCGTAAGGTAGATATACGGTTCCATCATGTGGTGGATGAAGACCTTGTTGGGGTCGTCGGGAAATTCTTTGTAGTAATCGCCGCTTGCATAAAGAACCACGGGGATGCCACAGCGCACGTAATGAAAACAATCTTTTAATTCTGGTATGCGATGATAGGGCAAGGTCTTCAACACAAAGTCACCCGCAGTGTTGCCGAGATACTTTTTAAATGCTCTGCGCGCTTCGATGGTGGGCTCATTCATGTCTTTGTATGCTTTTTTCACAAACAACCGCGTGGTCCACTTCTGCTTAGCTAACATCGGCTCGACATTTTTGAATGGATTTATTTCATTAAAATCATCAATCGTCTGCACTGTAATGGGTGTCTCTGGTACCCAATCCGCAGAGTTGACGACAGTGAAGGCCCATCCAAAATTCGATGCTTCATAGTCGTAGGCAAAATAGAGATTGCCGGCCTTAGGAGCAGCGCTCGCATAGGTCTTGATGCGTATATCGCTCGGTAATTTTCCATTCTCTTTCATTTTTCTCAATTGAGCAGTCATCAAGATGGCAAGCGCTCCGCCCTGGCTGTGCCCCGTAACTAGAAAATCACGAACTCCTGCTTTATAACAAGAGTCGATTTGTTGCAAAACCGTTGGTAATAAATGTGCCATTCCCAATGTCCATCCTGCGTGTACGCATGCTTGTGGATGATCCGCTAAATGATATTCTTGTGTCACGCCTTCTGCAATAGTGACCTGTCCTTTGGCGGGAATCATACCTGAATAAAAATTGGCCAACCAACTCGCGCCAGCACTTGTAGTGCCGCGAAGATTAATAGACACCACTCCATCATATCGATGCTGCCATAAATCCCAGCGATTGTCAAGCCCAACTACAGGCGATCTGTAAAGACGTTTCCAAACCTTCGGAGCTTCTACTTTTTTGAAAAATGTCGAGTCACCTTGACGCGATGTCATCCGCAAGACTTCCAAGTATTCTTCGCGATCAAATCCTCTTTGAACTTGAGCGCATAACAAATGGGGTAAAAAGATCAACGTGATAATCAAGAAGTGTCTCATTCAACAAAAATAAGTTGAACAAGGGTACTTCACAAGACTTTGCTTGAGAATAGATTAGAGACCGTCAGCCCCTCCACCCATGGCCTTATACAAGCCAATTGAACTTTGATATTGATTTTTCAAAGCCTCGATGTATTCTATCTCTGCTTGCAAACGATTGCTCTGCATAAGCAGTACTTCCACATAACTCGCGAATCCTGAAGCGAAGAGTTCATTCGAAATTTCCACACCCTGCGCCATAACTTCGCGCTGCTGGCCGCGCACTTGAGTAATTTCAGCGAATCCCTCCAATCTTCGCATCTCCGTATTAATCTCAGCAATAGCAGTAAGTAATTTCTTTTTATACTCCAAATGCGCCACATTAAAATCTGCCACCGACTGTCGGTAGTTTCGCTTAATCGTATTTCGATTGACAACAGGTGCGGCCAAACTCCCAATCATCGTGTAAGCCATAGAAACGGGAAGATTGAAAAAGAAATCTGGATTAAAAGAATTGATTCCGAAAAATCCAGTCCACCTTAAATCTGGCAAATAGCCAGCCTCGGCGATCTTCATATCAGCGGCAGCCGCATCTTTAAAATACCCCACCTCCCGAACGTCCATTCGGTTTTTCAAAATAGTATTTGGCGTCGAAAACCCGCGCAATTCAGGAAGGTTAGCCGCATCGAAGGTTTGTTGTCTGGCGATAGTTCCCTGTGTTCTACCCAGCAATGCATTCAATCGAAACTCTTCCTCCGCCAACTCCACTCTCTTGGTGGCCAACATAGCTCGAAAATCAAGCAATTGCGCTTCGAATTGTTTCACCCCAAGTTCATTGACACGCCCCGCCTCCTTTTGCAATCGAATAATTTCTACTGCCGTTGTTTGCAAAGCAATGTTTTGTTCGATAGCCTTTATCTCTGCGTCGAATGCGAGGATACGATAATAACTATTGGCTACACTTTCCACCAACATTGTTTGAACCCATCTTCTACCCTCTTCACCAGCTAACAATTGAGCCTTTGCCTTCGCCTTTCGATTTTTGTACCGTCCCCACAATCCAGCTTCCCAAGTGGTTTGTACGCCAAGAAGATAGTCTGGCACTGGGTCAGGAATCTGCCGTGCAGCGTCCACATTTTCAGATAAGTTGGTATCAAAATTACCCACTCCATCGACGGTGTATTCACCAAATCGAACTGCACCAGCGCCAGCAGTGGCGGCTATCTCAGGAGCAATGGCATTTTTTTGCGCCACCAACTCTACTCGATTTCGCATCACCCTTTGCATTGCAATCTCCATGTCTGGATTATTGGAAATGGCCTCCGCAATAATATTGCGCAGCAAAGAATCTTTGTAAAATGTTCTCCATTGAATGGTGGCTGTGTTCGTGGTATCAGCGCTCTTTGCTGGCTGCGACCATGCTGCCGGCACATCCACTTTCTCATTCACCGTCATAATCTTCTCCATTTTACATGAAGAAAAAAACACAGCACATATAATGGTTATTAACCCAATATTTTTCATACTATTTTACAGACTTAGATTTCCACTTTGCCTCTACTGAAGCGAAGATGTAATACAGACCAGGAATGATGATAACACCGAAAAGGGTACCAATCAACATACCTCCAGCAGCCGAAGTACCAATGCTTCTGTTACCCATTTCACCAGGACCACTCGCTATTACCAGAGGAATAAGACCAGCAATGAATGCCAGGGAGGTCATCAAAATAGGACGCAGACGCGCTGCTGCACCTTGCACCATCGCATCACGAATAGATAATCCCTCCTTGCGTTTTAACACCGCAAATTCCACAATCAAAATTGCATTTTTCCCGAGCAAACCAATCAACATCACCAGTGCTACCTGTGCATAAATATTGTTCTCCAGACCAAGAATGTAGAGAAAGCCAAACGCCCCGAAAATTCCTGTGGGGAGAGAGAGAAGAACAGGAAATGGCAACATGAAGCTCTCGTATTGCGCGGCCAGCAAGAGGTATACGAACACCAAACAAATAATGAAAATAAATAGGGTCTGATTACCAGATTCAATCTCTTCGCGCGTCATACCTGACCATTCGAAGACGAAACCACGCGGCAATTCTTTTTCAGCAATCTTATTGATAGCCGCGATCGCATCACCGCTACTGAAGCCTTCCTCAGGCATACCAGTAATCATGGTAGCATTGAACATATTGTATCGCGTGATTTGCTCTGGACCGAAAACACGATCAAGTTGGATGAATGACGAGAACGGAACCATTTCGCCTCTATCATTTTTCACGTACATTTTCAAGACATCTTCGGGCTTTTTGCGATAGTTTGGATCGGCTTGTACCATCACCTTATACATCTGACCAAAGCGAATAAAGTTGGACGCATAATAGCTTCCTATTAACGTCTGTAAAGTTGACATTGCAGCGTCCACACTCACACCCAACTTGGAAGCCATTTCATAATCCACATTGATTACATATTGCGGGAATGTTGGGTCGAAACTGGTGAAGGCTTCCTTTACTTCAGGGGAGTCATTTATTTTTTTAATAAAATCATCTGCCACCTCATCCAATCGATTGAGACTACCGCTTCCGCTTTTGTCAATCAATCGCAATTCAAAACCGCTTGAGTTTCCGAAGCCAGGAACCGTAGGCGGAGGAAAGAACTCCACTTTTGCGTCGGAGATTTGAGCTGTCTCTGACTTGAGCCATTCCATGATATCATAGACATCCTCCTCGCGTTGATCCCAAGGTTTGAGGTTGATCATCGCCATTCCGTAGGATGCGCCAGCGCTTTCTGTGACAAGACTATAACCACCGAGTGACGTGATATTTTCGATCACATCATTCTTTTTACAAATCTGAGCAAGCTGATCGAGCACCGCTCCCGTGCGCTCGACGGTGGCACCAGGAGGAGTGGTGACATTCACATAAATAACACCTTGATCTTCTGTAGGAATGAATCCTGTAGGAAGATAAACTGCACTCAGCCAAGTGGCACCAACGAAGAAACCTAAAAACAGCCAGGTTCGACTTGGTTTTACACCAATTGCTCCGACTAAACGCTCGTACCGAGCATTCATTCGGTCATAACCACTGTTAAACCAAATAAAAAACCGCCCAAGCCAACCTTTTCCGTGTCCGTGAGAAGGTTTGAGCATTAGCGCGCACAAGGCAGGAGTGAGTGTTAACGCATTTATACCAGATATTGCGATGGCTATCGCCAAAGTCAACGAAAACTGCCGATAGAAAATTCCTACAGGACCAGACATGAAGGCCACGGGAATGAATACCGCTGACATTACGAGCGTGATGGCAACGATCGCCCCGCCGATGTCTTGCATCGCTTCTACAGTAGCATCAAAAGCGCTCATGCCCTTTTCATGCATTTTAGCGTGAACCGCCTCTACCACTACAATCGCATTGTCCACCACAATACCGATTGCGAGTACCATTGCAAATAGGGTAAGAAGGTTGATCGAAAAACCCAGCATGCTCATGAAGGCAAAGGTTCCTATCAACGCCACGGGCACGGCCAGAGCGGGAATGAGCGTAGAACGCCAATCTTGCAGGAATAAAAATACGATGACAAAAACAAGTAAGAACGCTTCTACCAGCGTGCGGATCACTTCCGCAATCGAGGCATCCAAGAATCGCGAAACGTCATACGCCACATTGTACTTCATCTTCGGAGGAAAAGCTGATTGCTCCAGCTCCTTCATGCGTTCCTTTACATTATTGATGACCTCACGAGCATTGGATCCAGGGCGTTGTTTCAACATAATAGAAGCAGAAGGGCGACCGTCGGTCTTGGAGTCCATGTGGTAGCTGAAAGAATCAAACTCCACCTTTGCAACATCTTTTAATCTTAAAAAAGATCCGTCTTCGTTGCTTCGAATAATCAGGTCTTCATATTGTTCGGGCAAAAAGAATTTACCCGTGTATTTCAATACGTATTGATTTACCTGAGAAAGTTTATCAGAGCTCTCGCCCGTCTTACCAGGCGCGGCTTCTACGTTTTGGCTGCGAATAGCTGCTATTACTTCCTCGGATGAAATATTATATGACAATAGTTTTTCTGGATTAAGCCAAACGCGCATCGAATAGTCGCGTGAACCCATAATCTCAGCGAAACCAACACCATCAATACGTTTGAGTTCGGGTAGAATATTGATATCCGTAAAATTGTAAACGAATTTTTCATCAGCCGTTGCATCTTCGCTGTACAAATTGAGGTAAAGCAGCATGCTGTTAACCTCCTTCTCTGTTACTACACCTGCTTTGATTACTTCTTCTGGAAGCTCATCAAGAACCGTTGAAACGCGGTTTTGAACATTCACCGCAGCTTGATCCGGGTCGGTGCCTACTTTGAAATAGACTGTGATTAATGTAGTCCCATTATTACTGGATACACTCGACATATAAGTCATCCCAGGTACACCATTGATGGCACGTTCGATAGGAGTTGCCACGGCCTTCGCGCACACTTCTGCGTTGGCACCGGTGTACTTCGCCGTCACCGTCACCGAAGGAGGAACGATGTCGGGAAACTGGGTAATTGGCAAACCCATAAATGCGAGACCTCCAGCTAACACCAACAAAAGTGATATCACCAACGACAAGATCGGTCGCTCGATAAATAGACGTAACATAAGTTTTGTATAAGGACAGGCGTCTATTTACTTGCACGACACCCATCATTCGTATTTTTAAAAAGAGATATTATTTTCTTTTAATCACCGCGCCTTCTCTGAGATTTTGAACTCCTTGAGCAACGATTTCTTCGCCTGCGTTCAGGCCTTTACGAACGATGTATTTGTCGCCATGTCTTGAGTGAGCCTCAAAACTTTTCATGTACACAGTATTATTTTTATCGACTACGAAAACGTAGTTTTTATCCTGTATTTCCAATACTGCAGTTTGAGGAATTACGAGTGCATTTTTAAACTTCTCAATGATGCGCACCTTACCAGTACTGCCATGTTTAAGGAAATGGTTTTGATTGCGGAAACGCGCTCTGAGGGCAATAGCAGCGGTTCCTTCTTCAAATTCTCCTGCCATGGTTTCTATTTCTCCAGTCTCAGGATACTTCGAACCATCGGCGAGAATCAACTCTACGTTTTGATCAAAAATTGAATCTTTATTTGACTTGAAATAATCTAAATATTCCAATTCCGATACTCTGAAGTACGCATACACGGCCTCCATATCGCTAATGGTAGTGAGCAGAGCTCCTTCTGAAATGAGACTTCCGATACGGAAAGGTATTCTATCAATGCGGCCGTTGAATGGAGATCTAATTTGACAATGTGAGAGACTTACTTTAGCAGCCACCTCATCTGCTTTTGCCTCTTCTACTTTGGACTTTGCTATTTCCAATTTCGCCTTTGCCAGTTCAAGTTCCGTTTCACTCACCACTTTTTTGTCAGTGAGTTGCTTTACTCGGCGCACCTCCACTTCAGCAGACAACATCTCTGCTTCAGCGCTCTTTCTCATAGCTGAAGCCTTATTCACCGCAGCTTGGTATTCTTCTGTATTAATTGAAAATAAGAGTTGTCCTTTAGAAACGAAATGTCCTTCGTCCACGAAAATTTGATCGAGATAGCCTTCCACTCGCGCTCTGATTTCAACATTCTGGATGGCTTGAATGTCTGCTACATATTCCAGTTCCGCAGTAACATCTTCTTTGTTCACATTTACTATGGGCACCAACTCCACTTCTTCGGTTTGTTGCGCCACTTGGTCTTCAGAAGAAGATTTGAAGCCAAACAAGGCAACAATTCCAAAAATGACTAGAGCAATAGAACCAATGATCAACAGCGGCTTTCGCGATTTCATACAGATTATTTTTTATTCTTTAAAAAAGCACTGCAAAACAATCAATGAAAAGCCTCACTTGTTTATGGATGAAATCCATATTAAGGAATTTTCAGAAAAATCAGATTGATTTTTTGAAATTATAAGAAATTAAAAATCAAGATTGAGTGATAAGTAGAACACACGTGGAAGTACTCTGCGATCGTCCACACCCCACGCCCAGTCAGCCCTGAGGAAGTATCCCAGCACGCGCGAACGCAGACCAAAACCGTATCCATAGACGATGGGATCTTTGTTGTTTTCTATTTCAACTGTTATTGGGTTTCTTACGACTGTGGTCCGATTAAATAAGTTTTCATTGCTATAAGGCGATGGGCCAGTCCATGCAGAACCAGCATCAAAGAAGGTCACGATTTGGAAGTTTTCAATGAAATCGCTCTTAATAGGTTTTTTCATGAAATACTTGAATACAGGCCAGCGAATTTCTGCATTGGCCAAAGCAAATGAATTTCCATTGCGCGCATTTACGAAGAATCCGCGCATTGGTCCCATGAATGTTTGATGATAAAAGACAGCTGTATCGAGACCAGGCAAAGAGTTGTCCACTCTTTGGAATAGCCAGTTGTCAACCCCACCGAGGTAGTGTGCGAGTTTATATCTTCCGAACGTGGTGCTTCCACTAAATCGGAATGCAAATATCAGATCGCGATGAATTTTTTTATAATGTCTAAAATCAAAACCAAGAATATTGAAGTCAGAACGCTGATCAAGAAGATCTGGTCTTTGATAGCGCTCTGCCCAGATCTTGTATCGCGTTCCATTGTACAAGTTCAAACCTCTATTTACAGTATTATCAAAAACGAATTCTAAGCGAGCTCCTAATTGATATTGTCTGACTGTTGGAGCAACGAGACTTTGCACATCTGTGCTACTCGTTACCAATCGGTCTTGGCGTCCAATAACAGTAAGTCTCAAACTTGCTAATTCAGTGAATGGATATTTCCACTGATATTGCAAAGCATGAGTGTGAACTTTGAAAGAATTAAAGTCGTTCAGTGTTGTTTGCGCCTGACGTTGTGCTGTGAACTTTTTATCAATTCTACCTTTCAAGTTTTCGAAGCTTACACCAAAGTCGTTGTTCTGTAAATCAAAAGCGAGACGAACACCTCCGACCATTTTATAATCTTCAAAGAGATCACTCAATCCAAACTTTATAAGGCCAGATATTCCAGGATTGATACTTGTTGGTGAAGTGAATTTTTGATAAAAAGCATTTGTAAAACTATTATCCACTTGAGATAATACATAGTCAGTGGCAAAGTTGAGGCGGTAACCTCTCGACTTAGGAATTTCGACTGTTTGCGCTACGAGGGTATCCGTCTGCGGAGTTCCTTCCGGCGTAATTTCCTGAATGCGTATTGATTCTTTTTCGTAAGTATAATCTTTCCGTTCGTCTTCAAAAACGTAGTTCAAAATATCTATTTCATCCTCTGCTAAAGAGTCGCTTTCGAACTTATAAACTTCATAGCGTTCTGAGTCCTTTTGTTCTCCATCTTGTGAGGGTAAAGAGGTTCCTTCAATTGTCTGATCATCCTTGCGATTTCCAATGAAAACATAGGGCTTTCCACCTGATTTAAACATCAAGGAATAGTCGCCCGTGATTGCATTAAAATGGTATTCTTTCGGATTTCTTGGGAAGTTAGAGATTAAGGAAGAAGTAGTGAAATATCGGTAGTGAATGGTAGTATCGATTCGAGCAATTGCGCTATCGATTTTAGCGATATAACGATTTTCGATTCCTGTTGCATTACTGAGATATGTAAATCGACGATTGCTGTATTCATATGGCAACCTTTCGTCCGCCTTTGGGGTGTTGGTTACTCGTTCAAGGATTTTCGATCTTGTGCTGAGATTGTAGATAAATATGTCTTTGTTGAGGGCAGTAAGCTCACCTTTTGTATCGGTGCGTAAGGTATCATCGTTTCTATTTGAGGCAAAGATTATTCTAGTATCATTCTCGATAAACCTTGGATTGATATCATCATAGACATCATCGGTTAATTGCTCCTGATTATTACCAATTACTTGATACAGATAAATATCTGTACGCCCTTTATTGACGCCACTAAACAAGATACGTTTACCATCTTTACTGTAGTATGCATCAACGACTTTTTCTATTCTAAAAAGTTCTTTTTCTACAGCTTTTTTATCTTCCAGATTATAGTTGCCGATGAATGCACGGCCTCTTTTCTCAAACATATAAGTGAGCACTCCAGAAGTAGGGTGCCAAGCCAGAACCGGAAAGGACTCATCAGGCAATCTATCCAGTCTATACTCTCGTTTGAGTATTCTTTTCAATTTCTTCTTTTCGAAATCGTAAAGCCAAATTTTATATTGGCCCATTTCGTGTGTCACAAAAGCCAGCTTTGATGCATCGGGCGACAATTCGAATTGAGAATAATTGTACTTCTTCTTGTACTTGACTGGAATGATACCAAGTGTTTTATTTTCTTTTTTCCACTTGCGTTTTTCTGCTTTTGTAGCGTCTGCACTCAGAGGTTCGGGAGCTCCGGGGATTTTCTGAAGCTTCAATCTCCCATATTTTTCTTTACAATATTTGTTGAATTCTTTTGTAATGGTGTCGAGGTTCATTCCCAATACGAATAGAAATCCGCTTTCCACGTTTCGGCTAAGTCGCGTCATGTAGAGGATATTCGGAATTACATTTTCACCATAAACATCTGTAACGAAGGCCCAAAATGCATGTCCGGCCAACCTCGCTTCCCTCCCTTCATATCGATTGATGACTGGCATTTTTTTCCGTTTCACCACATCGCGCATGAATGCTTCAGACTCTGGATCTTTTCTCTGACTTGAATAGCTAATGATTCCCTCTTCGTACCATTTAGGAATGCTCAACAATGTACTCGACTTTAAAACATCCTTCCAATCTCCGCCGTACATCATATTGTTGAAAATGACCTTTGAAAGACTTTCTCTTATTTGTTGCTCCAAAGACTCATGATCTCCTTCATAATAAACAAACATTTTATTTCCCATGATGCGAGCTGCACCTCCAATGTTGAATTGATCGTCATTGGAAATCCCGATGTTGCTTTGTCTAAACTCACTTTGTTTGGAATAGCTTAGTATCTGGACTTTATCCTCCAGTTCGTAATCGAAGAATTTTTGAATATCCTTAATGTTTCTATCTGCTGATACAAGAACATACTGAGCCAAATCTTCACCGCCTTGGTAGTAATAGACTTCAAACTTGTTGGTGGGATAATAGAACCATTCAAAATCTCTGTACTGCACTCTGTTTTTACCAAAATCCATATTGGATCCTTGATAAAACTGCGCTACCGAAGAGGTAGCAAAGAACATTATCAGCAGGACAAAAAAGAGTTTATGAATTTGGTTTAAAAGCACCATAGAGGGCTAAAATAAAGAATCAATACTATACTTCCACGAAAAACCCCCAATAACGTCGAAAGTTTCAGAAAATTTTAAGAATCCGTTCCCAGGCACAAGTGTTTACTTTTGGCAAAAAAAAAGCATGTCCTTACATCTATTCACCTTTAATGCATTTCAGGAAAACACGTATATCCTTGTAAATAAACAGAATCAGGCAATTATAATAGATCCTGGTATGACTGATGAACAGGAGGATGCTATTTTATTTGAGTTTATAGAGCAACGAGGGCTTCAGCCAATCTTGTTGCTCAACACGCATTGCCATATTGACCATATTCTTGGCAACTCGGCGGTGATTGAGAAGTACGGCGTCCCATTCTATGCTCATGAAAAAGACCTTCCCACGCTTGAAAGAGGTGCTGCCGCGAGTATGATGTGGAATATCCCATATCGACTAAGTCCACAGCCTACCAAATTCATTTCTGAAGGAGACCGAATTGAATTTGGAGAACATACGCTCGACGTGTTATTTGTTCCTGGTCATGCGCCTGGACATGTAGTATTCATTGATCACCAGCATGAGATGGTGATTGGAGGAGATGTATTATTTAAGGGCAGCGTCGGTCGCGTTGATTTACCTGGAAGCAATAAGGAAGATTTAATAAAGTCAATCCAAGAGAAAATGTACTCCTTGCCCGACCATTATGTGGTTCATCCCGGTCATGGACCATCCACCACTATTGGGGAAGAAAAAGTCAGTAATTACTTTATAGGAGCGAATTATGTTCGCTTTTGATTAACGAGATTTTTTCAAGGTAAATGCAAAAGTGCTCCCGATAGCCTCGGTGCTGCGGACAGAGATTGTTTGTTTGTGCGCCTCAATGATGTGCTTGCAAATAGCCAGTCCCAAACCAGAGCCACCCTCGTTTCTTGAGCGTGATTTATCTACGCGATAGAATCGTTCAAAAATTCGAGGCAAGTGCTCTTTTGCTATGCCAAGGCCATTATCAGCAACTTCAATAAGGATATTATCATCCATATCATAGAAGCGAATTCGAGTTTCGCCTCCCTCTTTTCCATAGTTAATACTATTTACCAGAAGATTCGTAAATACCTGCTGGATTCGTTTGTCGTCTGCCTCGACCCAAATTGTTTTCTCATTTGGGTTTTTGAGTCTCAGGGTAATGTTTCTATCCTTTGCTTGTTCTTCAAGCGAGTCCATCATTTTGCGAGCGAGATCTACAATGTCAAAACGGCGCAGCTGAAGACTAAATCCATCGCTTTCAATTCGCGTTATCTGATCCAAATCCGAAATCAAATCACTTATTCGATCGCAGTTAGAAGCTGCTTTTTGTAAAAACTTTCTAGTAAGCGCCTCATCCTGTAAATCGCCCTCCAATAAAGTATCAACGTAACCCTGGATATTGAAAATTGGGGTTTTCAACTCATGGGCTAGATTGCCAATAAACTCCTTTCTGAAATTGTCTGTAGCCTTGAGCTCCTTTACCTCTTTAATCTTTTCCTCCGCCCAGTCCATTACTTGTTCATTTACGAGTCCCAACACGTCAGTGCTCATTCGAATACTGGGCTTGATGTCACCTTGAGACGTTTTGAGCGAGTGAATTGTTTTGTAAATGATTTTAACCTTCGAGTAAAGAAATTTCTCGATATAGTAAAAAATGATGAAATATGAAATAACCACACTTAGGGTCACAAATAGCAATAGCCATTGCCATTCAAATTCTCGATCCAAGAAATAAATGAGAACAAAATAAGTCAGCGCCAGCAGACTGGTGATAAGCGCTGAAGAAGTTAATGCGACACCTTTGGGAGTACGTTTAGACATCAAGGCTCAAATTTATAGCCTACGCCCTTTACAGTCTTAAAGTTTTCATCACCAAGTTTTTCACGAAGTTTACGGATATGAACATCTATGGTTCTATCTCCGACAATGACATCATTACCCCAAACACTGGCAAGAATATTTTCGCGAGTAAACACTCTTCCGGGAGCGGAAGTAAGCAACGCCAGCAATTCGAATTCTTTTTTAGGCAGGTTCAATTGAACGCCTTCTTTGAAAACAACATATCGTTCTTTATCGATGATAATGCCGTGAGCCGGCATTTCTTTGGTTTCGATCTCAGATGGCACATTTCTTCTAAGTAAGGCCTTCACACGAGAAACGAGCACTCTTGGCTTTATTGGTTTTGAAATATAATCGTCAGCTCCTGCATCAAAGCCAGCGATCTGCGAGTAATCTTCATTGCGTGCAGTTAGAAAAGCGATTAGAACGTTCTTTAAATTTGCGTCGTCACGCAATTCTCGGCAGGTTTCCATGCCATCCATTCCAGGCATCATTACGTCAAGAAGAACCAAATCAGGGAATACTCTTCGCGCTATTTCAAGGCCTGTGCGACCGTTGTTAGCAGTATGGACTTCAAAACCTTCTTTTTCGAGATTGAATCCGATCAAATCAAGGATGTCTTGTTCGTCGTCAACCAGAAGTATTTTTTGTTTGCTCATACGGTCTATATTTCACTTTTGAACGGTGCAAATCTAGATTACCAGCGTTAAGGCAAGGTTAATAAAGGCTTAACTCAAGGCTATATAAGATGCGGACAAAAGTTCACAGAAAGCAAAATTAGTGTTTAATTCGCCACATGAATCAGAATTTCTACAAGGACCAAATAGTTTGGATTACCGGAGCAAGCAGTGGCATTGGAGAGGCGCTTGCATTAGAGCTTGCAGCAAAAGGCGCAATACTGATATTATCGGCACGCAGAGAGCATGAATTAGATCGAGTTAATAAAGAATGCGGCGGAAATGCCTTGATTGTTAGAATGGACCTTGGAGACGAGAATTCAGTCCAAGAAGCTGTTTCTACTGTTCTCAAGCATCATGATAGTGTAGATTTTTTGTTCAATAATGGCGGAATAAGTCAGCGTTCACTTTGTATTGACACCGATATATCGGTTGACCGACGCATAATGGAGGTAAATTTCTTTGGAAATATCTTATTGAGTAAGTTGATTGGAAAAAAAATGTTGGCCGCCAAAAAAGGCCACATCATCGTAACAAGCAGCCTCCTCGGAAAATGGGGGTTCTACCTTCGCTCCGGATATGCCGCCTCCAAACACGCGCTGCATGGATATTATGAGTCGCTTCGTATGGAAGTTGAGAAGGATGGAATTTTCATTTCTCTTGTTCTACCAGGGTTTACGAATACAGAAATCAGCAAGCACGCCTTGAGCAGCGATGGAAAGCCAACAAATGAAATGGACCAAAATCAAGCTGGTGGTCTTTCTGCCAAAGAAGTCGCTCAAAAAATTCTTGAAGGAGTTGAAAAAAGAAAATTTGAAATTGCGATTGGTGGCAGAGAAATGAAAGGACTTTTAGTGAAAAGGCTTTTCCCGAGTTTGTTTGAGAAACTTGTCCGCAAACAAAGCGCGAAGTAGTTAATCAATTTCAAAAATCTTCATATTATCAATTTTGAGCTTCTGGTAAACAGTATCGTTCCATTTACGTAGCATTTTTTGATCGACAGATGGACCTACTTCACGATAATACCTAAGGCTCATAGCCCTTACTTCAAACAGGTATCGCTCGTATAATTCGCTAATTCGTTCGGGAGTTGGATTCTCCAGCATTTCCTTGTGAATTTCTCTTCGTTTGATTTCTATAAGATCCGTGTAAATATTGAAAAAAGCATCAGCTTCATTGCTCTCCGGCCTGTCCCAATAACTATTGAAAGGATCAATCGAAGTAACCGACAACACCTGTGTAGTATCTTCAAAAACATTCAAATCAAAAAAGGCCAGGACGTGAAAACTAAATTGAAGCCTATTGGTAGCGCGCGCCAGATTGGGCGCTGGGGAAGAAACAACACTTAGTCTCAATCGCTTGGTAGGAGACCACTTGAAGAAAGGCTGTTCAAAGAAACCTTTTTCTATTTGCTCGTTTCGCCCAAATAAGCTTCGATTCGTAAGTTCCGCTTTCACATGATAGAAAAAATCACCTGTGCTATCTTTTTCTGCCTTAGAAAATCTGTTGTATTTCTCCCAGAAAAGGCTATTGTGTGGAATAGCGCTAATCATTCGATAATCGCTATTTCGATATGGTTCAACTTCGTAAAATGGCAGTATGAATAAGTCATTCCTATCGTAGCAATAAATAAATGACTGAATATCGACTTTGTACTTTACACCTTCTCGGTTAACGTAAAAAATATCCGCATCAAACTCAACCAAGTCCGTATGCGTTTCTTTGTCGCCAGAGAAATTCTTACTAACTCTTAAGTTTAAATTTTCAATTGAATCCGTTGGAAATAGTGGTTGAAACGGATGAGTTGATATGCTATCAAGTTGCAATTCTAGCTTGAGAAATGTATTCTTTCTTTTATTCACCCAAAACTTCGCATTAAATCGCTCTTTGTCTTGTTTGCGGGGGTTTGCAACAATGACATAAATAGAGTCGCCGTTCGATTCGGTATAGATATTTTCAAGAGAAAATTTCCACTCTTTTTTCATTTTACCAAGGCTTCTATGAAGCGGTGAAATGGGATAGTTCTCATTATACGCCGTAGTTTTTTCCATAAGCATAGAACGGGAAACGGCTGTAGAGACCCAATATCCGACATCAGAAGAACGTAGGCCAATTCTTCCGGTTTTCAACTTCAGCGATGTAATATCACCTCCCCAAACGGTAGCGTTATTATAAGTCTCTACCAACTCTACCTGTTCTTCATTTATAAAAGACTTTAATTGAAAAAAGGCTTTAGAACTGACTACCTCGTCATCAAAATTCTTTCGGCAATCACTGACAATTTTAGCAAGCTTATCACTCAAATATGCATAGACCAATACCTCTGACAACTCGCCTACCGCCTCCTCCAAGACAATATTTTTTGGAACTTCGGACGGTAAAACTGAAAGCTCTTTCGTTTTGAAACCAATCACAGAAATTCTCAGCAAACTTCCGCCATCCTGAACTGAAATTTCAAAATAGCCATCAGCACCGGTTACGGTTGCTATCTCAAGAGATAAATTCGAAACTACAGCAAATGAAACAGGGGAACCATCTGTATTTGATACGATGACTCCCCTGTAAATACTTTTTGGCTCTGATTGCCCCTGCGCTATGGATGATTGCAATAGCGCAATCAACAACACCAGCACCCATCTAGTTGCAAAAGCGTTCAATGCAGTTTTTAGCTAGCACTTAGTTGATTCTGCGTAAGCGTATGGTGTAGAGCTTTCCATCCTTTGAATGTTCTGCGGTGAGGGCGGTTTCTCCGACTACAACATTTCTCCACTCTTCATCGATATTGTTGCCAAACAGAGGCTCTTTAAGATTTAGAGTGAGCGTTTGACCAGTTGATACGGTAACGCCTTCGCTGGTGGTCATTGTAGCACCTTCGAGTGTCCACTTACCATCCTCAGTAGTAGAATTATCAGAATTTTTTCTAGACAATTTACCTGCGTCAGCAAATGATATGGTGTAATGATCGAAATCACCAGTAACGTCCATTACTGCTTCCTGACCAGATCTTCTTACAGTTACGTTTTCGTAAGTCCAGTCACCTTCGATGCTTTTCTTTTGAGCTTGAATCTCAGGGCTATCTTTCGTGCAAGACGAAAAAATAATCGTTGAGCCGAGAATGCAAAGGGAGAAGAAAATATGTTTCATAATGTTTTGATTTTGTATCGAATAACTCAAAAATAGTTCCTTATTCCATTCAATTTCCAGAGTTGTCCATTTTTAACAATTTATCCTTTCGGGGCAAAGTACTTTTTGAGCGTAAAATACCCTACAAGTCCCGCTGTGATTGACGCACAAAGAACACCAAGCTTAGCTTGTGATAAAAGTTCATCTGTCTCGAATGCTAATCCCGCGATGAATAAAGACATGGTAAATCCAACACCAGCAAGAATACTCACCATCATTACTTGTTTCATCGACATACCCGTTGGAAGCGAACTCATTTTTAGTTTTATAGCCAACCAAGTCATAAAAGTGACTCCAACCATTTTCCCTACTAATAGTCCTAGCGCTATACCCAGTGTGACCGGAGAGAAAAGGCTGTCTAATACATTTCCCGTGAATGTAACACCCGCATTGCTGAGAGCGAAAATGGGCATTACCACAAATGAAACAAAAGGATGCAGCCCATGCTCAAGCCGTTGTAATGGCGGAATGGCATTCTTTGAAAAGTATTGAATTTTGGAAAGCACTTCTTGTTGCTCATGAGTGACCAAACGATTATCGTTGGGCTCTGCATTTTTAAACCTATCAAAAAGCACTGAAAGCTTTGCCGTAAAGGCTGTTTCATCAATATGTGTAGAAGCAGGGATGGTGAATGCGGCCAAAACAGCTGCAATGGTAGCGTGGACACCAGAGAGTAAAAATGCCAACCAAACCCCTGCTATTCCAACGACTCCATAAAAAAGCGTGTTTCGAACACCTGCAAGATTAGCAGCGATTAGTATCAGTAGAAAACCTAATCCTCTAAACAAACTTTCGAAATCTATTTCGCTTGTATAAAAGAAGGCTATAACTAGGACAGCACCCAAATCGTCAACTATGGCGATGGCAGTTAAAAACACTTTGAGCGAAAGAGGAATTCTATCTCCCAAAAGATAAAGGATACCCAATGCAAAAGCTATATCTGTTGCCATTGGAACACCCCAACCTTCAGTTGCTCCATTAAAATTAAAAGCATAATAAACCATTGCTGGAAATACCATTCCACCGATTGCGGCCATAATAGGAAGCAAAGCCAGGCGTGGACTCTTCAATTCACCCACAAGAATCTCCCGTTTTAATTCCAAGCCAACAACAAAAAAGAAGATCGCCATCAAACCATCGTTGATCCAATGATGCAAGGAT
>CAYRZQ010000054.1:0-20117 GCA_964428835.1 uncultured Comamonadaceae bacterium | reverse complement strand
TCCGCATTTTTAGAGGAGGTTGTTTTACCAGATGAGATTTGCACTTCGTCAAATACTGCCTTGAGTGCAACGAGGTCTGCCTTCATTTCTTTGAGCGATTCTTTTTCGCCAAACTTATCAAAGTAGCCAATAAGAAGATCAAGTGAAAGTTTCTGTTCTGCGATACGTGTTTTCAACGCAGGATCTTTGATTGCTGAGTAACGAGTGCTCAAGTAGAGCGCTTCCATCCAACCACCAGCGATAACGAGAGCAGATACTTCTATGCGGTTGTTTTCTTTCAAATAACCATTGAGATCGGTGTATGCTTCTGTTACGATTTTAATCAAAGAATCGCGATTGTCTTGATTGGTATTGAGACGTTCGATCATATCGTCTTGGAGGGCACCATCTACTCCCATCTGACGCGCTAGTTTTTGAGCGGCAGCGAGGTAGTTCATGCTTTCTTGTTTTTGATCGAAGATGCTGGCATAGCTGAGATCTGCGCCATATACGCCAAGATTGATGGCCTGCTTCGCCTCTCCCGTGTATTTCGATACATTGTCGGTGCTATTGAGCAAGGATGCATCGTACTTATAGCCATTTTGCTTGATAAGCGAGGCCATTTCTACGGGAGCCGGAATCGAGAAGAATATCTTCTGCAATTCATCCTTTTTAATCATTTCCAATGAATCAACATTGGGTTTTGTGGCAGGTTGATTCGTGTTGCTACCGCCAGATTCACAGGCAGTCAACACCGCACAGAAACCAAAGGCTGCCAGGGCCGGTTTCATCCAATTCAATTTGCGCATAGTTGGTTTATTTAGGGTGGTCATAAGAAGTTTCGTTCGTAACACAAACAAGTTCCAATTTTGAAAATTTGTTCTTTCTACGGGACGAGTTCGAAAATAGTTATAAAAATTGAGATGTTTATTACAAATCGTACATAAACATCTCAAAATGAAACACAAAGCGCTTTTTAGTGTGCCTGCAACCAGTTGTCGCCGTGGTTCATGTCGATTTCCAAAGGCACTCGCATCTTCACTGCGGAGGTCATTCTCTCGGCAATCACAGGCTTAATAATGTCCAACTCTTCCTTATGGACGTCGAATACCAATTCGTCGTGCACTTGCAAAATCATCTTGGAACGCAGCTTCATTTTGCGCAAGTCTTCCTGAATTCGGATCATGGCGACTTTAATAATGTCGGCTGCGCTACCTTGGATGGGTGCGTTGATGGCGTTGCGCTCGGCGAAGCCTCGCACCACGGCGTTGGCGCTATTGATATCGGCGAGATATCGGCGTCTTCCAAGGATGGTTTCCACGTAGCCCGTTTTGCGCGCGCTTTCTATATTTTCTTGTTGGTAAGCCTTGAGTCTATTGAACTGTTTGAAATAGGAGTCGATGATTTCTTTTGCCTCCCCGCGCGGAATACCGAGGTTTTGCGCAAGGCCAAAGGCTCCCTGCCCGTAGATGATGCCGAAGTTGACGGCTTTTGCCTTGCTTCTCATGCTTTTATCCACTTGATCGAGCGGAACTCCAAATACTTTAGAAGCAGTGGCTGCGTGAATGTCGGCTCCTTGCAAGAATGCTTCGCACATATTTTCGTCATTGCTCAAGGCGGCGATGATTCGGAGCTCTACCTGAGAGTAGTCGGCAGATAATAATGTATAGTCCTCATTTCTTGGGACAAATGCTTTTCGAATCTCCTTTCCCCGTGATGTGCGTATTGGAATGTTTTGAAGGTTGGGATTGTTGCTGCTGAGTCGCCCCGTGGCAGCCACTGTCTGCATATAGTTTGTATGCACGCGGCCAGTGTGTTTGTTGATCAGTTCTGGCAAAGCATCCACGTAGGTCGACTTGAGTTTGCGCAGTTCGCGGTAATCGAGAATTTTTCCAACCACAGGGTGGTCATGTACAAATTTTGAAAGTACATCTTCACCTGTAGCGTATTGTCCGGTCTTGGTTTTTTTAACCTGATCAGTGATTTTTAATTTCTCAAACAGAATCGTTCCCAATTGTTTGGGAGAATCAATATTGAAGACCTCGCCTGCTATTTCATGTATTTCTTTTTCAAAAATCACAATGTCTTTCTGGAGCTCATTGCTATAGTCTTTGAGGAATTGTTCATCTACACGTACGCCTTCCATTTCCATGTCGGCGAGAACCGTGATGAGCGGCACCTCTACTTCGTCAAAGAGTTTGCGCGACTCGCCAACAGTTAGTTTTGGTTCAAAAATATTCTTGAGTTGTAATGTGATATCCGCATCTTCGGCAGCGTAATCCTTGATTTCGGAAGGGCTGAGATCAGCCATCGAACCTTGATTTTTTCCTTTTTTCCCAATCAAAGTTTCTATTGAAACAGGCTCGTATTGCAAGTATTGCGCGGCGAGAACGTCCATACCATGCTTGCCATCAGGGTTGAGGATGTAGTGCGCCACCATGGTATCGAAGAGTTTGTTTTTCACTTCAATGCCATATTTACCGAGCATTTTATAGTCGTACTTGATGTTTTGACCAATCAATTCTTTTTCTGGATCTGAAAAAATTGGTGCGAATTTTTGGAGTAAGGCACGCGCTTCGTTTTCATCTTTTGGAACGGGTACGTAGTATGCTTCGTGTGCTACAACGGCAAATGACATCCCTACGAGGTATGCGTTTATTGGCTCCAGATCACTTGTTTCAGTATCAAAACAGAATGAACGTTCGGTATTTAATTTTTCAATCAAAGTACCGAGCAGTTGTTCGGTTTCTACTAAAATATACTGATGGGGAATATCTGTGATTTTTTTCAAATTGGAGGGAACAGTTACGGCCTCTAATTCTTCTTCCCCGAAGAGGCTTCCTTGTTGAACGTCGCCTGCGGCGGGCGTTTCCTCGCCTAGAACGCGCTTGGCAAGTTGACGGAATTCTAGTTCATTAAAGATATCCTTTAGCGATTCTTTATTGTATTCTTTTATTTTTAATTCCTCCTCATTTAGTGGAGTCGGAGCGTCGAGAAGGATGGTGGCCAACTTTTTCGACATGATGGCTTGATCTGCGTAGGTCTCGACGTTTTCTTTTTGCTTGCCTTTTAATTGATCTGTGTTGGCGAGCAAACCTTCGAGAGAACCAAATTGTTTGAGAAGTTTTACTGCCGTTTTTTCTCCAACACCAGGAATACCGGGAATATTATCCACTGCATCTCCCATCATACCGAGGATATCGATAACTTGATCAACACGCTCAATATCGAATTTTTGTAATACTTCTGGAATGCCCAGTACTTCTGCTTTTCCGCCTTGGTAGCCGGGCTTATAGATAAAAATATTGTCACTAACCAATTGACCGTAGTCTTTATCGGAAGTCATCATATAGGTGAGAAAACCTTCCTGTTCGGCGCGCTTTGCGAGCGTGCCGATGACATCGTCTGCTTCATAGCCGGGTGCCATGAGGATAGGAATATTAAAGCCTTCGATAATTTTCATGATCCAAGGCACAGAGAGTTTGATGTCTTCAGGAGTTTCCTCGCGATTTGCTTTGTACGCTTCGTAATCAATTTCGCGCAGCGTTTGTTCGGGCGCGTCGAAAACTACCGCGATGTGCGAGGGTTTTTCATTATTAATAATGTCGAGCAAAGTATTGGTGAATCCAAACATTGCCGACGTGTTGAGGCCTTTAGAATTGATGCGCGGAGCGCGAATGAACGCGTAATACGCTCTGAAAATGAGCGCATACGCATCCAGCAGGAATAATTTTTTAGGATGGTCTTTGGTGATCATTGCGCGATAATACCGAATAATCGGCATATCGGCAAGGATTGCTTATAAACCGAAAGCTTTGCAAATCCAAAAGAAAACAGCTCCCATCAAAGCACTGATTGGAATGGTGATAATCCAAGCAGTGAGAAGTTTTCTTGTAACACCCCACTTCACCGCACTGATACGCTTGGTGACACCAACTCCGATAATAGAACCAGTGATCGTGTGAGTGGTAGATACAGGAATACCTTTGATTGTTTCACCGCCTATTTGCCAAGGGAATTTGAGACCTTCTGTGAAGAAAAGCGTAACGGCGCCAGCTGTTTCAGCGGCTACTCCTTCGAATGGTGTCACCTTGGTAATTTTGGCGCCCATAGTCTTTACAATTTTCCAACCGCCCGACATCGTTCCGATGGCGATGGCAGCATAACAGGAAAGCGGAACCCAGTTTGGCATTTCGCTCATATCGTTGATATTGCCATTGGCGATGAGTGCCACCGAGATGATACCCATTACTTTTTGTGCATCATTACCACCGTGACCGATAGAAAATGCGGCAGATGAGAAAAGCTGAAAGCGCTTGAAATAATGGTTTGCTGCGGTAGCGCTCATAGAGCTGAGGAAAAGTGTGAGAATTCCGATTACTACCACGATGAAGCCCAATAGAATCCACTTGAAATTGTGACCATGGAATAATACTTTGAGCCAGTAAGTTTCAAAATCGGATTTTAAGTTTTCAAACTCAAGGACGCGCACCACAAGAACAATAACCGTGATGATGATAGACATCGACACGATTTTCATGGTGATTCCTTTTTTGAAAGAGTGAAGAAACCAAATGGAAATGAGATATGCCATGAGCATACCAGCAATGGGCGCGATGAAAATGAAGATTGCAGTAGCAGCGATAACACCTCCGCGGATGGCTTCCCATCCGAATGCGGCGAGGAATGCGCCAGCAAAACCACCTATCAGCGTGTGCGAAGAGCTCGATGGAATACCATACCACCAAGTGATGAGATTCCATGCGATAGCAGAAAGCAGACCTGCGAAAATCATTGGAAGGGGTTGCATTTCCGGTGAGGTGAACTGCTCTTGAACCGTTTTGGAAATCGTGTTCGCTACGCTGTGATCTTTGAAAATAAAGAAGGCGATGAAATTGAAAAATGCGGCCCAAACAACGGCTTGAAAGGGAGTCAATACTTTCGTAGAGACAACGGTAGCAATGGAGTTGGCGGCATCATGGAATCCATTGATGAAGTCGAAAATCAGCGCCAGAGCGATGATGACGATCAGAAAAGTAGAATATTCCATGAGATCTTAAGAATTTTTGACCAATATAGACTCAAGAACGTTAGCTACGTCTTCGCACTTATCTGTAGCGGTTTCCAGATTGCTCAACACCTCTTTCATTTTAATGAGTTCGAGCGCTGGTACTTCATCGGCGAAAAGGCGTGCGATGGCCTCATCGAAAAGGTCATCCGCGTGATTCTCAAGTGAATTGATGCGAACGATTGCTTCGCGCACGCGACCAGCGTTGCGCATGTTACGCATGTCTTTCACAGCGGCGTCGATTTCGTTTACTTGCTTTACCAATACTTCGCTAAGTAGCTCCATGGTTTTTGAAAACTCGTCCACCTTGTAGAGTTCGATACGAGAAGCCGTGCCTTGAATATAGTCTGCGATATCGTCGATGCATGTTGCCAATTCGTGAATGTCTTCACGGTCGAATGGCGTGATGAAATTGGCAGAGAGCTCTAGGAAGATCTTGTGTGTGATTTCATCTCCTTTGTTTTCCAATTCTTTTACTCTTCTGATAATGGCGAGCTGCTCGGTCTTATCAGTGGTCGCAAAGAGTTTGTTGAACTCGTTGGCTTGTTCGAGGAGGTTGGCGGTATCCTCGGCAAACAAGTCGAAGAAGAGTCCGTTCTTTGGGACTAGGAAAGAGAAAAGATTTGAAATACCCATTTTAGGTTTGGATTGCGTTTCTGATTTGAAGTGGCGCGAAGGTCTTGAAGACATGTTAAGAGAATATTAATGAAGTGGATTTTCTTTCTAAAAGTTTAGCTGGGCTTGTAATCTTAGCAGTCGCCCCGACTGTCGGTTGAACTCATTAGCCTTGTCGCTGGTGGTTCGTGTGCTGTTGGTGTACATGGCGACAAATTCGAAGTTTCTACCAAATTGCACCTCACAACCGATTTCTAACTCATTGACTTTGTGTGCTCTTGCATCTTGTTCGTGTTTTTTAGCCCCATCGTAATATTGAGCACGCACAAAAGGAAAGTATGTCATTTTATCGGATTGAATCATGTAGCTAAATGTGACATACCCACCCGTTAAGTCTCTGGTTTCTATGCTATCGGTGGCGGGGTTGTATTCTGGTCCACGGCCGATATTGTATTCTGCCAGTATTCCGAACGGTTTTGGATAAAGAACTAGCGTTGCCGCAGCGCGCTGATCGAGGTAGTTTCTGTCACCAGTGGTCTTTACGCCAGATGAAAGTTGTGAAGTTTGCATCACATATCGTCCGGAATAGGCCTGAACTCCTGGTTCAACGATTTGGTTTCCAACACGGAAAGGTAAGCTCACGCGTGCCACTAGGTGTTGGCTATTGTTCGCTTCTGGTCGATTGGCTGTTTGTCCATTGAAGGCTCCGAAGCCGAAAACGCCGTAGTCTCCTGATCCTTTGAGGCCTTCGCGCACAAGAGATGAGAAAAGCTCACGAACTCTTGCTGGTGCCCAATAAAAGAATACGCCGAGGTCACGTTCATTGGTAATAGCACTGTTCAAAGCGTCGGCGCGGTCTAAGGGTAGGCGGTTTTGGCTCGACTGCATGTTCTCAAATCCAAATGGGATCTTGCTTTGTCCAATACGAAAGCGGAACTCATTTTTTTTGTCGATGCCCACATCGAAGTATGCGTCTCGAATTTGTGCCCAGTGCAAGCTACTGCTGGAGACAGAACTAGCGAAGTCGGGTTGGATATACATATAAACGCGTGGGGAGAGCTGACCAAAGAAAATAATACGGGCGCGGCGAATGAAAAATCCTGAGTTATCGCCCCAAGATCGGTCGCACTGTTCACATCCGAGGTCGGGATTCGTTTCGAAAAGTCGATTGTAACGGACTTGAACATAGCCCCTTATCTGAACCTTTTCAAACCATTTTGATTCCTTCGCTTTTGGAATGGTGTCGTTGGCCAAAGTCATATTCACCGCGAATATGAGTAGGATTGTGTTGAGCGCAAAGGCTCGGAAGAGAGTTAACACTTTGGAAACAAATATTTAATTTGCCCGCAAAGCTATCTTCGTTTACCAAGTCATTTGTTAGAATGGTGTTAGGCTTATGTTAAGTCAGCGTTAACAAAAAAACAGAGCCACCTTTTTAGGGGCGGCTCTGTCATTAGGTTTAAGTGCATTTAGAACGCGAAGTGTTTCAAACGCGCTAAAATCTTGAGGTTAGGTAAGTCAGTAAATCGATACAAATATTCCATGATTCATTTATAAAAATCGGGCCAGTTAGTGAAAGCGGGGTTTGAGTTAGTGAACGTCACTAACTGAAAAGGTATTTTGGCTAACTGGTGGTAGTGGAGAGGTTTTGTTTTGCGACTTTTGTAACCTATGATGCGTAATATTGGATTGATGGTGATTTTTTTGGGACTGGCTTTTGGGGCTTTGTCTCAAAAGCCATATACAATCCGCATCGACAGCAATGATGGTCTCACCTCGGATGTGGTATATGATATACTGGAAGACTCAAGAGGTTTTATCTGGTTGGCGACAGGTTCGGGTCTTGTTCGTTTTGATGGACAAACCTATAAGACCATTGAAGCCGTGGGCGAATTATCGCGCATTGGTTCCCATCTAAGTGAAGATCGTTTTGGCAGAATTTGGATGGAGTCGTTTGATGGCTCACTGTTTTACACTCAGAATGATCGGCTATTGCTCCTCGACGAACGCAAGCCAATTGGTTTTTTCCGCTACTATATAGATAATGATCATATCATTCATTTATACAAAAACGAAGTAGTTATTTACGATTTAAAGTCGCTTGATGTGTTGAAGACAGTGGAGCGAACCAGTAACGAGACCTTTCATACATTTCAAACGGAGGGTAAATTTCATGTTCTCGGCACCGAAGAGTGGATAGTGAACTTGGCAGGAGAGGTTGTTTCAAAACCACTCCCACATATCATCAATGGAATGACACCAATCTTGACGGCACAAGATGGTGATATGCTTTATTTTTTAGGAAAAGATAATGCACAAGGAAAGCTCTATTTGTACGATCAAGTGAAAACGGTTGAAGTTTTTTCAACTAAAGAAATGAGTTTTATTCAAAACATTCTTTACATCGACAAGATGTTCTGGTTTTGCTGTAGCAATGGTCTCTTTATCTATGACAAGCAAGGACGAATGGTTGGCGGCGGCCCATTCTTTAAAGATATAAGCGTGAGTTCGGTGATGAAAGATAAAAATGCGGGTTATTGGATTGGGACGGTTACAGAAGGAGCGCTCGTGATACGAAACTTTGATCATCAGGTGCTTTCTTTAGCAAATGACCGACCCCATCGATTGGCGGTTTTGGGAGACCAACTTGTGGTGGGTACTAAAAACGGCAAATTGATTTCCTTGCAGAATCGACAGTTTTCGGCTCCGTTTTATACCTCAAAAGGCAATCACGGGATTTTTTATTTAGAGACAGATCATACTTACGAGCATTTATATGCAACATCGAATGAGTTTTTGGTTTTTGATAAAAACAAAAAACTCATTTTTAATGATATGGGCTCTATCAAAGACGTGGAGCCATTGGACGGGAAATACCTTGCTGTTGCGGCAAGCGGCAACGTTGGACTTTTTGAGTTGCCGTGGTATAAAGGCGAAAGTAAGTGGGATTCTTTTTATCAAAAGCATAGATATAGTCGCTCTACGAATGGATCTACAATTCTCGGAGGAAGGGGAAAGTCAGTGGTTTATGACAAAGAGAATGATGTAATTTACTTCTGCTCCAATCAAGGGTTTTTTCGTCAAAACGTTTTAGGCTTAGAAGAAATCAAACATAATGGAAAGAGTATTCATTATACGAGAATAGAGAAATTGGGAAGTGATATTTATGCATTGACAGCCACTGGTAAGATTGAGCGATTTTCTCTTAAAACGCTTCGCTGCGAAGAAGTACTTCATTCGCTGGAGGGAGAAGATTGGAAGATGCTCAAGGTAATTGACAATAAGATTTATGTTGCTTCTGATCATCAATTGGCGAGTTTTGATAGAAAAGGTAATAAGTTTCAAATCATCTTTATCTTTTCTATTTCTGGAGAGGATGAGATTTATGATTTTGTAAAAAAAGCGGATCGATTTTATATCGCTACCGAAGAGGGCATCATAATAGTTCCAGAGTACAAGAGCATTCGGGATATAGAACCTAAATTCTATTTGGACCGAATGTTCGTTCGGGGTGAGGAAATAAAGGGCGCTCAACTCACACAGCTTTCCAGAGAGCAGAATGAGGTGACATTTGAATTCTCTGTGGTGAGTTATCCGGCAGCTCAAACGCTTCCTTTATACTATTCACTAAATGGAAATGAATGGAATAGAATCGCTGATGGGTCAAGAGTTCTCAAGTTGGATGCATTAAGACCTGGATATTACAGTGTTAGTTTTAGAATTGGGGAAAATGGAAAGACATATAGCGCCCCTGTATTCATAGTACGCAGACCTTTTTGGGAGAGTTATTGGTTTTACATCGGTGTTGGATTGCTGGTTGTGTCGGCTGGATTTATTTATTATCGTTATCAAACGAGACTTTTGAAAACGCAGAATAAACTGTTGTTGGAGAAAGTTTCTTTGGAAAAAGATCTGCAAACAGCGATGCTTCAAAGCATAAAGTCGCAGATGAATCCACACTTTTTTTATAACGCATTGAATACGATTCAATCCTTTATTTTCACCGATGACAAGAGAAATGCGGGAATTTTTCTATCTAAATTTTCTCAACTCACGCGTCTCATTTTAGAAATGAGTGAAAGGGAAAGCGTGACTGTGGCCGAAGAGATACATGCCTTGAATTTGTATTTGGAAATTGAAGCTGCTCGTTTTAATTATGATCTGCATTATAAGCTAGACGTGGATCCTGAACTTGATGTTGAGATGAGTAGGCTACCGAGCATGATCGTTCAGCCGTATGTGGAAAATGCAATTAAACACGGACTTCTTCATAAAAAGGAAGATAAACAATTGGTCATTCGCTTTAAGAAAGAAGTTAGCAATATGCGCATTGAGATTGAAGACAATGGAATAGGCCGCGCACGTTCGAGGGAGCTGAATCGAATTAAAAATAAAGGTCATCAGAGTTTTGCTACAGAGGCAAACTCGCGCAGGCTCGAGCTTTTGAATCGCAAACATGGAAATGTGGGTGTTGAGTTTGTAGATAAAATGAACGAACAACAAGAAGCCAACGGCACGTTAGTAATTATTAGAATTCCGTTAATTTAGACTTATGGAGAAAATAAAAGCAATCATAGTGGACGATGAAAATCACGCACGAATCTTACTTCGCGGAATGCTTAATACATTTTGTCCAGAAGTAGAAGTTTTGGGTGAAAGTGCTGACTTGCCCAATGGAGTAAAGGCGATTCGAAAGCTGAAACCGGATTTGATTTTTTTGGATATAGAAATGCCAGGTCACAGCGGACTTGAATTGCTTGATTTTTTTGATGAGGAAGAAATTAATTTCTCGGTTGTTTTTACCACGGCGTATCATCAGTATGCTGTAAAAGCATTCAAGTTGTCGGCGCTCGATTATTTGTTAAAGCCAATTTCGCCTCAAGATTTGGAAGAGACTGTAAAGAGGTTTAATCGTGAGCGCCGTGGACATCGCCAGCAATATGAGCATTTGAAAGAAATGTTATTGCCATCAGCGCCTAGAAGTATCGCGGTTCCAATAGGATCGGGGTTTAAATTTTTGCCAGTTGACAATATCATGTACATCAAGGCAGACAGCTCTTATACTGAAATAATAATGATGGACGGCGACCGCATCGTTGCGAGTAGAACGTTGAAGAATTTTGAAGATGTATTGTGTGAAGATGAACGATTTATGCGTACACACAAATCCTACATTGTGAATGTTTCATACGTGCGGGAGCTGGTGAAAACTGATGGTGGTTTTTTAGTGATGGATGATAAAGAAAGAATCTCTGTAACGCCTGAGAAAATGAAGGAGTTGATCGACAAAAACTTTGTGATTAAACGATAATATCAGATGTGTTTTTTTCTCCAATTTCCTTTTTTTAAGTAAACGAAACTTACAAGGAAAAGAGAGGACCAGTACACCCATTCGCTCATCCAAACGATGTAAACAGGCAAGTGATAAATCTCTGCTGCGAAGTAAACAAAGGAGCAGTAGAATACGATGGCGATTGCTTCAGACAATAGTGTGATTCTGGTGTTCGCCGTTCCTACTACTGCGTTGACCCAAATTCCACCAACAGCCATAAACAACAAAGCAGAGCTTACCATTCGAACTACGGGAATAGCTTCCTGAAGGAATGATTCGTCTTGACCAAAAATTGCGAAGAATGTTTGCGGGAAAATATTGAGCAAAACAAACATTATAAAAGCGAAGCCCAGGGAGAGTTTGGTTATTTTCCATGTTAGTGGAATGACCTCTTCTTTTTTTCCTTGACCAATTACATTGGAAATCATAGCTGTGGCGGCAGATGCGAACGCCCAGGTGAAACAACCGAAAAAGCCGAAAATGGTGCGCATGAGCGAGCTGATTGCCAATTCGCGTTTTCCATAATGTTCCATGGCGAGATAAAAGAATTCCCAGGCAACTACGCTAATGATGAATTGTAAAATGAGGGGTGATGAAACGGATAAAATTTGAACGATAATTTCCTTTTTTGGAATCCAAGTAAACGAGAGGTTCACTTTGTTTTTTATGCTAGGCGTGTTGATTAAGACCATGATAATGGCCAGTCCTGAGAATTCAGCGAGGATGGATGCATAAGCCGCGCCCATGTAGCCGAGATTGGGAAGTCCAAGGTTACCATATATAAATCCATAGTCAAAAATGATATTGACTACCGTTTCGACAGCCGTACCAAGGATGAGAAGATTGGATTTGTTGATACCCACGAGCAGGGCATTTCTCAACTGATATAAGAGCAAGAAAGGAAGTCCCCAGACCCGAACAGAAAGGAAGTTATTGGTCATTTCGAGTCTTTCCGCATCGACCATCAGCAAGGAGAAGATGCTCGGACTGATAGCCAGGGTGAAAAAGATAGCAATAGCACTGATTGCCAGGGCAATTAAGACACCTTGTTGAAATAGCACCCCTATTTTTTCGGGATCATTTTCTCCTGCTCTTCGAGAAATCAAGGTTTGAAGACCAGAATTAAGGCCGTGGCCGATTACAGAGAAAATGAGATAATACACCCCTGTGATACCAGCGATGGCTAACACCTGTTCCCCTAGGCCACCAAGGAAAATAAGGTTGGTGATAAAGTTGATCTGCGGCACCAATAAAGAGGCACAAATTGGTAGCGCCAGCTTGAGTATTTGGGTGTAGCTGGTTTTAAGTTGCAGATCGGAGGACATAGGGCGCGAAGATACGAGGTCGAAAAATTTGTTAATATGTTAAAAAGTCTCTATTTTTGATAAGTTAATAAACCTACTAGACCTAAACAAAACGAAGGCGGCGCCTGAAAAAGGAAAGCCGTTGTGTGTTCATCTATGGAAAACCTTTACCAATTTCACCCTAATAAGAATTGTATTCGTGTGATATGAAGTTTTATAAACTCATATCATTTGTGTCATTTGCCTTTTTTGTTTTATTAACAGAATACACGGCCAATGGCCAGTGTACGCAGTTCACTACGACCACCGCTTGCACTTCGGCTGCTCCAACCGTGGTGGGCGCATCGGTGGCTTGTACGCCGCCCAACAACAATGGAGGTCAGCGGAATTTTGTGGTTACGGGCATGGTTGCGGGTTGTACTTATTCCATTTCGAATTGCGGTTCTGGTTTCGACACTCAGCTCACTGTTTTCAATTCTGCCGGGGTTTCGGTTGGCTATAACGACGACAACGGGCCTCTTTGCGCAGGCAATGCTGCCTCATTAAATTTTGTTTGTCCTGCTGACGGCACTTACAACATCCAGCTCAACCGCTTCAATTGTGCTACTGCGAATAATTTGAATGGTACGATTACCGTGACGTTGCTCACCTGTGCACCGCCACCTCCATGTTCGAATTGTACTACCGCAACCGCCATTACGAGTTTGCCTTTTTCGGGAAACTACACCACCTGTGGTGGCTGTAATAGTGTGCTTAACGGAAATGGCTGCACGTCGGCTTATTTGGGAGGAGAGGATTATTTATTCACCTACACCCCGACAACAACCGGAGCCGTTGATATTGTATTGTCGAATACATTGACTTTTACAGGATTGTTTATCACGCAAGGTTGTCCACTATCTGGCGGCACATGCGTTAATAGCGTCACCAGTGCGGCGGGCAATCCTTCAATCATCAATCAAACGCTGACTGCGGGAGTCACATATTATATCATCGTAGATACTTGGCCTGCTCCCAATTGCACTCCATTTACAATCAACATTACTCCTAATATCCCCGATCCGAATGCATTTATCATAAGCAATTCGAGTGTTTCCACTTGCAGCGGTACGTTTTACGACAGCGGAAGTAATGGTGGGAATTATTTGAACAATGAAAACTACACATACACGCTTTGTTCGAATGTCAGCGGCAGCTGCATTAGACTTGACTTTTTAACCTTTAATACAGAAGCGAACCTCGATCAATTATTTGTTTACGATGGACCAAATACTTTGGGAGCATTGCTGGGAACTTATTCTGGAGCGACCTTGCCACCTTCAATTGTGTCCACCACTGGCTGCATCACATTTCGTTTTGTGAGTGATGGTTCGATTACGGGAACGGGATGGTCGGCTGCAATTTCTTGTTTGCCTTGCGGAGGTGGACCATGCGCTACGACATGCAGTGGTGGCCCTCCACCTGCAAACGACGCTTGTTCCAATCCTCAAAACCTAGGAACGCTTGCGGCTCCGGGGCCTTGTCCTGGCGGCCTTGGCGCACTCCAGACGTGGAATACCACAAATCTTTGCGCAACAGCTGAAGCACCTTATTCCAGTTTGTTGGGTTGTCAACCAATAGGCGATCAGGCAAACCCCGCAGCTGATGTTTGGTATCGATTTAATATCACCGCTCCAGTATTGAATATTATAATCAATGGGCTTAGCACGCCCAATATTGCTATTTATGAAGGAATCAATTGTGGGAACCTGGCACCTCGTGGTTGTGCTATTGGTAATGCAGGTGTTTTAAATACATCGTTTCAGGGGCTTGCCGCGGGCACATACTACTTGCAAGTGAGTGGTGGCAATCTAACAGATCAGTGTAATTTCACATTAAGCATGCGCAACAATTATGACTGTGCTGGCTGCGTGATTCAAAGTTCATTTAGTGCCAATCCAGAGCCAATTAATGGACAGTATCCAGCGAATACTACGGTCAACTTTTGCTACACCATTACCTCATTTAATCAAACTTCTGCGAACTGGTTGCATGGTGTAGTTCCAACATTTGGATCAGGATGGAATCCAGCGACACTTACCGTTACGGCGCCACCAGCATGCTCGGGGAATGGCTTTTGGGCATGGTATCCTGGCACGGTAACCAGTACGGCGACGGGCACTTCTTATGGGCCCGGTTTTTTCTTTGAAACAGTAGCAGGCGGTGGAACAGGTAGCGATGGAAATCCAGGAAATAATTTTGGCGATAACAATCCTGGTGTAGGAAATCCACCCATAAATCCTTGTACTTGGACGTTTTGCTGGACCATCACTACAGACCCTCAAGGAGCTTGTGTACAAGATGGTAATTTGAATATTTCTATAAACACGTTGGGTGATGGAGAATCTGGTTCGTGGGGTTCATTCGCATGTTCTACTGATCCGGTATCAACATTTTTTGCTCAGTTGAATTGTTGTCCACCTCCTGTTGTAGCCACTACACCTCCTGTGTGTGTAGGTCAGGCGAATGGTAGCGCCACAGTTACAGGTCAAGGCACAGGGCCCTGGACTTATGTCTTGCGCGATGTTAATGGAGTCGTAGTAGCGACTGTGCCGTCAACAAGTGGTAGCGCAGTATTCAATGGTCTTGCCGCGGGCAGTTATATTGTTGATGTTACAGATGCTGCTTTGTGTCTTGCGTCGCAGAATGTGACCATCGTCAACCCAACTCCATTGGTTGTAACAATAAATCCAGCGGCACCGAGCGTTTGTTCGGGTAGCGCTGTAACCCTTACTGCAAGCGGGGCGACCACGTACACGTGGAGTCCGGCAGCAGGATTATCATCTACAACGGGAGCAACCGTTTCGGCCAATCCTGCTACTACCACAACTTATACCGTGACGGGAAATTCTGGAGCGTGTTCTGATACAGAAACGGTGACTGTTACTGTAACAAATCCATCTTCTGCGAATATTTCATATAGCGGAACGCCTTTTTGTACTGATATTACTACAAATCAACTTCCCGTTATTTCGGGATCATTGGGTGGTAGTTTTTCTGCAAGCCCAAGCGGTTTGTCTATCAATAGTATCACAGGAGCCATTCTGCCCAGCGCAAGTGTAGCGGGCAACTACACGATATCGTATACTATTCCTGCATTGGGTGCTTGTCCAGCGTTTGTTGCTACAACATCATTAAGCATTATTGCTTTACCAACACCTCCCGTTTTGACACCAACGAATGCGTGCGCAAATACAGCAACAACATTCAATGCGACAGGAGGAACAACATTTGAGTTTTTCGTGAATGGTGTATCACAAGGTCCAAGCTCTACTTCAAATACTTTCAGCACAACAGGTTTGGCGGCTGGAACACAAGTCTGTGTCCGTAATTGGGTGCAACCACCTTTTGTAATGAATGGAATAATAAGCGAACCTCAATGGGGCGCTCCATTTGCTACATCTTCTGGAGGCCCTGCTACCAGCGGTTTTGGAGGAAATAACCGAATAGATGCTCTGTTTTTGAAAAACTATGGAGGAAAATTATTTGGAGCCATTGCTGGAAATGAAAACGACGGTAACGATCAAGTGAATAATAATTGGATACTGATGTTTATCGACTCGAAGCCCGGAGGTTTCAATAATTTATCTGCATGGACGAATAGAAGTAATAGTCCTGCTAATACACGCGGCGTATCAAATCTGGCACTCTATCAGAATGTAGTATTTGACGCAGGATTTACTGCAGATTATATTTTGACAATGAATCAGGCCTCAGCCACTGCGTATTTCGATTTGTACGATATGACTGCAAATGTCAATACATACCTTGGGTCGAACGTTTCTAATCCAAGTGATTTTGGATTTACTGGAAATACAGCTGTAGGTGATTATTCCAGAGGATTTGAGTTTTCTATTCCAACTAACCTTATTGGTTCCCCAACTTCGAGCATAAGAGTTTTTGTGATGATGGTCAATGATCCGAACCCGACAGATCAGACTTTTTTGTCGAATCAATTTTTGACGAGGGCGAATGGTTCTCAAGGAAATTATGGAAATGGAAGTATTGACTTTAATAATGAACCTCCAAGTCCTGTACTCTATCCTTTGAGTGCGGATTGTTTTGAAGAAACATGTGTTACAGTGCAAGCCCCGGTAGTTCCGACTTTCAGCCCATTGCCAATCATATGCTACGGAGATGCGCCTCCGTTTTTGAGCACCACCTCTCTCAACGGAATTACTGGAACGTGGTCACCTTCTGTGGTGAGTAACGTTGCTAATGGAACATACCTTTTTACACCAACGCCGCCACAATGTGCGAGCACACAGACACTGAATGTAAATGTCAATGCACAAGTCTCTACATCACCACTATATCACGATTAAAAAAATCAACATGAGAAAAATTGCCTACACCCTATTACTAGTAATCGCTGCCATTGCGGCGATAAACGTAGCGCAAGCGCAAACACTGATTTCCAATCCACAGATTATTTGTCTTGGGGCCACCAATGAGCCATATCAGGTGGATTACTTGGAAGGCGGTGGAGCAGGTACTCCGGGGTCCACTTATGCTTGGACGGTGAGCACGGCCACAGCTGTGATCACGCCCAATCAAGGGCCAAGTGGCAGTTCAAACAGGATCATTATCAACTGGTCGGCAACACCAATTGGACTATATACCATTACGGTGGTGGAAACGAATAACGGATGTCCCGGCCCTCCAATTACTTTGAACGTTCAAATCACGGAGATTACAGCCACTGCAACGGCACCACCAATTGCATGTAATGGTGGAACTACTACTGTAACCGTAACGGGAAGTGGCGGTGTAGCGCCTTATACAGGCACGGGAACATTCACTGTTGGAGCTGGCAGTCACACGTATACAGTAACTGACGCAAACGGATGTAGTGATGACGTAACAATTGTAGTAACGGAGCCAACACCGCTGGTCTTATCATCGACAGCTGGAAATATTTTGTGTAATGGAGGTACAGCGAGCGTAGTAATCAATGCTACTGGAGGAACAGGGCCTTACACAGGAACTGGAACATTCTCACAAGCCGCTGGCACCACTTCATACACGGTGACTGATGCCAACGGATGTACAGAAACCGTGAGTGTGACATTGACAGAACCAACACCTTTGGTATTATCATCAACAGCAGGAAATATTTTGTGTAATGGAGGAAATGCGAGTGTGGTGATTAGTGCTACTGGAGGAACAGGGCCTTATACTGGAACAGGAACATTCTCACAATCGGCTGGCTCTACGACTTATACAGTGACAGACGCCAATGGATGTACAGAAACGATTGCTGTGACATTGGCGGAGCCAACACCATTGGTAGCAAGCTCGCCAGGAGGACAAGTGGAATGTAATGGAGGAACAACTGATATAGTAGTAAGCGCAACTGGTGGAACAGCGCCATATTCAGGCACCGGTACTTTCAATGTAGGAGCAGGAACATATACTTATACTGTTACTGATGCGAATGGGTGTACGAGTAATGTCGTGGTGACGGTAACAGAAAACTCCTTGTTGACGGCAAGTGCTACAGCGACTACCATTGCATGTAATGGAGGACAAGCAACAGTCACAGTGACTGCTAGTGGCGGAACAGGACCTTATACAGGAACAGGTACTTTCAATGAAGTTGCGGGTACTTATACTTATACTGTAAGTGATCAAAATGGATGTACGGCCACCGCGAGTGTCACAATTGCAGAGCCGGCACCATTGGTTATTTCTGTTAATGATGAAGAAATCTGTCAAGGAGAAAGTGCTGTGTTGACCGCTACTGGAGCCGTGTCTTATGTATGGACGCCAAGTGGAGGATTGTCGGCGACGACTGGAGCGAGTGTAACAGCGAGCCCTACGACCACTACTACTTATACGGTAACAGGTACAGACGCGAATGGATGTACAGATTCTGAAGACGCAACGGTGACAGTAAATCCAGTGCCAACTACCTCTCCAATCTATCACGATTAAATCTTGAAGTTTGCCAAGTACATATCGATAATTGTCTTGATGCTTATAGCGTCAGGGCTGCACGCGCAGACGGACACCGTTTGCGTGAGTAGTCCTGTGGGCACTTATCATGTACAAGGATGGGCGAATAGTACATTCACATGGAATGCATTTGGCGATGGAATCATAACGGGACAAGGAAATGATAGTATAAGTGTGGAGTGGGTTTCTGGAGCAGGAAATTATATGCTTACTGTTTTTGAAACGAGTGCAGATGGATGTGATGGTCCGATTCAGACATTGAACATTGTTGTGCTTGATTTGCAATCGACGACCGACGTTACCATTTGCAGCAATCAGGTTCCTTATTCTTGGAATGGTGTTGATTATTCTGCCGCAGGAACGTACACTGCGAATCTGCTATCCATCACGGGTTGCGATAGCATAGCCACATTAAACTTGAACATCAACGACGTTCTCACATCGACGACAGACGTCACCATTTGCAGCAACCAAGTTCCTTATTCCTGGAATGGAGTTGATTATAGCACAGCGGGAACGTACACTGCGAGTCTTCTATCTATCACAGGTTGCGATAGCGTCGCGACGTTGAACTTGAATATCAACGACGTTCTCACTTCAACGACTGATGTAACGATCTGTAGCAATCAGATTCCATACAATTGGAATGCTGTTGATTATTCTGCCGCGGGAACGTATACTGCGAATCTGTTATCGATCACAGGTTGCGATAGCATCGCGACATTTAACCTGAACATCAACGACGTTCTCACTTCAACTACCGACGTCACCATTTGTAGCAATCAAGTTCCTTATTCTTGGAATGGTGTTGATTATTCTGCCGCAGGAACGTACACCTCGAATCTGTTATCGATCACAGGTTGTGACAGCATCGCGACATTAAACTTGAATATCAACGACGTCCTCACATCGACGACTGACGTAACGATTTGTAGTAATCAAGTTCCGTATAACTGGAATGGTGTTGATTATAGCGCCGCGGGAACGTACACCGCGAATCTATTGACTGTGGCGGGTTGTGATAGCATCGCGATATTAAACCTGAACATCAACGACGTCCTCACATCGACGACAGACGTGACGATTTGTAGCAATCAAGTTCCGTATAACTGGAATGGTGTTGACTACACTGCCGCAGGAACGTACACCGCGAATCTGCTATCGATCACTGGTTGCGATAGCATCGCGACATTGAACTTGAATATCAACGACGTCCTCGCTTCAACGACAGACGTGACGATTTGCAGCAATCAAGTGCCGTATAACTGGAACGGCGTTGACTATTCTGCCGCTGGAACATACACTGCGGATCTGTTATCGATCACAGGTTGCGATAGCATCGCGACATTGAACTTGAATATCAACGACGTCCTCACTTCAACGACGGACGTGACGATTTGTAGCAACCAAGTTCCTTATAACTGGAATGGAACAGACTACACTGCCGCGGGAACTTACACTGCGAATCTGTTATCGATCACAGGTTGCGATAGCGTTGCGACGTTGAACTTGAATATCAACGACGTTCTCACATCGACGACTGATGTAACGATCTGTAGCAATCAGATTCCATACAATTGGAATGGTGTTGATTACAGCGCCGCAGGAACATACACTGCCAATCTATTGACAGTTGCGGGTTGTGATAGCATCGCGACATTGAATCTGAACATCAACGACGTCCTCACTTCGACTACCGACATAACAATCTGTAGCAATCAAGTTCCCTACAACTGGAATGGAGTGGACTACACCGCCGCGGGAACGTACACTGCGAATCTGTTATCTATCACAGGTTGCGATAGCGTCGCGACGTTGAACT
>CAYRZQ010000053.1:1809-20253 GCA_964428835.1 uncultured Comamonadaceae bacterium | reverse complement strand
TTAAATTTAGAGACTTTTCAACAAATAAGCTGTCAACCTATTTCATGAGAGAACACAAGGGGGATTTGGGAACAGGGAACAAGGAACAAGGGGAGATTTTTAGATACTAGTGACTAGCTTTTCGCCAGAGGAGCCTGTTTTTTTTTTTTTTTTTTACGACTTGAGTATTGTGAATTGTTTGTTTGTTTTTTTGCGAATTGGATATTCCGAATTGAGTATTGCGAATTCGGAATTCAGAATTGAGAATTGAGAATTGAGCATCGCAGCTCTAGAATAATTCGGGAATGCTATAAAATATATCACTCTTAAAAATATAGTAATAAAAAAGAGCAAGGAGTATTGAGCTTACATTTCCAACAAGGAAATAGTCATTATTCATTTCCTCATCCTTAAACCTTGTAGCAATTTTTAAGGTTCCAAATACAATAAGTATTGTTGGAAAACCCAATATTAATCCAATCGACAACACAAATCTTTCAAAGACACCTTTAAAAACTGACATCTGAAGGAAAAGAAAAGGCTTCTCTGAACTAGCCTTTTTGCCTGTGAAACCAAAATGAGATTTCAGGTATTTGAACCACGTATAATTAACTAAAACTTCAATAAAACAAAAAGAGACTAGGTACAAGATTATTATTTTCATTTTCTTTCAGCGATTTTAAGAATGAGTGATTTACAAATATAATAATCCCTCATTTTCAAACTTTTTTGACGTCTCCAGGCAGATGTCAGGTTTACCCCTAACTCTTGTGCTACGTCTTGATAAGTCTTATTTTCTAAAAATAATCTTACATAGTCCAAATCCTTCCCTCTCCATTCTGAAACTATGCTATCATAAAGTCTGAATAATTTATTCATAATCTCAGCTTCTGTCGCATTGTCTAGAATCAATAAAAATCGCTCTTCTGTATTTTTTAAATCCGCTAAGGCCTCTCGAGACTTCGTTAATCCTCGCCCCATCATGCCATAAGCTATCTCATGATTTAGCTTTGTCTCTATGTCTCCATAGTTCAGCACATAACGAAGTTTAAACTTACCTCCTTGCTTCATAATTTCTTCCTCCATTTCTAGAATCAAACTCAGAGCTGAGTCATAACCTTTCAAAACCCCTTGAAACTCGTCCCCAAGCGTGATTGTTAAAGGCGAAAGAAGATACTTTTTATATTTAAGATTTATTGACTTGACAACACCCTGAAAATCTCTCATCAGCTGCTTCGAAGGCTGCTTTCGGCTTTCAATGATATCTGCCATTACAATGAAGTTCTTCATGACTAAATTGCGTTATTTTTGCAAAATTAAGTATTTTTGCATTATAAAAGCAATTTAATATTTTTTTGCCTTATTTATGCAATAAAAAAGCCACCGAAATATCGGTGGCTTTTTTCAATATTCTATTTAGGTAATACTATTTTTTAGCTGGGGCTTTTGGGGCCTTTGGTGTTGCGGGAGTCGCTGGTGCGGCTGGAGCGGCTGGAGCGATTTCAGGATTCATGCTAGGAACAGCAGCACTTGATGTTGGTGCTGGCTTTTCTTTCTTCTTCGCATACTTCAACTCGTCCACGATATTTTTTCCGCCCATCAATTTGTCTACGATAAACAATACATAACGGATATCCACGACAATCGTACGTTGCAATTCTGGCTCGTAAGCTATATCACCCGACATCGCTTCCCAGTTGCCGTCGAATGCGATACCGATGAGGTTGCCATCGCCGTCAATTGTTGGGCTGCCACTATTACCACCGGTGATATCCAAATCTGCGATAAAACAAACAACAAGTTCACCTTTCTCGTTTGCATATCTGCCATAATCACCGCGGTTGATCAACTCAGCTAGTTTATTTGGAACAACGAACTCAGGATTGGTTTCGTCCCGCTTTTCCATGATTCCTTTTGCAGTAGTATAGTAATCATAACGAACAGCATCTGCTGCTTTGTAGTCTTTTACTTGTCCGTAGGTGATACGCATGGTGCTATTAGCATCTGGAGCGTATTGCTTACCTGGATTCATTTCACGCAAGCCTTTTACATACAAGCGATATCCTCTGTCGAACTTCTCTTGTGCCGCGTTTGCGAAGCTCGCTCTGTAACTTTCTATTGAGCTATTTCCTACCATCACAGCCATATCTTTCTGCAATACTTTTGCGCTTGGCTTAGCAAGGAATGCCATGCACTTCTCTTTTGAAACAAGAATTGATGATGCAAACATTTTCTTTACGAAAGCATCTACATTTCCTTTGTATTTTGTTTCAATCACTTTCGTCCACTCTGGTCGTTGAGACGCTGGAATGTTCTTTAGATACAACTTGGTCAATTCAGTGAATACATCACGCTCTGTTGCCATATCGTAATCCTTGTAGAAACCTTCAGCTTGTTGCTTAATGCTTTCAAGAATACCTTTTTTCTTTTCTGCATTTTGTTCTTTTTCGTACGCCTCAAACATGCGACCGAAGCGATACGCGAAAATTGGTAAGTCAGCACCTATCAATCCTGCCTCAAGTGCATAAACATTACTCTTAGCATTCGCATCTGTGGCAGCATAATACTCCTTCACCATGTCTAAAGCTTTGCCATATTCTTCTTGGCGTGTTTTGTCTTTGGCCACCCAATCAGCGAAAGCCGCTTCTTGTTTTTGTTTTTTACCATAAACATCCAAGCGCTGCAAACCTTTGCTTTGACCGATGAAATACTTCCAATAGTTTGCAGTTGAAGCATACTTTGCCGCATACTTCAGGCGAACTGCTGGATCAGCATCCATGTGCTTTTTCATGGTCTTCAATTTCAAATCACGAACCTCAACTGTAGCAGGATTGGTGATATCCAAAGCTTGTTTCACGCCCCATGAGGAAAGGAAACGATCGGTGCTACCAGGATATCCCATAATCATCGCGAAGTCACCTTGCTCCACGCCATTGATATTTACTGGCAAGAAATGCTTTGGCTGATATGGCTTGTTCTCAGCAGAATAATCTGCAGGTTTGTTGTCTTTATCTGCATAAATACGAATCATCGAGAAGTCACCAGTGTGACGTGGCCACATCCAGTTGTCGGTATCACCGCCATATTTACCAACGCTTTCGGGAGGATTGCCTACAAGTCGAATGTCTCTGAAAGTTTCGTAGACAAAAAGATAATACTCATTGCCATAAAAGAAACTTTTCGCATCAACGTCGTAGCGACCGCCATCTGAAGCTTTACCGCTCAACTGTGCAAGCTTTGCCTGAACCACAGCTTCGCGTTCTTCCTCTGTCATTTCTTTTTTCACACCTTCCAAGACCTCGCTTGTTATGTTTTCCACTTTCACGAGGAATGAAATTTCAAACCCTTGCATTGGTAGTTCTTCAGAAAGAGAACGTGCGCAAAAACCGTTTGTAAGGATATCATTTTCTACTGTTGCCAAACCTTGTATTGCGTCGTATGCGCAGTGGTGGTTTGTAAAAATCAATCCTTTATCGCTCACAACTTCTCCAGTGCATTGACCGCCATTAAGACGTACAATCGCATCTTTGAGTGAAGCATTGTTGATGTTGTAGATTTCTTCTGCGGTGAGATTTAAGCCGAGATTTTTCATCTCTGCTTCCTGAACTCTATTCAGTAAGCTCACCAGCCACATTCCCTCATTGGCGCGCAATACAGAAGGTATTGCCAACACCAATAGAACAATCATTCTAAGACTAATTTTCATGGTTTATTTGGTTAAAAAAAATTCCTATTCCAATGTCCACTTTGAATTTGCGACTGCTTCGTCTAAAGCGTCATAGAGCGCATTCAATTCCGGAGGACCCTGATAGCGATTCTTGATAGTTTTCTTCACTCCATCTCGCACCACGGTGCTGTACACGGCGGGAATATCTTGAATGCCCTCAAAATCATACACATCCTTGAGGCTAAAATATTTAATCTCATCTACTACTTGAGCAAGCTTTAGAAGAGTGGTAGCATTCATGGTTGAGTGGTATGTGCCAATCATTTGCACGTGATTTCGACCTTCGTAAACGGCGTATCCACTTTGATATATTTTCAAATTGAAAATGGGGCATGTTCCGAAACACGCGCCTCTTTTGTACTCATAAAGCAGAGAATCTTGGCTAGCGGCAGGGGAAGGCGCTGCAGCTGTAGTTTCTTGCGCGGGAGGAGTAGTGGTGGTAGCCGTGGAGCCTTCTCTCTTTTGACAAGAAAATAAAACTAAAATGCACGCTATGATGAGTGTGATTCTCATTTCTTGATTTGCTTCTTTTTATCGGCAAGCTTTTTCTGCTGCTCTTTTTGAATTTGTTCCAAACGTTCGGCAAAGCTCGACTTCTTTTTAGGTTTCTTTTTATTCTCATCGATCTTCGCACGAATAGCATTTTCATCAATGATGTAATTTTTAATCACATACATCTGTCCAATAGAAATCATGTTGGCGGTAAAATAATAGAAGCTCAAACCGCTTGGCATATTATTGAAGAAGAATAGCATCATCACCGTGAAAATATTCATCATCACTTTCATGTTGGGCATACCAGGCTGGGTCATTGCTGGTTGTGAGCTCATACTCATTTTAGTGTAAATGAATGTAGAGGCCGCCATCAATAAGGTAAATCCAGAAACGTGATTTCCGTAAATGGATGATAATATTGGAATGTTTTGAGACCAACTTACTATGCTATCATACGCAGCCAAATCGTCTGCCCACAAGAAACTCTTACCTCTCAATACAATTTCTGCTGGAAAGAAGCGGAACATCGCATAGAGAATTGGCATTTGAAGCAACACGGGAATACATCCAGCAAAAGGATTCACTCCCGTCTGACGATACAAGCCCATGATAGCTTGTTGTTTTTCCAATGCAGCCTCTGGCTTGTTTTCGTACTTCTTGTTGATTTCGTCAATCTCGGGTTTCAAAACACGCATCTTAGCGCTGCTCAAGAAGTTTTTCCAAGTAACAGGGAACAAAACTGTTTTGATCACTATAGTGACTAATAGGATGATCAATCCAAAGCTTGCGATCCAAGAACTGAAAAACCAGAAGAGCGGACGAACAACATATTTATTTATAATTCCAATGATGCTCCAGCCGTAGTCGATAATTCTATCGAATTCTGAAACTTGAAGTGCATCCAGAACTTTGTAATCATTTGGCCCAAAGAAGAAGCGCAAAGTAGTATTTGAAGATTCGCCGCTCACGGGAAGAGCCAAGTTCGCGAAATAGCGTTTGGTAGTAACACTATCTTTCATCACTGATATCGCGAGCTCTGCGTTTGCTTTAAAATTTTGATCATTGATAACTGCGGCTGTGAAGTAGTCTTGTTTGAATGCCATCCAGTTCACATTTTTTTCTGTGAATTGAACATCATCAGCACTTTCGCTCAGATAGTCGCGGTCGCCTTCATTTTCTCTAAAGTAAACGGATGACTTGCTGCGTTCAGCGGTGATGCCCTTTTCGTTTGCATGGCCCACCACCAACCATTCGAGCTTCATATCAGAAGACGCTAGAGCGAACTCGTTGCCGAGTCCTACAATGTTCACTTTACAAGGCACCTCGTAGCTATCGGGTTCGATGTGATATGTAAGTTCCAGATATTTAGAAGGATCCGCTGTTTTTAGCTTCAATGTCAAATCTTTCGCACCGCCTTTTGCATCAATGTTAGTAGCGCTTGGCTCAAAAAAGAAATAATCCGTGCTGAGACGACCTTTGCCTGCGAGGTTCATCGTCAACTTCATCTTTGAAAGGCTGTCAACCCAAAGCTGAATCGGCTGTCCGTCGCTGTAGCGGGTATAACCGTCCATTAAGGTTGCGGTGCTAATCATACCACCCTTCGTAGAAATCTCGAGGGCGATTTTGTTGTTGACTACTTTAATCAATTGTTCGCTACCTTGAGCTGCTGGGGCTAGTATGCCGTACTTATTTTGTAAAAAAGCTGCCGCTGCAGAATCGCTGGTGAACGCTTGTTGTTGCTCAACCTTCTCCTCGGTTGCTTTTTTGATTTGAGCTTCTTCTTTTAGCTTGGCCTCTACACGAGCAAGGCTATCTAAGCGCATTTGCTCTGCGCGTTCTTCGGGCGACGGGGTATTAAACCAAGAAAACCCAATGACCAGCGCCAACATGAGCACCAAGCCAATAATAGTATTACGATCGAAATTCATATGTTAAACCACAAAATAGGGCGCAAAAGTCGTTACTATGAGGGCATGAACCTGCATTTTCGTGATTTTTTTTGCATCCTTTACGATATTTCTATTGAAAAGCCAACGAATGCCCCAATTTTGCGGAGCCTATGATGCCCAACAGCAATTTTAGATTTTCCATTATCTCCTTGTTTTTACTGGCATTGATTGCTGTGCTATTGATTCTTGAGATACTGCTGGGATCTGTGAGCATTTCAGCTTCGGATGTGGTGAAAAGTCTCGTGGGTGCTCAGACTGATGAAAAAATCAATGTCATCATTTTAGAATCGCGATTACCCAGAGCACTCACTGCGCTCACGGGTGGTATGGCGCTCGCCCTGAGCGGCTGGCTCATGCAAACGCTCTTCCGAAATCCGCTCGCGGGACCTTCCATTCTTGGGATTTCGAGCGGCGCCTCACTTGGTGTGGCACTTGCCATCATGGGAGGTGCAGCAGCGGGCATTGCTGGTACCCTCTCTATTACATTTGCCGCCCTTTTAGGTGCTGTAGCAGTAATGCTCATCATTCTACCCTTTTCATACCGATTGAAAGACCATGTCAGTCTGTTGATATTCGGAATCATGCTTGGACATTTTACATCAGCCATTGTCAGTATTCTGCAATTCAAATCCTCACAAGAAAACCTACGAAGTTTTGTGCTTTGGGGCATGGGAAGCTTTGGTGATTCAAATTCTACCGAGATTCTGATTATTTCGATTTTTTTATGCATAAGCATCATTTTTTTGAGTTTTCGCCTCACGTCACTCAATATTCTTCAACTAGGAGATGAATATGCGAAATCGCTAGGCGTGAATGTTCGCTCAATGCGCATTTTATTGATTCTTCTATCAGGTGCACTTGCTGGTGTTGTCACCGCATTCTGTGGTCCAGTATCATTTATCGGACTTGCGGTGCCACATTTTGCGCGCATGCTTTTCAAAACATCCAATCATCAGCGACTTTTCATTCCTCTGATTCTTATTGGCGGTATCACCGGACTTTTTAGCGATTGGAGTTCTCGCATGCTCGAGATTCCATTGAATGCAGTGACATCGGCCATTGGCGCTCCTGTGGTGATATTGATCATCATGCGTTATTCTAAATCAAAAAATTATTTTGGATAAAAAAATGGCGCTGCTCCACCTCGAAAATCTCACGTTCGGTTTTCCCAATAAAAAATTGGGCACGATTAACCTGCGCATTGAACAACCGGAAATCATTGGTCTCAAGGGATTGAATGGGTCTGGCAAATCGACCTTGCTTCGAACCATCTCAGGACATCTCAATCCTTTGGAAGGAAATGTTTTTATTCAAGAAAAAAATATTCATACCCTCTCACCTATCACCGCCGCTACCTTGGTGAGTATCATCTTCACACGCCGCCCACAAGTATTTGGAATAACAGCGCGCGAACTCATTGAGATGGGAAGGTTTGCTCATCATCAAAAGAAAAAAGATCCAGCACACGATGAAGCATTGTTGGCGATGATTGCGCACGAATTAAAATTAGAGTCGCTGTTGCCACGAATGATTGACACTTTGAGTGATGGTGAGATGCAACGTGTATTAATCGCGCTCGCCCTCGCCCAAGAAACGCCAGTGATCCTCATGGACGAACCAACTGCATTCCTAGACTATCAAGCAAAAGAGGATTTTTACTTTCTATTAAAAAAACTAAAATCCGACTTCCAAAAACTCATCATCTTCAGTTCACACGATTTACAATTGATGGAGCGGGTAGCGGACAGAATGCAGGAACAAGGGGTGGTTGGGAACAAGGAATAAAAAGAACAAGGAACAAGGAACAAGGGGATTTATATTTTTTATTTGAATAAGTTGAATAAATGATACCTTGAAATTAAATTTTGAGCTGTATATTTTTGACTCATGAATTTCAAGGATTTGATAGCTTATCAGAGAGCGAGAGAGCCTAAGATAAAATGTACCCCTAAAAATCCCGCATTCCCCTGTTCCCTCCAATCACCTTGTTCCCCTGTTCCCAATCATCCCCTTGTTCCCCTGTTCCCAAAATCCCCCTTGTTCTTGTTCTTGTTCACGTTCTCGTTCTCGTTCTTGTTCTCGTTCTTTTTTTCCCAAACTTGAACGTTTTATTAGTTAGTTTGTACCAGCGTTTGATGATTGTCATCACATAACACGAATTTTTACACTTATGAAACAGATTTTTTTGATTGTCGCGCTGCTTCAATCCTTCATCACAGGTTTTTCACAAAACTCTAAACTCATTGCCCCACCAGTGACCGACGTGACGGTTTTCTTGTCTGGAGCGCAATTGACACATTCTGACAATGTATCTATGAAAGCGGGAGATAATGTATTTCGCATCACAGACCTCACACTCAATCTTGATCCCAACAGCATCCAAGTAGAAGGAAATTCAAATTACACCATCATCAGTGTTCGCCATCAGGTTGACTATACTGTGCAGCCTGATAATAATCCGAAGGCAAAAAATATTCTTGATAGTTTGGATGAATTGCGTTTCAAACAAAGAGAAATTTTAGGAGTTAAAAATTCTCTTCGTCAGGAACAAGCCATGCTCGAAGCCAACCGCAGTATCAAAGGCGCCAATAGCAGTTTGCTCGCTGAAGACTTGCAGGAAATGGCCAATTTCTATCGCGAGCGATTCAAGCAAATTGAATACAAAATGCTGGAACTCGAAGAACAAGAGCGCCAGAACAATCAATTGGTTGCAAGCCTCAACAATCGCTTGAATCAAATGAATGCGCGCAAAGGCACCAACCCTAGTGAGATTCTCATTACTCTTCAAGCTAATAAAGAAGGAAAATTCCCAATGAAGATTTCATACCTCGCCTACAATGCAGGTTGGATGCCTGTTTATGATCTTCGTGCGGAAGACATCAATTCAAATATTGAATTTTCTTACCGCGCAAAAGTTTTCCAAAGCACCGGTAATGACTGGGATAATGTGAACCTCACCATTTCTACTGGTAATCCTACTGTAGGCGGACAAGCGCCCATACTCTACCCTTGGTACGTCAACTTCTACGAGCCGATGTATGGAAGATTGGATAAAGCACAAGATTATGAGCAAAGAAATCAAACCCCAACCGTTGCTGAATCTTACAAATTAGAGGAAGTAACTATTTCAGCAAATGGTGTAGCTCCAAAGACTATTGCCAATTTCACTACAGTTTCCAACAATACTGTGAATACAGAATTTAAAATTTCTATTCCGTATGATATCCCAAGCGATAATCAGCAATATGATGTGATCATGCAAAAAGAGAGCATCAAAGCGATATTTGACTATGTAACTGTTCCGAAATATGACAACGATGCGTTCCTCCGCGCTCGCCTCACTGACTGGATGCAATACAGTTTGCTTCCAGGTGAAAGCAATATCTATTTCAAAGGCACTTACGTAGGTAAAGGATTCATTGATCCTGTTCAAGCGAATGACACACTCACAGTGAGCCTTGGTCGCGATCGCGCCATCAATATCAAGCGTGATCAAATCAAAGAGTTTTGCAAAACAAGCACTTTCGGTTCGAAGCAAAAGACCACAAAAGCTTTTGAAATCACAATTACCAACACGAAAAAACAAGCAATCGACATTGAAGTAGAAGATCAATTGCCTATTTCACAAAACAGCGAAATCGAAATAGAAACAGAGGAGTTGAGCGGTGGCTCTTATGATCCAACGACTGGAAAGGTGACTTGGAAACTTCGAATCGAGCCTGGACAAACGGTGAAGAAGCAATTGCGATTCAACGCGAAGTATCCTAAGAAAAAATACTTGAGCGGACTATAACCAGTGGCCGAAGACACGTTTTTTAGTGTCGAGATAAAATTCATTTTCACGATGCGAAGGCATCTTCAAAGCGAGGCGTTCGATGACAGTAATCCCACTGTTTTCGAACGCTTCGAATTTTTCGGGGTTATTGGTCAAGATGCGCACTTGCTTGATGCCAAGTGAGTTTAGAATAGCAATAGCAGGAGTGTAGTCGCGCTCGTCGGCATGAAAACCCAGAGCAATGTTGGCCTCGGCTGTATCCAACCCTTGGTCTTGGAGATTGTATGCTTTCAACTTGTTTACAAGCCCAATTCCGCGGCCTTCTTGTCGCAGATACAATAAGACACCGCCATGTTCCTCAAAGTGACGCATAGCCGTTTGTAATTGTTCTCCGCAATCGCATCGAAGACTGCCAAATACATCGCCAGTCAGACACTCTGAATGGATTCGAATATCTACCACACCGGATTTATCGAGATCTTTAGAAACAAGGGCGATGTGAGGAAGCTCTGCCTTTCCGCTATGAAAAGCAAGCATATCGTATTCTCCGTGTGTTGTAGGCAGGTTAGCAGAAACTAACGGTTGAAAATCCTGCGACGCCTTTTCTTCCATCACCCAATTTTTATTAGGTCGCAAAGATAGACAATAGAAACATTAGTTATCATCTTTGACCTTAAGGGACAAAATACCAGCAAAAATCATTGTAGCCCCTCCTAATGCGATCGTAGACATAGTATTTCCACCAAAGACATGAATCGTGAGATAACCTAAAATCGTACCTGCGACTATTTGAGGAATGACAATAAAGAAATTGAAAACTCCCATAAAATAGCCCATACGGTCGGAGGGAAGCGCTCCTGCAAGGATTGCGTAAGGCATAGATAAAATGCTTGCCCACGCTACGCCAACCATTCCCATAGACACACCAATCATCATTGGATCGCTTATCAAGCGCAATGACAAAAGCCCTAAACCTCCAACTACCAGACAAATCATATGTGTCAACTTGCGACTTGTGCGCGCTGCTATTAGTGGAATGATGAATGCAAATACAGCAGCTACCAGATTTCGGATACTACTACATATATTCAACCAATCGGCGCCATCATTATAATTCTTTTTTACCTTTTCAATTTCTTCTTGATTAACACCCGTAAACAATCCAGATTGGGCGTAGTGATTTGCAAGGTTGATACTGATAGTCACATTTTCATTGCCTGGCTGAAACTGTAGAGCGTCGCTCAAATCTCGCTCAAGATTGCGCAATTGTTTTAACTCATCTGGGTTACCATTAAAATTTGTCAGCCGCTGCGTGATATCGGCTTGCATAACTTTAAAATTCTCCCGAGATACTTTCATATCATAAACATTTGAAGTAACCGCATTTGTAGAGTAAATCCACATTGCAAAAAGCGCAAACCAAGAAAAAAACTGGACCCAAGCCAATTGCCGCATGGTTTTCGGCATTTTCGTAATTCCTGTAAATGGCTCTAAAAATGCTTTGCGTAAAGAAGTCTTTTTTCTATGTTCTTTAAACTCCTCTAAATCTGCGGGTGGTATTTCTTTGGTTGTAAATACAGTGTACATCACCGCTACTAAAAAGGCAATCCCGCCCAAGTAAAACGACCACTTCACAGAATCAGGTATGATACCAGGAGCTGCGGTGTTGCTCACATTAAACCAATTTGTAAATACCCAAGGCAGAGCCGCGGCAATGACAGAACCAATACCGATGAAAAAACTTTGCATTGCAAATCCCATGGTGCGCTGTTCGGGTGGCAACTTATCGCCAACAAAAGCTCTGAAAGGCTCCATTGAGATATTGATGGAAGCATCCAATACCCATAGCATGCCCCCTGCTATCCATAGTTCAGGAGAGTTGGGCATCACAAGGAGGGCGAGTGAAGCCAGAATGGCGCCAATAAAGAAATATGGCCTTCGACGTCCCCAGTAAGGATGCCATGTACGGTCACTTAAATAACCAATGATTGGTTGCACAAGCAAACCCGTTACTGGTGCAGCAATCCAAAGAATCGGAATTTCGTCTTTGTTCGCACCCAGCGTTTCAAAAATTCTACTAACGTTTGAATTTTGTAACTCGAATCCAAATTGAATACCTAGAAATCCAAAGCTCATATTCCAGATATCCCAAAAGCGAAGTTTGCGTTGTTCCATGGCGGCAAGATAAGAACAAGGAGGGAAAGAACAAAGAACGAGAACAAGAACGAGAACAAGAACGAAAGAGAATTTGAAACTTGACACTGTTCGTTATTCACCAAAATCCCCTTGTTCTTTGTTCTCGTTCTTGTTCTCGTTCTTGTTCCAAAAAAAAACCGCCCCCCATTACTGGAGGGCGGTTTTAGGATATTATAAAGCCTTGCGGCTGACGATTACTTAGTAACCATCATGCGCTCAGTGATCACTTCATTGTCGTAAGTCATTTCTACCAAGTAGATACCTGATGTCAATGGACGATCGAATGCGATGATTGTATTGAGAGCACCGTCAACAACGAAGCGGTTTGTCCATACGATGCGACCTGAAGCATCCATGATGCGTACGTTCACATTGTCTGAATCGATACCTGCCAAGTTGAGGTTCACCATGTCACCGTTGTTCGGGTTTGGATACAATGCTGCAAATACTCCATTCTCAGTGTTACGCTCGAAGTACACTTGCTCTGGGTTCACTGTGTTGTCAAACACCTCAGCGATACCTGCAGAGCTTGCAATTCTCAAGTAGTGGAATGAAGCATCGTCAAACACGCCAGGACCTGAAGCGAAGATTGGACGAACGCGCACACGGTAACGATTACCTGGAGCTACGTTTGGAATCTGGCTTGTACGGATGAAACGTGAAGTTGAACCTGCCAATACAGAGATTGGACCATCCAAGCTTGTTGGAACACCTGCATTGTCAACCAATTCGAATGTCCATTCCCAATCGGTTACAGAACATACGTTAAGATCAGCTGAAATGAACGCGCCAATTGCTCTTGTAGCTGGATCACGATCCAAGCTGCGCAAGTTGGTAAGTGGGTGTTGTGCAATATTGATGATACATGTCTCATTGCTTGTAGCAGTAATAGTGCTTGGGTTACCAGCAGCGTCAACTACAGTGTAGATCGCATCAACGGCTACGCTGTATGAACGGTTGTGCTGCAAGCCTGCGATGTTACGCAATGGAATTGACGTAGCATTTGGCAAGTTAGCAGTGAAGGTGCTGAATGGAGCTGTTGTTTGAGTGAAACGAGCCACATAATTTGGAGTTCCAGTCCAGTCAACCTTGAAAGTGTTACACAAGCTGCTGAAGTTTGGACCGCTGTCACAACGTGAATCGTTGAGCGATTGGATACAGCAAGTGAAGTTAGAAGGAGTAGCGTTTTGGCTACGTACTGCTACCCAATACTGAGTACCTGGTACCAAACCACCAAATGCTAATACTTCATTACCGTTTGCTGTAGTTGCGTCCTCTACATCGAGAGCAGTACCTGCAGCATTCTGTAATTCAATTTCACAGTCTTGTGCACCAGTCAACTGGATACGAACTGCGTTAGAAGTAGCTGTGAAGCGGTACCATAGGTCATTACCAGCAACAGCCTGAGAAGGTGTTGCGTTAGCAAGGTTACCAGAGATGTTAGAACATCCAGGGAACACAGCAGGCGAAACTGGTTGAGCGTTTACACGAGCATCGTTAGCAGAACCTGGAACGATAGTCACAGTATAGTTTTCTGTTTCACCATATCCGTATAAATCACATGCGTTGACATCAGCTACGAGGTAAACCGTTCTAACTCTCATACCAGTTGTACCAGCCAAAGCTGTTGGTGGAACAACAAAAGTGAATGGATGAGTATTTCCACCGTTAAGTGTAGCAGTCGATTGTGTAACTCTTTCAGAAGCTTCATAAGCACCATTTCTGTTGTAGTCGATCCAAACAGCTACAGAAAGATCACCAAAAGTAGAAGCTACTGTAACGCTTCCAGATGCCTCAGCACCCTGAGCCAAAGTGGTGGTAGTACCAACTCCAGGAGCAAAGGTTGAGATAAATGGTGTAGGAGCTAAACCACTGTTGTTGTTGATAGATCCGAGTGTCACGTTAGATATACCATCATTATCAGTAGTACCAAATGTGTAAGAACTTGCACAGTAGCACTGATTGAATGGATTCATAGCAACAGCCACAACGTTTGAAGGTGAAGTTGCGGTGGTGTTATCCAAAGAACAACCGATACGAACGCGGTATTCAGTAGCAACTGTTTGAGACACAGTGATGGTCTGTGTTGTTGCAGCTGGAATAGTAACCCAAGTAGCACCAGTTCTGCGCTGCCAGATATACTCAGTTCCAATTGTTTCAACAGAAGATGTCAATGTGAATGACACACCTGGACAAATGTTAGATGGACCAGTGATAGTGCCAGGACCAGCATTTGTTAAACAAGTGATTGGTTCCAATACTGTCAAGGTATAATCTTCAGCTTGACCATATCCCACTACTCCACAAGGAGCTGGGCTCAAGTTGTTCCACCACGCAGCGATACGCATACGATAGTTACCGAATGCTTGAGGCGTTGGGATTGCAAATGAACCAGTGTGCGTGCTTGCAGTAGCTGGAGCATTATATACTCTTTCAGAAGTCTCGAATGTCAAGTTGTTGTTCCAGTCAACCCAAACGCTGAATCCAGCAGCACCACCAACATAGGTAGCTGTGAAATTGATGGTTTGACCTTCAAAACCTGTAACAGCTTGTGCAACGAAGTTTTCGTAAGCCGCAGTACCTGCAGTTACGTTGTTGATGTTATCGTTACCACCAGTAGTTACGAAAGAGCTGATACGATCGCTAGTTTGTGTGTGTGTGAACTGGCAGTATCCAGTGAAGAAAGCGGCTGGAGAAGACCAAGCGCTAATATCACCAGCACCACAGTTGCTGCGCACCCAAACATTGTAATTCGTTTCAGCAAGCAAACCTGTCAATGATGCAGTCAATACACCAGCAGCAGTTGTGCCAGTTGGAGTTGTTGCAGCAGTTGGAGGTGTAGTTGATGTAGCAACGAAATACTGATATCCGCTAGCTGGAGCAGGGGTAGCTGCTGTCCATGAAATGGTAGCAGATGTTGTTGAGTTAATAGAAGCAGTTACACCCGTTGGAGCGAAACATGTTGGTACTGGAACAACGTTGAATGTATAATCCTCATACTCACTGTTCGCACCAGGGCCACAAGGAGTGATTGCTCCTGACCAGCTATTTGCTACGCGCATTCTGTAAGCGCCTACAGGTGTGCTTGCAGGGATGTTAATTGTGCCAGTGAAGGTGGCAGCAAAAGTAGTAGTAGCAGCAATCGTCTCGTTTGCATCAGCAAAATCAAAATCACCATTCCAGTCAATCCAAACATAGAAGAAGTCATCAGAACCGCTAGTAGCAATGCTAATAGTAGTTGGATTGCCTTCATAGTTTGAAACTCCGATTGTTGAAGAGTAGTTCTGATATCCAGAACCTGCAACTCCGCCAATACCAGATGTATTATTGAAGTTCACTGTACCACCAGTTGTAGTTACGTTAGTGATTCCATAAACTGTTCCACCTGTTGGAGGACAGTATCCAGTGAAGTAAGTCACAGGACCTACCCAATCGCCTACGAATCCAGAACCGCAATTGCTTCTGTACCAAACTTGGTAAGTAGTATTAATGGCTAAACCAGTTATTACTGCTGGCGAAGTAATGTTTGCCTGTGTGGCAGGAGTAGAAGCAATAGGCGCAGTCAATGGAGTTGCACCATAATACACGTCTATGTTACCACCTGTCCATGAGAAGTTGGCCTCCAATGTAGCATTGTTCGCTGTAGCTGCAAATGTTGTCACACCAGGACATACATCGCGACGGCAGATAGTGAATGATCCAGTTGGGCCAGAACCTACAGATACGTGATATACTCTTACAAAGTAAGTATTACCTGGGATAAGGGTAGTGTACAAGTTAGATTCCAAGCCTAGTGTAGAAGTAGCGTTGATTTCACCACCTACAGCAGGAATAGCTGCTGTGAATGTGCCTGGAGCAACACCACCATCGTACAATTGGAATGCAGCATTGTAACCAGTACCGCTTTGAACACGGATCTCTGCTGAAGTTGTAGTAGGCACGAAGCTGTACCAAACATCATCATCGATACCTCCGTTACCTGTTGCTGGGATCGCAGTAGTTCCTGTTGGAGGAGTACCTGCTGGATCACCTGCAGTAGCACCTAAGCTTGTTCCAGAAATTGGAGTACAAGTTGTGCTTGTAGCAAGAGCGATAGCCGCTTGTGGGTTATCGTTAGCTGGTACGGGTGGAGGATTGAATACAGAAATATGGAAGTGACCGCCAGCCGAAACGCCAGTAGCTGCATCATATACACGCACCCAGTAGTTACCAGGAGCAAGGTTGGTGAAGTTCACGTTTTCTGTAAAGCTTACACCAGCAGTGTTTGAACATGCAATTGAAGTAACACCTGCATCAGAGAATACTTGAACTACGGCATTGTAGAATACCTCAGGAACAACAGATACTCTGATGTTTTGTGTAGTCGGGTTATTGAATGTAAACCATACATCATCATCAGCAACACCTGGAGCTGGATCACCGCATACAGGGATACCTGCACTTGCTGTGGCACCAGTTGAGCGGTTCCAACCGCAGTACTCAGCTGGGCTTGATGAACCTACTGTAAGTGACAATGCACCTGCTGGCTCGTCATTGGTGATTGCTGGAAGTGGAGTACCCACGCCAATTGAACCACCAGGGGTGAACGTGATAGAAGTATTACACTCTGGTACTACTGTCAAACCATTCTGAGCGAGACCACCAAAGATATTGGTATTGAACTGCTGTTGAGCTACTAGGTTAGTGATTGATTGAGCTCCAGTGGTTGCACTATTGATACCCAATGAGTAAGTTGTTGGAGCGTTTAGGGAGTTAGATGTACCATTGTGCATGGTCATTGATCCATAAACGAACTCAATAACGTTTGTAGTCTCATAAAGTCTAACTTGGAAGTTCATGTTTGGACCAGCATAGTTAAACTTCTCCATACCTGCCCACTCTACAGTGAGAACGCGATCTGGTGATGCTCCTGTAATGCTATACGATACAAATGACAAACTTGCAACCGTGTTACCAGGAGTAATCAAGTCGTCCCAAAGTGGAGCGATAACCGCGTTGCGTGTTGCTGTATTAGTACCAATATCATTAGTAAAGTTAGTACCAGTCAAAGTACCACCCAACGACATGAAACCATTGGTGTTTACACGGAATGTAGTGTAGTTTACACCAAAGTAGTTGAACGTAAATGGAATAGTAACGCTTTGTGAGGATACGTCGTCACCGTTAGTTGGTGTACCCTGCCATGTGAATGCTGTGCCTGCTGGGAAAAGTGGTGTGTATGTAGCTGACGCGTTACGTGTTACACCATAAGCCGCAGAACATCCTACACCGGTTGTACCATTCAATTGAACTACGTTAGAAATCGCAGTCAAACCAGATCCGGTACATGTTGTCACCTGACGATAGTATCTTACTAACTGAGTTGCTTGAATAACCAAGTTTGCAGTAGTTGCTCCTGGTACGTTTGTCCAGCTACCAACTCCATCTGGAGATTGTTGCCACTGGTAAACGAATCCAGCACCTGCTGATTGACCTGCTGAAGTGAACGTTTGGTTTGGACCATTCAAACACTGAGAAGCTGTAGCAGGAGTAATGGTACCAGCAGTTGGAGTACCAGCACAAAGGCTAGTGAAGTCAACTGAAACCCATGCGCTAAAGTTGCCGCTTCCGCAGTCGTTACGAACCCACAAACGGTATGGAGTGAGTGAAGCAAGACCAGAAATTGCCAATGTGGTTGGAGTAGTGCCAGAACCAGACTGAACAACGTTAGTTCCTTGTGCTCCTACTGGAGTTTGCAATTGCCATTCATATCCAACAGCGCTCGTACATGAAGTCCAAGAAGCGTTAGCTCCAGTGCCTACAGGTGTAGAAACCAATGCCTGTGGAGTTTGACATGCTGTGCTGATTGACCAGTTGAACGTGTAAGTTCCTGTGCCTGTGCCCCAGCCATCAACAATGTACCACACTCTTTCTGGAGTTGATGCAGTGTTTACGTAAGTATGAGTAGATAAATCAGGATCGAAACTTGAAATCTGAATTGTGCCTGGACAAGAGCCACCACGACGAAGCGCAGTTGCGTTATCGAAGCTGCTCGCAGTCATTTGAATGGTCAAGGTAGCACATGCAGGAACGTCGATGAAGAAGATATCATCTGGTGCAGTGTTCGTTGCTAGAGCAGCACTTGACTGAGCTTGACCGAAGTCATTGTTCAATCCAACTGTTGTAGAAGAAAGTGGACTTGTCAATAAAGCCAAGTTTGCAGCTCCAAGACAGTTATCTCCTCGTGTTGAGAAAATCGGAGAAGATGACCAAGAACTAAAGTCGCCAGCGCCACAATCCGTTCTTACGTGAAGTGTATAATTGGTGTATGGTAAAAGACCTGT
>CAYRZQ010000053.1:0-1709 GCA_964428835.1 uncultured Comamonadaceae bacterium | reverse complement strand
GCGTGCGTACCGATAGTGGTTTGAGAAGCTGTGGTATTCGGTCCTGTAACAGCGTAAGTGTAAACTAAACGCTTGTTTCCAGTTCCCAAGTCAATTCTTGGCGAGATTACCCAAGCGTTGTTTGTACCTGTCAAGTTAATCTTGAAACCAGTGTTTCCTGCAACGTTGGCGAAGTTAGAACCTAACCAGTTATTTGATGCTGGTGTAACAGTGATTGGGTTCACGACACCACCGGTCGCTTCAAACCAACATGTTGGAAGATAAGTAGCAAACGTTTCGTTTGTTGGTGTAGCGAGCGGAGCCGCGAGTGTAATCTGAATTGCAGTAGAAGCTTGTATGCTTGATGTAGCTGCACAGATTGTCTCTCTTCTATACCATGTATCTGTAGAAAAAGTTCCTGTAAATGAAGCAGAAGTCGCAGCTGGAATTGGGCTGTAGCTAGTACCATCTGGAGAAGAGAACCATTGGAAGGTAACGTTAGCAGGCTGATCTGATGTCGCACCTGTAATGTTCAATGTGAATGAATTGCCAATAGCACAAACTGGGTTTACCGTAGAAGAAATTGTTCCTCCTGAAGTTATTACTGTACAAGGCAATGCTTGAGTAGTAAAATATCCTGTTGTTGTATAACCATCTGCATCTATCACTCCACCGAGTGCTAAGTGTGAATAACGAGCAGAATTTGTAGCGTTGGCTGATTGCACGCGCACTTGGTAAGATGTAGCAGGTGTCAAACCTGTCAATGTTACGGAATTAGTAGTAACTGGGTTTGTTGGCAAATTCGTCCAACCGCAAGTTCCTACTGCACGGTACTGCACATTGTACTGTGTAGCTGAAGCAATAGCTGACCAAGTTATGGTAGCGTCGGTTGCAGTTACTCCTGTAGGAATTGCAAACTGTCTAACTGGAGTAACCCAAGAAGCAGGTGCACCGCTTTGTGGAGTAAAGGTGAACGTGGTACCTGATGGGCATGTAATACCTGGAGTAGCAGACGTTCCAAACATAGTATCTGCGTTTGAGCGACCTGATACTGCACTTGCCCACGAACAGGTTGTACCTGCTGGAATATTCAACAAACGCAAGTTGTTTAAAGTTGTACCAACAGTTGCAGCTGCTGTACCATTTTTAATACCAACTTGAGAGAATGTTCCGTTATTCCCGAAAGTCATTGTACCATAAACAAAGCTAATTGCATTTGTAGTGTGGTTCAATCTTACTTGGAAATTCAAAAACTCTCCCGCGATAGCAGGTGATGCCCAACGGCGGATATTTGACCACTGAATAACTGTTTCATTTGATCCGCTGAGGTATTCCCAACGAACTTCACATGTTCCAGTCTCAGCGCCAATCAAGTCGCGTCCAAGAGGAGCAATAGCACCTTGAGACCCTGTAGCAGCGGTAGCGGAAGAAAGGGGTGTATAAACCGCGCCTCCCGCAGCAGCTGTGCCACCGATTGAAAGCCAACCATTGGCAGTAACAGACATCGATGTTACAGTAACACCGTTATAAACAAAGCTGTTGATAGTCTGCAAAGCAGGGGTGTTATCATCCACAGCTGCTCCAGTGCCAGTGAAAAGCACAGTACCCCCAGTGATGGGAGTGTAAGTACCACTTGAAGTGGTGATGTTGTAAGTCGAAACTTGCGACTGTACCGCATTAGAGAACAAAACTGCTACGAGAAGTAGCCAAGAATACCTTAGCCAACCCGT